>CAKQNS010000001.1 GCA_934255455.1 uncultured Alphaproteobacteria bacterium
CCAGCCACCAATTCAGATATGGCCGCGGGCTGGTCCCCCATGGGGGCATAATTACTTTCCAATGAAAATATACTTTTTTTGTTCACACGATTATTGTAATTCATTATAATCAAATTACAAGAGCAGAGAGAATGGCATTAAAACCCAGATATAAACGCAGAATCATTTGGACCGGCGTATCTATTTTTACGATTACGGCATTGGCCATCATTGTCGTACCCCCGATGATAACCCTGGACGGGATAAAACCACAAATAATAAATGCTATATCCGAACAAACGGGCCAAACCGCCGAAATATCGGGCGATATTCATTTCAGTTTACTGGGTCGCGCAACAATTGTTGCACATGATGTCACCGTGCCAATTGGACACATAGATTCATTGATATTTACCGTTCCATTATCAAAAATATTCAATATTTCGGGCGCCGAAATTGGTGGCAATATTGCGATTTATGGTGCAAATATTAAAATAGATTCATTGGCTGCACCTGATTTTGGCCACAACATTGATATATATAATTCAACCGTTTGGTTTCATAACAAAAATTATGAAATTGTACGTGCTAAATTGACCGATGGCACATTGTCTGGCACGGTTCGCACCAACGACCATAAATACGATTTGAATTTTGATGGCGACCAATTTTCAATCCGGAACTATGAAAACAAATTGAACATAAACGGACAATTGTTTTCCGATGGTACGGCCGCCGGCACATTGGAAATCCGTGCCCCAGATATAAACGAATGGTTTGATTTTTCATACCCCCGCATAAACAAAGTAATTTCATTATCTATGAATTTCGCATGGGATGGGGAATATGGTTTTGATTTTTCAAATATAAAATCCGATGATTTTTCCGGCAACATAAAATTGTACCCGAATGGTGACCGTGATATTGAATTAAAATCAGACAATATGTATTTTGATTTTTCATTTCTGACCAATCCGACCAAGGTTTCAAAACGCACGACGCTTGATTTGGATTTTTACGGCAAAATGCAATTTATGTCGTATGAATTTTCGCACCTGCGCGTAAACGCCACGGCCGATTCAGATATATTGCAAATTGCAAACATCATGGCGGATGATATTGCAATTACCGGTGGCACAATTGATAAAGATGGTGCACATAACATTATGATAACTATGCCAGTCGACGGCGTGCCATCAATGTGCTTGTTCTATGGCACACCACAAAAATGGGGATGCCGTGAATTTTCATACGGCAATATGCATGGCAGCCTGTCCGTTGATGGCGATAATTTCACCGTGTTTGTCGGGTCTGACACCGATATGCCATCGCGCGATAAATTGATGCACGCCGCGGCGCGTCTGGGCCGCCGGGGTGAATTAAATTTCCAATTCAAAAATATTGGTGGCACATATTACATAGATAACGCGTCCACGCGCGCATCTTATACATTTGCAAACAACAAAACATTGCGCTGGGCAAATCCAAACTTTAAATTTTTACCATCGTTTATGCTGGACGCACGTGGCAATGTCGCCTGGAATGGAAAACAATTTGAATTCACACCATACACCGGCGATTGGAAAATATCTATGGACGATAAAACATTTCGTCTGACTGGGAACAGTTTCAAAGCGTTATTACCAAACATGGATTTACAATCATTCAATGATTTTGAATATTCCATATCCGGCACATACAGTGGTACAAACATATCAAATATGGAAATCATTATTGCCGGCCATAAATTTACCGGCACAGCCAGTGGCCGCAACATAACATTGCACACAAATGTGTTGAATATCGATTCTTTTGCAAACCAAAACTATGTTGATAATTATTCAGACCTGGAATTTTTAACCGCGGCACCAATCACCATACCGTTTGAATTGCCAATAAATATTTCATTATCGGCGGATGCCATGATATACAATGGCAATGAATTCAAAAATCTGGTCTATGCGTTGAAATCCGGCGTCCAGACATTTTCCATAACCGATGCGGCGCGTGGAAATTTACTGGCCACATTTACAAAGAACGATGCGCACTATGACATTTATGCCCAATTAAATAAATTTGTAATTGATGGAAATTTGCTGTCGTCGGCAATGCCAATAAATATTCGCGACACAATGATTACCGGCGATATAAATATGACAACAAACGGACACATTGCCCACGACATATATTACAACCTGGCCGGCGATATGGATTTGTCATTTGATGGCGGATATATTGTTGGATTGGGCTTTGATGATTTCTATGCATCGACCGATAAAATCACAACATTTAATGCCGAATATGCATTGGCGGGTGCATTGACCGGCGGCGAAACAAAAATTAAAAAGATGCACATTATCGGTAAATACGAAAATGGCAATTTTATTACCGCACGACCACTGACATTGCAAATGCGCCATGTTGATGCAATTGGTGAATTTGAAATAACCGATGGTCGCATGATGGCATTGTTAAATTTGACCATGCGCGGCACATCACCAGCCCCAGTGCCAATGCGTCTGTCGATTTTACCAGACGGCACGCGCAATTATTCATTCACCGAAATTATGAATAATTTTGACCCCAGTTTTCTGCGTGATTTTGTAAAAACACATAACAAGTTTTAATAACTTTTGTTGTGAATTGCGCGGCGCGCAACAAATGCAGATACGGCATTACCATCTTTGTCCGCCCAATATTTATATTGTCCAATGCGAACACAATGGTACCCACCAGACATAAATTTAACATGGCGCGCCGCATGCAATAATATTTTATCGCGCCCAATTAAATCGACACTTTGCCCAAACAGTATTTTATAAATAGCATTGCGAAAACCACTGTATCCGGTTGTGCGTGGCGCATACAGAACGCCCCCGCGTTTAACCAACCCCGACACATCATATTTATGGTAATTTTCCCGCAACACAGCCGCCTGGTATTCATTCAGCCCCAGTGAATTTGCCAGTTTATCAACATCAGGTATTCGACGCATTTTTTCATCCCTATAAATTTGCAATGATTATATATTCACATTTGTCAAATTTTAATAGGTTTGATTTCATACAAAAAAACAGTCCGCATAATGCGGACTGAATAAACATACAAAATTATGTTTAGTTTTTCTTGCGAACCTGAATATGGTCTTCGCGCAGTTGCTGTTCAGTGACTGGCGATGGTGACCCCATCATTAAATCCTGGCCACGTTGGTTGGTTGGGAACAACACAACCTCGCGCAAGTTCGGTTCGCGGCGCATAATTTGCACCAGTCGGTCAATACCAAACGCGCAACCGCCGTGTGGTGGTGCACCGTATTGGAACGCAGTGTACATTCCGCCGAACTTTGCCTTGACGGTTTCTTCGTCGTATCCGGTAATATCAAAACATTTAACCATAATTTCCGGGTTAAAGTTACGCAAACCACCACTGCAAATTTCAGCACCGTTTAACACCATATCAAACTGTGCCGCCTTGATAGACAGTGGGTCACGCGTATTCAATTCATCCAATGTTGCCATCGGGAACGAGAATGGATTATGCGTAAACGCGATACCCGTCGGTGATTCTGGGTCCGCTTCAAAGAATGGAAATTCTTCAATCCAGCACAGGCGGAAATCGTTTTCATCAATCAATCCCAAATCTTCGCCTAATTTATTGCGCAGTTTGCCCGCCGCCTTGGCCGCGGTGTCTGGCGCGTCACATACAAAGAACAACGATGCATTGTCGCCTGCGATTTCATGCAATTTTGCAATACGGTCGGCGTCCAATTTCTTGGCAACGGGGCCCTTGGCCTCGCCCGCAAAGACGATATAGCCCAGTCCCCCCAAGCCCAATTCCTTGACCGCATATTCGCCCAGTTTATCAAACCAGCTGCGTGGTTTATCGGCGGAATTTGGTGCCGGAATCGCACGCACAACCGCCCCATTTTCAATTGCATTTGCAAAGATTCCAAAATCAGACCCGCGGAAAATTTCCGTCACATCTGAAATGATAATCGGGTTGCGCAAATCTGGTTTATCCGAACCATATTTCAACATCGCCTCGTCAAATGGAATATGTGGAATGTCCGGACATACATTTGCATTTGGCACAAATTCACGAATAATTGCAGGAATCAGTTCATTACCCACCGCCTGAATATCAGGCAGGTCAACAAACGACATTTCCATATCTAACTGGTAAAATTCCAACAAGCGGTCTGCACGCAAATCTTCGTCACGGAAACATGGCGCAATTTGGAAATAGCGGTCAAATCCAGAAATCTGAATCAACTGTTTGAACTGCTGCGGTGCTTGTGGCAATGCATAGAACATGCCATGATGATTACGTGATGGCACGATAAAGTCACGCGCGCCCTCTGGCGATGACACGGTCAAAATGGGTGTCTGAAATTCCGAGAAGCCCATATTCCACATCTGGTCACGCATAAATTTAATCATACGGTTGCGGAACAAAATATTCTGGTGCAATGATTCACGGCGCAAATCAATATAACGATACTTCAAACGCAAATCTTCGGATACAGTATCATCATCACCAAATACCTGGAACGGCAAAACATTCGCGTTGGTCAACACCGACCATTTTTCTGCTTTGACCTCTATCGCACCGGTTGGAATTTTATCATTGACCGCGGATGCATCACGCGCAACAACCGTACCTGTAATTTGAATGACCGATTCCGGGCGCACCTTTTCCAATTCGGGGTCGCCACCATCAAACACACACTGGGTAATTCCATAATTATCGCGCAGGTCGATAAACAGCAACGATCCATGGTCACGTTTGCGATGAACCCAGCCCGACAGCACAACAGATTGCCCAACATTGGACGCATTTAATTCGCCACAAGTATGCGTTCTGTATTTAGATTTTAATGATACTACCATTTTGGTCCCTTTTTGTTTTATTCCCCGGGTGCCAAAATAATGATTGATTGAATTCGGCACCCAAATGATTTTCACAGGGGCGCGGAATCCGCGCGGTGCCACCCTGAATTTATAACTTTGTCTGGGTTTTGATTATTCCGTGGTTGTCAGTCACATCAACACAATCGCGCCCATAAAATTCTGTCAACAGCGAAACACATCATGAACAAAAACAAACAGATGGTGCATTTCGTGAAATGTATCAGATACTGCGTATTGTGCAGTTTTTGTGATGGGAGTGTATTAAACATACATGACCTGAACAAAAACAAACGCAAAGTAGATGATGCATTTCTGGTGCCCTAAGCAAGAATCGGACTTGCGACTCGTCCTTACCAAGGACGTGTTTTACCACTAGACTATTAGGGCGATTTACTATTGCCCCGCGATTATACGATATTGCGCATAAAAATCAAGGATAAAATACGGCGCATTTATGCCGATTTGACCTTGAACAACGGGATAAAGCCGAACAAATAATACTTTGATAAATTCATATACATCTTTACCCGCATAACCGGAATACAATTAAACAGCAATATGCGTTTTTCCACAACATCGGGCGTTTGATTTACATCGGCCAAAAATGCCGCATAAAACGGTGTCATCGCGGCATAAAACCACCAAACGCGTCCCATTTTATTTGCACGCCCCAGCCACGGTTGTTTCAATATGTAATGAATTATCGCTGGGGCTTTGTCGGCGGTGGCAACCTCGGGCGCGCTGTATATGCCCGCCGCAACGGCCGGCGCAAATCGGCCACCTGCCCCACACATATAATTGTACTTTAACGGCAAATACATAATGCGGCCATCGCATGTTTTATTCAAAATGTCTTGGTCTGGGTATGCAAAGCAATCCGACCGCGACAGTTCAATCCAAGTGTCATACATTTTACTGCGCCGGATTTCGCCCAGGTTCATCATCAACACGCCACTGTTTATATATCCGTTTGGTTGGGTCGGCCACGGGCGTCCCTGGTCCGCGTCACGCACACCCGCAATCAGATTTTTTCCCATATCCATATCAAACAATTCCGACAAATCTGTGCATGCGGTTGTATCAGCATCCATATATATAATTTTATCAACATGTGGCAACAATTTTACCAACATAAACCGATAATAAATTCCAACCGTATATTGATGTGTGACCGACGAATCAAAATCCGAATTCGCATTCAGAAATGTTATGCTGGAAATTTTATGCATATCGGCAACCATTCGCGACAATTCATCGCGATATGCATCCGACAAATCGACCGGCACCACACAATAGATGTTATATGGCCGCGCGCCCGCATTACGCAACAACGACGCAATCGCTACACCCGCCAGCATCCACATATTATGGTCAAAGCAAAATGCAACCGATATTGGCGATTTTTTGTTATTAGTTTTTGTGCGAACGGTGGGCATAGAAAACTCCTTGGTAATAAATTATACATTCAAAATGTTATGATATTGCGAAATTAAACACAAGGAATAAAAACACCAGCAAATGCCGGTGTTTTTTCAAGAAAATCGTTGTAGCGGGAGAGGGACTTGAACCCCCGACACGTGGATTATGATATACCAGCGCACAAAGTATTTTCCCTCACGAACTCCGCAGAAATCCGCCACTTTCCACAGCACACCAATTTTCTATGTCTAGTATATGTAAAATTGTCCATAAGCATTCATCAGATTAAATACAAAATTCACTTTAACAAAAATCGCTACACCACTCACATTTCCGCCATTTTTTAACCGTTTTTCTATGTAAAGTTTTTTACCTCCGCTTAATCATACCAAATACAAAATGCATCATTTTAATATCTAATTGAGATTTTTGATTTTTAGTGATAGACTATGAAATGAATCCATAGGGATATGGGTTCGGGGCTATCTCAAGCCCAGCGTATTCGGTGCAAAATTACTGACGGCATCGTCATCCGATGTCATTCCTGTAGTTTTGTGTCGTGATTTATCCCTGACTTAATAAGTCGGGGAGCTGTTTGTCATACAACAGGGGCAACCCGAAAACAACAGAATCACTAATACGCTGATTTGAGAACTCCCCGACCGCCTAACATCCCATGGCGGTCTAATCTTTTTAAACAAAGGGGTGTAAAATGCTAGAACTAATAGGAATGATTTTTGGACTTTTACTCATAATGAGCATCGGATTGGCTTTTGATAAAAATAAAACAACCAAAAGCATAATTATAACGGGAATTATCATCCTTTTTGTTTGGGTTTTACTTAATATTCCTGGAAGATTAGATGGGAACCTAATCTCGTGGCAGTTATTTTTTTATTTATTTATACATTATTTATTGGTTGGCAGTATTGCCATGGCTATTACACTTTTTATTATTATAAAAGACAAATTATATTTGAAAGAATGGTATACAAAAAAAGCACCATGGATTGTTGGTATTTTCTACGGCGTAATATTCTTAATAACAATACCCCTTGTTATAAAAGAACAGATTAAACTATACAAAGAATACACAAGCCTTTCACAAGAAGTGGAACAAGTCGGTCAAATATACGGTTTTGTTCTTTCTAAAGACTTAATTACTGAATGGTGCGAACCTTATTACCCACTGAAAATTTATCCTATGAAATTTGCAGAAACATTTGGGGAAATAAAATATAACTCAAGGCAATTCTTAATCGACGCTCTTGCAAAAAATGGCGAAAGCATAAATACTATTTATAAAGTTGAAGAAGTTATAACAAATGACGTCTATAAAAGTTACGAACAAGATTTTACAACAACAAAACAAAAGCAAGAATTGTCCGGAAAACAATACACAAAACAAGACTATTGTAAAATGATAGATAACAAGGCAGATTTTCATATATACAATACAAAAGAATTATTTGAGAAGTTGTACTTTTAAAAAAGTGTAATCAAAGATCATAAAAATCGCTACACACCAAGCGTTGCTTGGTGTTTTTATGTCATAAATTTGGCCATAACAAACCTTGTTTTTTCATGTTAAGATTATTATAAATCAAAACAAAAGGATATAACCATGTACCAAAATTTTAACAATAATGACATATTAGCTGTCGGGGGGCTGAAAATGATTTTAGACCTTAAGCAAATAGACAAAGAAACCGCAGATAAACGACTCGGGTAGAGTTTGTACCCAATATTACATAACTTTTATCTTGACTTTTTACAAAAAATCTATCATAATGATAGGCAAGAGAGATGGAAAAGAATGAGGGAGTATGAATTAAATAAATAATAACAGAGGATAAACAACAATGGGTAAGGTAATAACATTAGTAAACAGATTAAATAAAGCTGAAGCAGAAAAAAAGATACACGATATATCCCTAAATTCGAGTAACGTCATTATCACAAATCATGCTAAAGAACGCATGGAAGAACGAGACTTTGTAATACAAGATCTATTCGGAATTTTACGAGAAGGGTATGTAGATACAGAAGCAACGTTCGATGAAGAAAAGAAAAATTGGAAATATAAAATAACAAAAAGAATCGATACAGTACGGGAGGCAGGAGTTGTAACAGCAATCGTTGATAATTTTCAAAGATTATTAATTATAACTATAGAATGGGAAATATTTAAATGAAAAACGAATATCACTACACTTTATGTGGTTTGAATAATATATACTTATTAAATGGATATACAGAATATGATACACCATATGGCAAAGGCGTATCTATAAACAATATAGATGGGCTACATTTAGCAATCGCAAGAGATTTGATAAACGCTCCTAGACGTTTATTGCCAGAGGAATTTAGATTTTTACGCAAAGAGATGAAATGTTCGCAAGGGTCTTTTGGTTTGACGATTGGAGTAAACGAACAAACAATAGCAAGAATAGAGAAAGGTGAACTACAACCAAAAGTTGCATTTGAAGCTGTATTTCGTGCATTAGCAGCAGAGGTTTTGTTAAAAGAAAAAAGCGAAATGAAAGCATTACTAATAGATATAACAAAACAAGAAGATGAGTTGTTTGAAGAAAACAAAAAGATATTTTTAGAATCTATTGGCGAAACATGGAAACAGCCGATAAAAAAAGCAGCATAAACATAATGTCACCGCCCCAATTGGGCGGTGTTTTTTGATTGCATTTATATCACTTTTGTAAAATATCATATCTCTTTGTAAACCTTTGTCATTCTTTGCAACCTTTTGCCGCGACTTTCTATGTATTCCCCTTTATAATTCATAGTGTAAAACAGGCAAAAGGATTACGCATGTAAACATATTTTTCTATGTCCAAAGTTATGTCTAGAATATGTAAATATATCTGCTAAAACTGATAAATTCGGACAAAATCGGGAAATTTATGCTTTGTAGTATATACACATAATACATTATGTTGCCCGTCTTCGTTCGCATTGCTCACTTCGTCGTGGCATCCGTTTCGCGTGATTAAAATCACATCGCCCCGCCCGATTGTACCAATCGCGACGGAGCGAAGCGAAGACGGATGGTAGCGGGAGAGGGACTTGAACCCCCGACACGCGGATTATGATTCCGCTGCTCTAACCAGCTGAGCTATCCCGCCAAGCGAACCGATTATAACAGACTTTTTATCGATTGCAAGGAACAAATGCGCCGCCGCGTGCCGGAATAGTATCCCATTGCAAAATTCATTATATTTTTTAATAAATTTGTTTGAATAATGGCACAAAATGGTGTATCATTGTACCCCGTGAAGCAAACAGTAATATTTTTATCAATTTTAATGTGCGCAACCAATGCCGTGGCCGCCGATAATCCATTTACCGGCAAATACGAAAATCAAATTGCATTTCACTTGGGCCAGGGTATTGACAGCGGCTTCTTGGTGCCACCACCTGCGCGTCCCGTACCGTTTTATATGTTGCACGTCCAGTATTCCCAGCCGACAACATTCTTTCGCATTCCAGCGCGCCAGTCGTTAAACATTGGGCAAACAATTGGGTTTGGTTCAAAATACGGGTGGCGTTGGGACCAGTACAGTATTCCAATGGTGTTTATCAGCGAAGATATCGTGATATTCAGCGGTAAAAAATGGTATTACGCCAATGGCGCAGGCGTTGGCTTGCAGGCGCAACAGAACGAACGTCTGGGCGCGAAATTGTTGTTCCAATTCAAAATGATTGGCGGATATAAATTAAACGACCGCACAAACATTGAATTGTTTATGCAACACTTTTCAAATGCCAATACCGCGCGCGAGAATTACTCATACGCATTTTACGGCCTGGGGGTCACATATAATTTTTAATCGGAGCGCAGCGTAGACGGATTACCACTCTATCGGCGTTTTGCCGTGTTGAACCAGATATTCATTCGCGCGTGAAAAATGGTGGTTGCCAAAAAATCCGCGATGTGCCGACAACGGTGATGGATGCACCGATTTCAAAATCAGATTACGCGTCGGGTCAACAAATTCCGCCTTGCGCTGGGCGTACGCGCCCCACAGCATATAAACAATATTATCACGGTGCGCCACCGCACGAATAACCGCATCGGTAAATTGTTCCCACCCGCGCCCCGCGTGTGACGCCGCAACATGCGCTGCCACCGTCAATGTGGAATTTAACAGCAATACACCCTGGCGCGCCCACGCGGTTAAATCGCCGTGTGTCGCACTGGGCCGCCCCAGGTCAGATTCAATTTCTTTATAGATGTTTACCAAACTGGGTGGCACGGGTGTTGGCGGCAATACCGAAAAGCACAATCCATGCGCCTGGCCCGGTTCATGATATGGATCCTGGCCGATAATCACAACCTTGACATCTGGCAATGGACACAAATTAAACGCATTAAAAATATTCTGCGGTGCGGGAAACACCGGTCGGCCAGACAAATATTGCGCCCGCACAAAATCCGTCAGTTTGATAAAATATTCTTTATCAAATTCGTCTGATAATGCGGTTTTCCACGACTGTTCAATTTTTACATCCATGTTTTAGTTCCTCTATCAATCCGACCTGGGATGCCTTCCATAAAACTACATCAACATACCCGCGTGGCAATCCGGTTTTTTCACACATATCGGCAAACATTTTATCGCACGCCGATTTAATATCATCGTTTAATTTACCGTTATCAACAACCGCATACAACGCCGTATTTCCGCCGTACAGAACGCCCAGGCGTTGAATCCAAATATCATATTTCACAATATCTTCGCCCAGGTTGCGCGCCAAATGATGTGCGGTAATTTTTCCAATATGTGGTAAATTTTCCAAAAATTTTAATCGCGCATCAATCGTATCCAACCGATAGTATTCAGCACACAATGCACCACGCGTTTCCCAAATTTTGCAAATTGCCGCGATTTTGTTTTTGTTGTGAAACAAAGAAAACAGGTAATCGAAATCTGCGCCACGCGTATGCAACACAGATATAATTTGTGCATAGATTTTTTTCGCCGTCTTTTGCGAAAACCCGCCCGCCAAAATCACGTATGTGCAACTGTCTGCGAATTCATCGGGCGTACAAACATGCCGATGCGACAAATTTTCACGAATTTCATCAAAAGTTTGGGCGTCGCTGTCCATCCCCAGTTCGCGCAATTTTTTATCCAGCGCATAAAACCATTCGGCGGTGAACATATTGGCGACGCCCATGTAATTAAACATCCAAATTCGCGTTCAACGCATTTTCAACAATGAAATCACGACGCGGTTCAACAACATCACCCATCAGCATGGATATAACCTCGTCTGCCTGGGATGCATCGTTGATTTTAACCTGGAACAGGCTGCGGTTATTTGGATCCATTGTTGTTTCCCACAACTGTTCGGCGTTCATTTCACCCAAACCTTTGTATCGTTGAATCTTTAACCCATTTTTCGCGTATTCAAATGCCGTATTCAGCAAATTCAACGCACCCCAAATCTTTTGCGATTTGGCCTTGACCCGCAAAGTGCACGGATGCACAAATATTTCCATCAATTCGTCACGACCATCCATACGCAACCATGCGCGAATTTCCGGCGAATTGATTTTTTCACGCGGCAAGAAATGCGTTTCAGTCACACTGCGCAATGTGCGTGTGATTGTAATACCCGACGCATCGCCCGACACATGCCATCCACGTTCGAATTCCAATTCCTGGGCATCCAACAATTTTTGTGCCGCGGCAAATGTTTCGGCATTTTCATTATCAAACACACCGTTCAAGGCCAATGCCTCGATAAAGCGCAATGGCACAATATGCCCCAGGGCCTGCAATGTGTTTTGCATATTCAAAACAACTGTCAACAACCGTTTCAAATCAGCACCTGAAATTTGCGCCCCAGAAAATGTTTCAATTACACCATCGGTCGCCAATTGATCCATCAGGTAATCGTCCATTTCGCGTTCATTTTGCAGATACAATTGCTGTTTTCCACGCGTCACACCATAAAGCGGCGGTTTGGCAACATAAATGTATCCGCGTTCAATTGCCTCGGGCATATAGCGATAGAAAAATGTCATCAGCAATGTCTGAATGTGCTGTCCGTCGACATCGGCATCGGTCATGATAATAACCTTGTGATAGCGCATTTTTTCAATATCAAAATCGTCTTTGCCAATACCCGCGCCCATTGTTGTAATCAACGCACCAATTGTGTCCGACCCCAACATTTTATCAAAGCGCACGCGTTCAACATTCAAAATTTTACCACGCAACGGTAAAATAGCCTGGGTTTTACGATCACGGCCCTGCTTTGCCGTACCACCAGCCGAGTCCCCCTCGACTATGAATAATTCACATTTTGCCGGGTCGCGTTCACTGCAATTTGCCAATTTTCCAGGCAATCCGCCCAGTTCCGGCCCCGTTTTCTTGCGCGACAATTCACGCGCCTTGCGGGCGGCCTCGCGTGCGGTGGCGGCCTCAATAATTTTATCGACAATCAATTTTGCAACCGCCGGATTTTCATCCAAGAATTCATACAGTAATTCCGATACGGTATTTTCAACCAGTGGTCGAACCTCGCTTGATACCAATTTATCCTTGGTCTGGGAACCGAATTTCGGGTCCGGAATTTTAACACTGATAATGCTGGTTAAACCCTCGCGGAAATCTTCACCCGACAGGTTGATGTCTTTTTTCGTGACCTTGTCCCCAATGTATTTGTTTATTGCGCGCGTCAATCCCGCACGGAACCCCGCCAAGTGCGTTCCGCCATCACGGTTTGGAATATTGTTGGTAAAACACAACGATGTTTCCGTATACGCCGTTGTCCATTGCAAAACAATTTCGATGTATGTTTCATCAATCTGTTTGATAATATGAATTGGTTCGCGGTTTAACAATTCCTTGGATTTATCCAGATATGTTGCAAAACCCTTTAATCCATCAACCGAGTGGAATTCGCGGGTCTTTTTGTCGGGGCCGCGTAAATCTTCTAAAATAATTTTTACATTCGCATTCAGATACGACTGTTCACGCAGCCAGGTTTCCATGGTATCAAAATTAAACGCAGTACCTGTAAATGTTTCTGGCGACGGCAGGAATGTGACCTCGGTCCCGTGTTCGTGATGCGTTGTATTATCAATAATTTTCAAATCAGATGTCGGCACACCATCGGCAAATGTCATAATGGCCTCTTTGTCGCCACGCCATACGCGAACCTCCAGCCATGTGGACAACGCATTCACAACCGACACACCCACACCGTGCAAACCACCCGATACCTTGTACGCGCCATTGCCTTCGTTATCAAATTTACCACCGGCGTGCAATTCGCACATAATCAATTCCAACGCGCTGCGCCCGGTTTCATGGTTTATATCAAACGGCATACCACGGCCATTATCACGAATTGTCGCACTGCCGTCTGCATTTAATGAAACATATACCGTGTCGGCATAACCGGCCATCGCCTCGTCAATAGAGTTGTTTACCACCTCGTAAATCATGTGGTGCAGACCGGATCCACCCTCGCCCACGTCACCAATATACATTCCGGGGCGTTTTTTTACCGCCTCTAATCCTTTTAATACTTTAATTGAATCACCGGTATATTCATTATTTACAGACATTTATATTCCTTTCTTTTTTCTATGTAAAAAATAGCAATTTCTGGTATAATTATCAAGGAAAAAGGGGACCAAAATTATGGTAGAAAGCAAAGCACAAATATTTTCAAAATCCGACTATTTGTCGCCAGCGGCGGCGGCTAAAAAATACGGCATAGACAAATTGACCGCTGTCCAGATTATGCATAAACAATTCAAACGCGGGACAAAAATCCTGACTAAATACGGTTCGCGCCCAATGGTCACAATTGACTCATTGATTCACTCTAAAACCAAGGACGGATTTCCAGCATACCGCCTGCACCCATTGGCAGACGAAAAATTCAAAGAATTACTGGCCAAGGAGAAATAATCTATGAAATTCAAATTATTGTATTTTGGCGATATTTTAATCAATCCGAAAAAGCGCGCACAGCATATTGCCGACATTCGTATGCAATTTCACCCGCAATTGAAAAAATTGGTTGAGCACCAGCCTTGGAATAATCTGACGCAATACATGGTACCAACCGCCACCAAAAGCCCGATTACCACACGCCATGTTGGCGGTATTGATTGGAACCCTATTATCACGCCAAACCTGAAATTATTGGCGGAAATAGACATTCAAATGATGCACCCCGAAATTGTTGGCGTGCCGCGTCGCGATATTGATAACCGCGTAAAAACATTGCTGGATGGTCTGCGTTGCCCACAAAATGAACACGAGGTCGGCGAAAACACACCACGCGATATTGGGCCAATTTTCACATTGTTGGACGATGACCATTTGATAACAAAACTGTCGGTAAATACCAGCCACTTGTTGGGCACCGATTTGTTTAATGAACGTATACCAAAAACGCCCGATGCCGTGTTTATTATGTTGGATGTAAATGTCCGCGTAGCCGAGGGAAATTTGGAAAACCTGCCATTTATGGTGTAATATAAAAAACGATAAAAATACCGGCAAATGCCGGTATTTTTTTACTTTATAATTTCGCCTGTTTTTGCGTTTATTTGTTGACGCCCAACCGTAATAATTTCGTTTTCATACGATGGCGCGCCGGGCTTTTTCACAGGGGCGCGCCAATAAATTGCACCATCCGAATTTCGCACCGCATATAAATTACTGTCCGATGCAACAACAAACGATGCCACATCGGTAATTATAAACGGATATGCCACACTGATATTCGTACACCATTTTTTTGCACCAGTTTTTGCATTCAAACGGCAATATGCATCACCCAAACCACCCGCATATACATCACCACCAACCAGCGCAATTGGCGCAACAATATCAACAACCGACGCACCACCGGTCATATTGCTGGTACGGAAAATATCCGCAATCCAAATTACCTCGCGCGATTTGGCGTCAATTTTTACAACCTCGCCCGTGGTCAGACCCGCATAAACATATTTTCCACTACACACGGGGTGCGCGTTGCTGCGCACACTGTTGTTTGTGGGAAAACCACTGAATATTTTGCGCCCGCGCGCGTCCTTGATTACATTCGTGCTGTCTTGGGTATATGGACATTCCGTGTTTGATGTTTGGGCAATCGCCACCGGTAAATTATCAATCGGTTGATTCAAAACCTGGTTATTGTTCGCATCAAATACCGGTGTGCGCAGACCCGGCAAAATCGGGTCGTGTTTACTGCACGCGGCGACCGCAAACAAACACAATAAAACGACGAAATTTTTTCTCATACCCATATTCCCAAATTATCGCAGTGTTTGTGCGTTTGCCGATACAACCGACGGTGCCGATTTATCGTTGATAATCACATCTAACCATTTATCAGCCGACGCTTTATCCCCAGCCGACAAATATTTCTGTGCGATTGTCAAACGCGATGTGTAATAAAACGGCGATTTTTTCGTATTCAAATCAGACAAATATTTTTCCACATCTGTGGCCGACATTTCGTCCCCACGCGCCGCAACATAGTGCATTTTTGCCAAATCGCGAAAATCGCGGGTTGCGCCATCTGACGCCAATTTTTCCAATTTTTTCACATCGTGGTCAATCATATATGATTGGAACAATGCCAAATCAGCCATCGCCCCCGACGAATTTCCAGAAATTGCCGCCAGCGCATTTGCATCGGTGTTCAATGCCGCGGTTTCATAACCCGCCGCCAACGCCAAACGATTGTTGCGATATGTACGAACACCAATTTGTACCGCGGTTGCCACAATCATTATAACCAACGCGCAAATAACCATGGTACGCGAATATTTTTTAATAAACGCCATTGTTTTATCGTTATTTACTTCTTCCCAAACCTCGCGATACAGGGCGTCTTCGGCGTAATCCTCGCGCGTTTTCTTTTTAACTGGGGCCTTGTTTACCTTGCGGTTTCTTTCCAAAATGGATGCCATTGAAATTTCTCCTGTCTTGATATGGTGTCCTTGATAAATCTTATTTTATTGCTATACTATAAAAGTTATGAAAAAGCAAATCAAGAACGCTTTGCCAACACAAAAAAACACCAGTTTGGTGGCCGCCCGTGGTGTCAGTGATGAATCGGGCCTGGCCCAATATATTCAAACCATTCAAAAATTTCCGGTTTTATCTGCCGAGGAAGAATATGAATGCGCCACAAAATGGATAAAATCCCAAGACAAAGCCGCGGCCGAGCGCTTGGTGGCCAGTCATCTGCGCCTGGTGGTATCGGTGGCGTATGATTTCAAAAACTATGGCATTCCGGTGGGCGATTTGATTGCCAGTGGCAATATGGGGCTGATGCAGGCCCTGCAAAAATTCGACCCAGAACGCGGTTTTCGGTTTTCTACATACGCAATGTTCTGGATTCGTGCGGAAATATACGAAACCATTTTGAATAATTGGTCCATTGTAAAAATCGGCACATCTGCAAATCAAAAGCGCGTGTTTTTCAACCTGGCGCGGGCCAAACGCGCATTGGGCATTATGGACAATAACCTGAACGATGACCAAACAAAGCAGATTGCAAATTATCTGTCGGTACCAGAAAACGATGTTCGCCGTATGTCAACGCGCGTTGCTGCACGCGATGTGTCGCTGAATGCGCCGGCACACGCCGACGATGATGCGCGCGATATATTGTCAAATATGCCGGACGAAAAAAATAATATCCAGGACCAAATTGAACAATTGGAATTCAAACGCCGTGGGTATGACCTGTTGCGGCGCCATTTGGCTGAATTACCCGAACGCGACCGCGAAATATTGCGTGCGCGCCGCCTGTCGGACCCGGCACTGACACTCGAGGCATTATCCCAGAAATACGGAATTTCGCGCGAACGTGTCCGCCAAATAGAAGAACGCGCATTTAACAAATTACGCACCGCAATACTGAACGAATCCCAAGGATAAAATATGAAGAATTTCATATCACGCACCGCATTTATTACGACCGCAATTTTATGCACAGCAACCACTGCGAATGCGTGGCAATATAAAAACGACCGGTTGGCGTTCAAATTGACTGGTTATGGTACGGCTGGAATGATTCAGCCCGAATTTGATAAATCTGATTTCTTGGGCGATTGGCGCGTGCGCGGACAGGTAAACTATGCAATTGCCGCCGGGCAGTCGACCGGCGCGGTATATGCAATTGATGCCGCCGCAATTGATGACGATAAACCCCTGCGCGAAGCATTCGGTTTTTATGAAAATCGCGATTTGGGCCGCATTGAAATTGGTTTTACCGATTCCATTGCACGCAAATTGGGTGTGGGCCTGCCCGATGTTGGGGGAATGCGCATAAACGACCAACCATTATTTTATAAAAAGATTCATCCGACCGGCACCATTATATCCGATACGATATTGACCACTGGACGCACGGCATTGCGTACAAACATAGTGTCGGTTCCAACGCGCCCGGTGCAATATGGTTTGTCTGTGGCGGGTTTGACCGACGATTATGATTATGCAATTGACGCGGGAATAAAAATCCGCCGCCCAGACGGCAAAATAAAAACCGCATATTCGTTCGGGGCATCGTTTATGTCGGCGCTGTCTGGATACCACACCGACACATATACACCCGATGTGACCGCCGATTGGCGTGCGCAATTATCCGCCGGAATGAATTTACAATATAACAGTTTTGTATGGGGAATAAACGCACGCGCAATATATGACCAAAACCCAATTGGCCCGGTATCCGATGGTATTTCCGCCGGCACCGGGATCAGTTATGATTTATTAAAGTATACCGTTTCATTATCGTATATTTTTTCAGATACGGGCGTATGGAACCACGATGTTGACGATTATATGGACCACACCGTTATCGGTTCATTCCGGTATAAATATAGTGAAAATGTTGATGGATGGGTTTCAATTGGACTGACCACCGAAACACCGTTTTTGTCCGCCGGTATGCGGGTCACATTTTAAGAAGAGAGCAATAAAAAGTTCAAAGTTCAGAGTTCAAAGTTCAAATGAATAAAGTAGCGCGCCGAATGGCGCGCTTCATTGCTCTCTGCTCTCTGAACTCTGCTCTCTTTCTATGACAGTGCGGTGGTAATTTGGTCCTGCATTTGGAATGTGCCCAAAACAACCCATGCAATTACCGCCGATACCAACAAAATCCCAACACTGTTCAACACATTTGATATAGATTCCATTTTACGCACAGATTCATCCAAATAATCATTTGCAATTGACCGCAGGTTTGCATCAAACCCATTCATATCGGCATATATTGTCAAATCGCCAATCAATTCATCACTGGGGAAATGACGATCGGCCTTGGACAACGCTACACCCAGATTATCACCATTTGCAATATAGTGCAGTGTTTCATCCAAAATATCGCGCAGATAACGATTAGAATTATCCGCCAACATACGCAATGCGTCGGGTACACTGATTCCGGCGGCAACCATGGATGATAAACTCATCAGCCAACCAACTGACATTTGTATTTTGTATATATTCCATGGGGCAAAATTATCAAATTTTGCGCGCAAACGCCCCGTCCATGTTGGCATACTGGCCCAAATAATACCGACCACGCCCGCAAACACAATTGCGAACATATACCAATATTTAATTGAAAATTCAGACACCCATATCAACGATGCCGCAACCGATTGCCAAACCATATTTTGACCCGCGACCTCGGCCAATGGCGGGACCAGATACAACCCAACCATAATGATTACGCCGAATGTCAATGCCAACAAAAACAGCGGATACGCAATTGCCGAAATCATTGCGCGTTTGATGCGCTGGGTACCCTCGACCGTGCGAACAACATTTTCCAATGCCACCACCAAATCGGACATATTTCCCGATGTCAGCAGCAATGTTTCATTCATCGGCACCCAACCACGCGTGGCCTCGGAAAAAGATGCGCCACGTTCCAGATTCTTTTGAAATTCGCGCATAACAATTGCAAATGGTTCGTTCGGTTTGGTTCCATTTTTGGATTCAACCATTTCCAACCGCCCCAGCGCATCCATCAATGAAAAATCATTCCGCAACAGCGACGCCAATTTTCGCGCAAACGCCATACGCTTTTCAGTATTTAATCTGAAAACCAATTTTGCATACAACAGGTCCAGTTTGGTTGTCATATCAATACACCCCTGGTCTGTCCAATAATCCAACCCAACGTTCTAATTCATCAACACCGATAATGCCCTGCAACATCAGCGATGTGGCGGCCTCTTTCAATGTGCGGCCATCCATTTCTTCCAACCAATAACGCACGGCACCATCGGTATTGCCCGACAACGCCAGACGCAGGAAATCGCTGTTTGTGATAATGATTTCACCGGCCTTGATACGTCCCAATGTGCCCGTACCCTTGCATTCCGTGCAACCGGCACCACGAATATATACCTGGCGCAGTCCCAGTTCACCAAACGCGTCCAGAACGCGCCGATACGCCGGGTGTTCGGGATGGTCAATTAAACGCTCGCGGCAATATGGACAAACCTTTTTGAACAAACGCATGGAAATCAGACCACGCATCAGTGTTTCTTCTTTTAATTTGAATGATTCTATGCCCAAATCCAATAAACGGGTCAATGCCGCCATGGCCGAATTAGCATGCAATGTTGTCCACACATTATGCCCAGACAACGCACCACGCACCGTCAGTTGTGCCGCCGCCAATGTACGAATTTCACCAACCATCAATGTGTCGGGGTCACTGCGCAATGCGGCCGCCAATGCCTCGGTATATTTATCCTCGCGCTGTTCTTCGTTTGTGGTGTTTACCACGGGCATTTGGTGTGCACCAAAAATTTTTTGTTCAACCGGATTTTCAACAGTAATCATATTTATTTCATAATGCCGTTCTTTTAACATCAACGACATATTACGAACCAATGTGGTTGATTTACCAGAACTGGTCGGCCCCGCAACGATTACCAGCCCCGTCGGAAACGCACGCAGACGCATCAACAAACGCTGTTCATATTCACCGAATTCTTGTTCGGTTTTAATCCCCTCGGACGGATTATCATACAGCAATCGCATAACTACATAACGCGAACCAAACGCAATCGGATTAAATTGCATACGAATACTTAAAATACCCAGCGGCAAATATAAATCCTTGGTCCCGCGCAATGGCGTGCGACCATCTTTCTGGGCCGATTGATATTCGTTTTGCGCATAGTTCGCATTAGACATATCAGATGACGCGAACGCCGCACGAACAAATGATTCACCCCACCCCGAATTATATTCCAACACGGGCTGCATACTGCCATCAATACGGAAATAAATTGTTGTTTGGTCGGCAACCTCGATATGAATATCAGAAACCTTTTGTGCGGCGGCGCGTGCAATTATATCAACAAAATCTTTCTGCATTTGGTTGTCGTAATCACGACTGACTCGTGACGGCCCGCCCAAACGCGCATCATACGATTTATATATTGCCGAAACCAAACCTAAATCTGAATAAAACGGCGTGCGCATTGGTCGCGCGCGAGCACGCAACAAATCCAGAAATGCCAACACACGCCCATCGTATTTGTGCGTGCGCGATATAATAATTTCACCACCAGAAAAATATGCAATCAAACCCTGGGTATCACGGGGCAATTCCTGGGGCCCACCTGTTGCGGTCAACAACCGGTTTCCATTTGAAAACAGATAATCAACAATATCTTTGACCTCGGCATTTTCCAAACCGGCCGGAACCGATGGGCGCATCGCCACAGGATTATTGTTCAAAGCTTTGTTTTCAACATCTGACATAACAAATCATCCGTTTACTTATTTTTATTACTGATGACATTCAATGTCTGGATATTGCCATCGCCATCAACAAAAGCAATACCATCGTCCAGTGATATTGATTTTATAGTATATCCACCAACAATCGAACCAACAGAAACTTTTTTATTCTGTCCAGTATCTAAATCAGCAATGGTCGCCAACAATTGATTACCAGTACCATACACATTTACTAATTTATATTGATTGGTAATCTTGGACGGGGTGTTATCATCAGATGATGATTTCGCAACCGTCTTTTTCACTGGCGCCGTGGCTTTTTGTTCCAATGCCTCTTTTTCGCGTTCCAGTTTCGCGGTTTCGGCCTCTAATTTCGCCTTGGCCGCTTCTAATTCTTGCTGCTGTTGTTCGGCGCGCCCCGACAGGGTATCTATTTCCATGTGCAATCTGATTTTCTCGGCCGCCAAACGATCCAATTCCAAATCCAGCTGTGCGCGTTCTTTTTCCAATTGCATTAAAACCTTTTCTTGTTCCAAATCGGTAATTTGTTGGAACAATGAACCATCAACCTGATATCCAGAAACAGCCGTGGCCGAAACCATTTCCATTTCATCGGCATCGGTCGCTGTGGCATTAGACGGAACATCTGCAACATCAACCGTTTCCACATCTATATCAATATCGTCAACATCGGCGCGCGCACCAAACGGCACCACCACCAACGCGGCAAACAACAAACCAAATTTTACTTTATTTAACATAGATTATCACCTCATAGTTCCAAATGCGGCGTACCGCGTCCCACGCACAGCGGGTCATATAAACACCGCCGAATTCGTCAAATATTTTCATAAACTGCATTGGGGTCAATTTTGAATCCGCCGCAACTTCTATGATATTTAATGTGGCCGTTTCTACGCCATTGGTCAATGTATCTACAACGACATTGGTTTCAACCGGTGTTGATATACCCTGGAATATCGATTGAATATCACGAACAACTGTATCAGGGTCGCGCTCATCAACCGATGCAACGGTTGGAATTTTCGGCAATGTTGCACGAACATAAATTGAATCTGATGATTCTTCTTGGACAAACGATGCCGGCATCAATTCCGTTGCCACACGATAAAAATCATCCAATGTTCCAAAACCGCGCGTAAACCGCGCCGATGCATGCGTTTCACCACATTCGGCCGAAACCTGGTTCCACCCCGGAATCGGTTGCATAACAAAACCAATGGCCTGATAACAAACCTGGGCACGGCGCGATACATCGGGCAAATTATCATACGGCAAAACAATTGGCGCCGGTGGTGTTTGTTTTTCTATGTTAAATTGCGCATCCAGTTCCTTGTTCTTTTCTTCTATTTGGCGTTTATATTCCGCGGCCAATTCCGGGTCAATTTTTGCAACCTGGGGTGGCGTCATCATTTGGCTGATAGGTTCGCGGAAAAATGTCAACAGCAATACACCAAAACCCACCAACATTAAAACCGACAACGAAATTCGGGACAGACGGCTGATTGGACGCAAAACATTACGCGAATTTCCAGAAATTAAATCAGACAAATTGCGTTCAATCGCGCGTGGCATTCCCCATGCACCCGGCGCAAACAATGCATTCCAATCCGGCAATTCCGATAATTTGAAATATTCACTGCGCGCGTCGGCGGCATTATCAAACAATTTATCCGCCAAAATAACGCCATTACGAACCGCCACCAAATAGAACAAATCACCCGCCTGGAACACCCCCAGAAATGAATTAAATTCGGTCAAAGCATCGGTAATTTCGGCCGCCGCCGCGTGCATTCCACTGTGCACCCCACCACGACGCTGCGAAACCCCAACCATGGCACGATATTCAACAAATAATTTTAATTTTCGGTCAACCGTGCGCGACAAATTGCGTGCGTACGCGCGCGCAACAAAACCCGCCCCAATCGGCTGCCAAAACAGACCGACGGCATATTTCTTGCGGTTGATAGTTATAGTTTGGTTAGGCAATTTCTCTCTCTGGTTTGCTTTATGCGCCAATTATAACATAAAAATCGCACGCAACGCAAACACAGAATGAAAAAACCGCCGAAAAATTCGGCGGGTAAACGGTATTCAATACTCGCGCCCTATTGGCATACGCCATACATACTGTTGCATGTCGCCGCCGTGCGTGCGGCACGCGGGTTTGGACAATCGTATACATTTGCCGTTAAAATAAACGCGCGTTCTGGTCCAAACACAACCCATTCATTTGGACGGGTGCGTTGGCTGGTAATCCAATATGCGTTGCCACTGCGTGCCTGGTCGGCAATGCGATTTTCCAAATATCTGCGCGCATCATCAGCATCGTATACCGATGCCTCGGATTCAATTTTGTACAAATATGTACAACCAATTGGTTCGGAATCCAATTGAGTTAAAAATTCACTGCCATTTTCGTTTTTAATCATGCCACCACATGCCGCCAGCACAAGCACACAAAACACAGATAAAAATTTTTTCATAATAAATCCTTTATTTACCATGAACTATATCATAATTCGCCGGGTCACTGAACAATTTTTTCAAAACCAAATTGTTCATGGCGTGACTGCCCTTGTACGATTCCAGATTTCCAACAATCATGCCGCCCGATGTAAACATATCGCCAATCGCATCAATAATTTTATGACGAACAAATTCATCGGGCCAAATTACTGGGTTTAATGTCCCGTCACCAGTGTTATTCAATGCAATTACATTTTTTTCACTGGCGCCGCGCCCCATGCCATGCGCCTTTAAATATTCCCATTCGGAATATTTGCCAAAAGTGCGCGCACGCGCAATGTTTTTGATAAAATTGTTCACCGATTTTTTCGTGCCATCAAACCGATACGAAAAACTCTGGCGGCCAATGATTTTTTCGGGATATACCAATGTCGCGGTAATATCCAACGCGGAACCATCATTTGGTTCCAGTTTAACAAAACCATCACTTTTACGACCCGCAATTTTATTCATAACCCACAATTTGAAACGAACCACTTTTGGCAAATCGCGCAACACATCACGCGCACGAACAATAACCGTACGACGAACGATAATCTTTGCCATTTGGGATTTACCGGTTGTATTTCCCATAAATTTTGAAATAAATTCCGACGCACTGCCGTCCATAATCGGGGTTTCCGGGCCATCAATATCAATAACCGCACTGTCAACGCCCGACAAAAACAACGCTGCCATTAAATGTTCAATTGTCTGAACATGGGCGCCCGCGGGAAAACCAATTGTGGTATTACGCATTTTTGTTTCGCCAACATTTTGCGCCAATGCCGGAATCATTTCAGACCCAGCAATATCCGTGCGATGAAAAAATATCCCCGGTTTTTTCGATGGTTTTACAACCATATTTACCGGCAAACCCGAATGAATTCCGACGCCAGTGATTTTAATTTTTTTGGCCAGTGTTGTCATTTTCTAATTTCTCCTTTAACCAATCAAAAAATGCATTGTCTATTACGGTTTTCAATTGTGCATATTTTATTTTATCGCGCACGCGGGCCGGTAAACGAACCCAGTCTTTTTCCGTGGTCAACAATTTTGCATTTTGTGCATCGGCCGATAAAACCAATTTTTCAATGTCTTGGTCCGTATATTGCCAATGATCCGGAAACGCGCGCGTACCAACAACATTTCCGCCAATTGCATTAAAAAACTTTTTCGGATACCCAATGCCAGCAAACGCAAATATGCGTTCATTTTCGTCGTATGGTGACACTGTTTGATTTGTTGCATAAAACACCGGAATATTTCGCGGCAATTTGAATTTCTTGCGCGGATGGCGCGATTTTATAACGATGATTGCATCCGCACGACGCGCCGCAAATTTAGGCTCGCGCAATGGCCCGGCCGGCAACATAAAACCATTTCCATACCCCAAACCATCATCAAAAACCAGTATTGAAATATCCTTTTTAATTGTCGGATTTTGGAACCCATCATCCATAACAATTGGCGCGCTTGATTGCTGTGCGTTTAATAATTCAATTGCCGCACGACGATTACCGGTGTGTACCTGTAAACCACTGCGCGCCAGCATCAATGCCTCGTCCCCGGCGTTGCCGGTATTTGCACTTTTTTTATACCCACGCATAACAACCGGCGCATCAATTCGCATTGCAATCTCGCGCACTATGGGGGTTTTACCAACACCACCGGCAAATATATTTCCAACACATATCACCGACCGCCGCGATACATACGCATGACGACGCCGCACAAAATACACCACGCGCGAAGCCGCATAGTAAACCAACGACGCCGGCCACAGCAAAAATGACATCAGTGTTTTATGCAAAAACCACCATGGTGTTTTCATTGCTATTTGCTCTTTTTTTTGTTTTTGCGCGCATCACGAATTTTTTGTTTGAATTCGCTGGCTGTTTGGTCTTGTTCAACCTGAAATAATCCAAATTCCGCATCCATTTCGCGAACCTGGCGCACCATAATATCTTCTATTTTATGACGAACTGATTCAAATTCCTCTTTACTAGCCTTGGAATCTATGAATATTGGATTACCAACTCTACATGTTATTTTTGAAAATGGCAATGCGACCAAATACCGGTCCCAGCGCGTTTGAAACCACGCATGCGACGATGAAAAACATACCGGTATAATCGGTGCCCCCGTCATTTTTGCAAAATATAACGCACCATCTTGGACACGCAGCGATGGTCCGCCGGGGCCATCGGGCGAAATACACAATGAATACCGGCCATCACGCAGAATACGCACGCCCTGGCGTAATACGGAAATTCCACCATCAGATGTACTGCCATAAATCGGTTTTAATCCAAAAAGGTGTTGCAACTTTGCCATCATACGACCGTCACTGTGCCGTGATGCAACGGCATACGCACGCATACCACCAATACAAATAATCGGCGATAACATCATACTGCGCCCATGCCAAAATACGAATATGGCCGGCCGACGACGATATTTCTTGAACACGCCATAATTAGTTATTTTTTTACGCGATGTAAAATAAACAAACCAAATACACACCGCCATGAACCCGGCAATAATCCACTGAATGATTGATAAATGCAACACAGGTTCCCAAAACGATTTCCACAACTTTCTAAATTTTTTATTCATACAATACCCTTGATGTTTCTGGCTGATTCTAGCAATAAAAAAACGATATTTCAAGGCGGATATAGGCATAAAATCCCACAGTTTGTAAAATTGATACAATATGAAAAAGGCAAAAAAATCTATTTATAAACGAAAAATCGCCCAGTAAACCGGCAATTTTTTAATTTTTAATTGACATACGAATATAATGCTATATAATACGCCACATCCGATCGCGGAGTAGAGCAGCCCGGTAGCTCGTCAGGCTCATAACCTGAAGGTCTGTGGTTCAAATCCACACTCCGCAACCAAGTTAAATAAAAAGACACACCGTAATTGGTGTGTTTTTTTATTTAATATGCATTGTGAATCATCGGTTTGTGACCCGCAGTCACGGCGTACCGCGTGCAACGGATCAGGAAAATTTACACTCCGCAAAAATCAAAATAAATACAATATATTCATATAGTTGCACAATACATCACATAAATTCGCGTTATGATTGATTTTTTATCGTTATTCTATTTTATATCTTTTATAAGTGTGTCTTTATATTAAATCAACCAGTGATTGATTTTAATATTAAATTTATGCTCGATATATCGTTTTTATATTTTAATTTTCGTAAAAAACACAGGATTAAAAACATGCGTAAATTTAATTTACCTTGGTCGCAATTTGTTTGATAATACTATCACACAAAAAACAAATTATGTGTATTTTTTACTCGGTATGATTCACGCTGTAATAATATTCCAATTTATCGTGGTCATAATCTTCTATGCGACCCGCGGGCAGAACCAACATACGCGTAATTCCAATTTGTTCAACGAATTCTGGATTATGGCTGACCACTATGATTGTGCCGGAAAAATCGTGAAAATTGTCGCCAATAATACTTTGTGTTTCAGGGTCCAGATGGTTTGTTGGTTCGTCTAAAATCAACATATTTGCCCGGCGCAGCAATATTTTACACAACGCCACGCGCGCCCGTTCGCCGGGCGATAACACAGACACAGATTTGAATACATCCATATCGTAAAATAAAAAATTACCCAATACCGCGCGCAATTGTTGGTCGGTGTAATCAGGATGTGCAACATTTTCCAGAACCGTTTTTGACGGGTCCAGTTCCTCTAATTCCTGGGCATAATATGCAATGTCGGTCTTTGGGTTTATATCGATTGTTCCGCGTTCCGGGGTCAATTGTCCCAGAATTAATTTCAGCAATGTTGATTTACCAGTCCCATTTTCACCACATATTAAAAACCGCTCGCCCCCGGTGATTGTAAAGGACATATTACGATAAAGTAATCTTGCCCCAGGGTACCGAAACCATAATTCATTTACCATAATTGGGTGACGCGCCCCATCACGCAGTGGTTTCAGATTCATATTTAACTTTTTATACACCACATCGCGCGTTGTGCGGTTTTCCATAACGCGCGCCAATATTGCGGCGCGAACATTTCCGGCACGTTTCATTGCGTGGTTTGTGGGACTGGCGGCATTAGCGCGCGCAACAAATTCAGACAGTTTTTGTATGCGTTGTTCTTCATCCTGTATCTTTTTTTCGCGCAATCGTTTCAATTCGGCCAGTTTTAATTTGTAATCGTCATAGTTTCCAGAAAACACAGTAATGTTTTTATTTACCTTGTCTACATACAAAATTTTATTTACAACACTGTTCAAAAATTCTGCATCGTGACTGATTATCAAAACCGTGCCGCGATATTTTTTCAGATAATTTGCAACCCAATCCTTGGTCGTGGCATCCAGGTGGTTTGTCGGTTCATCCAACAACAACACCCCCGCCAATGAATACAGCAGGCGCGCAAATGCAACCTTGGATTTTTGGCCACCAGACAATTCGCACAATTTCATATCCAGCATATCCGCGTCAATATGCATATTTTCGATAATTTCCAGTAATGTGTTTTCGGCCGTATAATATTCGTAATAATCCAATTCCGATTGCACACGGTCTATTTCTGATTGTGTATGTTCATCATCCGGGTTTACCGCAATTTGTTCATATAATTCGTGCAGTTCTTGTTCCAGTTCGGAAATCGGTCGACCGGTTGTTAAAAAATTCCACACGGTGATTTCTGGGTTTTGTAATTTAATCGTCTGGGGTAAATATCCAATTCGCGCGCCACCCATATCAATGCGACCGGCGTCTGGCACAATTTGTCCCAATAATATTTTGAACAGTGTTGTTTTTCCGGCGCCATTTACACCAACAATACCGACCTTGTCCCGGGGGGACAATTCAAATTCGGCATTATTATACACAACCGTTGTTCCAAATGACAAAGATAAACCACGCACATACATGTGATGAATTTTATGTTATTTATATTTTATATCAAGCAAATTCGACCGGCATTTACCGGCTTTTTACGGCATTTTCTGGCAATTTATACACGCGGCGTTTTGCGCCCGCCATACGCAATTTTGACGCGCCACGGGCAAATTCATTTTCAGTGTTTTTGACAATATATTTTTCATATATTTTTTTAACCTTGGCATCAAAATCATTTAATACCTTGGTATAATATGTAATATATCGTTTTTTGAAATGTTGTATACTTTCGGTATCAGTTTTATAAATATATGTCGCGTTTTTATAAATCCATTTCCAATCGGCATCAGTTGCATTTTCACAAATAAAATTAAAATATTTACGAACACGCGTCATAAATTCAATTGTACGACATTCTGATAATTTTTTTGTATTACCACCGTTTTCATATAAAAAAGCATCCACACTGGCCAAATTAGCGTTTATTTCACCACTTTGGCACGCATACGCCAAAACGCGTGAAAACAATTGTATTTTATTTTTGAAATACCGTGACGGGTCAACATAGTCGTTTTTCTGTAATAATTGTGAATATGTATATTTATGTGGATGTGCCCTGTTTCGCATTGCGTCACGAATTCGACGCATAATATTAAATGGTGATGAAACGCGACCGGTCTTTATATCTTTCCATTGAATATACGCGTGCATCAATTCATGCATCAACAATTCACTGACCAATGCCTTGTCCACCGTGCCATCGCGCACCGGAATTATTACAGAAATATCAGATGACAATTTATCGTTATGTAATTTCAACAATGCCGGGGAAACAAACATTCCCTGGGCGGCCGATTCAACCATATTTTTATATTCAGATTTGTCAAAATCAAAAAAACCGAACCATATATTTGTGCCGCGTTCATTCAGAAAATCGCCAATTTTTGAAATATCGTCGCGTTCCATCTTTACGACAAACTTTTGGCCCGTCGCATCGGTATAAAATTTATTTATATATTTATCCAGCACTGGCGAAACCCGCGCCGGCGTTGATGGTCGCATATTTTCATCCTTTGATAAAAATTATACCATATAAATGAAATTTAATTTATAATAATATGGTGACCAAGGAATATATTATGAAAAAAATCATAGCAATCATAGGATTAGTATTTTTATCTGCATGTGGCGAACCAGACATAACCGGCCGATGGATTGAACCATTACCAACAATTGCCGATGGCGCCCCGGTCCAGGGAATAATACTGAATGCCGATGGTACGGCCGAATCAATAAATATGGCAACATTAAAATACGAAACATGGTCACGCGATGGCGATATAATAACACTGACCGGCACCAGTATTGGCAACGGTCAAACAATAAAATTCAGTGACCGGTATTATATCAAGGAACTCAGCCGCACAACATTATACTTGATTGGTGTTGATGAAAACCTGGTCCAGGTATTTAACCGCGAAAATTCATTGCGAAAAAATCCATAAAAAAGCCGGCAAATGCCGGCATTTTTTAATTATTAAAACACCTGCGTAATGTTTCACCAGTATCGTTCAAATCAACGCGTTTATTTCTGATTTCTTGGGCCGCGTTGATTTTTTGCTTTATCAAAATCAAATCTGGATGCGATTGCAATTTAGTATTTAATTTATCAACCGCCGCATCAATTTCCGATGAATTTTTAACAAACACCGGCGCCACAGAATCGGCCGCCGAATATATAGCACTTTGTAATTCACCGCTAAAATCATCAATTACTGATAAATAGGCACGAATATGTTCGTCCTCGTGCGTTAAAATCGCATTGTATGAACATGTGTCGGGACTGTGCCGTAAATCAATCTGAACCAAAAAATCACTGTATCCAACCGACGCATTTACGGTTTTTATCGCGACACAAAACCCATCTTCGATTGATGTAATATCGGCGGTAATATCGTAATTATCCTCCATGGTAGCAATTACATTACCATGCAATAAATCCATGTGTTTCAGTGGTTGAACCACCTGTTTAGTCCACGCGGGTGTATCTAAATATACATTTGGTGATAATTTATACGGCAAACAATCATCCATATCGGCGTGGGCGGCATACGGCAACAAACACATTATAAAAATATATTGCCATTTGCGAAACATACCGTTATTCGTCGGCCCCCTGCTTTTTCAAGTATTCCGATACAAAATTATTTCCATATTGTTTATATAATTCTTCGGCCAATAATACCGATGAACGCCCCGATTCAAATAACCGCAATAAATTGCCCAGCCCCCCCAATTCGGTATTTAATATCACAGATTCCCCCGTCACCGGCCGCGACAATAATACCGCGCGTTTCAGGTTCGGATATGCCTTGCCCTGGATAAACGCCATTTCCAACGGGTTCAAATTCCAATATTGATAATCCGATGCATCTGCCGCCGGATTGCGGAAAAACAGCACCGTTTGCGCCTGGCCACGAACAACATCGCCAATACCCAATTTATCCAAAACATTCGCGCGTTGAAACGCAACCATATATGCCTGGCGATTTTTGCGTCCCTCTTGTAGGCCTGTAATAAAATTATCACGGAACATTTTGTTTTCCAGCATTGGCGCGGTTTCGTCAATCATAATCAGTGACGGATTTCCGCCCGACACCGTAATATTATTTATACGATGCAAAATATACGAAATAACCGCCGGTGCCAATGTTTCATCTTGTAAAATTTCTGTAAAATCAAATGTAGTCAACCGTGATTGCAAATCCAATGTATCCGATGTTTCATTAAATATATCACCATATTGCAACGGATCAATCCACTTTTTCAGCGCCGACCGCATATTACCATTTGATGAAAAACAACTTTTCCACAGGTTCTTTAATATTCTATCTTGTTCTGGTAAATAATCAAAATTGACGGACACGGCACGTGCAATTTCATCGGCCGAATATGCATCCGATTGTCCCGTAATAATTGCAAACCACCGGCGCAGGAACGCACGATTAGCCGCACTGTCCGGCATTTTTAACGGGTTCAAATGTGTCAAAAATGAATTTTCTATGGCGTTCTTTTCCTTGCCCTGCATGGTGATGTATTTACCACCGACCGACAGTGTGAATATTTCCGCACCCTTGTTCCGGTCAAAGAAAAATGCCTTTAATTTCGGATGTCGCAACGATTGCGCAATCAGGAAACTGAATAATGTCGTTTTACCACCACCGGTTGGACCAATTGTCAGGGTATGCGCCACCGCCGCCGGTTTATCCGATACATGGAATTGGAATTGATACGGTGTGCCCTGGGCGGTTGGAAATACAACCAATGGTCCCGGACCCCAATCAGAATTTGCAACACCACGTGGTTGTGTCGACATAGGTATACTGATTGCAGCCGTACGCGACAACAATTTGAAACTACGCGGGAAAACATCAAACCCCGGAATTTGCGCAAACCACGATACGCGCGCCGCGTATGTTTCACAAATTGGTGAAATTCCAAAAGACGCCGATATTTTTTTGAATTCATCGACATATTTGTTCAATTCATCGCGTGATTTACCAAATACAATAAATAACGGATAATAATTCACCAGACTTTGATTTCCGGTCACATTTTCATCCATTGCGTTTTGTGCATCAGATATTTGTTGAATTGTAGAAACCTCGTTTTCATCGGCCGACGATTGACGTTGACGCAATGTTGCCTCGACATCGGCCGCACCCATTACACGAAACGCGTTCATACAAATCATTTCTGTTTGAATAGTCGACACGGTGTTAAAAAATTCTTCATCCAAATAATCTGGCGATACGCGGAACGACAGCATTGCAGCAAATGATTGCGTGCCACCACTGATATACCGCACAACACCATCAGGCAAAAATTCAACATCATCAACAGTTGTTAAATCGGCAATATTATTATCACACACAGCTGGCGATGGTTTGGTTATAGGCGACAAAATTCGGCCAAAGAATTTTGCCATATTTTGTGCACTGTCGTTTTTCAACAATTTTGGTTGATATGCCGCCAATATAGATTCTAGATAATTTCCATATTGGTTTAATTTATCACGCGCCGACGCGCCCGACACCTGTAACACAATGTAGTAATTATTTGTGAATATACGCAATCCCTGTGCGCGCCATTTGTCATATATTTTTTGCAATACCGGTTGGTCAAATTCATAGTCCGTATTTTCACCCGCCGCATCACGCGTCATAAAAAACCGCATAACAACATTTGGGTCGCGAATTTGGTTAAATAATTGCGCACGCAATTCCAGAAACTTTTCACGTGTTGATGCGTCTTGCATACTGGTTTGAACCCCCGACACATGATACACGCGCAACAGCGACCTATCGGACAATTCCAATGAATTGTCGGTATATACCGTTTTGAACGGCAAATACCGGGAATACCGTTTATATCCAAACTGTGGAAAAATATACCGCGTCAGCACCGGCATATACATCATCAGCACAACAAATATAAACACAACCGCCATAACCAAAATAATGGTTGTGATTGGAAATCCGCTGCCTGCAAAATATTCAAAAAATCCGTTCATCTTTATGCCGCCAGTCTGTTTGGTATTTTTCGCTTAAATAACTGTATTTTTGCCGCCAATATTTGGCCCAGTTGGGGGTCTTTTTTTGAAAAACCGGCCAAAATTGCGTGTACAATACACAATGAAATCAGGAAATACATCGGACTGATACTTTCGCGACCACGCGACACAACCAATACCGTTGTAAAAATTGCAATAAAAATAATAAATTGCACGGCAAAATTTATCACGGCCAATGTGTACGGCACATAGAATATGCGCGCCGGATTAGCCAAAGCCTTCAAAACCTGCTGTTTCATTTGATAAATTCCCCCCTGATGGCCAAATTATACCAATTTCAACAGTTTTCAACAAGTATAAAAAGCAAATATAAAAAATTGTTAAAAATGTTGAAAATAACGAATTTATCAACCTGTTTATTTACACCGCATATTTTTCAACAAAAATTGTAAAATATCCAAAAAACTGGCAAAAAATTGTTGAAAACTTGTTCATAAAAAGTCAAAAACACTTTTCAACAGTTTCAACAGCCCCAATAACAACAACAAAAATATAATAATTATTTGATTTTTTACAAAAAGCGTTTATAATCACCACGCAATAAAGGATTTAGATATGAAATTTTTAAGTTCATTAAAGGCTTGGAAAAAACGCGGTAATGTAAAACAAATTCGCCGTGGTAAACAGGTTATATTAATTGACCCAACCAATCCTAAATTGAAAGCCAAACAGGGTTTCAAGAAAAAATAAGTTCCTGCGCCGTTGGCGTTATGGTTATTTTGTGTCCGACAAGCGTGCGTTTGCCGGGCGCTTTTTTATGCAATTTTACGCGCGTTATAAATCGTTCATAAACGCTTCTCGGATTGCGGCGTCGGCCTCGGCCCCGGACAGGCCTGCGCCACGCAAATATTCTATTTGAAATTCGGTTGGGCGGAAAATTGCCGCACTGTGATCGGCCGATTTTGGTATTGCACAAATACGCTGGGCCGGCATAAATTCAATTCGTGCGGTTTTGTCTGCAATGGCGGAAAACGCAACATCAGAAACGGCATTTTTTGCATTTTTATCAATAATTGCTGTGGCCGACAATTTTGATTTTGAATTTTTCCCGGCAATCAATTTATTTTTTATACAAATTGTTGTGTCTTCGTTGGCGTGTTCTGCGATGCAAGTGTAATTTAACTCGTCATCATTTTCCAATAATACACCGCCACGAATTTCAGAATTTTTCCCGGTGTTTTTGATAAAAATGTTCAAAAAAGCCGGCTTTTTATTTTTTACGCGCACCGATAAAACGACCGCCTGATTTGGTACTAAAATATCAATATTTAACCGGCATTTACCGGCAATTTCGCCAACATATATAATATGAACCGGCAAATCATAATTTTTATCAATTTCGGTCGATTTTAATGTTGATAAATCGGCGCAAAACACCCCATCGCGGTAAACAACTGTTTCCGCGGGTATGGTTTTTATATTGAATTCATTCCACATGTATGACATATTATTCGCATTATAAAGGATTTAGTTATGGGATTCAATTGTGGAATTGTCGGATTGCCAAATGTTGGTAAATCAACACTGTTTAATGCATTGACACAATCGGCGGCGGCCGACGCGCAAAACTATCCATTTTGTACAATCGAACCAAATACTGGTCGCGTTGTTGTGCCGGATGAAACATTGCTGAAATTGGCGGCGGTTGATAACAGTGCGAAAATTATTCCAACCCAATTGGAAATAGTTGATATTGCCGGCCTGGTGCGTGGCGCATCTAATGGCGAGGGGCTGGGGAATAAATTCTTGGGCAATATTTTATCAACAGATGCGATTATTCATGTGGTGCGTTGTTTTGAAAACGACGATATAGTGCATGTAAACGGCCGTATTGACCCATTGGACGATATTGAAACGATTGAAACCGAATTGATGCTGGCCGATATGGAAAGTATGGAAAAACAGATTAAAAATCTGGAAAAAAAGGCGCATGGTCTGGATAAAAATGCAATTAAATTATTGGCCGATGCAAATATTATTCGTTCCGGATTGGCGGCAGGCACCCCTGCGCGCAATTCGGGTGTAGATGCATCGCCGTTTAACCTGTTGACGGCAAAGCCGGTAATTTATGTATGTAATGTCGAAGAATCGGCCGCCGCAACCGGTAATAAATATTCTGATGCGGTCCGCGCCAAATATGGCGATGCGGCACCGGTATTGGTTATTTCATCAAAAATTGAAATGGAAATTTCACAAATTGTAAATCCAGATGAACGAAAAATGTTTTTATCGGACCTGGGTTTGGCACAATCCGGTCTGGAACGGGTTATAAAAACAGGTTATGAAACATTGGGGCTGCAAACATTTTATACTGTTGGCCCCAAGGAAGCGCACGCATGGACAATCACCCGTGGTATGACCGCGCCCCAGGCCGCCGGTAAAATTCATACTGATTTCGAACGTGGTTTTATTCGTGCCGAAATTATTTCGCCCGCGGACTATATTGCGCTGGGGGGCGAGGTTGCCGTCAAAGAGGCCGGAAAAATGCGCCTGGTCGGCAAAGAATATGTTATGCAAGAAGGTGATATTTGTCATTTCTTGTTTAATAATTAGAAATAGTGATAAAGTTTTAGAATAAAAAAACGATATCAAGACCATTGTCATTCCTGCGTAGGCAGGAATGACAAGTTTTTAAGTTCTCTATTCTAAAACTTATTCACTATCTCACTCTATCACTATAACACTCTATCACTTTAACAATATCTCACTTCTTCATTTTCCCCGTTATTGGTAAAAATTAAATGTGGAAATGGATAAAAAAGTATATTATTATGCGATGCGTTGCCGGTGTAGCTCAGCTGGTAGAGCATCTCATTCGTAATGAGGGGGTCGTAGGTTCAAGTCCTATCACCGGCACCAGAATTAAAAAAGCGCGGTTTTATCCGCGCTTTTTTTTTGCATAAATTAAAATTATTTTTGCAATTGCATCGCATATTGATTCAGTGCCGCAACTTGGGCCTGTTTTTTCTGTAATTTTGCCAATTGTTTTGCGTGTGCCTCGGCATTCATACCACGGTTTATAAGGTTTTCATTTAATTTATCGACCCATTTAATCAAATATTCAGCCTGTTTTTTTGTAATCTTTAATTGTGGATCTGGGTTGTGACGTTTCAGAATAACACGGTCTATCATTTTTTCACCGTAAAACACATCGCCGTTATCCTTGATAATCATAGATTGTTTTTCAAACAATTTATTATTCACAATTTCAGAACTGATAATAACGCTGATATATTTTTTGAACTCTGGGCCTGTTGTTTTTACACGAATGTTTTCCTGGCTTTTACGCATAATATATTTCAGTGTTTGCACACCATCATCACGCAATTTTTTTACCAGTGTGCGCTTTTCAGAAACAGTCAATTTTTTATCGTTTTCCATAGATTTTTCCTTTATTTTATGTTGACTATAATACAATTTGTCATTAAATCAAGTTATTATTATTCCATTGTATACTTGCATTTTTTATAAATCCGGTGTATAAATTGCGGGAAATGAAACAAACAGCAATCATTATTATAAAATAACCTGGCACGGCGCTTTGGCGGTGGCTGGGGCGCACGGCGCCCGTTTTTTATATAATGGCAAAACAAAGGTATAAACCAATGGCATATCCAAAGACCGAACCGCGCGCAGATTTTCCTGCACTGGAACAGGAAATATTGGAATTTTGGCGCAGTGACGATACTTTCCATAAATCATTGAACCAGACAAAACTGGGACATCCGTTTTCTTTCTATGACGGGCCACCGTTTGCAAATGGTTTGCCACATTGGGGGCATTTGGGTGTATCGGCGGTCAAAGATATGATTTCGCGCTATCAAACAATGCGTAGTCGTCATGTTGTGCGTGAACTGGGGTGGGATTGCCACGGGTTGCCGGCGGAATCATCTGTTGAAAAAAAGCAAAAACGCCAGGCCAAAGATATTGTTGCAACCGACGGTATTGCAGCATTCTGTGATATGTGCCGCAGTGACGTTATGACATATTCAACCGAATGGTTGAAATTTATTGAACGCATTGGTCGTTGGGTTGATGGTGGCGACGGATATGGTTATCGCACCATGGATAAAAATTATATGGAATCGGTTATGTGGGCGATAAAGGAATTACATAATCGTGGCCTGTTATACAAAGATTATCGTGTAAATCCATTTGATTGGAAACTGGGCACGGTTCTGTCTAATTCCGAGGCATCAAGTGAATACCAAGATGTCACCGATGATGCAATTACCGTGTGGTTTGAATTAGAAAATGGTGATCGTGCAATAGCATGGACAACAACACCATGGACATTGCCCGCGAACAGTGCGCTGGCGGTGAACCCCGATATGAAATATCTGCGTATGCGTGACACCGATGGGGCGGTTTATGTCATTGCTGAATCGCGGCTAAAATCGTACGAAAAACAATTGGCAAATGCTACACAAATTGATGCTGTATTCGGTCGCGATTTGGTTGGCATAAAATATAAACCATTGTTTGATTATTATGCGGGGACATCTGATTTATTATATCAAATTATTCCGGCGGATTATGTGTCCGACGGTGATGGAACCGGCATAGTGCATATTGCCCCCGCGTATGGCGAGGATGATTTCTGGGCGGCAAAAAATATTGACCCGAAATTCCCAGTAATTTTGAATGTTGATGACTATGGAAATTATACATCTGATGTTCGTGATTGGGCGGGCGAAAATATTTTTGATGCAAACCCAAAAATTATAAATCACCTGCGCGAAAATGGCCATTTGGTTAAAAAAGAACAACATCGTCATTCATACCCGTATGGCCCACGCAGCAAAGAAAAATTGATTTATCGCGCGACTGATTCTTGGTATATTGATGTGCCAAAAATCCGTGAACGTTTGGTTGAAATAACAAAATTGCAAACCAAATGGACATCGGCTGGTGACCGTTTCTTGACATGGATAGAAGGTGCGCGCCCATGGTCAATTTCCCGTAATCGTTTCTGGGGAACGCCATTGCCGATTTGGACACGCGATGGCGAATATAAAATATTTGGTTCAATCGCCGAAATCGAAGAATTCTTTGGCGTGAAAATAAATGACCTGCACCGACCGACACTGGACGCATTAGAAAAAGACGGTTGGAAACGCATCCCTGATGTTTTGGATTGTTGGGTTGAATCGGGTTCTATGCCATTTGCATCATTGCATTATCCGTTTGAAAATGCCGATAAGTTTGCGGCAACTTTCCCCGCCGATTATATTATCGAAGGCCAAGATCAAACCCGTGGTTGGTTTTATTCATTGATGGTTATGGCAACCGCATTGTTTGACAGCCCCGCGTTTCGCACGGTTTCGGCAAACGGTATGATTGTTGATGAACACAAAAAGAAACTGTCCAAGTCTGTTGGTAATTTTGTAAATCCCGAACAGCAGATTGAACAATCGGGCGCAGATGCCGTGCGTTTGTTCATACTGGGGTCTGGGTTTATGAAGGCCGAACCAGTATCTATTGATATGGCGGGCAAGGTGTTCAGTGACGCCACAAAAACAATTCTGACCCCACTGTGGAACGCATATCATTTCTTTACACTGTATGCGAATGCCGGCAACATTGTTGCGACGGACAATTTCAACACAGACAATGTATTGGATAAATATATTATTGCCGAATTAAACGAACTGATTCGTGTTGTGGCCGCGGCATTAGATGAATATAAACCAGATGTTGCAATCAAAGAATTCGTACGATTCTTGGATGTATTAAATAATTGGTATATTCGTCGGTCGCGCGCGCGTTTCTGGGACGAAGATGTGGATGCGTTTAATACATTGCATCGCGTGTTGACAACCGTTTGCAAATGTCTGGCGCCGTTTGCACCATTTATCAGTGAATATGTTTATAAAAACCTGACGGGGGCGGAATCTGTACATTTGGAATCGTTCCCAGTGGCAACCGACACAGACGACGCAATTGTTCGTGATATGCGCGGGGTGCAATCGGTTGTATCGGTTGGAAAACAGTTGCGTGAACAATACAAACTGCGCAATCGTTTGCCATTGGCCAAAATCACGATTGCGGGTGGCGACCTGCATGCGTATGCCGATATTATTGCCGACGAACTGAATGTAAAGCATGTCGATTTTACACCAAATATCGGTGATGTTGCCGACAGTTTTATTTACCTGATTACACCAAAGATTGGCGCGCGTCTGGGTGGTGCATTACGCGAAATTATACCGGCTGTAAAGCAAGGCAAATATGAAATTGCGGGCGATAAATTGATTGTTGGTGCGCATACATTGAACGCCGACGAATTTGAAAATCGTTTGACCGTGTTGCCGGGAATCACCGGTGCCGCATTGCCAGATAACACCGCGGTTGTCGTTCTGGATACCGAAATCAACGCCGAATTGGTTGCCGAAGGATTGGCAAACGACGCCCTGCGATTTATCCAAGATTCACGCAAAACGGCGGGATTGGATGTGTCGGATCGTATTAAATTGACATACAATGCCACGCCCGCCCTGGCCGCCGCGATTGATGCACATCGCGACCGCATTATGTCGGATGCATTGATTGTTGATATGTCGCGTGGCGATGGTGAATATGAAACAGAAATAGAGGGTTATAACCTGTCTATTGGAATACACAAGGCATAAATGACACCGACCCAGTATTTTGAAATTGTGCCGTCACGGCTGAATATGGATATTCGTTCGGAATTATATTTTATAAACGAATTCACGTTCGCCGTGGCTGTCATTTTGTCGGCCCAGGCAACTGATAAAAAGGTGAACGAGGTCACACCACAATTATTCAAAATTGCGCCGACGCCCGCAAAAATGATTGCGCTGGGGCTGGACGGATTAAAGCAGCATATTCGTGTTATTTCATTTTTTAATAACAAGGCAAAAAGTATCATCGGTCTGGCGTCGCAATTGATGGAATATACCGGCAATGATGATGCGAATTATAAATTCCCGGAAAAATTTCATAATCGCGATGAATTGATGAAATTACCCGGCATCGGGCAAAAGACCGCAAATGTCGTAATGAATGTTTTGTGGGACGCGCCAAACATTGGTGTCGATACGCATGTTTTCCGCAATGCACATCGCTATGGCTGGGTCGGTGCGGACGCAAATACCCCCGAACGCGTTGAACGCGAACTGTTAAAAATAATTCCAAAAAAATATCACGCAATTTGCAATCATGTGATGGTTTTGCACGGGCGGTATATATGTCGCGCACTTCGTCCAAAATGTGCCGAATGTCCCGTTGCACATATTTGTAATGCATCAGATAAAACGATATAAAAAGACCGGCATTTGCCGGCCTTTTTATGTTTTTATTTGTCGCGAATACGCGCATTACATTTCGATTCTACATTTTTTATAACCGCATTTTGCAATGCCATTAAATCAGAATCGGACATATTATCGGTTGGTACAATTGTGATTGTAAATGCAATTGATTTATTGCCATCGGGCATTGCAAATGCATCAAACACAATTGCGTCTGTAATACGATTATCCGCACTGCGCGCCGCCGAAACCAATTTTTCCGCCGGTGTGTCATTGTCTACGATGAACGCAAAATCGCGCGTTATTGGTTGGAAATCTGATATATGCGGCTCGCGCGGTTTACGGGCGGACGGCAAATTATCAACATTGTCAATCAGCGCAACCATAACATTCGTTTTGATTTTCATTTCACGTGCAACAATTGGTGACAATTCACCAAATTCGGCAATCTTTTTCTTGCCCTGGTAAATCGCGCCATATCGGAACGGATGCGCCCAACGCGGCGGGTTGTCGGTTGAAACAGTAAAACGTTGACCGTGCATTAATGAAATTAAATCGGCCTTGACATCATAAATATCAAATAGCCGTGCACGGCCCGCCCAATGCCGTGGTGTGGTCATGCCAGTGCGAACAATACAAATTTGTGTATGCTGGGCGCCGGGCGTGTCGCCATCAAACACGGTGCCCAATTCAAACATAGACAAATCGGAATATCCGCGCTTTTCATTATTTGCAACAAATTGCAATAAATTGCCCAACAGCGAATTGCGCACCGTATCCATTTCAACAACGATTGGATTTGCAACCGAAATAATTGGCGCATCAGAAATTATTTTTTCAATTTTTGAATTACCAAAACCAAACGATTTACATTCGTACAGGCCGCGTGCCGCCAATTCAGATTTTGTTGTGAAATAGTAATCATTGTGCGTCGCCGCGTCGGATGGTCTGTGTGCGGCAACATTGGCCAATTTGTTATAACCATATATGCGCAATAATTCCGCCACCAGGTTTTCTGGCAAAACAACATCAACGCGCGCCGGCCGTGGTGAAATACTCCATTTGTTGGCGCGTGCCGATACATCAAAACCTAATTTTTCAAATATAGCGCGTTGTTCGTCTTGCGGCATGTCAATGCCAGTTTTTTTCAAAAACAATTCCGGCGAATATTCAATTGTGATGCGCCCTGATGGAACTTTGCCGGCAATACCGGTACCGGCAATTTCGCCACCGCATGCGTCCATAATTATTTTCGCCGCGCGTGCCAATGCAATGCCTGTAATTGTTGGATCAATACCGCGTTCATAACGATATGATGCGTCGGTCGATACACCAATGCGCTTGGCCGATTTACGCACAGATACCGGGTCAAAATACGCACTTTCCAGAATAATATTTTTTGTTTTGTCGGTTGTTGCGCCACGTGCGCCACCAATCACACCGGCCAGTGCCAAAATACCCATATCGTCGGTAATAACCATATCGTTATCGGTCAATTCATGTTCCGCGCCAAACAGGTCGGTAAATTTTTCACCGGCCGCCGCCATACGAATAACTATGTCGCCATGAATTTCATCGGCATCAAAGCAATGCATTGGTTGTGCCATGTCATAACAAATATAATTTGTTGCATCAATCGGTGCGTTTTTCGGATTGATTCCAATCGCGCGCAAACGCGCCGCAATTGTTTTATTGCTGGGCGCAACCGTTATATTATTTATTTCACAGAATTGATACACCGGGCATTTATCTGTTTTAATAATGGCATTGCGCGATGCATTGACCGGCGCAAGCGTTTCATCGGTTTGCGCAATATATTCACCCGCACCCGCCGCGGCCAGGTCACGCGCAATTCCGCGTACCGCCAAATAGTCTGGCCGGTTTGGTGTGATGCCTGCATCAAATACAATTGGTGTGTCCATTACCGGCGCGCCAATTTTTGTATCATCCGGCAATTCAATAATGCCACTGTTGTCGTCGTTTATGCCTAATTCCGCGCCACTGCACATCATACCGTTTGACATAACACCACGCAGTTTTCCGGCCGAAATTTCGTGTCCCTGGATAACGCATCCCGGCAACGCCAGTGCAGATACCAATCCCACGCGTGCGTTTGGTGCGCCACATACAACCTGGCGCGGGGTACCGGTGCCATCGTCAACCTGTAATATATGCAGGTGGTCACTGCCCGCCAACGGGTCGCATTGAATAATTTTTGCGGCAATCGGGGCAACAGGAATGATTAAATCTTCGACCTCGAGCCCTGTGCGTGTCAATGTGTCGGAAATTTCCGTGGCCGACGCATCTGTTTTCAAATAATCTTTTAACCAATCAAATGTCCATTTCATAATATAACCCCCACATTAAATATCCGCATTTTCCAACCAACGAATATCGCCATCATAAAATTGGCGAATATCGTTCAGACCGTATTTTAACATTGCCAACCGGTCCCAGCCAAAACCAAATGCAAATCCCTGGTATTCGTCCGGATTCACACCACAGTTGCGCAGAACATTTGGATGAACCATTCCGGCACCCATAATTTCCAACCACTTTTTACCCTGCCACAGTAAATCAATTTCAATACTTGGTTCGGTAAACGGAAAATACGATGGACGAATGCGTAATTTAACATCATCTATTTCAAAGAATTTCTGTAAAAACGCCTTTACATCGCCAATCAAATCACACATTGTGATGTTTTTATCAATGTATAAACCCTCTATCTGGTGGAACATGGGGGCGTGTGTGGCGTCCATTTCCTTGCGATATGTGGAACCAATACCGAAAATTTTAATTGGCACGCCAAATTTTTCCATAGACCGAATTTGAATTGCCGATGTTTGGGTGCGTAACACATTGCCATTTAATAAAAAGAAACTGTCCTGCATATCGCGTGCCGGATGATATTCGGGTGTGTTCAGTGCGGTAAAGTTATGCCAATCATCTTCGATCTCGGGTCCGGTTTGCATTGTGTACCCAAATGATTCCAGAATGTTTGAAATATCGGCCAGTGCGCGCGTTTGTGGGTGCAGCCCACCGCGTGATTCTGGTGCCGGATTCAGTGTTGCGTCCAATTTTTGTGATGCCAATTTTTTCATTAAATCGGCCGTTTCTATTTCCGATTGGCGCAATTTGAACGCCGCGCGCAATTCAGTGTTTTCGGTATTCAGTGCCGCACGCGCGTCGTTATCCAAATCTTTCATTTGTTTCAATCGCGCGGTCATTGTGCCGCCTTTACCAAATGTCGCGGTATACAATTCCTGTAATTTTTCCAAACTTGTTATATTTTTAATCTGTTCCAGCATATTTTTACCTTTTCAAAAAATAAAAGCCGTCGGTTTGACGGCTTTTATTATTACAAAACAATCAGCCACCGCCAAGGGTTATTTGGATTCGGCGCCAATAAATCGTTTTGCAGTTTCCACCAATTTGGTGAAGTTTTCATCCCCAGCATACGCCATTTCTGCCAAGACCTTGCGATCCAGGACAACGCCGGCCTTTTTCAGACCGTTCATAAACTGGCTGTATGTCAAGCCGTTGCTGCGAACAGCGGCATTGATACGGACAATCCACAACCCGCGGAATTCGCGTTTTTTCACGCGACGATCACGGTATGCATACTGGCCCGCTTTTTCCGTTTTTTCACGGGCGGCACGGTATGTTGTGCTGTGGCGACCCAGATACCCTTTGGCACGGGCCAATATTTTATTATGCTTCTGTTTAACGGTTGTTCCGCGTTTTACTCTTGCCATTTTTTATACCCCCATTATTTCAAACCGTATGGAGCCAAGATTTTCGCCTGACCAACCATGTTTTCGTTCAGATACTGTGGTTTTGAACCCGCGTTGTTTGCACGTGTGGATTTGTGACGCAACAGTTTCTTGTGGGCATTACGGGCAACACGGATTTTACCGGTTGCAGTCATAGAAGCGCGCTTTTTCAAGTACGACTTTGTTTTCAGTTTTGGCATTTTTTCACCTTTTTTTAGTATCCTGATGGCAATGCCTGCCATTTCGGATTTGTTCTACTGCGCGAATATTGTGGCATAATTAAATGAAAAATCAAGTTTTTATTGAATGTTGGAATTTTAGCGTATAAACTGGTGTGCATGAACCAAAACAAATTATCATCTGTTTATTCGTTGGTAAAATCGGCAATCGCGGCGGCGGCATTGCCTATCATATTCATATACATTATGATTGCAAAGCCTGATTATGCTATTATGAATGCCATGGGGCATATTGTGGTGCCGGTTGCAACCGCCGTTGGTGATTTAATTACATGGCCTGTGCGTGCAACGGGAAATCTGATTTCTAATATTCATGAATTGGCCACATTGCGCAGTGAAAACGAAGAATTGCGTGTGCGTCTGGATGCGGCATTACAGAATAAAAATATGTGTGATGTGGCATTGCATGAAAACCAAAAATTATCGCATGAATTGGATGTTATGCGCGCAACGCCGCATGGCACGGTTTTGGCTGATATAATTCATGATAACGCGGCATTTCACCATAACACATTTATTATAAATCGTGGTGTGCGTGATGGTATGGCGCGCGGTATGGCGGTTATGTCAACCGATGGGTCGTTGGTTGGAATTATCAGTGAAACCGCACCAACATTTTCGCGTGTGCGCGCACTGACCGATTCTGAATCAAATATTGCCGTGCGTGTGGCGGGGTCTGAAATATATGGGTTTATGTCTGGGACCGGTGGCGCAAATCCGACAATTGGTTTTTTCAGTGACCCCGAATTTGAACCGACCCCCGGTGTGCAATTGATTACCAGCAACATCAGTGGGGTTTTACCGGCGGGAATATTTGTTGGCAAATTGATAAATGACAGTGATGTTCGTGTATTGCCGGTGTCGGAAATATCGCGCGTAATTGTTTTGCAATTCGATAAATCGAACGAATATAAATGAAAGAAAATATAATAAAATTTTTACGCAATACATTTCCATTTGTAATGGTTATTGCATTGTGGCGATTGGCCCTGCCCGTGTGGAATCCGGCGGGGGTGTTGGCGTTGATACCAATATTTTTCTGTTCGTTTGTCCAGCCCGTACCATATTTTATGGGTATGGGAATATTGTTCAGTTTTTTAATTGATTATAATTCAAACACACTGTTTTTCTGGACGGCGTTATATTGTTTCGTTTATGCGATAAACGGTTTTCAAAATTACATAGATTTACCGCGTGCGGCAAATCGTGCGATTGTGCCATTTATGATATATTTTGGTGTGGGTATTTTGTTTTTGGTATTGACGCATTTCAGTTGGGCGGTATTGGCGCGCGGGTTGTGGACATTTATCTGGGGCACAATACTGTATACACCAATTGTTATGTTGATTCAGGGGGCACGTGATGATAGATAAAGAGGTTGCCCGCACATTTGACCGCCGTGCCGCGTTGTTTTTAACCGCGGGCAGTGTTTTAACATCTGTATTGATATTGCGTATGTTGCAGATGCAGGTTTTTAACTATCGCGAATACACCAGAAAAAGTGAAAACAATTCATTTCGTATCCGTATGAATATGCCCCAACGCGGACGGATTTTATCGGCGTCTGGTGCGCCTATTTCGCGTGATGTGCCAATATATCGGATATATATCGTTCCCGAAGAGGCCGAAGACCTGGACGCGTTGATTGATACTGTATCTGTGGAATTAAAATTGAATGCAAAACGCGTTGCAAAAATTCGCGCGCGTATAAAAAAACAACCGCGATTCCAACCAACATTAGTCAGTGAAAATACAAATTGGGAAAAATTAGCGAAATTACAGGCACGCAACCTGCCCGGGTTGCGCGTGGCCAGTGGTTATGCCCGTGTATATGAAATGGGGCCCGCCGGCGCCCAGGTGTTTGGGTATGTTGGTGCCCCAGACAGACCCGTTGCCAGTGCGCCGTTTTTTACAACCGGAATCACTGGATTGGAAAAACGTTTTAATGATGAATTATCCGGCACGCCCGGTCAAACGGTTATGATAACCAATGCCACTGGCCGCGTCACGGGCGAAGATAAATCGCAATACATTGTGCCAATCGCCGGTGATGATATTAAAACAACCATAAATGATGGTGCACAACGCGCGTTATATGACGCATTGACGGCGCATCGCGCGGGATGTGGTGTTGCAATGGATGTTGAAACCGGTAATATTTTGGCAATGGTTTCAACGCCCAGTTTTGATCCTAATGAATTCGGTGCCGACGATGGTGATGAATATATTGCATCATTACGAAATGATACGGCCAAACCATTTATGAACAAGGTGGTCGAGGGTCTGTACCCACCCGGGTCAACATTCAAAATAGTTGTTGCGTTGGCGGGGCTGGAATCGGGTGCAATTACACCAAATGAAAAAATATTCTGTCCGGGGCATTGGGATTACGGTGACCGCCGTTATCATTGCTGGGAGGCCCACGGTCACGGTTGGGTTGATTTGGCGGGCGCACTGAAACATTCGTGCGACATATATTTTTACCAGGTGGCATTGCGCATTGGTATTGATGCAATTCGCGCCATGGCGGTAAAATTGGGATTTACCGAAAAATATATGGATGGTATTTTATCGCGCGAAATGGCGGGTGTTATTCCCGACCGATATTGGAAAGAAAAACAAATCGGGTATCATTGGGTTCACGGTGACACTATTATTTCCGGCATCGGCCAGGGATTTATTCTGGCAAATTGTTTGCAATTAGCGGTAATGATGGCGCGTACGGTTTCTAATCGTGTGGTTATGCCGCGTTTAATGGTGACAGATGCCAAACCTAAATTTGATGCATTGGGATTACAGGCTAAAAACATTAAATATGTTTTGGATGGTTTGGAACAGGTGACGCGTTCCGGTGGAACCGCCGCCGGCAGTGCGATAAATGTTGGTGGCGCAAAAATGGGCGGCAAAACCGGAACATCCCAGGTGCGCAGCATTTCCAAGGCCGAACGAAAAAGTGGTGTTTTGACCAACGAACAATTAAAATGGCACATGCGCAATCATGGGTTGTTTGTTGGATATGCACCAACCACAAATCCGAAATATGTCGTATGTGTTATTACCGAACACAGTGGCGGCAGTGGTCAGGCCGCGCGCACCGCGGCGGCGGTAATGCGCAATTTATTGGGTGGGAAAAATAAAAAATGACACGACAAACACGCGTTTCTAATGCCAGTATGATGACATTGTCGGAAAAACTATCACGATTTTCCGTGGCGTTGTTCATACCAATGTGTTTGGTTTTGGCAACATCCATAGTTGTGTTGTTTTCGGCGGGCGGTGGCGCATGGCGACCGTTTGCACTGTCACAATTGGTAAAGATTTTATTGGGTTTTGGTGTGTTTTTCTTTGCTGCATTTACGAACATAAAAACATGGATTAAATCGGCGTATGTTATTTATGCGGTTGCATTGATAATGATAATTTTGGTCACATTTGTGGGACATACCGGCATGGGGGCCCAGCGGTGGCTGAACCTGGGATTTATTCATATTCAACCATCGGAATTTATTAAAATTGCGCTGGTGCTGGCATTGGCGCGGTATTTTGCATGGATGAATTCTGTGGAATTATCCCAGATAAAAAATTACCTGGTGCCAATTGCAATGTTGTTGGTGCCGTTCGGTCTGATTGTTGCACAACCAGATTTAGGTACGGCATTGTCAATGGGAATGATTACTGTTGGTGTGTTCTATATCGTTGGCGCGCAAAAGAAATGGTTTATTATCGCAATTATTTTGGGCGTAATTGCAATGCCTGCGGTTTGGTATGGTGGTTTGCATGAATACCAGCGCGACCGAATCATCACATTTGTAAACCCCGACCATGACGCAACGGGTGCTGGTTGGCAGATAAACCAGGCAAAAATCGCATTTGGTTCTGGGGGGATGACGGGCAAGGGGTATTTGCGTGGCTCGCAATCACAACAATCATTTTTACCAGAAAAGCAAACCGATTTTATATTCACAATGCTGGGCGAAGAATTAGGCTTTATCGGTGCGTTTGCGTTGATTGCGGTGTATACTTGGATAATTTTGGTATTATTTTGGTGTGCAAAAACATGTCGGAATAGATTTGGGCAACTTATCTGTTTTGGTTTTATGTTGAACTTTTTCATTTATTATTTTATAAATATTTCCATGGTGCTGGGGCTGATGCCGACCGTCGGTGTGCCATTGCCGTTGATGTCTTTTGGCGGCAGCAGTCTGTTATCACTGATGTTTGGATTTGGTCTGGCCCAGAATGCACATATTCACAAAGATCAACAATTATCTGCCAAGGGGAGTTAGAACGATATGAATTTACTGATTGTGGAATCACCATCCAAGGCGAAAACGATTGAGAAATATCTGGGTGCGGGCTGGCGCGTGATTGCGTCGGTTGGGCATGTTCGCGACCTGGTGCCGGAAAATGGCAGTGTTGATACCGCGCATAATTTCGATATGAAATGGCAAATTATGCCGGGCAAGGAAAAGCAAATTAAACTGATTATCGATGAATTAAAAAAGGCCGATGCGGTGTATCTGGCATCCGACCCTGATCGCGAGGGCGAGGCTATTGCATGGCATATTCTGGATATTTTGACCGCGAAAAAGGTGTTGGCGGGTAAACCGGTTTATCGCGTTGCGTTTCACGAAATTACGAAAAAGGCCGTTATGGCGGCAATTGAACATCCGCGTGAAATAGACCAGAATTTGGTTGATGCATATATGGTTCGTCGCGCGTTGGATTACCTGATTGGATTTGGTATTTCGCCATTGCTGTGGCGCCGCAATTTGGGTAAATCGGCCGGTCGTGTGCAATCGGTTGCGGTAAAACTGGTCGTTGACCGCGAACGCGAAATAGAAGCGTTCAAACCCGTTGAATATTGGTCGCTGGGTGCCGCGTGCCGCGCGAATGATGCGGCGTTTAATGCGAATTTAATTTCGGCGGCGGGTAAAAAAATTGAAAAGATGACCATTGGGAATAAATCTCAAATGGATGAAATTTTGTCACAAATCGGCACACCAGAAATTGCGTGCACGGTTATTGCAATTGACAAGAAAAAAACATCGCGTCGTGCCGCCGCCCCATTTACCACCAGCACCCTGCAACAGGAAGCGGCGCGTAAATTATACTTTGCATCAAAACGCACGATGGCAACCGCCCAAAAATTGTATGAACAGGGTTTAATCACATATATGCGTACGGATGCGACAAATTTGTCGGCGGATGCGGTAAATGAAATTCGCGCGTACATCGGTCGCACATACGGCGATGCATTTGTTCCAAAAAATCCGAACATTTATGTCACTAAATCCAAAAATGCCCAGGAAGCGCACGAGGCAATTCGCCCGACGCACTTTGATGGTGCCACCCCGAAACTGACCGGGGACGAGGCCAAGTTATACGACCTGATTTGGAAACGTACAATTGCGTGTCAAATGACCAATGCCGAATTTGACAGTGTTGCCGCAGATATTGAAAACAATGCACACAGCGCGATTTTCCACGCCGTTGGTACCACCCGCACATTTGATGGTTTTATGCGTGTTTATACCGAATCACGCGATGATGATGCGGATGCAAACGAATCAAAATTGCCACCGTTGTCGGTGGGTGACGCGGTGACAATAACTGAATTGACACCCGAACAACACTTTACACAACCCCCCGCCCGTTATACCGAGGCGTCATTGGTTAAAAAATTAGAAGAATTGGGAATCGGTCGTCCATCAACGTATGCAACAATTATGTCAACGATTGTTGACCGTGGTTATGTTGAACAAGATAAACAACGTCGTTTTCATCCGACATCGGGCGGATGGGTTATTGCGGCGTATCTGGCCAAATATTTTGATGAATTGGTCGATGTGAATTTCACCGCAAAGACCGAAGATACCCTGGACGATGTGTCAAATGGCAAACAGGATAAAATCGCCGCACTGCGCGCGTTCTGGACACCAACCGAGGGTATGATTGATGGTGCGCGTGGCGTAAAAACAACCGAAATTATTGACCAGATAAACAGTGTTATGCACAATCACCTGTTCCCAGATGGTAATGATAAATGTCCAAAGTGTGGTGGAAAACTGGGGATAAAATTATCAAAATTTGGTGCGTTTATCGGGTGCGAAAATTACCCAACATGTAATTACACACAACGTTTATCGGATGTCACCGCACCAACATCAGATACGGCGGACGCCGCGGCAAAGCCCGCAAATGCGTCTGTTGATTTGGGTGATGGTATTTCGTTCCGTGTGGGACGTTTTGGCCCGTATGTGACCGATGGCAAGAAAAACGCCGCGGCAAAACAATATACGGCGGAAACAATCACACTGGACGCGGCGCGCGAATTATTGGCGGGCGGCCCCAAAAAGGCCGAGCCAATCGAACTGGGTAAAAATCCGGCAACAGACCAGATTATTTACTTTTATCCGACCGGTCGGTATGGCGCATACATTTCATCAAATCGCGTAAATGTATCGGTCAAGGAACAACCCGACCTGGCAACCGCAATTGAATTGATAAATAACAAGAAACCATCCACCCGGTTTCGCAAGAAAACAAAGTAATGGCAAATTACGATAAAAACTTTACCGATGAACTGCGCACGCGATTGTCAATCGTGGATGTGGTGTCACGGCGCGTGCCATTGACGAAAAAGGGGCAAAATTACTGGGGATGTTGTCCATTTCACAATGAAAAAACACCCAGTTTTTCCGTGAACGAGGACAAGGGTTTCTATCACTGTTTTGGTTGTGGTGAACACGGCGACATTATTTCGTTCACAATGAAATCTGAAAATGTTGGTTTTGTTGACGCAATCAAAGAATTGGCCGATATGGCGGGTATGAAATTGCCAGAATTCAAACCGCGTGACCCAGCGGCCGTCAAACGCGAAGAATCGTATTTTGACATTACCGAACGGGCGGCGGTGGAATACCAAAAGCAATTATTCACGCCCGCGGGTGCGGTTGCATTGGAATATATCCGTGGGCGCGGATTTTCCGACGAAATGATAAAAAAATATCGTTTGGGATATGCGCCAAAAAATAATTTAATCGCAAATAAATTTGCAAATACGAAACAAGATATTTTGATTGGTACGGGGCTGTGCCGGCGCGGCGAATACGGGATGTATGATTTCTTTCGCGATAAATTGATGTTTCCGATTTTTTCCGCCCGTGGCCAGGTTGTGGCGTTTTCAGGGCGCAGTCTGGATGGATCCGAACCCAAATATATCAACACCGCGGATACGGAAATATTTCATAAACGCAAAACGATTTTTGGATTTAACTTTGCCCGCGAAAACATCCATCGCAACAATCGCACCATTATTGTCGAGGGTCAAATAGACGCCATTCAAATGCAGTGTCATGGTTTCCCCGAAACGGTCGCGCCATTGGGAACGGCCCTGACCGAAGATCATATTGCAATCCTGTGCAAGGCAAACAGAAACATCGTATTTTGCTTTGACGGTGACACCGCCGGGCAAAAGGCCGCGACGCGTGCCGCAAATTTGGTATTGCCCTTTATTCATGATAATTCGGATGTCAGATTTGCATTTGTGACGGGGGGCAAGGACCCCGATGAAATCCTGAAAAAATCGGGCGATGCCGCAATGCGCGCGATTATTGATAATGCAACGGGCTTGACCGATTTTATATGGGATATTGCGAATAAAAACTATATTGTATCAACCCCGGGCGGTCGCGCCCAGGCGGAAAAATTCTTGAAATCACAAACCGAGAAAATTACGGATGCGGCCCTGCGCGCAGAATACGAAAACGAATACAATTCGCGTAAATTTAACCAGTGGCACAAATGGTCACGCAAAACATCGGCGCCTGAAATTGCGGTGCCAGAAATTGATGCAATTACGCGCAACACATTGGTATTTATCACAAACAAGTATCCGGAAATTGCCGAACGATATGCAGAATTTTTGGGAACACTGAAAATATCGCTGGATGGTGATGCGCCGGAATTAAATCTGGATGCGGCGGCGGCAGAAAAATATATTGTTTCATTGAAATTGCAAAATTATTTGAAACGTCTGCGCGCCGAACAAAAAGAATTGACCGCGGCAATGTTGGGTGAAAATGCGTCCGGTGATATCGCTGAAAAATTGTCCACCGTGAATTCTGAAATCATTAAATGCCAGGATAAATTAGAAATGCTGATTACATTGTAATCAGCATTTAATTTTTCGCATTACAACCATAATACCCGCCGGTGTCATACCCGGAATTCGCGACAGTGCCGCAATGTTTTCCGGCCGCGCCGCGGTCAATTTTTCAACCAATTCATTGGTCAGCCCCGGCATATTTGCGTAATCTATATCGCGCGGAATCTTTAATTCCATATCACGGCGCATGGATGCAATCTCGCGCGCGTTGCGGGAAATATACCCGGTATAGAATTTATCGTTTTCATCCATTTCCGCCGCATGCAGTGCCATTTTTGCGTTGCGTAGCGCGGGCGCAATCAGACCACATTCCACCGCCATATCGCCCAGACGCGCAATCGCGTTATCCGCACGCAGATTTAACCGATATTCCGCGCGTGATGAAAACATACGATATGGTTCGTCAACACCCAATGTTGTAATGTCATCAATCAATACGCCAATCATCGCATTCGTGCGATTTAGGTTTAACCACGGCGCATCCAGTGCACGCGCGGCGGCGTTCGCACCGGCAACGATACCTTGGGCGGCGGCCTCTTCATATCCGGATGTGCCATTTATCTGGCCGGCAAAAAATATGCCCGGTGCGTCGCGTGATTCGAGTGTACTATTCAGTGCACGCGCATCAATCGCATCGTATTCAATCGCATATCCATAACGTGCAATGCGTGCGTTTTCCAAACCTGGAATGGTGCGAATCCACGCGTCCTGGATATCTGTGCCAAAACTGGTTGAAATGCCGTTGGGGTAAATCAAATCGCTGTGCAATCCCTCGGGCTCCAGAAAAACATGGTGGGACGCGTGGTCTGGAAAACGCATGACCTTGTCTTCTAGGCTTGGGCAATAACGCGGGCCAGTACCACGAATGTCACCATTGTACATTGGGGCATTTGCAATATTGTCGCGAATTATTTGATGTGTCTTTTCGGTTGTATGCGTGATATAGCATACCGCAGAATAATTATTGTCCGCATTTGGCGCGGAAAACCAATCATGCGGCGTGTCGCCCGGTTGCAATTCACACACGGAAAAATCAATACTGTCGCGATAAATTCGTGCCGGCGTTCCCGTTTTCAGGCGCAATAATTTGAAACCATTTTCGCGTAACACGCCCGATATTACGGTATCGTTTTCTTGGTATGTGCCATCGTCTTGCAGGCGCCCCGACGCAATCTTTTCCGTGCCGCGCGTAACCAGACCCCCTAAAAACGTTCCCGTGGTCAGTACGATTGCGCGCGCCGAATATGTGCCATTTACAATTTTATTTTGTAAATCCAGTGATACAACCTTTTCAAATTTAATGGCAAGCCCCGGCAATTCCGCCAAAATTTTCACCACCGCATTGTGATACATTTCGCGGTCAATTTGTGCACGCAATGCGCGCGTTGCCGCACCATGTGATGCATTCAGGGTTCGAAAATGAATTCCCGCCGCATCCGCCGCGCGTGGCATAACGCCACCCATTGCGTCAATTTCGGCAACCATTTGTGATTTACCGGGGCCGCCAATACTGGGGTTGCACGACATCGCGCCCAGGTCTGTTTCGCGTTGTGTTATCAACAATGTTTGTGCCCCACGACGCGCGGCGGCCGCCGCCGCTTCGACGCCCGCATGTCCGCCACCAATAATGATTACATCAAATTCGGTCATTTATTAAAAACGCCCCATACCACCATTGATATTTAATGTCTGGCCATTGATATATGATGCCTCGTCAGATGCCAAGAACACGCACGCGTTTGCAATGTCGTCGGGCATGCCGAAACGACCGGCTGGGATTTGTGCCAGATAAGTTTTCTTTAATTCATCGGGCAAAACATCCGTCATTGGGGTCTGGATAAATCCTGGTGCAATACAATTCGCGGTGATGCCGCGCGATGCAACCTCGGCCGCGATGGATTTTGTCATTGCAATCATTCCCCCCTTGGACGCGGCATAGTTTGCCTGGCCCGGGCCACCGATAACACCAATAATAGACGCCATATTTATAATGCGGCCAAAACGATTCTTCATCATCGGCATAATCGCCGCACGGCACATTTTAAAGCATGCACGCAGGTTTGTGTTGATAACATCGTCGAATTGTTCGTCGGACATACGCATCAGCAATGTATCCTTGGTAATACCGGCATTGTTGATTAAAATGTCGATTTTACCGGCGGCCTCTATTGTATTCATAACCAATTCAACCGCGCCGCCTTCGGCCGCCAGGTCACATGGTAATTTGATAAATCCATCACCACCAAATTCAGATTCCAGTTTTGCTATATTGCGACCCGACACAACAACCGTTGCGCCCGCGTCACGCATTTTGTGTGCAATTGCACCACCAATTCCACCGGTTGCACCTGTAATCAGCGCAACGCGTCCTGTTAAATCAAACATAATTATATCTCCAATTTTATTGCGTTTATTTCTGGGCAAATTCTGGATGCCAGGCCCGTTAAAACATTGCCCGGTCCGATTTCAACCTGCTCGGTTATGCCCAGGCGATGCATGGTCATAACCGTTTCGCGCCAACGCACACCGTGCGTCATTTGGTATACCAGTTCGGCCTTGATTTCGTTCACATCCGTCATTGGTTCGGCGGTTTTATTTGCTATAAATGTGGCGCGTGGTTGTGCAATTTCAATGTGCGCCAACGCCGCATGCATTGCATCGGCGGCTGGTGCCTGAATTCGGCAATGTACGGGTACCGACAACGCCAATGGCATTGCACGACGCGCGCCCGCATCCTTGGCCGCGGCCAGTGTCGCCTCGACCACATCTTTGGCGCCAGATACAACAACCTGGTTTGGACAATTGTCGTTTGCAACATCACAATCGGTTTTTGCGCAAATATCACGCACAACATCAATATCTAATCCCAAAATCACCGCGGTCAGACCATGCCCCACCGGCACCGCACTTTGCATCGCGTTTCCGCGTGCGCGCAGCAACCGCGCCGTGTCCGCCAACGATAATGCGCCCGCCGCGCACAAGGCGGTATATTCACCCAAACTGTGCCCCGCGACATATTCCGGTAATTTTTCGCCAGATGCACGCAACATGGCAATAGATGTTGCCATAATCGCTGGTTGAACATTTGCGGTCAATGTCAATTCGTCCATTGGGCCGTTAAAAATAATATCTGATAATTTCTGGTTTAATGCGTCGTCCACCTCGTCAAATACGGCGCGTGCAGCGGCATTATTTTCATACAGTTCGCGCCCCATTCCAACAGCCTGGGCACCCTGGCCAGGGAAAACAAATATGCGTGACATAATTATTCCTTTGTTAAATTCAATATGAATTATACTTTGCGAATACTGAATTCGCAACCGCAATAATTTTGACGGTAAAAATCAGACCCACGCCCAATTTGTTGGCGTAATTGTTCATTCCATTTTATTGGTACATAGCATGCGCCCAGCACGCCCTGCCCCGCGGCGTCAACCTGTGATTGGTCTTTGTGACGCGATACGCCAAATACGGACGCCACCGCGGTGTATCCGTGCGCGCGGGCAAACGCGGCAGCATATTGAAACCGAAATTCGAAGCACCGGCTGCATCGTGCGCCACGTTCGGGCTCTTGTTCCAAACCCGCAATATGTGCGCGCCATGCCGCATGGTCATAATTGCCAACGGCATACTTTACGCCCAGTTTTTCACAATACTTGATTTGTTCATTCAGGCGTTTAGTGTATTCTGATTCTGGGAAAATATTCGGGTTGAAAAACAGCACGATAAAATCGTCCACACCCGCAATTTCACCATTTGCCAACTGTTGAATTGCGCCGGCACTGCATGGCGCACAACATGACATTAAAACCAGTTTTTCGTGTTCCATATTATTTCACATACGCATCGCCGATTTTGGCGTCTGCGCCCAGTTCAATAATTTCATCGCCATTGTCATTTATGCCCAGTTCCGCGCCACTGCACATCATGCCAAACGATTCTGTGCCGGCAACAGTGCGCTGGGATATTGGTTTTTTCATATTTGGCAATGTTGCGCCAACCGGGGCCAGAACGCCAATCAACCCCGCGCGCACATTTGGCGCACCACATACGATTTGCAAATCGTGATTTGTGCCATCGTCCACTGTCAAGATATGCAGGTTTTCACGAGTTGGATGATTTTTTACCGCAACAATTTTTGCAACAACAGGCACGATTTTATTTTCATCGCGTGGGGCGTATTCTGCGGTCAGTCTTTCAACGGTTTCATCATCAATGCGTGCAAATAAATTTTCAGGTACGACAAATTCTGCACCATCGGCGATACGGGATTCAAACGCGTCTGGCCACGTCATATCATGTTTATCTGCAAAAATACCCTGCATTTTTTCCGCGGCATTTGGTATAAATGGCGCAGATACGCGCGCATACAAATCAATCAACTGGAAACATTTGTTCAGCACCGCCGCGGCCCCAGCCATGTCGCCATTTTTTACCAGTGTCCATGGTTCGCACCGCGTCATATATTCATTGCCAATCGCGTATAATGCGCGCAATGCCGCAACCGCATTGCGGAATTCGCACGCGTCCAGCGCGACTGTCAATTCAGATAATTTTTCATTTATATGGCCGTCCAGTTCTGGATCAGATTCCCCAGCCGCCGGCACAGCCGTACCAAAATTTTTCGCGGTTAATTTACAAACGCGTGAAACAAAATTCCCCAGCATACCGTTCAAATCCTTGTTCACGATATCGGCAAATCGCGTAAATGTGAAATCGGTGTCGTCTGTTTCGGGGGCCGACGCAATCAGCGCATAACGCCATGCGTCCGCCGGTGCGATTTCCAACGCGCCGTCCAAGAACACACCGCGTTTTTCAGATTTGGAAAACTTGCCCCCTTCGAAATTCAGGAAATTCATGGACTTTAACATATCCACGGTTTTCCATCCGTCGTTCATCGCCAGTTGCTGTTCTGGGAAAAATACCGCGTGGAATTTTACATTATCCTTGCCCATAAATTGTGCATAGTGTGCGTCTGGGTTTTTCCACCAATCGGCCCAATTTTCACGCGCGGCCTGGGAAATTGAAACGTATCCCCAGGGTGCGTCAAACCATACATAAAACACCTTGTTTTCATATCCAGGTTTATTGACCGAAATTCCCCACGGCAAATCGCGTGTGATTGATGTGTCGCGCAGACCTTCGCTGGCCCAACCCAATGCAATCGCACTGGCGGTCTTGGACCATTTTGGTGCGTGCGATTTTAACCACTCGCGCCATGTGTTTTCCACGCGTGATGCCATAAAGAACAGATTTTTGGTTGGGCGCATTTCAACGTCAGCGGCCCCAGAAATCGCACTGCGCGGATTTTTTAATTCGTCCACTTCGTATGTGGCGCCACATTTGTCACATTGGTCACCGCGTGCGTTTTCATAGCCACACTTTGGACATGTGCCCAGTAACTGGCGGTCGGCCAAAAACATATTATCGGTTGCCGAATAAGGTTGCAGTGTTTCGCGTTCCTCAATCAATCCTTGGGCGTCCAAGCGCGCGAACAATTCGTGAATCAGTTTTTCTTGGCGTTCGGTATGCGTGCGCCCATACAGGTCAAACGACAGGTTGAAATCATGCACCGCGCGCAAATGTTTTTCATACCATTTGTTTGCATAATCTGGAATTGACATACCATTTGCCGCCGCACCAACAACAACCGGCGTACCGTGTTCGTCCGCCCCACAAACGTACAATACGTCACGCCCGCGTGCACGGCAAAAACGTGCATAGATATCCGATGGCAACAAGCAGCCAATCAAGTGCCCCAGATGCAATTCACCATTTACGTATGGTAATGCAGATGTAATTAAATATTTATTGCTTTTGTTTGTCATAAATTGTGCCCCGTTTATTTTAATAAAAATGCGACGCCCAACGGGGCGTCGCACAGAATCCCGTCAGAAATTTTTATTCAAGATTAGTTCTGCATTCGCATTGTTTCTGTTTCCAATAATTTTATATTCCTTGTCCGACGCTGCGGTGAAAATTTGTGGTGGGTGGTATTGGACTCGAACCAACGACCTTTACGATGTCAACGTAACGCTCTAACCAACTGAGCTAACCACCCGAACATCGCGCATTATAACAAAGTTTTTCCCGATTGCAACATTAAAAAAGTTCAAATACCAAAGTGCAAAGTTCATCCGTCGCCGCTGCGCTCCGCCGTGATAAAAATAATGTGTGCGCCGGATGGCGCACTGCTTTATTCATTTGAACTCTGAACTTTGAACTTTTATTAAAAAACGCCCATGTGGGCGTTTTTTAATACATCGTTTGCAAAATGTGTTTGTTTTTATCCAAACTTGACAACATTTTGCCAGAACCACATGCAACGCACGCCAATGGGTTATCAACCAAGAACGCCGGCAATCCCGTTGCTGCGCGTATCGCCGCATCCAGCCCGCGCAATAATGAACCGCCGCCGGTCATTGCAATACCCAAATCAGCAATGTCGGCCGACAATTCTGGTGGTGTCAATTCCAATGCCTGACGCACGGTGTCGACAATTTTTGTTACCGTTTGTGCCAGTGCCGTCGCGATTTGTGATTCGGTAATAACCGTTTCGCGTGGTGTTCCCGACAGCAAATCGCGACCCTTTATTTTCATGGTCAATTCGTTCGCCTTGTCTTTGGGCATAACGGCGGTGCCTATACGTTTCTTTATTTCTTCGGCCGCGTTTTCACCAATTAACAGATTTTTATTTTTTCGAACAAAATCAATAATGTCCAAATCCATTTGGTCGCCCGCGGTACGTACAGCATTTGAATACACAATGCCACCCAGTGACATAACCGCAACCTCGGTCGTGCCGCCACCGATATCCAGAACCATAGACCCCACAGGCTTTTCCACCGGCAACCCCGCACCAATAGCGGCCGCGGTTGATTCTTCGACAATGTAAACCTTGCGTGCACCGGCGGCATCGGCCGCTTCTTGAATAGCACGGCGTTCCACCTGGGTTGCACATGATGGCACGCAAATAATAATCAATGGCGCCGCCAACGGGTTTTTGCGGTGAATTTTGCGGATAAAGAATTTTATCATTTCTTCGGCCACTTCAAAATCGGCAATAACGCCGTCGCGCAATGGACGAACCGCGGTAATTGTGCCGGGCGTACGCCCCAACATTTGTTTAGCCTCGGCCCCGACAGCCAAAATTTCCTTGCGCCCCATCAGGCGGTTTTCGGCAACCGCAACAACCGATGGTTCGTTCAAAACGATTCCGCGACCCTTGACATAAATCAATGTATTTGCGGTACCCAAATCAATCGCCATGTCTGCCGAGAAGAATTTCATCAGCCAATTGTACATTTTTTCAGCCTTTGGTTGTATTTTTTCGCACTATAAAACCAGAAATGACAAAAATCAAGAGTACCAAACGCAAAAAATATGCTTTTTTATTTGATTATTACCAGATTGTGATATGATACCCGGCATGAGAAATACTATCAAGAATCATGACGATTTTATAATGATGGATGAAAATCCCAAGGCATTAAGCGCGTTTTTTATTGTACGTGCCAAACCAGCCAAGTTCCCAAATGACCCGCGTGTTGGGTTTACTGCGACAAAAAAAACATTCCGTCATGCCGTTGACCGCAACCTGGCCAAGCGGAAAATGCGCGATTGGGTGCGCGCGCATGAATCGCGTTTATTGCCGAATATGGACTATGTTTTTATTGCGCGCCACGCAATTGGTGATGCATCGCGCGATGATGGTCGTGCCGCCATGGCGCGCGCGTTGCATTATATTGCACGCACGGCGGGTGGCGATGCCGAATAATCAGAAATCAATTTTTTCAACTGTGTGCCGTCGCGTGGCCATTTTTATGGTGCGCGCATATCAATGTGCCATTTCACCTTTTATTGGTGGCCGAGCGGCATGCCGTTTTACCCCCAGTTGCAGCCAATATGCCGCCACTGCAATTGAAAAATATGGGGCGCTGCGTGGGGGAATTATGGCACTGCGCCGAATAATGCGGTGCCGGCCGGGTGGTGGGTATGGATATGACCCTGTCCCTTGACAAGTGTGATGATTATGGTAAAATTCCGACAACATACGGTAATTATAAAAGGATGTAAATTATGTCTTTTCGTGCAACTGTTGAATCTATGTCTAAAATCATGGACGACATGGGAATCACAGAATTGGAATTAGAACGCCAGTTTTTGTTTGGTGTTTATCGTAAACATATTCATTTGTCTAAACAGACGGCTGTTGCGGTATCTGGTGTTGCGACAACCGATGTAAACGCAAAGTGTGCACCAGCAGCGACGCGCGCAGAGAATAGCAATGCATTAAAATCGCCTATGGTTGGTGTCGCCTATTTGGCGCCAGAACCCGGTGCAAAACCATTTACCAGTGTTGGTGCCACCGTGCATGTGGGCGATACCGTCGCGTTGATAGAGGCAATGAAAACATTTAACCCAATTAAATCTGACCGCGAAGGGGTCGTCAAAGAAATATTGGTGTCTGATGGTGCCGCGGTTGAATTTGATCAACCTATAATTATTATTGAATAATCATGTCAAAGATAAAGAAAGTTTTAATTGCAAATCGTGGCGAAATTGCATTACGCATTATTCGTGCGTGTCGTGATATGGGCATTCGTACCGTCGCGGTGTATTCAACCGTTGATAAAAATGCAATGCATGTTCAATTGGCCGATGAATCTGTTTGTATTGGCCCCGGCCCGTCCAAGGATTCTTATCTGAATGAATCTGCAATTTTAACGGCGGCGTTGTTGACCAATTCTGATGCAATTCATCCCGGGTATGGTTTTTTATCAGAACGCGCGGATTTCGCACAAAAGGTTATACAGCATGGTATGATTTGGATTGGGCCGTCGCCTGAAATGATTACCAAAATGGGGGACAAGGTCAACGCGAAACACACCGCAATTGAATGCGGTCTGCCGGTTGTGCCGGGGTCTGATGGTGCGGTTGACACGGTCGAAGATGCATTAAAATGGGCCGAGAAAATCGGATACCCCGTTATGTTAAAGGCCGCGGCCGGTGGTGGTGGGCGCGGTATGCGCGCGGTAATGGGCCCCGATGATATGCCGGCGGCATTTCAAATTACCAAGAACGAGGCACGCAGTGGTTTTGGTGACGACACATTGTATATGGAAAAATTGTTGTTGCACCCGCGTCATATTGAATTCCAGGTTTTAGGTGACACGCATGGCAATGTTGTGATTTTTGGTGAACGCGATTGTTCGTTGCAACGCAAAAACCAAAAGGTAATGGAGGAATGCCCCGCTGCCGCCCTGACCCAGAAACAGCGCGACGATATGATAGAGGTATGCAAATCTGCCGCGAAAAAAATGGGTTATACAAACGCCGGTACATTTGAATTTATGTTCCAGGATGGTAAATTCTATTTCTTGGAAATGAACACCAGATTACAGGTGGAACACCCGGTCACCGAAATGGTATATGGTGTTGATTTGGTACGCGAACAAATCCGCATTGCGGCGGGTGAAAAATTGGGATATACCCAGGCCAGCATTGTTCCACACGGCCACGCAATTGAATTCCGCATCAATGCCGAAGATCCGGAAAACTTTATTCCAAACCCGGGCACAATTACATTATATGCGCCATCTGGTGGGTTGGGTGTTCGCGTGGACAGCGCGGTTTACACCGGATACACCATACCGCCAACATACGATTCAATGATTGCAAAATTGATTGTTCATGCACAATCGCGCAGTGCATGCATTATGCGTGCGGCGCGTGCGCTGGACGAATTCGTTATCGAAGGTGTAAAAACCACAATTCCATTGCAACAGAAATTGTTGAAAAACCGTGATGTTCAAAAATTAAATTTTGATAATCATTGGTTGGAAAACTATCTGAACAATGAAAAAGAAAAGAAATAAAAACGGGGCATTTCGCCCCGTTTTTTCAAACAGCCAAAGGACGAGATTATGTTAAAAAGTAAAATTCTGACACCGGAAATTATCGAATCTATTGATAATACAATTCGTCTGATGAAGGAATTGCATTTAGATAATGAACAAGATAAAAAACATATCGCTGGTCGTATTGCGGCATTAGAATGGATTAAGACCGGACAAGGTGGCAAAATTATAGTAAATGTTATCAATGGACCATCAAACGGTCATTGCCAGTGAAACATTTTTTCACTTACTATCTTTCATTGCTCTCTGCTCTCTTTATCGTGGCGGAGCGCCAGCGGAGACGGATGCTCTTTGCTCTCTAATAAAAAATGGGGCTTTTGCCCCGTTTTTTATTGTCGTTTTTTACGAAATTCATCCAGTGATACAACGCGGCCCGGGTCGGGTACGGTTTCGGCGCGGTCGTCCAGTGGTAATTCCATATCATTGTCGGCGTCGGTAATGCTTTTGGGGTGAAACGGCAAAATGAAATCAACCGATGGATCCTTGAATTCAACCAGTGCGGAAAATGGTACGCGAATAAAAAATGGCCGGCCGTCAAATGTCAATTGAACACCAAACTCTTTGTCCGACACATGCAGGTTATTATAAGAATATTGCAACACTATTGTCATAATATCTGGATAACGAATGCGCAAAAAATCCGGCAACACCACGCCCGGCGCGCGCGTTTTGAATGTTATGAAAAAATGTGTTCCATCGCCCAGCCCATTTACTTGCGCATGAATCAATGCGTCTTTGACAACAGATTTCAATGCGTTATCCAACAAAGTTTGATAATCAATTTTTGCCATATCTTAATTCTCCGTCGCCAGTATATTATTTATTTCGCCATTTGTGCAAGTGACAAATACGGCGTCGGGCACATCGGTGAAAACGCCCTGTTCCAGACCCGTTGCCCAAACCTGGGCATCGGCGGCGCCCAGTTCCGCAAACAACCGCGCGCGTGCGGTGGCGTCCAGGTGGGCGGCGGCCTCGTCCAATAAAATCAGTGGGCGGCGGCCGGTTTTTACATGTATCAATTTTGCATGTGCTAAAATGATATTTAACAATACCGTTTTTTGTTGGCCCGTGCTGGTCAAATGCGCCGGCAGACGCAGCGCCGAATTAAACACCCCAAAATCGGATTTGTGTGGGCCGTCCAACACCATTTTGTCGCCAATCAATTCACGATTGTTTTTCAAATATTCCAGATATTCGCGTTCGGCGGCGGCGGCCGGCGCCCCATCAATCAGCATTTTTTCAACTGTTCCCGTGACCGAAACCGCGCACCCATCCAGAAAATAATTTAATTCGCCGGCATATTTAATTCGCGCATCGGCAATGGCCACCGCGGTGGCCGCAATTTGATTATCAATGGCGTTCAACCAATGCACATCGCACCCGCTTTTGATTGCAAATGCGCGTTCAGATAATAATTTTGAAATGCGTGCCACGCGGCCATTGTGCGTGGCATCGAAACTGGCAACCAAACGGTCAAAAAAAGCGCGACGGTCGGCGGCACTGTCGACAAATAATCTGTCTTCGCGTGGGGTCAACCACACCATACGCAATTGCGCGCCCAGTTCCGACAATGTTGCGTTGTCGCCATCAATTCGCGCACGGCGATTTGTATCGCCCGCATTAAAATACACAGATAATTCGGTATCGTCGGACAGAACCGCAAAAACAGAAAACCCGCCCGCACCATCAAATCGCGCAATGTCGTTATACCCCGCCCCGCGCAGTCCCCGTTCACCGGATAACATTGATACGGCCTCGAGCACGGCGGTTTTTCCCGCACCATTTGGCCCGGTGATAATAACATTGCGATGCCCGTGCGTTGTAATTCGCCCAGATTTATGATTACGAAAATCGGTCAATGTTATTGTTTCAATCATACCGCAATACTAGGACATCTGGGGAAAAAGTTCAAATGCAAATTATATATATAGAGAGCACTAAAAAGTTCAAAGTTCAGAGTTCAAAGTTCAAATGAATAAAGCAGTGCGCCGGCGGCGCAATCCATTGCTCTCTAAAAATAAAATTCCTGACAAGCAGGAATTATATTTTGGAGGCCTGGGTCGGAATCGAACCGGCATACAAGGATTTGCAGTCCTCTGCATAACCACTCTGCCACCAGGCCAAGTTCTGTGAACGCATATTAGGCAAAAAAAAATTGTAATTCAACAGAAAAATTATATTATAATAAATGCTATTCAGAGCAAGAGAGAATGTATGAGGAAAATATCACTGTTATTACTGTGTTTGGCGCCGTCATTGGCGTTTGCTGCGCCTGATGATGATTGCGCCACACGCACAACTGTGCCGGCCGAACGTCTGAATTTGCCCCAGGTGGTTGATTTGGGATTGTGTCGTAATCCGACAACGGCGGCGTCATATATGGCGTTGCAATCGGCACGATTCGCAAAAAATGCCGGGTATGCAAATTATTTGCCAAATGTGTCGGCATCTGCATCGGCGTCATTACCGTATCGAAACAAAGAATGGGGTGATTGGTCGTATGGCGCATCATTATCGGCATCGTATTTGTTGTTTGATTTTGGCAAACGTCTGGCCGATGTAAATCAATTGACGGCATCATGGCGCGCGGCCGGTTTTGAATATGATGAAAATGTTCAAAATTACATATATGGCATAATTGGTGCATACTATAATTTGTTAAATGCCGACGCCGATGTAAAAAGTGCTGAAAGTCTGCGCACCGTTGCGCAAACCGCGCGTGACACGGCATCAAAAAAATTCAAGGCAGGCTCGGTCGCCAAGGCCGATGTATTAAAGGCCGAAACCACATTGGCCAGTCGTAATTTGGACCTGGAACGCGCGAAAAACAATCGCGAGATTGCCAAGGGAACCCTGTTGAGCAAACTGTCGTTTTCGGCAAACCAGAATATTGAAATTGCCGATATGCCGTCGGAATTTGGTCGCGCATCGGAAATTGAAAGCGTTGACGAATTGATACGCGTTGCCGAAAAACAGCGCCCTGACCTGTTGCGGGCGGCGGCGAACAAAGATGCCGCGTGGCATCGTCGTAATGCGTCGTTCTTGAAAAATTTGCCCAGCATTTCGGCATCGGGTTCAGTTTCGTGGAACGACACACCGTCTGAAAATTTCAATGCCGGCAGTGATAAAATCAGTGGCAGCATTGGCATCCGTGCGTCTATGCCAATATTTGCGGGTTTTGCAAATATGTATGGCATTCGCCAGGCCCAGGCAAATTATGACGCCGCAATTGAACAGGAACGCGCCACCGGCGATTCGGCCACATTGGATATATTTACAGCATATCAAAACTATAAAACCGCCCAGACCGTGTTGAAACAGACCGAAACACTGTTGACATCGGCCACAGAAAGTGAACGCGTCACGGCGGGTATGTACAGGGTTGGTCGTGCAACCATGTTGGATTGGCAAACGGCGCAATCTGAATTGGTTGATGCACAAAAACAAAACAACGCCGCGAAATATGATTTGTTTACAAAACGTGCGGCGGTTGCATTGGCCATCGGTGAAATCAAGGTGGAAATGGGAAAGGGAGAGAACACAAATGAAGCAGAAACAGAAGAATAATGTGGTGAAAGCCGCGCGCCCGTCGTTTGTGCGTCGCGCATTTCGGTGGATTTGGCGTAAAAAATGGTGGATTATAATTTTGGTCGCCGTTGTGTGGGGTGCGTTTGCACTGTTTGGTGGCGGTTCCCCAAAAGAAGAACCATTGGCAACATTGCCAATCAACCGTGGTGATATGCGCCAGGTCGTGACCGCAACCGGTGAAATTCAACCACTGAATACAGTGAATGTTGGGTCCCAGGTATCTGGCACCATTGAAAAATTATATGTTGATTATAATTCCAAGGTGAAAAAGGGTGATGTTCTGTTGGAAATAGAACCGTCTGTATTACAGGCGCAGGTTGATGAAGCCAAGGCGTCCTTGGTCAGTGCGGAATCGCAGCGCAATTATGCGAAAAGTGAATATACCCGCAATAAAACACTGTATAACGCCGGGTTTATTTCGCGTGCCGAAATGGAACAGTCTCAAACCACATACGAACAAGCCGAACAATCGGTCAACCGTATGAAATCGCAATATGATCGCGCGGTCACAAATTTGGGTTATGCAACAATTACATCCCCAGTTGATGGAACAGTTATCTCGCGCGAGGTTGATGTTGGTCAAACCGTTGCAGCATCATTCCAGACACCAGATTTATTCAAAATTGCCGAAGACCTGTCCCAGATGCAGATTGAAACATCGGTATCCGAGGCCGACATTGGCGTTATCAAAGAAAGCCAGCCCGTCACATTTACCGTTGATGCGTACCCAGACCAAACATTTGATGGCATTGTGCGCCAGATTCGTTTGTCGCCAACCACAACATCTAATGTCGTTGTGTACACAGTGGTGATTGATGTTGATAACTCTGATTTGCGTTTGATGCCGGGAATGACCGCATTTGTGACAATCGTTGTTTCAAATAAAACAGATGTATTCAAGGTGCAAAATGCTGCGCTGGTTTTGCGTAAATTTGATGGCATTGTTGATAATGCAGGTGACGCAACACCAAACGACCATCTGGCAATTCAGCGCGACGGAAAGATAATTTTGGTCCCGTATACCAAAGGCCTGGTGACGGCAACCGAAACAGAAATTATTTCCGATGAAATTCAAGATGGCGATCGTATTGTTATCGGCCGCACTGGACAAAAATCCACCAACACCACCAACCGTATGGGCGGCGGCCCGGGCGGCCCCGGTGGCGGCCCAATGTAGGGATAAAAAACGCACCGCACGGTGCGTTTTTTTATTCGTTTGTCGCCAAAATGCGTGTATAATATATGGCCGAGGGAACAGAATGAAAAAGACATCAGAAATCATTATATCGATGCAGGATATTTGTAAAAGTTTTCCTGTGGAACTGGGGGGCGAACAACAGGTTTTGTTTGACATAAATTTTGATGTGCACGCCCATGAATTTGTTGCAATTATGGGGCCGTCGGGGTCTGGAAAATCCACATGTATGAATATCATTGGCGCGCTGGATACACCGACATCTGGGGTGTATGAACTATATGGGCGCGACATTACAAATATGACGGCCGATGAATTGGCGGTTGTGCGAAATGAATACATCGGATTTGTTTTCCAGCAATTTGATTTGCTGTCTAAACGCAGCGTTTTGGATAATGTGATGTTGCCGTTGATGTATCGCGGTTTGCCCATGGCGGAACGCGTGCGTCGTGCGCGCGAAATGTTGGCTCGCGTTGGATTGGAAAAATTTGAATCTTATTTGCCAACGCAATTGTCGGGTGGTATGAAACAACGCGTTGCAATTGCGCGTGCGTTGGCGGGGAACCCGAAACTGATTCTGGCGGACGAACCGACCGGCGCATTGGACAGTAAAATGGGTAATGAAATTTTGAAATTCTTTACCGAATTAAATCGTGATTTGGGAATAACAATCGTTATGATTACGCACGAATTTGACATCGCAAAATATGCCGACCGTCTGATTCATATTCGCGACGGCCGAATAAATTACGATGGCAAAATGCCAAAAACCGACGACAAGTTGTAATGGGGGTGTAATATGACTTTTAATGACATTTTCAAAGAATCGTGGTTGTCCATCAGCGGGAATAAAATTCGCTCGTTCTTGACGGTGCTGGGCATTGTTATCGGTGTTATGGCGGTGGTGATTATGGTCGCCGTTGGCGAAACCGTGCAAAAACAGATTACGGACCAATTTTCATCGCTGGGCACTGGCACAATCATCATTCGTGCGGGTGCGGCGCAAACCGGTGGTGTACGCAGTGGTAATCGTCAAACATTGACCATTGATGATGCCGAATACATTGGTAAATTGCCCGATGTTGCCGCGGTCAGCCCGGTGCAAAATTCTGGTGCCCAGGTTGTATATGGAAACAAAAACTGGTCTACATCAATGATGGGTGTTTACCCCGGTTACACCACCGTTCAAAACATAGAAATTGAAAAAGGTGCGTTCTTTGATGCGTCGGCGGTGCGAAATGCGTCTACGTACGCCGTAATTGGCCCCACAACGGCCGAAGAGTTAGGTCTGCCTGACAATCCTATCGGAACAGTAATTCGCGTTCAGAACACGCCCTTTGTTGTTATTGGCGTGACCAAGGCCAAGGGTGATTCCGCCATGGGCAGTCAAGACGATATGGTTATCATTCCGATTACCACATTGAAAAAGCGTCTGTCGGGCAGTCGTTTTCCGAATTCGGTCCAGATGATTTCGTTGAAACTGTATTCCGATGCCGATAATACATTAGTGATTGAACAAATCACACAATTGTTGCGCAGCCGCCATAAATTAAAGGATTCCGATGCCGACGATTTCCAGATTATGGATATGAAACAGGTTATGGAAACCATGAACACGGTGACTGGCTATATGAAAATGCTGTTGATTGCAATTGCGGCTGTGTCGTTGTTGGTGGGGGCAATTGGTATTATGAACATGATGTTGGTGTCGGTCGCTGAACGCACGCGTGAAATCGGTATACGCAAGGCCATCGGTGCCCGTGAACGCCAGATTATAATTCAATTTCTGTCCGAATCGATTTTGATTTCGTTTATGGGGTCAATGGCGGGGTTGGTGCTGGGCGTTGGCCTGTCCCAGGGCGTTGGACGCCTGTGGATGGGATATAATGTTCCATTTTCAATTTGGCCACCGATTTTGGCTGTGTCGGTTGCGGTGATTGTTGGATTGGCGTCTGGTGTCGTACCAGCATTAAAGGCCGCAAAATTAAACCCAATTGACAGTCTGCGACACGAATAAAAATGCCGGCATTTGCCGGCATTTTTATTAGAGAGCAAAGAGCAGATAGCAGAGAGCAATGTTTTTATTCCGTCATACCGGCGCCCGGGCCCCGCGGAATTGATAAATTCCGTGGGTGGTACCAGGCCGGTATCCATTGCCCCGCAGGGACTTTACATTGGATTGCTTCGCTACGCTCGCAATGACAAGATGTTGACTTTATCAAAATCCCCTTCGCTGGCGAAGGGGTGTCCACGCAGTGGACGGGGTAGTGGTGGTTCCCGCTGGGCACAAATGGTCACTTGTGTTTTCAACAAAACAATTGTATAATGTTCGTCGCAGTGATGTGTTGTCACTGTGGGGTGTAAGAACCTTGAACTTATGCATCCGCAGGGATGTAAAAAACTCCAACCGATGTGGTTGGAGGGCTCGTGAATATATTGAATAAACGGCACTATTTCATAAGTTATAGTTCTTAACCTCCAACCACCTGAATTTTCTGGTGGTTTTCTTTTTGGGGGACGTTATGAGAATTGGACTGGAAATAGAACAAATCCGCCAGGAACTGGGATTGTCGGTTGTATTTATGTGCAATGCAATGGATTTAACCACGGGTGAATATCAAAGACTGTTATGCGGGCGATACCGATTAAATATATTCCAATTGATTGGCTTTATTGGTACAACTTGCCGCCCTTTGCCGTTGAACGAACACCCATCGCTGCTCTATCCCGCCACAACACAAAGAAAAGTTGGTAAGTGATATAGTGATGAAGTGATAGAGTTTTAGAATAAAAAAATAAAAACTTGTCATTGCGAGCGTAGCGAAGCAATCCAATATAAAGTCACTGCGGGGCAATGGTGACCCTCCTTCGCCGGTATGACGGAATAAAAACATTGCTCTCTTTATCGCGGCGGAGCGCCAGCGAAGACGGATGAACTTTGAACTCTGAACTTTGAACTTTTTATTGCGCCAACGGCGCAACTCATTGCTCTCTATAAAAAAACGCGCCACCGGCGCGTTTTTTATTTCTTGCTGGCTGGTGCCACAATAATCGATTTCGTGCGCTCGTCCGGCTTGGATCGCGATTCCAATGTGCCGGCGTCGCCAACCAATTCCATAATGCGTGCAAATAATTCCGGCACGGCATCCTTGCCACGCGCCAAAACCTTTTTCGAACCACGGGTCATAACGGCAATTTTAACCTTGTTACCCTGGCCCAGGAATTCAAAAACCTTTTTCATTTTTATGTTCAGGTCGTTTTCTTCGATAAATGGTTTGACCCAAACTTCTTTCATCTCGACCGTTTTTTGATTCTTTTTCGCCTCGGATGCGCGTTTTTTCTGTTCGTATTTGAATTTGCCATAATCCATAATTTTCACAATTGGCACGGCGCCATTTGCGTTGATTTCGACCAAATCCAGCCCATCGTCCATCGCCATCTGCAACGCGGCAGATGTCTGCATAACGCCCAAATTCTGGCCGGTAGCGCTGATTACTTGAACTGTTTTTGCGAAAATCCGATTGTTCATACGCGGGCCCATATCCCGACGATTATCACGGTTAAATGCAGGTTTAATTGTATACTCCTTTGATATTTATGCAGAAATTATTAACTATTTATCGGCACTTTTCAACAAATTTTGAATTTGTTGTAATGCGGTCCATGCGTCGCGCTTGGCCGTGGGCTTTAATAACAGGTAATTTGGGTGGAATATCGGCATACATTTTATACCGGTCAGGCTGTCTGCAACAACGCCGTGTGCTCGCGCCAAATTTGCGCCCGCGATTTCTGTTGCCGGCAATGTCCCCAGTGTTAAAATCAAACGCGGTGATAAAAATCCTAATGCGCGGTCAACAAACGGTCGCGTCAAATCCAGTTCATCACGCGTCGGTGTGCGCCCGCCGGGTGTGCGCCAAAACAGCATCGGCAATATTGATACGCTGTCGCGCGACATTCCAATTGCGGCCAGCATTTTGTCCAATAATTCGCCGGCCGGGCCGCTTAAAATCTGGCCCGATGCATCATCATCGGCGCTGGGAATATCGGTCACGATAACTAGTCCATTTGGTTTTGGGGCAATGTGTGGCAAAACAACATTTGTTGCCGCCGCGCGCAATGGGTGACCGAATTCGGAAATCATGCGGCACAGTGACCCTGTGTCCGCCGGTCGTGCGGCCATTGCCCGCGCGGTATCGACCGATACCGCAATGGTTGGTGCAATTGGTGGCACAACCGATGTTGGTGTACGAATGTTTGCAATGTCTTGGATGTGTGCAGGATTGCGTGCCGCCGTTGCCGTGTTTTCCACGCGCGCTGCGGCTTGGACCGCCGCCGATTGTATCAACGCAAACGGCACATCACCTATTTCCCAACAAACCCCAGATAACGCTAAATCCCGCAGTTCTTCACATTGCATTTTTTGTTTTTCCTTGATTTTTCAAACATTTCATTATACACTATACCACGAGCAACAGAAACTCAAGGGAGTATTTTCATGAAAATTAAAAACTTTGCTATGTTAGCCGGTGTCGCTGGTTTGTTGGCCGCTTGTGGTGGTTCCAGCATCGTCGAACCTGCTGACTTGAACGATCAACGCGTATTTTTTGCGTTCAATTCTTCGGATATTTCCGACGAAGCGCGCAACAACCTGTTGGGCCAGTCTTTGTATATGAAGAATCACGCCGACACAAAAATCCAGATTGCTGGTAATTGCGACGAACGCGGTTCTACTGAATACAACTTGGCGTTGGGTGCGCGTCGTGCAAATGCCGCAAAATCGGTCTTGGTTGCCGATGGCATAGATTCTAAACGTATTTCCACCATTTCTTATGGCAAAGAACGTCCATTGGTCAAAGGTACCGGTGAAAGCGTTTGGAAAATGAATCGTAACGCAACAACAACTGTTAAATAATATTGTTGTAAAAATGTAAAAAACACCGGCAAATGCCGGTGTTTTTTTTATAGATAGCAGAGAGCAATGAAGCGCGCCAATGGCGCGCTGCTTTATTCATTTGAACTTTGAACTCTGAACTTTGAACTTTTTATTGCTCTCTGCTCTCTATTAATAAATGCGCCATCGGCGCATTTATTATTTTGTCAGTTTTTCAACCAATTCGTTCATCTGTGTTCGGGTGGCAAATGATAACACAATCTGCCCTGCCCCACCGCGGCGTTCTTGCAACTTTACCGGCACACCCAATGCCGCGCCTATGCGCGATTCGATGTCGCGTCGTGCGGCGTCATCAATTGTTTTGTTTGTGTATGCGCGTCCACCACTGCGCCGCGTGCCCTGCTTTACGCGTTTGGCGGTTTCGGCCACCGACAGACCGCGTGCAATGATTTCGCGGGCGATTTCTTCGGGATTATCAGAAACCGCAATTGTACGTGCGTGCGACGCCGATAATTCGCCAGAACGCACCATATTCTTGACGCTTTCAGGCAAATTGCTGTTCAAACGCATGGTGTTGCGAATATAGCTTTCCGATTTTCCAATTAAACGCGATACATCGGCCATGCTGTATCCGCATTTTGTCATAATGTTTTTGTATGCGGCGCCCTCTTCTATGGGGTTCAGGTTTTCGCGTTGCACATTTTCAATCAGCGCGATTTCCATCGCATTATCGTCATTCAGATTTTTTACTAATGCCGGAATTTCGGACAATCCGGCCAAATGACTGGCGCGATAGCGACGTTCACCTGCAACAATTTCGTATTTATATTCGCGCCCAATAACCGGTCGCAATATAATTGGCTGCAATACACCCTTTTCCCGAATCGATGCAGTTAAATCGGTCAATTCACTTTCGGTGAATGTTTTGCGTGGTTGGTCCGGGTTGGCACCAATTTGCACCAGTGGAATTTGACGCACAACAACACGATTTTCACTGTTCAATACCGATATATCCGGTATATTTACCATTTCATTTTGCAAATCGGCCAAGCCGCGTCCCAATCCAAATTTAGCCATTTTGTTTTCCTTCTAATTTTTCAATCATTTCGGTTGCCACGCGCAGGTATGCCTGGGCGCCGGTTGAATTAAAATCGTAAAACAGTGCCGGTTTGCCAAAACTGGGGGCCTCGGACACACGGACATTGCGCGGCACAACTGTTTTGAACACACGGTCGCCAAATGTGCGGCGCACATCATCATCAACCGCGCGTGTTACACCATATCGACGGTCATACATTGTCAATAAAAATCCCAGTACGGCCAATTTCGTGTTGAATTTTTGCCGTACCGCGGTGATTGTCATCATCAATTGCTGGACGCCTTCGAGTGAATAAAATTCACATTGCATCGGCACCACAACATAATCGGCCGCCGACAGCGCGTTTACCGTTAAATAACCCAGCGCCGGTGGACAATCCAACAATATATAATCATAATGCGACGATATGGTTGCTAATGCGTCGCGCAGGCGAAATTCGCGATTGTCGGCATCCAGCAAATCAATTTCGGCACCCGCCAACGCCATACTGGCCGGCATAATGTGCATATTTGGTACCGCAGTCGTCAATATATTATCGGCGGCGGCGGCAGTGCCCATAATAACGCCATACACACTTTGTGAATGCGATGCGCGATTAAATCCCAATCCCGTGCCGGCATTGCCCTGGGGGTCCAAATCAATTAACAAGACCCGGCGTTTTATTGCCGCCAATGATGCGCCAATATTTATTGCCGTGGTTGTTTTGCCAACACCGCCCTTTTGGTTTGCAAATGCTATTACTGTTGCCATAATTTTACCCATTTCATTACAAAACAACCTTATAAAATTCATTTTATTCGGTCAAGTCAATTATATTTCATAAAACAAAAACGCCGAAAAATCAAATAAATAAATGTTATTTCATGTGAAATAATGTGTGCATTGACAACGTACAGTTTTTATATATAATTGCCGTGTGAAACATACAATGGCATTTTGTTTTCCGGCAATTATAATATCGGCTGCATTTGGGTGCGGTATTACTAATACATCGTTAAAAAAGAACGCAAAAACACCGGTAAATGCCGGTAAATATATGTATACTTTAACGCCGGTTACATACAGCACAGATACAATCACTTTTTACGATGATGCGGTGCTTCGGGAACATCGAACCGTTGTCCAGGGACTGTATTGCCCAACAACGCACAAAGTCACAACATTTTATCTGGTAAATAAAAGTCAAAGCGCGCGATTGCAAAAGCTTTGTGATGAAACCAATGCGATGGCACCATTGACATTGCGACATGAATGTGAGCACGCCCGTAAAATGGCGTTGGTCGGTATGGGGTATATGTTTCCAGATTTTACACGCGGTGAAATTGCCGCCACGAACGAGATTGTTGCGCCCGCGGCCGAAATTATTGCCGCAGTTGATTGGCGTTACACGCACGGTGCGCCGATTGCCGCCGCCAAGAAATTTGTACGAAACGCCGAACGCGAAATATATGCGTTGACTGATTCGTTGAATTTGCCGTGGCCCATTGATTTTAACCAACCGCAAATTGCCGAAATTGTTATAAAACACGCCTTGGCGCGTTTTACATCTGAATTTAATCGTGGTCAATATGTGACAACCGTTCGTGAAGCGACACGGAAACGGTATTGGCGCAAATATCCACCAAACAATATGTGTGATTTGAGCCAGGTTTTTAATTTTGTGCCGCAATACGGTTTGTGGGCACCAATGTGGGAATTTGAATCACTGCGGGGGTCGGTAAACTTGTGGAACGCGGTCAGTGAAAAAACACGCCGCGAAACCACATTCAAATTAGAGTCATTTGTTATTGCTGCGCAAAAATCTGCCGGCAAAAAACCACTGTTGTTAGAAAATCAGAAAACACACTAATTTCAAGAAAATATGTGTTGTTTCATGTGAAATTACCGGCAATTTTCGATAATTATAATGAATCCATCACCGGTTTGTGATTTTACCAATTTGTAATCGAATTGATATTTCTTTTTTGCCGTGGCAATTTCTGATTCAATTTCCCGGCCTTTTAATAAAAAAAGCCGGTGTTTTGTTTTTGCTACATAGTCCAAAATTCTAACCAATGGGGCAAATGCGCGTGCGGTAAACACGAAATTGCCGGCATTTACCGGTATTTTTTTTACAAAATCTTCGACCCGACCGTGATAAACGGTTAAATTTGGCAAATCCAAACGCGTTTTTAATTCATTTAGAAAAGCAACCTTTTTCCCAATCGATTCGATGCATGTTACACGCCATCCCAAAATTGCCAGTACAACGCCAGGAAAACCAGCGCCACTGCCCAAATCAATAATGTCAGTGTCATGTGGTAAAATATCCGCCAATTGTGCACTGTCGGCAAAATGGCGTGTTTCGATGTCGGCCAGTGTGCTGGGCGCGACCAAGTTCATTTTGGTCGACCAATCACGCAACAGAACGGCATATTGTTCAAATTTGACTTTATTATCCATACGCGGTATTCTAGCACAATCATGAGAAAAATAGAAAGTTTATTTGTTGGCACGGCGATTATGACGACTGTTTTGGGCGTTGGAATTTCAATATGGAATTACCAGGCCAGGGCGCCATACGACAATGGGTATAAATTCGCACCAACGAAATATGGTGCGTTTTTGGCCGCCCAGCATGCCGTTTATGTAAATGATTTCGACAACGCTGCGAAATTTATGTCAAATTTGACCGATGTTGATTCTGCGACGGTTTCAAGTTTGCGGTATATATCACAATTTCTGGATGGACGCATGCCGGCCGATGCCGATTTATTGCGCAATGAAAAAACGGCGCCAGCGCGCATAATATATGACGCGTATTTGGTATCTGATGGCGATTGGGGTGCTGTATACAAACGGCATAAAACCGATGAAAATGCGTTGATTGCGCCACTGCGGATATGGTCGGCGGTTGCGTCAAAACATACCAAGGACGCGTTAAAATTCATTGATAAATTGCCAACTAACGATTCGTGGAAATCGTTTGTGCGTGGGCAAATCTATGCCGAAACCGGTGATATTGCCAATGCCACCAAATCATTTGCTGCGGTGCGTCCTGATTTTATGAACATAAACGACTATATGTATATTATGTCGTTTTATGCGCATAACAATTTGACCGATGCAGCGGAAAAATTGCACGCCGAATTTACATCGCGACCGGGCGGCATGTATATGTTGGAATTTGATAGTGTCCCAGATTGGGAACAATTTGCGGGGTACAAAAACGCATTGGCGTTCAGTTTGGTTCAAAATGTTTCACATACCCAGGTTATGATGTATTCTGATTTGGCGATGTTGTTGTTGCGTTTTGCCCAGGTGACCGGCCCGGCATTTGGCGAAAACAACGATGCTATGAATTATTATCTGGGGCAATTTTTCTTTAATAATAGCGGCGATTACGAACGTTTTTTTGCAAAAATTCCGCAATCCAGTCCATTTTATTTATTTGCACAAATGCGCATGGCCGACGCAGATGGAAATATGCGCGCGGTGCATCGCGTGGTGCGTGCAAACCCGCTGTTTGTTCCGGCGGTAAATAAATTGGTTGGGCATTATATTGCCGCTGGCAATCGTCGTGCGGCATTGCGCACAATAAACACAACATTGAAAAACAAAAATCTGACCGAACAGGGCAGGGCGTTTTTCTTGAAAAGCCGCGCGTATATAAACTATGTGTTTGGCGATTTGTCTGATGCGCAATCAGATATAAAATCGGCGGCCGATGTTTTGCCAATGGATGCAGAAATATTATCGTTGCAGGCAAAAATATGGGCGGCCGAAAATCGCGAGATTGATAACGCATACGATTATGCCATGGCATTGGTGCGTAAAAGCCCGACCGATATTATGGCGTGGGATACATTGGGTGTCGTTGTCGCCGCGCGCGAGGGTGCGCCCGCCGCAATTGAATTACTGGCGCGGGTTGGCGAAATATCGGTGACATGTTCATCGTTGTTTGTACACCTGGGGGATTTATATGCCGAAACGGGTGATAATGCCCGTGCACGCGATGCGTATATGCGTGCAATTGAATTGGCCGACGATGGTTTGATTGTCGTGCCCGATGTGAATAGAAAACTAAGGAAACTGAAATGAAAGTTGGTGTAATTGGCGCAGGTGCATGGGGAACGGCACTGGCCATTGTGTCGGCGCGTGGTGGTGCCGATGTTATTTTGTGGTCATACGATGGCGCGCATAAAAATTTTGATGGTGTTGATGTGCCGCAAAACCTGTGTGTGACCAAGGAAATGTCCGATATGGCGTCGGTTGATGCGTGGTTGATTGTGACGCCGGCGGCGTTTTTCCGTGAAACAATTCGTCGTGCGCGTGGGTTCTATAACAATCAACCGGTTATCGTTTGTACCAAGGGGGCCGAGGCCGCAACCGGTCAATTTATGTCTGAAATTATCAATGCGGAATTGCCAGAATGTCAAAATTATGGTGTATTGTCCGGCCCGCAATTCGCGGCCGAGGTTGCCCGTGGCATTCCAACGGGTTCGACATTGGCAACGCACAGCGATATTGTTGCGACGGCTGGCAAACAGATTTTGAACCAATTGCACATAAACCCCAGCGATGATGTTATTGGTGCCGAAATATGTGGGGTTGGTAAAAATGCCGTTGCGTTGATTTGTGGTTATAATTCTGTGGCGGCGCGCGGTGAAAACGAACGCGCAATGTTGTTCACATTGGCCTGGAACGAGGTTATGAACATAGGCCTGGCGTCGGGCGCAAAAATGCCAACATTTTTGGATTTGTGCGGCATAGGCGATTTGTTCTTGTCCGCGACATCGGAAACCAGCCGTAATTTTTCAGGCGGTATGGCGATTGCGCGTGGCGAACCAATTGTCGGCACGGTCGAGGGAATATTCGCATTGTCTGGCCTGATTCGTCGTGCGGGTGCGTTGGGTGTTGCCACACCAATATTGACCAAAATGCAGGAAAAAATGGGACTGTAATAAAAATGCCGGCATTTGCCGGCATTTTTTTATTCCCCGCCACGGTGGGCGCCCGCGCAGCACAATAAAAAGTTCAAAGTTCAGAGTTCAAAGTTCTAATGAATAAAGCAGTGCGCCAACGGCGCAACTCATTCTCTTTTTTGTGGCGTGGCGGGATAGAGCAGCGATGGATGTTTGTCCAATGGCAAAGGATGACGTGTTGCACCGATAAAGCCAATCAATTGGAATATATTTAATCGATACCGACCGCATAACAGTCTTTGATATTCGCCCATGGTTAAATCCATTGCGTTGCACATAAATACAACCGATAACCCCAATTCCTGGCGGATTTGTTCTATTTCCAGTCCAATTCTCATACCGTCCCCCAAAAAGAAAACCACCAGAAAAATTCAGGTGGTTGGAGGTTCATAGCTATTCTCGTTGAGATAGTGTGCTTATTCAATATATTCGCAACCCTCCAACCCGTTTGGTTGGAGTTTTTAATGTCCCTGCGGACACAACGAGAATCGGGCTATGAAACCCACAATGGCAACACACCATTGCACACGAATTATACAGTGAATTTGCCGGAAAAACAAGAAAACAATATTTGCGGGCCCCATGGCGAATTTTATTTGCGTTTTGGCGATTTATTTTGTATCGTCCGGGTATCAGTAAAGGCATAAAAATGGACGAAAAAAAATTATCTTTCGAAGAAGCGTACAAGCAATTATCCGATTTGGTTAAAAAGATGGAATCTGGCGAATTGCCATTGGCGGATTCGGTCGCCGCATACGAACAGGGAATTAAACTGAAAGCGTACTGTGAACAATTGTTAAAAGAAGCCGAATTGAAAATCGAAACATTGAAAGTAAGTACTGCGGAATAATGGATTAAATCGTGGCGGAAAAATCAAAATTGACCCCCGTTATGCAGCAATACATGGATATGAAATCTGAAAATCCAGATGCGTTGCTGATGTTTCGTTTGGGGGATTTTTATGAATCTTTTTTCGAAGATGCAAAAACAATCAGCCAAAATTTGGGGCTGGTTTTGACGGCGCGTGGTACCGATGGGGCGGGCGTGGATATTCCAATGTGTGGTATTCCATGGCATGCCGCCGATAACTATTTCGGTCGTTTGGTTCGTGCGGGGTTTAATGTCGCATTGGTTGAACAAATGGAAACCCCGGCCCAGGCCAAGGCGCGTGGTCACAAATACATTGAACGAAAAATTATTCGTGTGTTGACGCCCGGGACACTGACCGATGAAAATCTGTTGACACCAAAAAATTCTAATTTCTTGGTTGCGGTTGTGCCAGACGCAGATGCGTTTGATATTGCCGGGTGTGATATTTCAACGGGCGAATTTTTTGTTGGCCGCACGGCCGATGCGCTGGACGATTTGGTTCGTATAAATCCCGCGGAAATTATTTACCCGGAATCCACGGCCGAGGATAAAACAATTGCACAATTGCGTGACATTTTCAAAACAACACCGGTGTATGAAAAACTGTATCGCCGCACTGATATAAATCAAATTGTGTTGCGTGTGTTTGGTGGCGCGTCGGATGGCGATTGTACAATTGCCGCACCTGCGATTGAAATATTGGCGGGATATTTATTTAATACCCAGCGGGACGCCACAACGACATTTCGTGCGCCGTATATCTATAAATCGGGACGGCAATTATTGATTGATTCGGCCACCTGGCGCAGTTTGGAAATAGATGCACCAATCGCCGACGGTGGTGCGTGTTTGATTGATGTGTTGGATAAAACAAAAACGGCGGCGGGTGCGCGAAAATTGCGTGGGTATATGCGTGCGCTGTCGGGCGATTTGGCCGAAATTCAAAATCGCCAGGAACACATTGGACATTTGATGCTAAATCCAAATGTCGCGGGACGCGTTGCGGTCGCATTGTCGGGGGTACCCGATGTCGGGCGCAGTTTAACCAGATTGTTGTCGGGGCGGGGCACGCCGCGCGATATGCGCCATGTTGCAGATTTCTTGATTGAATTGCCTAATTTCAAATTTATGGCAACGGATTTGGACCCGTCTATGGCGGCGCGTTTTTCGGCCATAGATACGCATGATGAATTGGCACTTAAACTGCAAAATGCGCTGGCACCGGAATTGCCGACATTTTTCCGCGATGGTGGCACAATTCGCGATGGATTTGACGCGGCGTTGGATAATATGCGCAACCTGGCCCACGGGGCCAAGGAAACAATCGCGCGCCTGCAATCAGAATATGCGGCGCGTACCGGCGTGCACACACTGAAAATAAAATACAACAATATTTTGGGATATTTTATCGAGGTTCCATCCGCCCGCGCGGACACATTGATGGCGCCAGAATCTGGGTTTATTCATCGGCAAACATTGGCGGGAAATATGCGTTTTACGACCGCTCAATTGATTGATTTGGATAACGATGTGCGCAGTGCCGCCGAAAAGGCTGCGGGCATAGAATCTGAAATTATTGCCCAGATAATAAACGAAATTCGTTCTATTTCAGATGACTTGCTGGCGGTGGCGGATTTACTGGCGGAATTGGATGTGTGGTATGCGTTGGCCACGGTTGCAGATATGTATTCGTGGGTGCGTCCAAAAATGACCGATGACAATGCGTTTGATGTTGTTGGCGGTCGGCACCCGGTAATCGAGTGGGTATTGCGTGCACGTGGGGACAATTTTGTTAAAAATGATTGCAATTTGAATGCGCGCCCAATCGCATTGCTGACCGGGCCTAATATGGCCGGTAAATCGACATACCTGCGCCAGAATGCATTGATTGTTGTGTTGGCACATTTGGGTTCTTTTGTTCCGGCCACCGCCGCAACAATCGGAATATGTGACCAATTGTTCAGCCGTGTCGGTGCGTCGGATAACCTGGCCGCGGGGCAATCCACATTTATGGTAGAAATGAGCGAGACGGCCAACATCCTGCGTCGGTGTACGAAAAAATCGTTTATTATTTTTGATGAAATTGGTCGTGGTACCGCAACATGGGATGGTATGGCAATTGCCCAGGCGGTATTGGAATATTTGGATGATTTGGCACCGCGAACACTGTTTGCAACACACTATCATGAATTGACCGCATTGGTGGGTGATGCGCCGGACAAATTGCGCAATGTTATGTGTTTGACCATTGATGTGCGTGAACATAATAACGATATTGTATTTATGCATAAAATTGTGGCGGGTGTTGCGAATCGGTCATACGGTATTCATGTGGCGCGTATGGCGGGTATGCCGCAATCGGTTGTCGCACGCGCGGAAACGGTGTTGGCGGGGTTGGAATCTGGCGTAACCGCCGCGGCTGCAACGCCGGACACAACGGCTGGCGAATGCACCGCGTCGGTCAAAAAAACGCAACGCGTGGCCCAGCCGCACGCCGCATCGCAACTAAATTTATTCGGAGAGGGATAAAACACACAAAGGAACCAAAATGGACGAAATAAAAAATAATGGCCGTATACTGTTTACATACAGAACACCGTTTTATGACCCTATATATTCCGAATTCTGGAACAGAGTTGAATTGTATAATTTTTTAAGCAACTTGAATTTTATGAAATCGCATTTTCCAACAAATATGACTGTGGGTATGCCGGAATTTCAGTTGGGCATTCGCACGGCGTACAACATTGATGGCAGTTTGTATAAATCTGATATTGAATGGGGGCCACGATTCTTGGTCGCGCATAATGTGTCAATGGCATCACACAACGAATTGATTTCGGCGGAAATCCCGATGGATGCGTACAAGAATTCCGATCCATTGGTGCAACGCACATTGCGTCGCGTTCCATTGGCGGTTGGCGAATATGATGCGGTTCTGGATATGCATAAAATGAACAAAATAGACCAGATTTGGCCACCCGCACGCAGCCATGAAAAAACCGTATTTGCACAATTTATGGCGCATGCGTTGCGTTGCCAAAATAAATTGCGGGGACGCTAGGGGCGCGATGTCATCTGGTTGGATTATTTTAGACAAAGAGTCAGGCCTGTTCAGTCGCACGGCCAGCACGCGTGTGGCGCGTATGTTTGATGCGCGCACGGCGGGGCACATTGGCACATTGGACCCAATGGCAACCGGTGTATTACCAATTGCAATTGGCGACGCAACCAAAATGATTCCGTTTGTCGAGGACGCACAACCCAACATCAAAGAATATGTTTTTTCAATGGTGTTTGGCGTTGAAACCGACACATTGGATATAACGGGGCGTGTCATGCGGCGCAACGATTTTGTGCCGGCGTCATCCGATGTTATTGCCGCATTGCCACGGTTTATTGGCCACATTCGTCAAACACCACCTGCATACAGCGCGGTACATGTATCGGGCCATCGCGCATACGAATTGGCGCGCCGTGGCGCCGATGTTGTGCCTGCGCCCCGCGATGTTGATATTTTTGAATTGGAAATTTTGAATCACACTGGCATGTCATGGCAATTTCGTGCGCGTTGCAGTCGCGGAACATACATTCGCGCATTGGCGCGTGACATTGCATCGGCCGTGGGTGCGATTGCCACGGTTGATATGATACGTCGTACGCAATCGGGGGCGTTTACATTAAAAAACGCGGTAAAACTTGATTTTCTGGAAAAACTGGTCAATAATAACGGCGATTTCAGAAAATATCTGGAACCAATTGATTTCGGACTGGGGGACATTCCGGTTTGGAATCTGGACGATAAATCGGCCACGTTGTATAAAAACGGTGGGTTTATCCAAACGGGTGGGGCGGACGGCCTGATGCGCGTATATTCTGGTGATGCGTTCATTGGAATTGGCGTGATTGCAGACGGTGTGCTGCGCCCAAAACGAACAATTTAACGACAAAGGAAAATATAATGTCCGTTACAAAAGAAAAAAAGAGCGAATTAATCGCCGCATTCAAAACAACTGAACATGATAACGGCGGCTCGGCTGCATCCCAGGTTGCTGTTTTGACAGAACGCATCCGCAATCTGACAGAACACATGAAGGCTAACCACAAGGACCAGCATTCTAAACGCGGTTTGTTGTTGATGGTAAATCGTCGCAAAAAATTGTTGGCGTACATCAAAAAGAACAGTGTTGCTGAATACGAAGAACTGATTAAAAAATTGGGTCTGCGTAAATAATTAAATCCCGCCGGTGGCGGGATTTTTATTTGCATTGACGCAAATATCTTTTATAATCAGTCGGTGCGAAGGGGAAATTGTTCATTCTTGCATTTTGCGCAAATGCAAAAACGAATGATTTTTCTTCGCATTGAATAACAAACTTACAAACAAATGGAGAAAAATAATGTTGTTTGGTTTATTTGATAAAGGTGAACACGCACATTTGAATAATCCCGTCGTGGTCGAGGTACCATACGGTGACGAAGTGTTGCGTCTGGAAACAGGCCGCATGGCGAAACAGGCCAACGGTGCCGTTTTGGCAACAATGGGTGGCACAATGGTTTTGGCAACTGTCTGTGCGGAAAAGACCGCGGTCGAAGGTCAGGATTTCTTTCCGTTGACTGTTGATTACCAGGAAAAATTCGCGTCTGCCGGTCGTATCCCGGGTTCGCGTGATCGCCGCGAGGGCAAGGCATCAACCGCTGAAACATTGATTGCGCGTTTGATTGACCGCCCAATTCGTCCGTTGTTCCCAGAAACATTCAAGAACAAGGTTCAAATTATCGCACAGACATTTTCGTATGATAAAAAGAACCAGCCAGATATCTTGGCGATGATTGCGTCGTCTGCGGCGTTGGCATTGTCGGGCGTTCCGTTTGCGGGTCCAATTGGTGCGGCGCGTGTCGGATATATGGACGGTAAATACATCTTGAATCCGTCCAAAAAGGTTGTCGAAGATTCTGAAATGGATTTGGTTGTTGCGGCAACCAAAGACGGCGTTCTGATGGTTGAATCTGAAATCGGCGAATTGGATGAAAAGACAACATTGGGTGCGGTGAAATTTGGTTTTGATGCGCAACAGGTTGTGATTCAGGCAATCAACGAATTGACCGAAAAATGCGGCAAAGAGCGTTGGGCAACACCTGAAAAGTCCGCTGAATACATCGCAATGGAATCTGATTTTGAACGCTTTGCGGGCGACATTGAAAACGCATTGCAGATAAAGGAAAAATTGGTTCGTTTGGATACATTGGCGAATATTCATGCCGCGGCCAAGGCACGCATCCCAGAATTGTTCCCAGATACAACAACCGCGACATCCACACTGGAATCGTTTGCCGATGAAATTGTTGAAAACATTACCGCGCGTATTATGCGTGGCAACATTTTGGCCGGCAAACCGCGTATTGACGGTCGTGACACTAAAACTGTGCGTCCGATTGAAATTGAATTGGGCGTATTGCCACGCGCACATGGTTCGGCCCTGTTTACACGCGGCGAAACCCAGGCACTGGTGTCGTTGACATTGGGCGGCGGCAAAGATGCGTTGCCATTGGAATCATTGGATGGTGCCGAAGAACGCGACTTTATCTTGAACTATAATTTCCCAGGCTATTCCGTGGGCGAGGCCAAGGGTCTGAAATCGCCGGGCCGTCGCGAATTGGGTCATGGTAATTTGGCATGGCGTGCGTTGCACCCAATGGTGCCAAGTCGTGAAAAATTCGACTATGTAATCCGCGTTGTATCGGATATTTTGGAATCCAACGGTTCATCGTCAATGGCGACAACATGTGGCGCAACATTGGCAATGATGGACGGTGGTGTTCCATTGACACGTCCAGTTGCGGGTATCGCCATGGGCTTGATTAAAGAGGGCGATGATTACGCAATCTTGACCGATATCTTGGGCGACGAAGATCACTTGGGCGATATGGATTTCAAGGTGACCGGTACCGATCACGGTATTACTGCGTTGCAGATGGATATTAAAATCACATCTATCACATTTGAAATCATGGAAAAAGCATTGGCCCAGGCAAAAGATGGCCGTATGCATATCTTGGGCAAAATTGAAAAAGCAATCAAAGCCCCACGCGACCATGTGTCTGAATATGCCCCACAGGCATACACCATGAAAATCAATCCAGACAAGGTTCGTGATGTTATCGGCAAGGGCGGCAGTGTTATCCAGGCATTGACACGCGAAACCAACACCCAAATTGATTTGGAAGATGATGGTACCGTGAAAATTATGGCCACAACCAAAGAAGATGCCGATGCCGCAATCGCGCGTATCAAAGACATCGTTGCCGAACCAGAGGTTGGCATGATTTACGCCGGCACCGTATCAGGGGTCAAAGATTTTGGTCTGTTCGTAAAAATCTTGAACGGATTTGAATCTATGGTTCATATTTCTGAAATCACAGGCGAACGCATTGCCAAGATTGAAGACACCAAGATTCACGAAGGGGACAAGGTTTATGTCCGCTATCTGGGTGCCGACAAACGCGGCAAAACGCGTATGTCCATGGTCGGCATTGACCAGAAAACAGGTCGTGAAATCGCTGACTAGGTAAAAATGGGTTATGCGCCCCGCATGGGGCGCATATTTTATTACGGGGGGATTTTAATATGGATATGCAAGATTTAATGGCCCAGGCCGCCGAATTACAGAACAAGGTCGCGGCCGCCCAGGAAAAATTGGCATCTATGCGTGTGTCCGGAATTGCCGATGACGGCGCATGCGTAATAACAATGTCGGGTAAATATGATTTGGTGGGCGTCAGCCTGCGGCCAGATGTGTTGGCGCGTGGCGCAGACGCGGTTGCGGCGTTGGTTTCGGCGGCATATAACGATGCCAAGGCCAAGGCCGACACCATGATAGACGATGTTATGGGCGCGGCAACCGCCGGTATGCCGATACCCGAATAAAAAACTGGACAAACGGTAAAAAATCAATTATGATTTGCCGGCTTTGGATGTTTAGCTCAGTTGATTAGAGCATCTCGTTTACACCGAGAGGGTCGGGGGTTTGAGTCCCTCAACATCCACCAAGATAAAATAAAAACCACCCACGCGGTGGTTTTTGTTTTGTCGTTTGTGTGTATATTTCGGGACGCAAATCACCGTAACGGGGGTTTGAACCGCAGTGCAAAGGCGGAATAACGCCGGTCGCCGAATGGCGATTGCACCAGGTCGGTGCGCGTATGCGCACCAATCCCGAACCGCCGATTCAACCGCCACCTGTGGCGGTTTAATTTTTATCGCGGCGGAGCGCCAGCGGAGACGGATGCTCTCTCATTTCTTGCGTGCGGGATTTTTTATGCTACAATGTTCCCCGAACAAGGAGAAATTATAATGAAAAAATATGCAATTTTAGCGGCACTGGCAACCGTGTTGTCAGGATGCGCAACCACAAACCCCTACACGGGCGAGGCCCAAACATCCAAGGCCGTATGGGGCACCGCAATCGGTGCGGCAACGGGCGCGGCGACCGGCGCATTGGTATCTGGTAATCGTGGCAAGGGCGCATTGGTTGGCGGTTTGGCTGGTGCGGCCGTTGGTGGCGGCGTTGGTTACTATCTGGATGTGCAAGAGGCCGAACTGCGTCAAGAATTGGCATCGACCGGTGTCAGCGTCGTCCGTAATGGCGACAGCATTCGTCTGATTATGCCGGGCAATATCACATTCAAGACAGATTCTGCGGACATCAATGCGGGATTTTATGCAACATTGAACTCGGTCGCCAAGGTTTTGAATAAATACAGCAATTCAACCGTTATGGTGTCGGGCTTTACCGACAGCACGGGCAGTGCGGAATACAACCAGACACTGTCGCGTAATCGCGCAAACGCAGTTGCCGCGTACTTGCAAGGCCAGGGTGTCAAGGCATCGCGTTTTGAAATTCTGGGCATGGGATCGTCCAATCCAATCGCGTCAAATGCCGATGCGGCTGGCCGTCAGCAAAACAGACGTGTTGAAATCAAAATTATTCCAAATAAATAAAAAACGGGGCATTCGCCCCGTTTTTTTATTTGCCGGCGTTATTTAACCGTAATTGCCCACATGCCGATCCGATGTCGCTGCCGCGTTCGCGACGAATACGCGCATGAATCCCGTTTTTAATCAATATATCCTGGAAACGGTGCACGGCATTGCCCGATGGCGACGCGAAATCGCGTTCATCAACCGCGTTCCACGGTATTAAATTCACCATGCAATTTTTCCCGCGCAACAGTTCTGATAACTTTTCGGCATATTCCGGCGTGCAGTTAAACAGTTCCACATCGCCATTGGCATTTCTGCGCGCCAATAAAATATATTCAATCATCAGTTGGCGATTATGCAGGGCGGTAAATTCGTCTGCGGCGGCCAATACATCTGCCAATTTATATTTATTATTTATCGGCATAATTTGACCGCGTAATTCGTCGGTCGGCGCGTGCAGTGATATTGCCAAATTGATTGGTCGACCCCATGCAATCAGTTCGCGTATTCCCGGCACAACCCCGCATGTGGAAACGGTAATTCGACGCCACCCGATACCCATATCGCGATTCGCGCGCTCGCAAAATCCAATAACATTTTCCGTATTTTGTAATGGTTCGCCCGTGCCCATAACAACAATATGTGATACATCGCCATTATTTGCATCCCCATTTGCATGAATAGGACGCGCGCGTGCCGCATCACGGTCGCGACGCAATTCCCATTGGGCAACCAAGATTTGTGAAAATATTTCGTCTGCGGTTAAATTCCGTTTCAGTCCCAACAGTGTGCTGGCACAGAATTTACATCCCATGGCGCAACCGGCCTGGGAACTGACGCATACGCTGTTGCCGTACGATGTGCGCATCAGCACGCATTCAATCTGTTCGCAATCGTTCAGTTCCAGCAAGAATTTTGTTGTTTCGCCGTCGGTTGATTCCAATTTCTTTACAATTTTCACCGGCAATGTTTGCGCCACCGCGTCCAAATCATGACGCAGCGCATCGGGCAGATTTTTCATCACAGAAAAATCAGGCGCACCCCGATTTAACCACTCGCGAATTTGTTTTGCGCGGAAACGCGGCTGGCCCATATCGGTTATGAATTTTTCCAATTCGCCATCGGTAAAACTAAATAAAATCGGTTTCATAATTTGTATTTGTCGTCGTTTATAACAATAACTGCCTTGCGGCGCAATTGTTTCAGTTGCTGATCGGCAATAAACATTGCCTGTTTGAATGTGGCGTTTTGTTTGATTATGTCGTCCAGTTTGCCGTATTCGGCCGTTTTTTTCGTGTTGCAGACCAATAATACCGAACCATCAACCACCGGTGACCAGGCGAGAAGCGGCAGCGTTGCCACACGCGCGCGAATATCGGCGGACAATTCGTATTGCAATGCGGTGAATTTCTGTGGTGCACCGCCCAAATTTTCGGCCATTTTAATCGCGTCATCACACGATTTTGGCGTGGTCAGTTTTGCCGCAACATCGGTCGGAATATCAACCAGACGCACAATCGTCATTTCAATTGGCAACCCGGTTTCGCGCGCGATGTTTGCGCGTTCTGTGGCAATATCATCGGCGGAAATATCAACGGTTGGCATAATGGTGCGCCCAACAATCATTTGCCATGCAATTTCCGCGCGCAATGCACTGCGTGCCATTTCGCGTTCACTTTCGGTTAAATCGCCCAGATTCATTTTCTTTAATTCGTTGTTTACAACAGAATCTTCGGGGACGGCGTGAAAATTTTTGGCATATTCGGTTTTGACATAATCGTCAATTATGCTCTGTAATGCGACACGGCGGTTGTCGGTCGATGTTTTGCCCTGGCGCGACATCAGTTTTACGCGTGCGGTAATATCGGTGTCGGTAATTGGTGTGCCGCCGACAGATGCGACAACCGTCGCCGCGTGCGCGGTGCCAAAAACGGTGCAAGTGCACATTGCAATCGCCAACATAAATGTACGCTTCATGTGTTTATCCCCCTGGACTTTAATATTTTTGACCTTCGATACTCATTCCAAAACGGAATTGGAATGTGGTTGTGCCGACATAATCGTCCTTTATCGCATTATCACGGCGGTATTCCACCGACAGGTAATAGCACGGATGGTTATAGAATATGCCGCCCGTATGACGTTGGAAATCACCGTAGGTTGCATTGTATATGGAATTAAAGCGCACCGACCAACGGTTTGTCAATTTGATACCAAACCCAGCCATCAATTCGTTTATATTGTCGTCGCGTGTGTATGTGTCGGTGAACTGTTGTGACCAAATGTGGCCAATGTCCAAATATGTGCCGCCGTTGCCAATGATTGCCGATGTTTCCATGTGGCGCAGCGACAGGTCGTTTTGCCCCAGGCGGAAACGACTGGTCACACTCAGCCAATCGCCATTGTCAAACGCAATTCGGCCAACATAGTCCGATGCGCCGTTGCGGAAACCACTGTTTGGGTCGGTTGCGTCGCGTTCCTGGAAATCGTATGTTTGGCCCAAAAACGCCTCGACCGTGCGGCCATCGTTCGTGAATGCCGACCAGCGCATACCATAATCGGCATAATTGCCATTTTCCCACAAATCCAACCCAGAAAAACGATTATTTGAAAACAGTGTCGCATCCGACAGCAACGCACCAACCGAATCATTTGTCGTGGCAAATTTTTCATCGGATGTACGACGCATAATGGTCAAACGCGCACGCGGTTCAATAACCTGGGTCCATGTTTGTGACGGTCTGTACAGTGGCAGACCCCATTCAACATAACCACTGGGCAAGAAACGATTTTTTAATCCGGAAAAATGTTCGCCATTTACCAATTCGGTGTTGTCAAAATTATATACATCGTATCTGGCGTCCAAACTGAGTGTTAAACGGTTGCCACCCCACAATGTCCACGGTGATGTTATGCGTGCGTCGCCAATCATACGCTGGGACGCGGTGCCAGAACCAGATATCCCCAAAACATCGGCATTAAATGTTGCGTATGTTTCGGCAAATATGGGTGCTGTTTGTGTTGTTGCGCGAATGTTCGGCAAAATATTGCCCGATGGTGCAACCCAATGCCCGGCGGTGGAACGCAATTCCTGGAATATATGTGCATCGGCAACGACATAACTGCTTTGCCCGAACAGTTCCAATTTAGCGCCCGAATCCAAATATGGTTGGTCGGCATAGAATCCGTATTTCTGTAAATATGTTTTATCCGATGCGCGTTCCAAAAATATTGTTGCACGTGCGTTTTCACCCAATTCTATTACATCATCGTTAAATATGTGCCAACGGTTTTCGCCATCGCGATTATGGGTAAAAGAACCGTTGGTACGAAATTCGGCATGGTCCAGATTCAATCGGTGTTCCAATTGGAATAATGGGTTTTCCTGGGTTAAATATGACAATGTAAATGTCATATCGTGGGTTTCAGATAAAAACACATATACCGGAACATTTATCTGGGTGCCCATTTTGTTGGTTGATTTAAAATCAGGCGTTAAAAAACCAGACTTATGTTTCACCCCCGGATCCGGCATTTCAAAAAACGGAAACCAAAACACCGGCAAATGATATGCCCAAAACACTGGGTTATAGAATTTCAGCATTCGGTCGTCCATATTATGAACGATTTTTGTGGCACTTACCTGCCATGCATCACCTAACGCATCACAATTATCGCATGCGGTAAACATTGCATCGCGCGCAATTGTTTTATCGCCATCACGTGTTATGTTTTCTGATTCAATATACACATGTTGCCCCAGCCAGATTTTGATTTCATCCCCCGACAAGTTGCCACCATCTTTTGATATATATGAATCAACCAGGGTTAAACGCTGGCCCGATGTGTTGGTGATTTCGGTGTTGCCCGATGTTTTTATTGATTCTGATTTAACATCATATTCAATCTTTTTCGCGGTAATGGTTTTGGGGGCATTTGGGTCAATGCCGATTGCCAGCGCCGACGCACCGTACATACAGATTGCAAAGATTGGAATTATTTGTTTCATTTTCTGTACAGGGCAAACACCAAAATAATTAAAACGGCCATTTGAGCCAATGCCAATATGCCAAAATCGGTCAGACTGGTCACCATATTAGATGCCGACATAAACCCGGCCATAACCACAGCCATTGCGGCAACCGCCAATGCGGGCGCAAAACTGGCCCGGCGACGCAACAATGACGAGCGCAACAAAAACAATGTGCACAGCACCGTCAAAATCAAATTCATTACCGGCCCCAGAAAACGCGAACATAATTCGGACAAAACCTGTTTATGCTGGCGCGCAGATGGTGCGTCCAATACTGATTTTACCAATTGTATTGTCGGTACACGCCGCACGCGGAATCCGTCGTCACCACCGCGGTCGGCAACATTCAAATCCATATCAAATGTATCAAATGTTCCGGTTGTCATGGCATCGCCACGCGCCTGTAATGAACCGTTTGTCATAACAATGGACAGCCCCCGCGTGGTGGATACCAATTTACCCTTTTCTGCAAAAATGGTCAGTGGTGATTTTTCATCACGCATATCGGATAACATTACCTGGGACAGGTCGTGTCCCGACACCTTGTCCACATAGACGACCAGACCATCGGCCAATTGTGTGAATGCCGATTCCTGTAATTTCATGTGGGCCAAACCATAACGCAGGTTCCATTGCACACTGTAAAATTTTGCCTGGGTCACGGGCACAATCCACAAATTCAACACAAAATGCACAATGGTCAATACGATTGCCAAACCGATTGCCGGGCGTGCCAATTGACGCGGCGACAGACCAACCGACGCCATAACGGTGATTTCATTATCTGAAATCAGTTTATTATAAACATAAATAACGGCGATGAACGCCACGAACGGAACGATAATAGAAATAATGAACGGCACCATCAACACCGTCATACCCAAAAAATTGGTCATATTGATGCCATAGTTTAACAAGAATTTTAACATGGACATAATTTGAACCATCCACGCCAATCCTGTCAGCACCAACAACAGCATAACAAACATCATAACCAATTGGCGCGAAAAATATCTGTTCAGTATTTTCATGGTTTCCAGTATAAATCGCAAAAGCAAGGTCGTCAAATAATATATTGTTATTTTTCCTTGCTTTCTGGCGATTCGTTGATATAATCAGTGTGTTCTTAAAAAAGTTTTTTTAGGGGCGGGGTTGAAGAAACCCCGCCCTTATAAATAAAGACATATAACAAACAAGGAGAAAACAAATGTCTTTTGTTTCTATGCCCCGTCAAGATTTGTTGTTGGCCATTGATTCTTTGGCCCAGGACAAACAGATTGACCGTGAAATAGTTATTGAATCATTAGAGGCCGCCATTGCCAAAATTGCCAAGCATAAATATGGCGAAGAATTTAATATCACGGCGTCTATTGACCGTAAAAATGGGGCTATATATGTCAAACGATTGTTCGATGTAATTGAAAGTCCGGCCGCGGCGGGTGACGAATATGACCCGAATACCATGCTGACGGTCCAACAGGCGAAAAAATATGCCGCAAATCCGGTGGTTGGCGACACGGTCGAAGATGCGTTGCCAGAACCAGAATTTGGCCGTATGGCGTTTCAGACCGCAAAACAGATTATGACCGCGCGCGTGCGTGACGCGGAAAAGGGCCGTCAATACGAAGAATTCAAAGACAACATCGGCGACATTGTATCGGGTGTTGTTAAACGCATTGAATTCGGCAATGTTTTTGTTGATATCAATGGCAAGGCCGAAGGCTATATCAAGGGCAGCGAACTGATTCCGGGCGAACGTCTGGCGGTGGGTGACCGTGTGCGTGCATTGATTATGGATGTTGCGCGTTCTAATACCGGTCCACAGATTTTCTTGACCCGTACGCACCCGATGTTTATGGAAAAATTGTTTGTCCAAGAAGTGCCCGAAATTTACGAAGGTGTTATTAAAATTAAATCTGTGTCGCGCGCACCGGGTTCGCACGCGAAAATTGCCGTTGAAACCCAGGATCCATCCATTGACGCGGTTGGTATGACCGTTGGTATCAAGGGAACCCGTATCCAGCCGGTTATCAACGAATGCCACGGCGAAAAGATTGATGTTATTTTGTATTCCGAAGACCCGGCGGTGTTCATTGTCAATGCGATGCAACCGGCCAAGGTTGCCAAAATTATTGTTGACGAAGACACCCGCAGTGCGGCCGTTGTCGTGAATGAAGATCAACAATCGCTGGCGATTGGACGCCGTGGTCAAAATGTTCGTTTGGCATCACAATTGACGGGTTGGAACATTGATGTTATGAACGAGGCCGAAGAACAAGAACGTCGCGCCAAAGAATTCAAAGAAAAGACAGAATTGTTCATCCGTGCATTGGATGTTGATGAAATGATTGCGCACCTGTTGATTACCGAGGGGTTCCGTACCGTTGAGGAAATCGCGTTTGTTGATGCGTCTGAATTGGAATCTATCGAAGGTTTCAACCCAGATTTGGCGGTCGAATTGCAGAACCGCGCGAAATCTTATTTGACCCGGGTCGAACAAGAATACATTGACAACGGTCATGCGCTGGGGATGGCGGACGATTTGTTGAAATTTGATTTTATCAAACGTCCAATCATTATGAAACTGGGTGAAAACGGTATTAAATCATTGTCTGATTTGGCCGATTTGGCAACCGATGAATTGGTTGAAATCTTGGGCGAAGACACAATGTCAACGCGTCTGGCCGGTCGCGTTATTATGAAGGCACGTGAATTGGCGTATGGCATAACCCAGGGTGATGCGGAATAATAAAAAACATGGTGCAGGCTGGTCACCGGTTTGCATCACAAAAAACTTGTGAACACGGGGAAAAAAATGGCAACACTGACACTTGGAAAATCTGTAACAATTGATGCGGTGCACAGCAAAAAGGGCGATTCCGTTTTTGTTGAGCGCCGTCGTCGCGTTGTGACGCCTGGTACACGTGAATTGCGTGATGAGCCGGTTGCACCATCGACACCAAAAAATGCCGCCGATGAAAAACTGCGCGCAGTGCTGGCCGCTGCTCGTGCCCGCGAAGAAGAGCGCCGTGCGCGCGAGGCCGAAGAAGAGGCTGCCCGTGTCGCGCGTGAGGCAGAAATTGCGCGCGAGGCTGCCGAATACGAACAAGTAAAATCGCAATTGGCGGCGCGTGAAAATGTCGCGCCTGTGGATGAACCACAACCCGAATCCACACCCCGCGGCGCGGCCCAGAAAAAACAGGTGTCGCAACCCGCAACCCCCCAGCCCGCGCAACAACATTCGTCGCGCAACAATGCGCGCGCGGCCGATGACGAAGATGGTGGCCGCCCGTATAACAACCGTCACAATGCGTCCAAGAAAGATTTCAAAAAATCAGGAAAAATTTCCCTGCACGATATTGTGATTGGCAATGATGATGACGATGATGAAATTGGAATTCGCGGTGCAAATCGCCGTCGGTCCGAGGCATCGTTAAAACGTTTTCGTGAAAAGGCGCGCGCTATATTTACCGCCCCGCAAAAGGTTGAACATGTTGTTCAATTGGGCGATACCATCACTGTCAAGGATTTGGCGGCGGCCATGGCGGAAAAGGTTGGTAATGTTATCAAAAAATTGATGGAAATGGGGATGATGGCATCCCAAAATCAATCTATTGATGCCGATACTGCTGAATTGGTTGCAACCGAATTTGGTGCCACGGTTCGACGCGTTGTTGCAAAACCGTATGCCGACCAATTGGAACGCGAACCTGATCCGGCACATCTGCAACCGCGTGCGCCGGTGGTCACCGTTGTGGGCCATGTTGACCATGGTAAAACATCACTGTTGGACGCGATGCGAAACGCGCATGTTGCCGCGGGCGAGGCCGGTGGTATTACCCAGCATGTTTCCGCGTACGAGGTTAAAACCCATTCTGGTGCAGTAATTACATTTTTGGATACGCCGGGTCACGAAACATTTACCGCCATGCGTGCGCGTGGTGCGCAAATGGCCGATATTGTTGTTCTGGTTGTCGCGGCAAACGATTCCATTATGCCCCAAACGATCGAGGCTATAAACCACATTCGTGCGGCCAAGGTTCCGTTTATTGTTGCAATCAACAAAATCGATTTACCCGAGGCCGACCCAACCCGCGTTAAAACCGACCTGTTACAGCAAGAGGTTCAGGTTGAAGATATGGGTGGCGATGTTCAATGTGTTGAAATTTCTGCAACGAAACACATCGGTCTGGATAAATTGGAAGAGGCCATTTTACTGCAAGCCGATATGATGGAATTAAAGGCCGATCCCGATATGCCTGCGGTCGCATACGTGGTCGAGGCAAAGATGGAAAAAGGTCTGGGCGCAACGGCAACAATTCTGATGCGCCAGGGCACATTAAAAATTGGCGATGTGTTCGTTGTTGGTGAAACATTTGGTCGTGTTCGTGGGTTGATAAATTCAACCGGTGAACGCGTTAAATCTGTGCGTCCGGGGCAACCGGCAATTGTGTTGGGATTGGACAGTGTGCCAAACGCAGGGGACGAATTGCATGTTATGGAAACCGAGGCCCAAACGCGCGAGGTTGCCGCATATCGTCGCCAGGCGGCCAAAGACAAGGCTAACGCTGTAAAACGTTCGTCACTGGAAGAATTGTTTGCGCGTCGTGATGAATCTAAAAAATTGGTGTTGCCGATTATCTTGCGCGCCGATGTCCAGGGCAGTGTTGAGGCCATTACCGATATGTTGCGCGACATTCACACGGACAAAGCGTCGGTCGAAATATTGTCGTCGGGCGTTGGCCAAATTACCGAGGGTGATATCCGACTGGCAACGGCATCTGGCGCGGTGGTAATTGCATTTAATGTTCGTGCCGATGCCGCGGTTCGCGATATGGCGCGTGCGGGCAATGTAGACATTCGTTATCACAGTGTTGTGTATCGCATTACCGACGAAATCAAAGAAATATTGTCTGGTAAATTGGCGCCGGAAAAGAAAGAATCCTTTATCGGATACGCTGATGTTATCGCATTGTTCACGGTGGGCAAGGGCACACGCGTTGCTGGTTGCCGCCTGACCGAAGGCGTGATTAAAAAAGATGCGTTTGTTCGTTTGCTGCGTAACAATGTCGTTATATACGATGGTAAAATTGGTGAAATGCGTCGTGAAAAGAACGAGGTCAAAGAAGTCACCGTTGCTGGTGTTGAATTTGGCATGTCGTTTGACAAGTATAATGACTTGAAAGAGGGCGACCGGGTTGAATGTTATGAAGTGCAAGAAATCCGCGCACAATTGTAAAAATGCCCCATTGGGGCATTTTTTATTTGCCGCACCCCAGGAATAACATCCTGCGAAAAAAATATTAAAAGATTGCACTTTAATGTTTTTTTCGTATAATCGCGGTATGTTAAATTTAATTAAATCTTTGTTTGCGCCGGCGGCAACGAAAACAACAGCCGGGGTGTTGGCCGAAAAATTCGGTCTGGAATTACGCGGTGACGCAAATGCACCGGTGCGCGGTGTTGCACCAATTGCTGATGCGCGCCCGGGACAGTTGGCGTTCTATTCAACGGAACGAAACAGTGCGGCATTCAAAATATTGCCGATTGATGTGTTGAAAAACACGCGTGCAACGGTCATTTTGGTACAACCAGAACAGGCCGAATTTGCCCCCGCGGGTGCAACACTGTTGGTGACGCCATCGCCGCGTGGGAACATTGTGAAAATTTTGGGCGAAATATATCGTGAAAAACCGCGTTTTGGAATCAGTCGCGATGCTGTTATTGAACGCGGCGTGTTTTTCCGCAATCGGCGCAGTACCTATGTCGGACAATTTGCCACGATTGAACGCGGTGCCGTTATCGAGGCCGATGTTAAAATATACCCCAACGCATATATTGGCCGCAATGTGACGATTGGACGCGGGACAATTGTTCGCAGTGGTGCACACATTGAAAACGCAACAATTGGTGCGGAATGTGTAATCAATCCTGGTGCCGTTATTGGCAAGGACGGATTTGGATACACCCGCCAAGAGGGGCACAACATATTTATTCCACATGTTGGTCGTGTTGTTTTGGGTGACCGCGTATCGGTTGGTGCGAACACTTGTATTGACCGTGGCGCCATGACCGATACCGTTGTTGGCGACGGAACTAAAATTGATAACCTGTGCCAGATTGCGCACGGTTGTGTTATTGGTCGCGAATGCTTTATTGCGGGACAAACCGGTATGGCGGGTGGTTGTGTTATTGGCGATCGTGCGTTGTTGGCGGGCCAGGTTGGTTTGGCCAACGGTGTGCATATTGGAAATGATGCCGAGGTTGGCGCCCACAGTGGTGTTTTCCGCACGGTCGAAGATGGAACGCGTGCAATGGGTTATCCGGCGGTACCTGGGATGGAGTTTTTCCGCCAATATGCGTGGTTGAAAAAACAAAGCAAGAGTTAAAAAAATGATAGATGCACAGGGCATAGAGCAGGTGATACCACATCGTGGTGCCATGCGATTGATTGATGAAATTCGTGAATACGATGACCATCACGGTGTCGGCGTTCACTATGTACGTGACAATGAATTTTGGTGTGCAGGGCATTTCCCGGGTGATCCAATTATGCCTGGTGTATTACAGGTCGAAGCATTGGCCCAAACTGCATGCTTTATCGTTATGGCGCGTCAAGGATACAACGATGGCAAATCTGTTGGGTATTTTACAACAATGGAACGCATTAAATTCACACACATGGTGCGTCCTGGTGATGTATTGGAATTGCATGTGGAATTATTGATGCAGAAATTATCACTGCATAAATTTCATGGCACGGCGTATGTTGATGGGGTGCCGGTTGCCGACGCAACATTCACCGCCATATTAAAACGTTCAGACGAATAAAAATGCCCCATAACGGGGCTTTTTATTTGTCGTCAAATGGATTTTCGTCCTTTTTATATTCAATTATAATTGGCAGATGTTCCCATTTTAATTCGGTGGCCAACCCACGGCGCAAATACCGTGTGTATGATTCCGGAATATCTGACGCGCCGCCCACATTTATGGTAATTTTCATTGGGTGGCGACCGGTCTGGCGCGCAAATTTGATTTTCATGGGTCGCTTTAACCGCGACATAGGTGGCTGGCGTGTGGCAACCAATTTTTCAACAATGCGGTTGATTAAACTGGTTGGTGCCTGGGCCGAAGAAATGTCCCATTGTTCATAAATGCGGCGAAACATATTTTGTACGCCCATACCTGTTTCGGCCGATACCGCCAAAATCATAGGCTTTATTATTTGATGAAAAGAATTTGCAAATTGGTGTTTTAATTTCAGCAATTTTTCATCGCGAATGGCGGGTTCAACCAAATCCCATTTATTTAATGCAACACATAAAATTTTCCCGGCATCATAAACGCGTGCCGCGATGCCCAGTGCCTGGTTTTCAATGTTGCGTGTGGCATCAACCATCAAGATAACCACATCGGCCTTGTCAATGGCATCCAATGATTTCAGTGCCGATAATGTTTCTACATCGTCGGTGACGCCCGCCTTGCGGCGCAGACCAGCCGTGTCCATTAAAATAATATCGCGGCCATAAAAATGTGTCGGAATTTTAACGGTATCGCGTGTAATGCCGGGGGCATCACGAACAATTTGCTGGGTGTGACCCAATACGCGGTTTACGAATGTTGATTTGCCAACATTTGGTTGACCCAAAATTGCGATTTTTAATTTTTCGGCCTGGGGCGCATCAGGCTGGACATCAGATGCCGCATTCCCCGCCGTTTTATCCAAAAATTCGTATATTTTATCAAATCCCATTTTGTGTTCAGCCGAAATCATAACCGGCGCGCCGAACCCCAGTTTATAAAAATCGTTAGCATCGGCCATGCGTCGCCCAGATTCCGATTTGTTTACCAGCAACAATACCGGCGCGCGTGTTTTGCGGTGAACCAGACGCGCCCAATCCATATCCGCCCCGGTCAGTCCCGTACGCCCATCGACAACAAATAAAACGGCGTCCGCCCTGGCAATTGCATCCAATGCCATATTTGTTGAATCGGCGGCAATACCGGTCTTTGCGTTTTCCAGCCCGGCGGTATCGGTAATTTGATATGGGCGGTCGCGCATAGTGCCCGATAAACTGTCGCGTGTGACGCCCGGACGGTCGTGTACCAACGCGTCGCGTGTCCCGGTCAGACCGTTAAACAGTGTTGATTTTCCGGTGTTAGGCCGGCCGGCAATTGTAATTTTCATCATAGTTTTTTCCATTGATTTTTTGTAATTATAAAGCAAAAATATAAATAATCAAATCAGGGGGCAAAAATGAAACAAAAGATTAAAAGAATCTTGGGCCACTTGCGTGATATTGTTATAAATCCGCGCCGCTATTTCACAAAAATTGTTGCCGACGGCAATATGGAAGAATCCATGTTAAAGGCGTTTATATACGGCTTGCTGGGCGGAATATTGGTTTTGGTTATGCATTTAATTGGTGGTGCCACAATCACAATTGGCGCGGTGTTTACGGCAATTGTAATTGTACCCGTTTTGGCGGTTGCGTTGCTGTTTATCATGGGCGGCCTGATGATGATGGTGTCGGAAATCACGGGCGGCGAACGCGATTGGGAAATCGCGATAAAGGGTTTGGCATCTATATTTTTCATATATCCGGCAATATTGGTGTTGGATGCGTGCGCGTTTAATTGCACATCTATGTGGATTATCAGTTTGGCGGTTGATGCGTATGTTTTGTTCTTGTTTTACAACATCGCGCTGTATTGTATGCGCGGTAAAAAAAGCAATGTGATAATTGTAATTGGTATATTGGCATTGTTTATGGCAACCGTGTATGCAACAGATTACCGTATTGGATGGTTTATGTTGAAAAATGCCGGTGCCACATTGGCGTGCCTGGTATAAAAAAACGCCCCACGCGGGGCGTTTTTAATTTGCCTACCATGTGGGGGCGTGGTCGCCTTCTTTGATAATTGGCTGTTCATCTTCCCATACAGACAGACCGGTGTTCACATCGGTCAATGTCAATTGCAGGTAATATTCCACGCGGGTGTCAACATTTGAAAACCAACCCGATTTCAAATTCATATTTCGTTGCAACATTTTACCCGACAACGACAGGTTTGGCGCAACCAGTGTACCCGTTTTTGCAATTGTGCCCGCATCGTATTCGGCGTTGCCTCGGGTTGCGCGCACCTGGTGCGTGGTTTCGTCTTCGGATGCATTGCGTTCGTATTCGGTTTCCACATATCCGTTGGCACGAATGGATGCCGCCGATGCACCCGCCATACCAATTTTTGCGGTTTCAATTTCGGCCGTGACCGGGATAAATCCTGTTTCGGTCTTTTTCTTGTTTTCAAATGCAGTTGTCACCTGGGCGGTGCCAGAATTGACCAATGTTTTGCGAATTTTCTTGGTCAATATGTCGGTGTCAAAACGTTGCATAGTGTCGTTTTCAATGTCGGCAATTGCAATCACCGGTTTGTTCACGCGCGCAAATGCGCCACTGTGCAACATAGACTCGGTCATTTTTTCCGCGGTTTGTGTCCAATCGCGATATTCCAGTTCCATAACATTTTGCATTTGTGCAACATCGCGCGTGTCGTTCAAATCAACCACGCGTGTTTCGCCACATGCACATAACACGGCGCACAGTGCAATTGGTGCTATCTTTTTCATATTTTCCCCTTTGGTTTATTTAATCTTTATTACCTTGGTATCCACGCCAGTATCAATTATGCGAACATAGACCAGATAATTGCCCGGCGCATCCAAATATGCTGTTGTGATAACATTACCATTTGATTTTATTTCTATCAAGCCACTTTTGGGGCGCGCGGTGCGCAACACCGATATTTGCCCGGGCAATGTTGCCCATGAACGAATCTCGGCATTGGTGGACGCCATTGTGTATATATTGGCAATCAACCCCAACAGTGGCGCGGAATCGCTGTTTGAATTGTACATGACCGATTGCAATGCGGCCTTGGACGATGCGGATGCAAATGCACGCAGAACCTCGTTCACGCGATATTGTGTATATTCGGTCATAAACAGCGCATCTACATCGGCGATGGGACATGCACCATCAACATGTGTGTCGTTCGGGAAAAACAATGGCTCGGACAGTGCGATTGAAATCATGGTTGTGCCGTTGTTTGAAAAAAATGGCATATCCATACGTTCTTCGTGCAATTTTGGGGCAAATCCATCCTCGATAAAAAACCAGACGGTGTTTGTCGGAATATGCTTGGCCGTTGCCGCGGCCAGGTCGGACGCAATACATTTATTATCTGGCATCATACCATCGGCGCGTCGCAAATATGTTTTGGCATTATTGAAATCGCCGTTGTTCAAAAAATATATTCCGCCCAGATACATCAATGCCGGATTCATAATATCGCGAAATGCCGCCCACGATGAATTTTCGTATGTGATGCGTGCGGCAACATCGGCATTTTCGTCGGCCGCCGATTGAATTTCGGAAACCAATTCGGCATACTCGCGCGACATTTCCTGTTGGCGGGCATACGATTGATTTATGATTACGCGTGCGGTTGCATTGTCGCCCATGGCCAACGCGTTCCACAATTGATAATATGACACAAACAATGCATCCATCATATATGGCCGATAATCGTTTGCCATATTTCCCGCAACCAGGGCGCGGGTCTCGCGACCGATGTCGCCGCCGGTTAAATCGATATTGCGTGCGTTGAATTCTTCGAATGCGGCATCCGATGCGGCAAATTCATTTGCATGAAATAAACTGTCTGCGGTAATCAGTAATTCCAGATTATCCATGGACTGAAAATCCGTTTTATTGGTGAAATTTTGTGCGGCGGCGGCATATTCGCCGTTCGCGTATCCGGCGCGCACCCCATCCAGACCGATTTCCATATCGGCACTGCACGATGCCAAACATAATGCCATAAATATGATAGTTATTCGTCGCATTGTGCCAACATTATAGATTGGATGAACAAAAAATCAATTATTTCACAGGTTCTAATTCGGTTGTTTCGCCCGTGCGTGGGTCAAAGAATTTTGGCGCGCCAACATATCCCAACGCTGCGTGATGCGACGGTACCAAAAATTCGGGCAACGGACTGGATGCGCCCATTTTCATAAACCCGGCCAGACGCGCATCGCTGAACGCCATTTGTTTGTCGGCCTCAATCGGGCGGTGGTACCAACCCTGGAATATGACCAATTGTTTTTTTGCATCCAATTTCATGATGTCCATTGGGGAATATAACAATTCCTCGCTGGTGGATTCTTTGCCGTCTTTATCGGTTTTGATTTTCATTTTATAACCCATCATATCGGAAAAACGTTTTGCCGTATCAGGGTCATTTTGGCGCAATACAACCTTGGCTGCGGTGGTCGATATAATTGTGGCAGCGGCATCGGCACCGTATTTTTCCTGAATCTGGTGCAGGTCCTGGCCAATAATCAGATATGAAACCTGTTGCCCACGGCCCAGGTCGGGGCCCTGGATAACGGCCTGTAATTTTTGCATTTTTGGCATTTCGTCCAATACGAACAGTACCGGATATGGGCCCAGTTTTTGACCGTCACGAAACGCCTCGGGTGCGTTGGCCAACAAGAAATTCGTCATCAATTCAATAAATATTCCGGTAATAGGGTTCAATGCCTCGGCATCAACCATATTGATGGACAGATAAACCGTGACCGGTTTGATTTTTCCGTCGCGTGGGTCAACCAGACCGCGCAAATCGGCAAAATGAAAATCAGAATGGCTGGTCCGGTTGCGCACCGCCGCATTTCGGAATATGGACAGTCCCGCCATAATTGTTGATAATATGGACCCACGTTCCTTGTCCGGGGTGTTGGCCAATTGGGTCAATTCCAAAATTGCACGATGCGCGTATGCATAGCGTCGGGCCTCGTCCACGGCATCCATAAATAAATCTTTCATTGGGTCGGCCATCATAACCATTTGGTCGCCTTGGCGACGACGTTCTTCCAAATCTTGGGCAATGGCGATTTGCGATGCGTTTATCCAATCCAAAATCATGGACAGCGATGCCTCGCGTCCACGCCATGCGTCGGGTATATGGTCCCATGTTCCAATGTGAACATAATTTACCGCGTTTAATTCACCGCGTTGCAATAATGCGTGCGCCGCGTATGCGTTCGGGTCATTTATCATGGCCAGGTAATAATCAGACAACACAGCCGCATCTTCGTCATCAAATGTGCCGGATGTAATGCGGGCATAGAAATAATCGTCGGCCTTGGCGCGTTCAACCTTGGATATAATAAACTGAATCAAACCGGACAGTCCCGCACGCCCGGATATTGTCCAGTGTGGATCCGCACTGGATGATGTTTTGTCGGCAATTAAAACATTGCATATAGAATCAACATACAAATCGCGTTGTTCCGTGTTAAACGGCACATGGTCTGGCGACAGCGGGTTCCACGACGGATAATATATGCCGTGCGCCGGGTCATCTTGGCCCGCCCAATTCATGATAAACACCGGCCCAATTGTTGAACGATACGCGGATGATTTCTGGTACAATTCGGGTTTAGGGTCGTTGATAATCATTGAAACATTGTTGCATTCAAATATGGTTGGTAAAACGACACCCTGGGTTTTACCGGTTCCCGGGGGTGCGACGCACAATGTTGATAAACATTCATTCATCATCAGGGGCTTTTTCTTGAAATACCCCAATACCATCATAAATCCGTTCAGCAATCCCATTTTTTCAATGTCTTCCTTGGATGCCTTGTTCGATGATTTTTCGGCAAATTTGTCCTTGCCATACGGGTTAAATTCGGTGACCAATGTACTGTCCGCCATAAAATAGTACGCGATAATCGGCAACAGTGGCATTATGCACATAATGTCGGTGCGCATCAGTGAACGCGAAATCCAACCCGGAATTTCGGCCACAACCGACATGCCACCGGTGGTCAACATATTTATTAAATATATGCGCGTCCATGCGGCCGATGCCGGCGACCAGCCGTATCGCCAGATGTGTTCGGCAATAAATGCCAATGCGAACGCCAACGCGCATACCAACCAAATACCGATTGCCCACCGCATTGTCCAGAATATCTGGGCCATGGGTTTGCGCTGGTGTTCTTTGTATGCGCTGGAATTGAATATATTCAATCCCTTGGACGAACCGCCGGCGGAAAAAAACTTGAACTTAGCAGCCATTACAGATATGATTATACCAGAAAAATGTTCAATTATAAATCACGAATTATGAATAAATGAAAAATATTCCACGAATTTTTATTGGTGAAAATGCCGCGGTTGGTGGTCGCGTGCCGGTTGCGCCCGATGTGGCGCATTACCTGACCCGTGTTATGCGTCGGCACGATTGTTTGGTGTTTGGTTCTGGTCGCGAATTTATGGCAACATTGTCAGATGATGGGCGATTTTTGAATATTGGTGCCCAGACATCGCACAGTGATCCATCTGGCAATGTTGTTTTATATTTTGCACCGATTAAACGCGTGGATGATTTAATCAATATGGCAACACAAATGGGCGTTGCGGCATTTGTTCCTGTTATTACCGAACGTACAACCGCGCATCATATAAACTGGGTGCGTATGCAAAAAATCGCGACCGAGGCGGCCGAGCAATCAAACCGCAACAGCGTCCCAGAAATTCGTCCGGAAATAAAATTTGCCGATTTGGATTTGTCGGGCTTTGTGTTTGCTGATGAACGCGCGGCCTATGGCGCGGCGTTGCCGGACACGGTCAATACCGATAAAATTTTGGTCGGGCCCGAGGGTGGATTTTCTGACGCCGAATTTGCCGCACTGGATGCGGCGGGTGCGGTCGGAATTTCACTGGGCAAAACAATATTGCGTGCCGAATTGGCGGCGGCAATTGCGTTGGGGCGCGTGACAAAATGAAAACGCGGATTGCAAAATTTATTGCAGATACCGGCGTCGCATCACGACGCACCGCGGAATCAATGATTGCATCTGGTCGTGTGACAGTAAATGGTGCGGTGGTCACAACGCCGGTGTTTTTTGTTGAAGACGCGGACACCGTAAAGATTGATGGTGCCCCCATATCGGTGCGGACGAAAACCGAACTGTATATGTTTCATAAACCCATTGATACGGTCACAACCGCGTATGACCCGCGTGGTCGCAAAACGATTTATGATTGTTTGCCAAAAAAATATAAAAACCTGAAATATGTTGGGCGACTGGATTATAAAACGACCGGATTGTTGTTGATGACAAACGACGGTGCGTTGGCGCGAAAACTGACATTGCCATCGACGAATATTGCACGAACATATATCGCAAATACCGCCGCCACAGATTTATCCGGATTGCGTGCGGCGCGGCGCGGAATGACAATTGATGGAATTACATATCGCCCAATGAAAATAGATGATATGGGAAACGGAAATTTACGCGTCACCGTGACCGAGGGGAAAAAGAATGAAATCCGTATAGTTTTGCGCGCATGTGGTGCGCCGGTGCGGCGTTTACACCGAATATCGTATGGGCCGATAGAATTGGGAAATTTGCCCCCTGAAAAAATTATTCCGGTGCCACAGAAAACGATTGACGCAATGATAAAATCTTTTTAATATTTGATTATCAAGGAAGGGAGATTTACTGATGAAAAAACAACCACCAGTGCAACAAAAAAAGAAAACTGTATCGCGCACCACGCGGGCGACGCGCGCAAATGCACCATTGAAAATTACACCGGTTGTGGAAAATCACAAACAGTGTTTTAATCCGTGGTCGCTGTCTATTTATGTTTATTGGTTTATAATTTTGTTCTTTATTGCGGCAACATTTTATATCCTGGGACGCAGTCATAACATGCTGAACGCGCCAACAACAGATGCCGCAAATGCCCCAATCAGTGAAGAGGCATTAAAACAAGCGTCTGATTATTACAACCAGGCAAAGACAAAATTGCTGACGGGTGATACCGATGGCGCAATTGCTGATTTGACAACGGCAATTGAATCTGATGCTAATGGGGTTGATGCATACATCCTGCGGGGCGAGGCATATTTGCAATCGGGTGATTATCGCAGTGCGTTAAACGATTTTAACACGGCAACAGAAAAAGACCCAGTTAATGCCGTTGCATATTATGACCGTGCGTTGTTAAACATCCGATTGGAAGATTACAATTCCGCATTAAGTGATATAAACAATGCATTGGCGGCGCAAACCGCCAACCCGTCCGAGGTTCTGCAACTGCGTGATTTGTATGCGCGTCGTGGCCAATTGAACCTGTGGCTGAAAAATTGGGAGGGCGCAATCGCCGACTATACCAATTCGTTGACACATACAACCGGCGCAATCAGCCCCGCGGTATATGCCGAACGGGCCGAGGCATACACCGCCGTTGGCAACTATGCCAGTGCAATTGACGATTATGCGACGGCTGTGCGTATAATATCTGAACAGATTCAGGGTACATCAACCGCCGAAGCGCGTGAATCTTTGTCCAGCAATGCAATGTCTTATTTTGAAAAATCCGCAGCATTGAATTTGAATATGGGCAATACTGAAAATGCGCGTGGCGATTTGAATTCGGCATTGACAATAGCCGTTGCATTAAACGATACCGCCAGTATAGAACGATTGACCGGTCTGTTGAACGGACTGCAAAGTGAATAAAAAACGCCCCACAGGGGCGTTTTTTAGAGAGCAAAGAGCAACGAGCAGATAGTAATGTAGTGCGCCAGTCGGCGCACTGCTAAAAAGTTCAAAGTTCAGAGTTCAAAGTTCAAAATACTCTCTTGTCATTGCGAGCGAAGCGCGGCAATCCAGTAAACGACACCCCGGCGCCTCGCACCATCTCTCTCGCCAGAGGGGAACTTGTTCCGCAACATAAAATACTCGTCACCACGGCCTTCGTCGGGGTGACGACTAAAAAATAATAACAAGCCTAAAATCCTGGCATTGCTCTCTATATAAAGTGCGCCGTTGGCGCACTTTATATATGCCATGAAAAAACGGGGCGATGCCCCGTTTTTTAGAACCCTTTGGGTTTTTCCATTTTCACAGTTGAAACTTTTTTGTTCAACGCTTTGACAACTTCGTCGGTTATATCCAACTTTTCGGCGTCTTTGCCAATGCGCGCAAAACGACCATCAATTACCAATGACAAATTTTTCTTTGCAATAATGCCTTCGATAACCGGATCCAGATGTTTTGTTTGAACCTCGTTCAATGCCTGTTGGAACGATGTTTCAATGCTCTGTGCGCGTTCAGACAAATCGCGTTGCAATTTTGTCACGCGGTTTTGATAGTCGACAACGCGGCGCTGTAATGCCTCGCGCGATAAAATGTCCTGGGACTTTTCAATTTCGGATTTTTCTTTTTCCAATGCTTTCTGGTCTTTGGTCAATTCGTCACGCAGTTTTGATTCATACGATTCTTTCTGTTTGCGCAAAGATTTCAGTGCATCAGCCTCGGTCTGGATTGCGTCCATACGAATGACCGCAATGCGCAAATCGGCACCGCGGGCGGCGTCGGTTGATACCGTTTCCAATGCCTGTTCAACCTTGACGGTTTTTTCACCACCAATCGCCGACAGACCCCAAATTCCCAACGCAGCAATTACTATGACCACCGCAGCAATAATACCGGTGCGGGCATATTTTTTTGCAGACATATCATTTGTTGTTTTTGTATTGTTTGCCATATTTTTCCATCCTTTGTTTTGATTATGGTCGCAGTATAGCAACAAAACATTCAAATGAAAAGTGAAAGTTATTGACAGATAATATTCCTGATTTTAATTTACCGCGCGGGGGCAATGCGAATTTCAACCCGACGGTTGGTCAGACGACCAATATCATCCTGGGCGGCAATGGGCCGTGATGCCCCGCGCGCAACAATAAACATGCGTGCGGTGTTTATTCCGTGTTGGGCGAAATACACGCCAACGCGGTTTGCCATATCCATGGACAGCGCGTGCGCCTGGGCGGGGCCCATTGCGTCGGTATATCCGGCAATTTCGATAAATGTGGCGTTATATTTTTCCAATATTTTAGAAATGGTTTTCAGTGTGTCGGCGCCGGTCGCCGAAATATCCGGTGCATTCAATTCCATAATCGCATCACGCACCAATATCACAACAACATCGGTGCCGGCGCGTTGAACAGAAATTCCGGGTTTGCGCAATGCGTCATATAATGCAAATTCCAATTCAGACATATATTTGACCGCAATCGCGTTATCGTTTGCAACCTTGTCCCCATATTCGGTGGTTGCGCCTGTGGTGTTAGCCGTGACCAATGTGCCGCCCGCGCCCAAATAGACGGGGCGCTTTGCCACGCGTGCGGGTTCGGTCATATCTGTAAAACTGGCACCACGCAAATATGTGGGCCACGTCGTACGATCAGGACTGTGATACGCCATGCATGCGCACAGTGCAATTGTTGATATGGTTACAAAAAATCGTATCAGTTGTTGCATCATTCAATAATAAATGAAACCTGGTTCGCGGGCGCTGACATACATCCCGTGTCGGGATCGGCAATGCGGCCGTTTACCATAACAGATGTCGCCCATGTTGGTGTTGCGGTAATAAAGTATTCGCATTCGCCACGCGTTAAATCAACCAAATTGATTGAAAAAGATTTTCCATCAACCGATGAACGCACCGACCAATCATTGCCACCGATTGGTGCCACATCTGATTTTATTGCGCCGGATTTTATCAAATATTCAACCGATACGCCGGTGTAATCGCCGCGTTGCGATAACAACAATTTTGTGTCGCGCGCAATTTGTTCCAATATTAAATTTGCAATATGGCGCGATTGATTATTGCGAACCATTTTATACATGCCCAGTGCACTGGCCGTCATAATGCCACCAATGGCCAGAACCCCGACTAACTCTATCAATGAACGACCATATTCGGTTTTCATATCTATCCCCCCGGTTTTGTTATTTAGACGAACCGACTATTTCGGCACCCTCGAATAAATCCATGGCACTGGCAACCAATGGGTCGGATTCCAATGCCGCCATATTCTGTTCGGCCGCCGTGTGTGTATGTTGCGATTCAGTTTGGCGCGACAATGTCCATGCGTGACCGGTTTTATCCTGTAACCATCCGGCCAGACGCGACGCGAATGTTTCATCGCCACCACGGTCAAAGTATGATATTTTGCCGTCTGAAAAATCTGTGACCTCGATATTATTATTAAAATACGAATACAGAACGATTTCCTTGGCATCTTTTAATGCGGTGGCCAAATCGGTTGCCGATGAAATTGTCGGTGTTGTCCGGGCCGGGGGCGCGGGTTTTGCAACCGCTGGTGCGGTCGTGGCATTGCGCTTTAAAATTTCGGAAATTTGTGGCATGTCGGCAATGTGCATCAACCGTACAACCAACATATCAAAGCATTGTTTTTGGTTCCCCGTTGCCTGCATTTCGGGAACCGATGCCACCATAACTTGCCATATACGGGACAGGGTGTTTAATGAAATCCGGGCATTTATCGCGCGCATTTTTTCGCGTTGGTCGGCCGTGTATGGCGCGGATATTACATCGCCCGCGTGCAATGCGGGGTGCATACGCGTTGCCCAATGTGTCCATTCCATCATATCGGTCAACAACATCGTTAAATCGGCACCATTGGTGTAAATCTGGTCAACCTTTTCCAGTGCAGCGGCGGTATCGCCCGACAATATTGTGTCCATAAAATCAACCACAACCCCGCGATCGGCGCGTTTTAACATGTCCAAAACGGCCGTTTCATCAACATGGCCACCGGTTTGTGCAATTGCCTGGTCCAACAATGACAATCCGTCACGCACAGACCCATCGGCCGCCCGCGCCAGCAATTCGTTCGCCGCATCAGATAATTCTATTTTTTCCTGGGCCGCAATCCATGCAAAATGCTTTTTCAGTGTTTCAACCGGCACGCGCACCAAATCGAAACGTTGGCATCGTGACAGAATGGTGACCGGCACCTGGCGAATTTCGGTTGTGGCCAAAATAAATATCAAATGGGCAGGTGGTTCTTCCAATGTTTTCAGCAATGCATTCCACGCCTGTTTTGATAACATGTGCGCTTCGTCGATGATATAAACCTTGTACCGGCCGTTGGTTGGGCGATATTGCGCCGCGTCCAAAATATCGCGCATATTATCCACACCCGTGTGTGATGCCGCGTCGATTTCCATAACATCAATATGTTGGCCGGCCGCAATTGCACGACAATTTTCGCACACCCCGCATGGTGTCGCGGTTGGGCCGTCGGACGACAGGCAATTCAGCGCCTTGGCCAAAATACGGGCGGTACTGGTTTTGCCAGTCCCGCGAATTCCAGTGAAAATATACGCATGTGCAATGCGCCCAGTATTGATTGCGGTGGTTAATGTTTTGACCAAAACATCCTGGCCAATCAGTGATTGAAAATCTTGACTGCGGTATTTGCGTGCTAAAACTGTGTAATTGCTGTCCATGCCAAACTTCCTTTTGTTCCCCAGGATAGCAAAGCACGGCTAAATTTCAACAATTTTTACTTCAAATCAGTAATAAATTCGGGCAATGGTGTGTCGTCGTCATCGGATGCAGAATTGTCGTCGGTATCGACCGATACGGCGGCCGCGGCTTTATCGGCCGGTGTGCGTGCGCCGTCAATTTTATCCTGTTCGGCGGCAACAATGCGACCGTAGTGTTCGGCGGCCTGCAACAGGCGTTCGCGTTCAATTTCGTCCGATGTTTGACGCGCCTGGTCAATGTATTGTTTACGTTTCTGGCGCCATTTATGACAACGTTGAATCATCATTCCGACGGACTGCTGGTTTTTTTTGTTTTGCATTTTTATTACTTGTGTTTCAGGAAATAATTTCAGACGATTTTATATCGCCAACTTCTTTTCAGCATCCGAATGTTAAAGCATCTGAAAACTGATTGCAATATTTTTTTTCAATTGCTATTCTGTTGAATATGTAGGAGGGCGCATCAATGCGCACACATCAAAGTGGAAATTTTTTATTACAGGCGTTGCTGGCATTGACATGTATTTTTGCATTTATGCCGTTTGTTGCAACGCGCCTGGCCACGCGGGATACGGCGGCGCAAATGTATGCATCAACGCGCCAGATTGATATTGCGCATACCGCTGCACGAATATTTGTGCGCGAAAATGCAAATGCGTTGGCGTATAGTCAAACCGTATTTTCTGGAAATAATTTCGTTGATACATTGGAACCCTATGGGTTGCCATTGGGGTTTATTCCGCGTACCGCCATGGGGCAAAATATATCACTGGTTGTGGACAAAGATGCCACAAATGTATCGGCATATTTGAAAATGACGGGTGGCGATATGTCTGGTGTGCAATTGGCGGAAATGGCGCGGCGCATTGGTTTTTATGCGTCGGTTGATAATGGCGATTTAATCGTTGGAATTGCATTGGACGATGCCTATTCCGATGTGGTGCGTCGCAATGATATTGATTTAGATTCGGGGGCATTTCTGGCCGATTTGAATATGGGCGGATATTCATTGGAAAACATAGGCGGTATTATAATGCGACGCGGCGAATTTGAAACCGGTGAATTTACAACACTGTCATTGGTTGGTGCCGAAAATGGGCGCAAGGTTAAAAACGCTATTAAGGTCATCAACACAGATAAATCGGTATTTCAAAGCGCAGATGGGACATCGGCGTTGTCGTTGACACGGGGCAGTTTATCGGTTGCCAGTGTTGATGCGCGCACGGTTGCCGCATTTGGCGATACCGGGAATTTTACCGCGCGCAGTGCCGCAACATACGATTTTGCAATGACGGCGGGCCGTACCAGTTTTACCGGGCCAAATGAATGGAATGTTCATGGCAATGTGGTCAGTGATAAAATAAATTTCAGTGTCGAGCGTCTGGAAATCAGTTCGTTTTTGAATGCATCGCGCGGTCAGGATGTTTATATCAATACCGATACTTTGGAATATTCCGCAAACAGTGGCATCCAGGTTGGTTCAATTGCAACATCAAATATAACTATGCGTGACCAAACATCCGATGCATTGTCCCAGGGACAAACGGGCGCGGTTATTTTGGATATACGACCGGCTGGCACATCAATATTGCCGGACATTTTGGTAAACGGTATTGACAATGCGGCGTTTGCAATTATTGCATCACCATCCCGCGACAGCGCGGATACAATCGATTGTCGTTCGGTAATTTCATCAACCGACAGTTCATATAACGCCAAATCGTTGGCACAATATGTTGTGTGCCAATATATGTATTGGGTGCGGCTGGAACAACGCATAGATATAAAACAATGTTTATTGGATGGCAAAAGTGATTGTGAATAAATCGATGTTTTTTGAAAATCCGTCGCGCGGCGCCAGTATGACCGAAGTTATTTTGGCCATGGCTATTGTCGCAGTTGTTGCGCCGTTTTTATATGGCCAGATTTCCGATACATCGGCATCAATTCGCGATATGGCGTATGCACGCAATATTATTGCAACACGTGATGTTGCAATGAACTATGTTCGTATAAATCAGTCAGATTGGCCGCCCCAGGCCCAGATACGATTATCCGAAGATGAATTGGCGGAAATTTCGGAATCGGCCGTGGCGGGATTTATTGATAAATATTCGGTGCGCGGCGCCACGGTGACCGATGTATATTTGGCGTTTGATACGGCAACGGCGATTGATGCCGCACGCATAGCGCGATATGTCGGGGGTGATGCGGCGGTTGTGTCCGACGATAAAATTGCATACGGTACAAATTGGGCCGTGTCGGCGCCGGATTTTATGCCGGGTCAATTGATATACCGCGCATCGCGTGACACATCGGGAATTGATACATCAAAGTATTTGCATCGTGCGTCGTCCGACGATGACGCGTTGAATATGATGATGCGTAATTTGAATATGGGCGGGAACAGTATATTTAACGTTGGTACTGTCATCGCAAAATCTGCGCGTCTGCGCAGTGCCAGTGCTGTATTTGCCGATGCGCAAACGGTTGACGCACGAACGGTCTATTTTCCACGTGGCGCAAATATTGACGGGGCTGGGGTTGCGTTTGGTGGTATGCGTGTCACGGGCGATATTGCGGGTTTTCGCAACATAAATGCCGACAATATGAATGGAAACACATATACCACAAATGGTCGTATTGTGACCGACCGCGCAACGGTAAAGAAATCGGTAAATGTTGCGCGCGATTTTGTTATTAAATCCAGCAGTCTGCGCACCATCAGTGGTTTTACGGGTATAATGGCAAACTCGGTCAAAACGCCCTATGTTTCCGCCGAAGAAATTATATTCTATGATAATTTTGGTTTGACATTATCGGGTGAATTATTGATGTCTACGACCGCACCATTGAAATTGGGCAGTTGGACATTCCCATCAACCAGTAATCCAAAATTTAACAATTTGACATTTGACCGGGCGAAAATTCCAGCCGCGCCATCGCGTGATGAATTCGGCGCAATAAAATCCAGCGAATGGAAATCGGTACCGCCAAAGGATAGACTGCCATGAAAAAAATAACATGCGGAATTTTTGGTAATTCAAATGCAAACCGCGGCGGTATGCTGATGGAGTTGTTGTTGAGTGTTGCGCTGGTCGGAATTGCAATTCCGTTTTTATTTCAATACCAAAATCGTGCGGTGCGGCGCACCGAAAATATTGTCGTCGCGCGCGAAATGGAAAACATCCAATCGGCATTGGAACGATACATCGTGGCCAATCGCGAAAGTTTACTGAACACGGTTGGAAAAAATATCACGCGTTTGGAAATTTCTGACTTGTCTGATTTCGGATTGAATGACAATTTGATTCGTGGTGGTCGTGAATATCAATTGCGTATATTGAAATCAAACGACAGTGGTGGAAAATCCAGTTTACAGGGTGTTGTCGTTATGTCTGATGCAGATATAACCCCAATTCGCACACGCGAAATAGTATCATTGGGGGCGGGAAAAATTGGTTTTGTTGATAATGCGCGCACATACGGTGCGTATGGCACATTTCGTGCCGATAATATCGATTTTGGTGTAAATGCCGACACTGGTTTGGTTGCAACAACTGCGGTCAATCGTGATAACGCGCTGTATTTATGGCGTGTGCCGTCGGACAATGCGTCTGATGCCACAATGCAGGCCGGATTAAACCTGGGGGGGCATGATATAGTTGATGCCGCGTTTATCAATGGTACATCGGCGCAGATGAACGAAACATTGACAATTGGGCGCGCGGTCACAAATGATTTAATTTTCCAAACGCGACCAACGATTGATGGGAAATTCAATGTTAAAAACGCGGTCGTATCGGGCAGTTTGACCGCCGATTCCCGCACCATGGATGTGTCGGGCGCGTTTCGTTTGGCCGACATTGGGAAATTTTCCAGTTTTACAGTTGACGATTTGTGGGTGTCGAATTTAACCCTGGGGGGATTGTCAATATCTGATAAAACCAAACCCACGGTTTTACATGTAAATGATTCCATTGATATGACATCTGGGCGCATTACGGCAATGTATGTGACGGTTGGTTTTACCGGGTCAATTACGCCGCGTTTGATTGTCAGTAAACGCATAGAAGATTCGACAAATCCGGCATATTTCTGGGATGTTAAAACCGGCGATGCGCATTTTGCCGATATGACATTGATAGAATTAAATCGTATGGTATCTGATGTTTTGCGCACAACGCGCGGTAATACGGAATCATACCTGTTGTTTTCGTCGGTCGCGGCAAATAAAAATGCCACAGTTGGCGATTTTATGAACGCACTGAATGAAATTCAACGCCGTGTTCGTGCAAAATATAGCCGGTTGAATTTAGAATAATTTGTGGTATAAGGATAATTATGAAAATAACTTGTGATTTTTGCAAAACCGAATATTCGGTTTCAAAACGCCCCAATGGTGCGGTGAAATGTGCAATATGTGGCAATACATGGGTGCCGCCAAATGCAAATCGTCGTGGACCGTTTATGGTGTTCTTTGCGGCGCTGTGCGCGTTGTTGTCGGCAATTGTGTTTACCGTTGCGGTTATCACACGGCATCAAATGGACGCAAAAAATCCACAAACATTGGTCGCAACGGCCACGGCTGTCCATGCAAAAACCGATGCAGAAACTGGTACAACCCGTTTGGTTGTTGATGGTGTTGTGGCAAATTATTCTGATGAAATTTATGGTGTGCCCGATTTGATAATTATTGCATACGACGCGGACGATAATGTTATTGCCCGCCAGAAATTTATGCCATCGGCAACTTTGCTGGATGCGGGAACGCGCGTGAATTTTTCACATACCGTGTCGGTGCCGGCAACCGGTGTTAAACGCGTGTCGGTTGAATTGGCAAATATGGGGGATAAAAAATGAAATTGTTGAATGTATTTTTGATGTTGGGCATATTTTGCATATCGCCATGTTTGGCTGATAATGCTGGTGGTTCTAATGACCCGGCCGTGGTTCAACGCATCAGTGTTTTTTCCACCAGCACCGATTGGCAGGCGTTGACCGGTCTGCAATTGCACCAATACACTGGCGAATTCAAAACCGATAAAAAATTGGTTGGATCGCGCGGTCTGGAATTATATTACCTGGATGGGTTCCCGTGCTATGGTTTGGGATATGGTGTTCGTGTGTGGATTGGACCAAATGGCAAATATGACGGTAATTTGCAAATTGCATGCGTATATGCACCAACCGAAATCAATTTTACATATCGAAATGTCACACGTGACGCAGACCAAGGCCAAAGCACCGGTATGATTACATGCCCGGTGTCTGATTCTGGACGCAAATTATCAATTGATTTGTCGAAATGCCGCGTTGGCGACAATTGGTCTGAATATAAATAGGTTTTTTTATGTCTGAATTACGCGAGTTTATTGTTGATGATGCGGCGGCCAGCGTGCGGTTGGATAAATTTTTGTCGGGCGCAATGCCCGAATTTTCGCGCAGCGAGATTCAACGTTTCGCCGTTAAATTGAACAACGCGCCGGGGCGGTTTTCTACGCGCGTGCGCACGGGCGATGCGGTGTCGGTTGAAATTCCGGCACAAACAACGGATAACGCCGCCGATAATATTTCGACCGATTTTGATCTGGATGTTTTATACGAGGACGACGACATAATCGTAATTGATAAACCGCGTGGTGTCGTTATGTACCCATCGGCGGGGAACAAAACTGGAACATTGGTTCAAAATATATTGGCACATTGTGCATTGTCTCCGTTGGGGGGCACAACGCGTCCGGGGGTGGTTCACCGCCTGGACAAGGATACCAGTGGCGTTATGGTGTTCGCAAAATCAGATTCGGCATTTCGCACATTGGTCAAAACATTTTCATCACACGATTTGGTGCGCCGCTATGTCGCATTTGTTTGGGGCATTCCAAATTGGGAGGGCGCCGACATAACCGGCAACATTGCCCGTTCATCGCGCAACCGCCAGAAAATGAGTATGGTAAAATCCGGTGGCAAACCCGCCCACACCCAGGTAAATGTTATGGACACATGGCCGCGCGCCGGTGTTTCGGCGTTTCGGTGCAATTTGCTGACTGGGCGCACGCACCAAATTCGTGTTCATTTGTCGGCGCATGGGTTTCCGGTGCTGTGTGACCCGGTGTATGGTCGTGGTGCGTCCCGCCTGGGCAGTGTGCGCGACCCAGAATTGCTGGAATTTATAAAAACACACAATGGCCAGATGTTGCATGCCGAATATTTGGAATTTGACCATCCGACAACCGGCGCGCGCGTTCATTTCAAATCGCATTTGCCATTTGATATGTCTGAATTAAAATCTATATTGGATGACATCGGATAACCCGGGGCAATTGCCCCATTTTTTTACCCGTATTTTCATATATTTTTGTTTCAAAGATGGGGATTTTATGATATAGTAAATCATAAATAATGGAGAGGAACAGATGAACTTTCTGACAAAATATATCAGTTTTGTGGCGGTTTTTGCCTGCATTCCGGCGGCGTTTGGTGCGACCGCGCGGCCCAGTGTTATGTCGAATGCGGCGCGTCGTATGCCGACTTTGTCGACATCGGTTGCTGGGGCGACCACTACAACCACGACCACAACAACAAACCTGTTGGCGGACAGTGCATGTATCGACGCATATTCGGCATGTATCAAGGGTGCGGACGCATGTGGCGCCGGGTTTGAAGAATGCACGAACAAGGTTCTGTTCCATGCGAAAATGCCGCAATGTCTGTCCACATTGGCGAATTGTGGGACATCTGGCATAACCAGTTTGTTCGGCACATCGGCGGTCGGGTCATTGGCCACCGTGTCTTCTAAAAACAGTTATGGCGAAATCACCGACTATACATATCCCACCGATGGCAGTGTTTTGGGGCAAATGATAACCGCCGCGGCAATTTCGAACAAATATGACACATCGAATTGCGTTAAACGCTATACATCATGTTTGAAAAAGGACAATGTATGTGGTGCCGATTTTGAATTGTGCACAACAAACAGCGAATTCAAAAAACAGATGGTGTTCTGTGATTCTACATTGGCGCGTTGCCAGTCCGAAGGGTTGACCCAATTGTTTGGTTCAACCACAACGACAATATCACCATCAGCAACCAGTCGCATTGGTGAAATGATTGCCGAGGGCGCATCCCTGGCCGCAATCAACGCAGTTTCCACATGTTACAAGGTTGTTGATCAATGTATCTTGAATGCATGTGCGGAAAATCCATATAAATGCTTTGAAAACGCATCCAGCGATGTCGTTGCGGCGGCAACCGCGGTCAACACCGGTGCCGATACCGCGTCGGATACGGTTGCAACCACCGATACAATCAGCACATCGGCCATTTCCGGATATATCAAAAGCGCATGTCTGGACACGATTGGTGGCAATAAATACTGCTATGCCACGTTCAAGGGTAATGGGGCAATGCCATCTGCGTCACAATTAAAAGACGCCGATAACCAGGAAGAGGTTTATGATGAGGCTTATTCCGCCCGTATGAACACGGCGATGAAATCAAAAATTACCGATTTGGTTGAAAAGTTTGATACACGCGCAAAACAAAAATGCACCGAAACCATCAAATCATGCGCAATGCGTGTTTGTGGTGGCGGTGTTGGCGCGGCATGCTATTCATCGGTGTTTGGCGGTACCGATAAATCAATCAACGGGGCCGCAACATACAACGATATTCAAACCGGATGTGCGGCGGTCGTGAATACTGATTTGAATTGTAAATATGCGGCACTGAACCCCAGTGGTGTGGGTACATATTCGTATGCATATATTAAATCAGACGCATTCACAACACTGTTCCCGGAATATGACGACAGCAAAACCGACCCAATTGGTGTGGTTGCGGCATTGAATGCGGCATTGTCCAATGCATACAGCGATGCGGCAATTGCCCAAATGAAAAAGCAATGCCAATCCGTTGCGACCAGTTGCGTAAAATCTATGTGCGGTACCGATTATGTAAATTGCTATCGCAATCGTACCGATATGTATTCCAGTCTGACAAATACCGGAAACACAACCTTTGATATGTCTATGAACAAGGTTGGCGGTGTTTTGGATTACACGGTTGTTTTGGGATTGTGCCTGGATACCGTTAAAAACGCATCCTCGTGCGAAGAACATTTGGCCATTGAACAGCAAAAGTTGAAAATGAAAAATAAGGCAGCCGATTCTGGATCATGGGGCTCGGCCAGCAATGTACGCAGTGGCTGGATTGATGCCGGAGCGGCAACAACAATTGATACCACACAAGTTCAATCTGTTGACGATAATGGCAACAAGGTGTGCACAAATGCTAGTGGGGACGAAGGCATATGTGATACGGTTGATGAAAATGGCAATGTGTTTGATACGCCTGTGATGATTTCATACAACAAACAGATTGAAAATACAGCGGCATCTACATTGTTCCGTGATTTAATCTATGATATTGAAAAGGAAGCCCAGGCGAAATATAACGCCAAGCTGACCAAGGAACAAAATATGTGCTTGTCGTCGAATAACGGCGGTCTGGTTGGTAATAAAGACACCGGCAGTACATACATGTGGGTCAAACTGAAATCCAGCAAGGTTCCAAAGAACTATGCGGTGAATGGTTTGAAAACAAATCAATTTGTGGCCAGCAACGATTTGTACGGTTCGTTCTGTCGTATCCGTGTGACATTGCAATCGGATGACAAGCAAATCCAAGAAGCCATTCGTAATGGGGGCGATTGGGGTACCGCATACTTTGCCGTTGGCGACAGTTTCACCTGTGGCAGCTGGATTCCATCCAGTGCGCTGGAAACATTGGCAGATGCCGTTGCCGACAAAGCGGTTGACGGTATGGCCGACCAACAGAAAAAGACCCGCGCTTGGGTGACCGCGGCCAGTGTTCTGGCGGGTAACGTTGGCGGCGGTTTCGGCGGATATTACCTGGGTAAATCGTTTACCGATGGTAAATTGGCCGGTCTGAACAGCAAGGCCAAGGGCACACAGTTTACATCGGAACAGATGGCGAAAAACTGTGGCGAATATGTTGACGCAGCCAAAGAGCAAATAGAGATTGCAAACAACGAATCTGGCAATGCGTCAGAACGCAAAACCGCGGCGAATAATGCAAAATCGTATGCGGAAACAGCGGTCGATTATGCGGACAAATTGGGTGTATTGGAGACATATACCAAGGCCGTGACCGACGCATTCACCACCAATGGCGATAAATCAATTACCATTGGCGCAAATGCCGTCGCATCATTGGATGCATTGAAATCAAAATGCGATGCCGCCAAGGATGGCAGCCAGGTTAAGTCCAAGGATCGTTCGTGGATTACGCCGACAACAACGGCCATAACCGCGGTTGTTGGTGGTGCGGCGACTGGTGGAATTGCATGGGCCGCAACCAAGAGTGTTCAGGATAAGAAGTTGTCCGAGGCCGAACAGGCGGCATACGACGAATGGATGAACGCTGTTGGTAAACATATTACATGCTATATCGGTGGCGACGAGGCCGGTGCATACGGCGATACAATTACCACCAGCATTGATTAAAAAAAATGCCCCATCTGGGGCATTTTTAATTCCCCGCCATCGGAGGGGTGGCCGCGTAGCGGCCGGGGAGGGTTATTGTTAGAGAGCAATGAGCATCCGTCTCCGCTACGCTCCGCCGCGATAAAAAGTTCAGAGTTCAAAGTGCAAAGTTCAAAGAATGTGTCCGCCGTTGGCGGACAGCATTGATTTACCTGGATCCCGTGGTCAAGCCCCGGGATGACACATAAAATAAATACCGTGATATAAACTTAGACAATATTTGTAAGATAAAAAAAGATGCACAGACCTTGTCATCCCGGTACTTGACACCGGGCCCCACGGAATTTACCAATTCCGCGGGGGGCGGGCGTCAGGGTGACGATTGTAAAATAATAAATCGCCTGCACCCGAACAATATCCGTAAAATTTGGTAATCAACCATAAAACTTTATCACTCTATCACTAAAAAACTCGCGCGGGTGTATTTTTGTCTTTCCCGTTGGGAAAATTTATGTTAAAATTATGGTCAAGAGAGAAATGAAATTCACCGCAAGATTTTTGCCGGTTATTTTGGCGCTGGTATCTGGAATGCCCGCGGTGGCTGCCGTGCCAACAACGGTTGGAAATAATCTGACCGCGTATAATGGGTCGGCGGCGGCAATGAACAATAATACATGGAATTCCATGATGAACAGTCGCAGTGGCACCGGCAACGCCCCAACGGTTGATTTTGGCAATTGCAACGCGGTTATTATGCGGTGTGCACAGCCGAAATGCGCGTCGGGTGGGTGCACATCACTGGATGTGGCGCGGCCGATTGTTTCGGGCTGTGTTCAGTCTAATGCGAATTGCGCGCAATATGGCAACGATTTGGTGGAATATATTTCGGCACAATTGGTTGCCAATTCCACGGCCAAGGCAAACGCGGTGGCGGCCGCGGCGCAAACGGCGGCGGCAAATGCCGCGGCCCAGCAAAACGCCCAACAATTACAGGCTATGCAGCAACAGATGCAACAAATGCAATCTGAAATGGCGTCGCAAAATGCGCAAACTGTTGCGCAATTGCAAAGCGCGCTGGAACAACAAAAAGAATTGACGGCCCAGGCCGTTGCATCGGCCACGGCGGCCGCGCAGACGGCGGCGGAATCGACATCAACAGCCGCGGCGGCGTCGTCGGGCGTGTCGGCGGACGTATTGGCGCGTGAACAAATTGCCGGCCAGGTTTTATCCAAAATTGAAAATGCCCAAACCGCATTAAAGACATTAAAGGCGACTATGAACGACACATTTGAATATGCCGGGTGCGACGCGTCTGGCAACAATTGTGCGGGTCCAAAACGCGTCAAGGCATTCAAACAACGTGCGATGAATTTCTTTGAACCATATAACAATGTGTTGGATGAATTGTACGATGCATTGATTATGGCGCAATCGGTTGGTGTTGATATTTCCGACATTTATATGATGTTAAATGGCACGTGTAACGCATGGGCGCAGTATATGTGCCAGGCCGGCCAGACTATGCACTATACAACCGAAGATTGCAAGGATGGCAAATCAACCGCCAGTGGTGCGAAATGCACCGTTGGTTCGGTTAAACCGATGTCTGATGGTGGGTGCCAATTGGTAAAAATGCTGACCGATAATGACGAGGTTCAACGCAATTGGCTGTACCCAGACGAGAGCGACAGTGGTGTATCAATTCAGGTTGGTTGTGCGTCCGAGGCACTGGATAATTCCGCATTATTCCGCAGCCGTAAAAAACAGGCATCAATTGACATTGATACACTGCAACGCATAATTGAACAAGATGCCCCCACCACCGGGGTCAGCCGTTTAAGCAAGAATAAACAATCGACACCGCAAAAATATTGTGCCGTGGACGAAGAATCATTGGCCGACCTGCAAAAGGTTGCCAGCCTGAAAACATTGCCCAGCAAGGTTTGCGTCACGGATACATACCTGGACACCAAATGTGAAAACAGTGGTTGTGGTATAAACGCCGCCCAGGCTGCGGACGCCAGCAAGAATATTCAAAAAACGATGTTGGCGACAGCGGAAAATACAGAAACGTGCGTTGGTGAATGTGCAGAATGCGAGAAAAATGGTGGCGAGTGGAATCCCGTTGCGCAAGCTTGTGCTGAAAAAGATTAAAAATGATAAAAACGAAAAGCATTTTGTCTGAAATTTTAATTGCAATGCGGCGCGTTGCGGTTTGTGCCGTGGTGGCGGCCATGGCATCGCCCGCCCTTGCCGCCGACAACGGGTGCAACAACGAAGACAACGATCGTATTGTTGCCGAATTGGCATTGTGCAGTACACATGCATATAACACCGGTCTGACACAAAACCCAACCGATGCCACGGAAAAGCAATTGATGCACGATGTGGTTGCGCTGAAAACAACCGTCATAACGCAACAAATGAAAAAGCAATATGACTATCTGGATGCGACATTGCGCCGTTTCAAAACCCAATTGGAAAAGGCCGTATTGACCACCAAGTTGGAGGCCGCCGGTGCATCAACCAGCGATTCTGGGTCGGGCTCTAAATCAAATGACAAAAATGTTGTGTTGTCTGGCGCCGAAAATTGTTTGATGAAAACCAGTACCACATCTGGGCTGGAATGCATTCAGAACAATATTCGTATTGTGCTGAACGCGGTGTCATCGGGCAATATTGGTGACGCCAAACGCCAATTAGAGAAAGATTTAGAATTTGCAAAATCGTTTAGTGCAAGTACCGATAGTGATTATTGCAAAAAACTGTCCGCCAATCGCGATACCGTAAACAACTGTGCCTATGCATTGAATATCAGTGTGTTGCAGGCTATTGAGAAAAATACAGCTCAACAACGTCAACAACAATCTGGATATGGTATCAGATAAAAAACGCCACCGGCGTTTTTGTCGCGTGTGGCAGGCATTGATACGCGCAACGGATACCAAGGTGCTTGGAAATAAAAAACGCCCAAACGGGCGTTTCTTTATGGACACAGGGTCAATTGATTTAACACATTTTGAACATCGGTATTTATCGACACCGTTGTCTCGCGTTGCAGACCGTCGGTATATGTATAATTAAATTTGGCGTCACGGAATTCCGGTGCGGCCGCGTACGCCGCCTGGAATGGGGCCAACATGGCCGTAAACCATTGACGACCACGACACAGGCATCCATTGCGAACATCGGCCGCAACCGCCGCGGTTGCTGTGTTTGGATATTTTGTGTCCAGTTCCGCGTCTGTCATCATTAAACAACGCGCCCCCAGACCATAGAAATTCGCATCATCAACCATAAATTTGTAAACCAATCCATCGGACGCGCCCGCGCGACGCAATGAATATGCCAAACCATCGGTGCAACACGCGTTGGCTGATGCCATCAACATTTTATACCGCGCAACCAACGGTGCCGCCACATCGGCCGATGCCGATATTTCGGGGTTGGCGCGTGCGGCGGTTATAAAATCGGCCATCACATCGGCGCGCAATTTCGGACTGCGCGGTGAAACGGTTTCGCGCACAATTGGTTTACGGCGCCAAATATTGCATTCGGTTTCGGTTTCAAATGGGCAACCATCACTGCGGCCAAATACAACCTGGACTGTTTCGGTCATATCCTGGGCCGTGTATTCGGCGCGCGGTGCAACCGTCGGGGCAACCGGGCCATCGGTCCACAAATTGTCACATGGCTTTTGTGGTGTCAACAATTCTTCGATGCGGGCACGTGTGGCCGCGGCATCCGCCATATTTTGGTTATATAAACTGATTGCCAGGTCATCTTCACTTTGCGTGGTGACCATGGGCGCATTGGCAATATATATTTCGTCCATCGGGGCCAGAAACCAATCAGAAAAATCTTTGTCGCGGTATGACGATATGGAATCGTCCCAAATTGGCACGCCATCGCGCCAATCAACCGTTTTGTCAAACCCGCGTGATTGATAATTGCCCTGGGTCCCGTCCCACAATGGCTTGCGCGTGTCGGCCGGTACCGGTTTTATGGTCAACAATTTTGCCTGGCGCATTTGTGGTTGGACCGGCGTCATATTTTGTTCAATGTATTCAACGGGCGCACTGTATTCCATGGCCGGCACAGCCGTGTCTGCCACATCAATAATACGCGCCGATGCGTGAAATGGTTCAATATCACAGCCCACGCCAATACACTCGGATGCGCGCGCCGCCGGCAATCCACACAAACACAGTATGGATGACAAGATAAAAATTCTGCTTTTCATACCTTGAATAATATCACAAAACAGCGGCTTTTTGAACATAAATTTATGATATTTGTTTTTTACTTGTGTGATTATCCTATAACCGATACGATACAAGAATAGATTCACATTACACACAGAACAGGAGAATATACATGAAACCGACCATTTTGTATCCATTATCAGTGATCGCGGCACTGTTTGTCGTGCCGACATTGGCCGATGAAGCGTCCACACCCATGGTGCCAGACACCGAATTGGCTACTGCGCCGGCCGCCGCCGATACGGCAATTGTTTCGGCCCCGGACGTGGCGCCCATTGTGGCGGATGCCACGATTGTGCGCAACCCAAAAACAAAATTCCCGCGCGGTATGCAAATTGGTGTTGGCGTGTCGGCAACCAGTGGCCTGAACGGATTTGTTGGGTATGCAAACAAAGATTTTGATTCTTTTTGGTGGAAACGATTCGGATTTCGTGTTGATTTTGCCAGTACTCGTCCCATTAAATCGGCAATAAATTCGGCAATCGATTCGGCAATGGGCGATGATGGAATTGATATTGGCGATAACTTGGCCATAAATGACGGCGCAATAAATGCACATCATGCGGCTGCCTTGGTTGATTTTTACCCGTTCGGTAACACTTGGTTTTTGGGCGGAATTCGTCTGACCGGCGGATATTATACCGGAAAATTGGACATAGACGCCAATCTGGCGGGGAAAATTGACGGATTGCCATCCGATTCGTTTGAATTCAAATTGATGAATAATTTATACCGCTATACCGGCAATGGTGTTCGTGGCACCGCGCACGCCGATTGGAAATATTCGGGCCCATATCTGGGCACCGGGTTTGATTTAGGGCTGTTCGCCGGCTTCAAGATTTATATGGATGCGGGCGTCGTGTTCACAAATAAATCGGCACAACTCAGCCTGGATGTGCCGTTTGACGGATTGCAACAATTTGATGCTGCGACAAACGCCTGGCAAAATGTGACCGCTGGCACCATGCAGGACGAGGTTGAACGTGTCAAGGCCGAGGCCTTGGCGGACGCCCAGCACGAATTGGATGATAACAAGTTTTATCCGATGGTCAAATTGGGCTTTATGTACAGGTTCTGATGGTCGAATCGACCGCCAGATGCATACAGGCCGCATTTTTGCGGCCTTTTTTGGTGGAAACCGAATCAGATTTTGCCCAAAATACGAATCGTGGAACGGCCAAAAAACAAAAAAATCAAAAAAAATTGAAAAAAATTTAAAATAAAAAACAGTGAATTTTCAGTGTGTTGGGAATGTTTTGCCGGGGGCGGGCAAATTTTTTCAAAATTATTTTCGAAAAAGCGCTTGACTTTTTTCAACTTTCGGCTCATACTATGCGGGCTTTCAAGTTGGGAACAAATCAAAAAAGACTCTCAACCCCTGAAATTCTGCGGTTATCGGAACAACCGAATGAATAGGGTTCCTGATAAACTCGCAAACATTGTGAATAAAAGCAGCTCATCAAGATTTTTGATGCAAATCAAAAATCGTTCAAGAAGAGATATGCAGACAGTTGAATTTGGAAATATCCAAACTTTGACTAAGTCAATGTGCATATCCTAGACAGGTAGTAGGTTTACATATTAAACCTCGTTAAAAAACTTGTCTTGCGAATTATATATATGTAAAGACGAACTGATATTATGTCAGTGTTGTTTGTATGCACAGGACTTAAACCCAAGTTTTTTTAGAACTTGAGAGTTTGATCCTGGCTCAGAACGAACGCTGGCGGCAGGTCTTAGGCATGCAAGTCGAACGGGTGAAGCAGGGCTTGCCCTGTGGATCTAGTGGCGCACGAGTGAGTAACGCGTGGGAAACTGCCCATCACTGGGGAATAACGTTTGGAAACGAACGCTAATACCGCATACGCCGGAAACGGGAAAGATTTATCGGTGATGGATGTGCCCGCGTTGGATTAGCTTGTTGGTGGGGTAATGGCCTACCAAGGCGATGATCCATAGCTGGTCTGAGAGGATGATCAGCCACGCTGGAACTGAGACACGGTCCAGACTCCTACGGGAGGCAGCAGCTAAGAATATTGGGCAATGGAGGAAACTCTGACCCAGCAACGCCGCGTGAGTGAAGAAGGCCTTCGGGTTGTAAAGTTCTTTTAATCGTGAAGATGATGACAGTAGCGATAGAAAAAGCACCGGCTAACTTCGTGCCAGCAGCCGCGGTAATACGAAGGGTGCAAGCGTTGTTCGGATTTACTGGGCGTAAAGCGTCCGTAGGTGGTTTGTTAAGTCAGGGGTGAAATCCCAGGGCCCAACCCTGGAACTGCCTTTGATACTGGCAAGCTGGAGCGTGATAGAGGAAGATGGAACATCTGGTGTAGGGGTGAAATCCGTAGATATCAGATAGAACACCAATGGCGAAGGCAGTCTTCTGGATCATTGCTGACACTGAGGGACGAAAGCGTGGGTAGCAAACAGAATTAGATACTCTGGTAGTCCACGCCCTAAACGATGTGTGCTTGTTGTTGGTTCCCTTCGGGGTATCAGTGACGTAGCTAACGCGTTAAGCACACCGCCTGGGGAGTACGATCGCAAGATTAAAACTTAAAGGAATTGACGGGGACCCGCACAAGCGGTGGAGTATGTTGTTTAATTCGATGCTACGCGAGAAACCTTACCGACCCTTGACATCCCGCACGCGACTTCCAGAGATGGTTGTCTTCAATTCGGTTGGTGCGGAGACAGATGCTGCATGGCTGTCGTCAGCTCGTGTCGTGAGATGTTAGGTTAAGTCCTGCAACGAGCGCAACCCACGCCCTATGTTGCCAGCGGGTAATGCCGGGAACTCTTAGGGGACCGCTCGCGTCAAGCGAGAGGAAGGTGTGGATGACGTCAAGTCATCATGGTTCTTACGGGTCGGGCTACAAACGTACTACAATGGCGCCAACAATGGGTCGCAATGTCGCAAGGCAAAGCCAATCCTTAAAAGACGCCCCAGTTCAGATTGCCCTCTGCAACTCGAGGACATGAAGTTGGAATCGCTAGTAATCGCTGATCAGAATGCAGCGGTGAATACGTTCCCGGGTCTTGTACACACCGCCTGTCAAACCATGAGAGTCGATTTCACCCGAAGTCGGTAGTTTAACGCAAGAGAACGCCGCCTACGGTGGGATTGGTGATTGGGGTTAAGTCATAACAAGGTAGCAGTACCGGAAGGTGCGGCTGGATCACCTCCTTTATAGAGAATACCGTTTACACGAAAACGGTCAAATCCAAACGCGACTGTCTGAATATCTCTTTTTGATGTGGGAAACTTTCTGCTGGGTCAGTAGTTCAGTTGGTTAGAATGCCGCTCTGATACAGCGGAGGTCGAAGATTCGAGTTCTTCCTGACCCACCACTTAAATTTGATGAGGTTGGAATCAGAAATGATTAAATCATTTTTGATTCCAGATGTTCCAAGATGAATATCGTCGGAATCTGCTTTTATAGCAATACATTGTGAATCGGTTTTTATGTCGCAAATCATAAAGTTTATAGAAATATGAATTTATTGATTTGTTGAACATCGTAATAATCTCAAAAATCTTTCTATAAGAGTAATCACGAAAGTGATAATTCAATTAGAGAACAAGAATCAACTTAAATGCTTAAAAAACTCATTAAGTTCTTTTATTTTGCATGAAGACATTCTCTTCAAGCATAAGATAAAAAGTAACAAAGGGTGTTTAGTGGATGCCTTGGCAATCAGAGGCGATGAAGGACGTGAAAGACTGCGATAAGTCCGGGTGAGCCGTCAATATGCTTTGACCCCGGAATGTCCGAATGGGGAAACCCAATCCTTTATGGATTATCTTTGACTGAATACATAGGTCAAAGAGGCAAACGCGGAGAAGTGAAACATCTCAGTACCCGCAGGAAAAGAAAGCAACAGCGATTCCCTTAGTAGTGGCGAGCGAAAAGGGACCAGCCCAGTGGCCGAGATTTTAGTTAGCAAAATGTGGTGGAAAACACAGCAACAATAGGTGATAGCCCTGTATGCGAAAGCTAGTTTCTTGGTCCAAGAGTAGAGCCGTACACGTGAAATTCGGTTTGAATATGGGGGGACCTTCCCCCAAGGCTAAATACTCCTGATTGACCGATAGTGAACAAGTACCGTGAGGGAAAGGTGAAAAGAACCCCGAAGGGGGAGTGAAATAGACACTGAAACTGAATACTTACAAGCTGTCAGAGCCGGTTTTCCGGTGATGGCGTACCTTTTGTATAATGAGCCAACGAGTTATTATTGCATGCAAGCCTAAGCCGCTAGGTGTAAGCGAAGGGAAACCGAGTCTGAATAGGGCGATTTGAGTATGCAGTAATAGACCCGAAGCGGGGTGATCTAGGTATGAGCAGGCTGAAGGCGGCGTAACAGTCGCTGGAGGGCCGAACGCACCAATATGGCAACATTGGGCGATGACTTGTGTCTAGGGGTGAAAAGCCAATCGAACCCCGTTATAGCTGGTTCTCCGCGAAAACTATAGAGGTAGTGTCTCAGGTGTTCGTTGTTGGGGGTAAAGCACTGAAATGGCTAGGGGGAGTAAAATCTTACCAACCCATATCAAACTCTGAATACCAACAAATTATAGCCTGGGAAACAGTCCATCGGTGCTAAGGTCGGTGGACGAGAGGGCAACAGCCCAGACCGCCAACTAAGGTCCCAAAATAATGATTAAGTGGGAAAGTGAGTCGAGATTCCAAAACAACCAGGATGTTGGCTTGGAAGCAGCCATCGTTTAAAGAAAGCGTAATAGCTCACTGGTCTATTAGAGTTTCGGCAACGAAAATGTAACGGGGCTAAAATCATTTACCGAAGTTGCGGGTGCGTCGTAAGACGCGCGGTAGCGGAGCATTCTGTAAGCCTGTGAAGCCGAAGGCGCGAGCCACGGTGGAGGTATCAGAAGCGCGAATGTTGGCATGAGTAGCAGCTAATCAAGGTGAGAAACCTTGACGCCGTAAGAGCAAGGGTTCCTATCCAATGTTAATCAGGGTAGGGTGAGTCGACCCCTAAGGCGAGGCCGAAAGGCGTAGTCGATGGGAACACGGTTAATATTCCGTGACCTGCGTGAGAGTGACGAATTGCGTAAATTGTTGCGCCTTATTGGATTGGTGCGGCAGTGAAGCAGTTCCGGGAAATAGCCCACGCGTATAGATCGTACCCAGAACCAACACAGGTGCTCGAGTCGAGTAGACTAAGGCGGTTGAGAGAACTATGTTGAAGGAACTAGGCAAAATGCATCCGTAACTTCGGGATAAGGATGACCTGTTTCAAGGCAACTTTAATCAGGTGACACAAACCAGGTGGGGGCGACTGTTTACTTAAAACCCAGGTCTCTGCTAAATCGTATAAGATGATGTATAGGGACTGACGCCTGCCCAGTGCTGGAAGGTTAAGCAGAGGTGTGCAAGCATTGATGTGAAGCCCCAGTAAACGGCGGCCGTAACTCTAACGGTCCTAAGGTAGCGAAATTCCTTGTCGGGTAAGTTCCGACCCGCATGAATGGCGTAACGATCTCCACACTGTCTCCAACATAGACTCAGCGAAATTGAATTCTCGGTGAAAATGCCGGGTACCCGCAGCTAGACGGAAAGACCCTATGAAGCTTTACTGCAGTTTCGTACTGGCACTAGGACTCATTTGCGTAGGATAGGTGGGACGCTTTGAAGAGCAGGTTTTGGCTTGCTTGGAGCGGTTGGTGAAATACCACCCTGATGTGTTTTAGTGTCTAACCCGCGTTCTTGAAACAGGGCGGGGGACAGTGCGTGATGGGCAGTTTGACTGGGGTGGTCGCCTCCCAAATCGTACCGGAGGCGCGCGAAGGTTTGCTCAGGCTGGTCGGAAATCAGCCGGTGAGTGCAATGGCAAAAGCAAGCCTGACTGCAAGGGGGACACCCCGAGCAGAGACGAAAGTCGGTCATAGTGACCCGGTGGCTCCGCATGGAAGGGCCATCGCACACGGATAAAAGCTACTCTAGGGATAACAGGCTGATGCTACCCAAGCGTCCATAGCGACGGTAGTGTTTGGCACCTCGATGTCGGCTCATCGCATCCTGGGGCTGGAGCAGGTCCCAAGGGTATGGCTGTTCGCCATTTAAAGCGGTACGTGAGTTGGGTTAATAACGTCGTGAGACAGTTAGGTCCCTATCTACTGTGGGCGTTGGATATTTGAGCGAACTTGACCTTAGTACGAGAGGACCGGGTCGAACGAACCTCTGGTGTACCTGTTGTCGCGCCAGCGGCACCGCAGGGTAGCTATGTTCGGAACAGATAACCGCTGAAAGCATCTAAGCGGGAAGCTGGTCGCAAGATAAGATATCCCCATGAGTTCAGTTCTAGACTAGGACATTGATAGGCTGTCGGTGTAAGCCCTGTGAGGGGTTTAGCTTAACAGTACTAATCGAACCATTGACTTTTTATCTTTTTGTCTTGACTTGGCAACAAGTCAAGCGTATGCTTGAAGAGAACGTTGAAGTGATTCTGATACAGAATTACGATGTTCGCTGGATTTATTCTGGTGATTATTGAGCGGGAGTCACCCTCTGTTCCATTCCGAACCAGACAGGGAAACCCCGTATCGCCGATGGTACTTTGGCTTCAGCCACGGAAGAGTAGGTCGTCGCCAGAATAAATCCAGTAGTGATATAAAAACCGAAATTTAACCGCCATTGGCGGTTTTTTTGACCCAAAAAATTGGCTGAATTTATTCCGCATCAATTTTATGCGTGGGTCCCAAGGACGAGAAAACAAAATGACAGAGACACAATACAAACACAAAACTGTGTGCCCATGCAGTGGCGCCAAAACAAAATTCATAAACCCGGACAAATGTATATTTCGCCGCGTGTTTGACAATGAAATGCAGCAAAAGTTTTTCTGCACGCATTGCGCGCCGTCGATTATTTATGATTACCCCGCAACCGTGCGTTTTGGTGATGTGCCGGAAAAAATAAACGATGAATCATGCCGTTGTTTTGGCAGCGCATCAAACCGTTGTTGGATGGCATACAATGAATTTGTAAAAAAATATAATTCAAAACAAAAATAATCACCGCCCAATCTGGGCGGTTTTTTTATAACTTTACGGCGCCGGTGCGAACAATTTTTATTTCGTTGCCGCCGGTCAATATTGCAACCGTGCTGGGCGCACCACCCATTGGCGCATATGCATTATCAACCACAATAATGTTCGGAAATTGCGCACGAATTGCGTCCGCGTTATCAAGTGGTGGCATCCCAGAGATATTCGCCGATGTTGTTGCCAAACAGTGGCCGCGCACCACCGCGCACAAATCGTGAAATGGTTTATAGTTCGGCACGCGCACACCACCAAAAGACATTGTGTCTGTGTCCGCAACCGGAATGCCCAGTGTCAACGCCCCTGGCCAATATTTTGCGGCCAAATCAAATGCGGTTTTGGGGTAATCCGTCATATACCCACGCAGGTGCGCCAACGAATCCGACATAATAATCAGATGTTTTTCATGTGGACGTTGTTTGATTTGAAATAATGCATCCGCCCCGGCGCGTGTTGGTAATGCGCCCAATCCCCAAACGGTATCGGTTGGAAATGCAATTACGCCACCCGCATCCAGATGTGCGTTTAATTGTTCAATAAATTCATTATCTGTTAAATCTGTCATAGTGATGGCAATTGTAATCCGGGTGCGACGCATGTAAAGATAAAAATTATTGCAATGCCGCAATTATACGATACAATCCCCTCATACGGAGAGAGCAGACCAAAAGGTATCACTATGAAAAAATCTGTTCTGTTGTCTTTGGTGGCCGCGTCGTTTGCGGGTACCGCATTTGCATCAGATTATTATCAAATTCGTACCACCGATTGCCGCATGGAATCTATGCAGCGCGTGTTAGACCAGGCAACGGCCGAACGCCGCGCCGTTATCACGGTTGTACAGTGCGATAAATCAACTGCAAATGAAAACGATGTTGTCGTGCGCACGGTTCAATCGTATGATGCACCGGTTGTGCGCGGTGATGATTGTGCGGCGTGTGCACGCCCGGTTGAACGCGTTGTCAATCGTCAATATTTTGTTCGCGAAACGGTGCAACAATATCGCCCAGTTATAAAATATGTACCCGATGGGGCATACACACGCGTTCGCGCGGTCTGTGGCGATTTTGATTGTGAATAATTGCGCGCCCCATATCGGGGCGTTTTTTTATATATTCAGTCCCAAACAGTATTTTGCAATTTGTCCGATTATAAATGCGGCAACCGATACGCCCGCACATACCCCCAGCATTTCAAATGCGCGGTGCCACCATGCACGTCCGCCGGCGCGCCCCGCGCCAAAATTAAATGCGAATATTATGAACACGGCCAATGCAAATGTCATAAATAATGCCGCCCCGCGCGAACGAATAAATAAAAACGGGATTATCAGTACCACGCATGTTGCAATATATGCAACGCCGGTGTACATTCCCGCGGTCAGTGCGGTACGGTTCCCAGCCGCCTTTTCCGCCAGGTAATTTGATGCCGCCATGGACAGTCCCGCCGTGATTGATGCAATAATCGCGGTTAAAACTATGTCGCGACGATGCGGCATTGTAAATGCAATACCGGCAATCAGTCCGGTCAGCGACACCAACGCATCATGCATTCCCAATACGGTTGCGCCGACTGGTGTAAAATTTTTATTTTCGCATTCCATTTTTTATCACCATCATCGTACAGCAAACGCATGTTTTTCGCCCCAGGAATCTTTTGATGCGCCACCCATAAAAAAATGCAAAATTTATGAAGATTTTTTCTTGCAATTTGGGGCTTTTTTTCTCAAAATCGGGTGGCTTTAATTAAAGGAGAAACCATGAGCAATAAATGGGTATATACTTTCGGCAATGGTGCCGCCGAAGGCCGCGCAGATATGCGTAATCTGCTGGGCGGCAAGGGCGCAAATTTGGCCGAAATGAATTTGGTCGGATTGCCGGTTCCGGCGGGGTTTACAGTCACAACAGACGTTTGTACATATTACTATAACAACAACGAAACATATCCGTCGGATTTGATGGACCAGGTCCGTGCGGGTATCGCGCATATTGAATCCATTATGGGTAAAAAATTCGCAGATATGGATAACCCATTGTTGGTTTCTGTGCGGTCTGGTGCGCGCGTTTCTATGCCTGGTATGATGGATACTGTTTTGAATCTGGGCTTGAACGACGAAACGGTCAAGGCGTTGGCGCGTCATTCTGGTAACGAACGTTTTGCGTACGATTCATATCGCCGCTTTATCATGATGTTCTCGGACGTGGTATTGGGCGCAGACATCAATTTGTTTGAACACAAATTGGAAGAAATGAAAGAGGCCAAGGGCTACAAGGTTGATACCGAACTGACCGCAGATGACCTGAAAGAACTGGTCGAACAGTTCAAAGAAATCGGCGTCCAGATTGGCAAAGTTTTCCCACAAGATCCATGGGAACAGTTGAAACTGGGTATCGGCGCAGTGTTCGGCAGTTGGATGAGCAAAAAGGCCATCACATATCGTAAACTGAACAATATCCCGGGCGATTGGGGTACCGCTGTGAACGTTCAGGCGATGGTATTCGGTAATTCTGGTGATGATTCTGCGACAGGCGTATGTTTCAGCCGCGACCCAGCAACGGGCGAAAACAAATACTATGGCGAATATTTAATCAATGCACAGGGCGAAGACGTCGTTGCGGGTATCCGCACACCACAACCAATGAGCAAAGATGATTCTGGTCGTTTGTCATTGGAAGAAGCAATGCCAGCCGTATACAAAGAATTGTGTGATGTTCGTGAAAAACTGGAACAGCATTACAAAGATATGCAGGACATGGAATTTACAATCGAACACGGCAAATTGTGGATGTTGCAGTGCCGTAATGGTAAACGCACCGCGGCCGCGGCTGTCCGTATGGCGGTTGAAATGGTTGGCGAAGGTTTGCTGACCAAACAAGAAGCAATTTTGCGCGTTGGTGCGGACCAGTTAAATCACCTGTTGCACCCAATGTTGGATCCAAAGGCACCGCGTGATGTAATCGCAATTGGTTTGCCGGCATCCCCAGGGGCGGCTGTTGGTCAGGCGGTATTTAATGCCGAAGATGCTGAAAAATGGGCGTCAGAGGGCAAAAAGGTTATGTTGATTCGCGTTGAAACATCCCCCGAAGATATCGCGGGTATGAACGCGGCCCAGGGTGTTATCACGGCACGTGGTGGTATGACATCACACGCGGCGGTGGTCGCACGTGGTATGGGTACACCGTGCGTATCGGGCTCGCCAGACATCAAAATTGACTATGCAACAAAAACATTGACCACGACCGCCGGCGTCGTTATTCACGAAGGTGATTGGGTTTCTATTGATGGCGCCCAGGGCCAGATTATCCGTGGTGCGGTTCCAACTGTATCTGTGGAATTGACGGGTAATTTCGGCACATTGATGCAGTGGGTTGATGAAATCAAAACACTGACGGTTCGTGCAAACGCCGAAACACCAAAAGACGCAAAACAGGCGCGTGATTTCGGTGCCGAAGGTATCGGTCTGGCACGTACAGAACACATGTTCTTTGACCCGTCACGTATTCAGGATATGCGCGAAATGATTCTGGCCGATGACGAGGCCGGTCGCCGCGCAGCATTGGCGAAATTGTTGCCATATCAAAAGGCGGACTTTGTTGAACTGTTCAAGATTATGGATGGCCTGCCAGTCACAATTCGTTTGATTGACCCACCACTCCATGAATTCTTGCCACACACCGATGCAGAAATCGCCGAATTGGCGGCGCACATCGGCAAGACAGTTGAATTCGTCAAGGCACGCAGCGAAGCATTGCGCGAATCTAACCCAATGTTGGGTCATCGTGGTTGCCGCTTGGCAATTACATACCCAGAAATCTGTGAAATGCAGACACGCGCGATTTTGTCGGCGGCATTGGAATGCCAGGCGGCGGGCGTTTCTGTACACCCAGAAATCGAAGTTCCATTGGTTGGTTCCAAGAAAGAAGTTGACATCGTCAAGGCAGTTATTGATGCCACAGCCGAAGCATTGTTTGCCGAAGCGGGCGCATCGGTTGAATACACTGTCGGTTCTATGATTGAATTGCCACGTGCGGCGTTGCTGGCAAATGAAATCGCGGAAAGTTGCGCGTTCTTTGAATTTGGCACAAACGATTTGACCCAGACAACATTGGGTATGTCCCGTGATGATACTGGTAAAATCTTGGACGAATACCGTGCGCGCGGTGTGTATGTCGCAGACCCATTCGCATCTGTTGATCAATTGGGCGTTGGTCTGTTGATAAAAGACGCGGTGGCCAAAGCACGCGCGACCAAGGGTGATGAAATCCATCTGGGTGTTTGCGGTGAACATGGTGGCGATCCTGACTCTATTGAATTCTTCCACCGTGTTGGATTCAATTCAGTATCGTGCAGTCCGTTCCGCGTGCCAATCGCACGTTTGGCGGCGGCGCAAGCAGCGGTCAAATTCCCACGCAAATAAAAAAATGCCCCACACGGGGCATTTTTTCAAAGTTCAAATACCAAAGTGCAAAGTTCAAATAATGTGTGCGCCAGCGGCGCACTGCTTTATTCATTTGAACTTTGAACTCTGAACTTTGAACTTTAATTTTATGCTTTTTCGGTGTATAATCGGGGCATGAAAAAAATTGCAGTTTTATCGTTATTGGGTGCATTGCCAATTGCGACGGTTGCGGCGGAAAACCCGATGTTTGGGCGGAACGCACAAAATTCGCTGGGGTTGTATGTGGCGCAATCCACCGGCGATGGCACTTTGTTCAAATTGGTTGAACCGTGGCTGTGGGAATTTAATCCGCAAACACTGTTTATGTTCCAGTATGCCCAACCGATGGAGATTTTCCGCCTGCCAGCGCGCATAAATTTTGAACTGACGCAAAACGTCGCGTACCATGGTGGTCGCGGCCTGTCGTTCTTTGCGGCGGGCGTGTCGTGGGACATTGCTTTATTACAGTGGCGCGGTTTTTATACCGGCATTGGTGTTGGGCCATATATGCGTGACTCGCGCGATCGGTGGGTGTCGTCGCGTCTGGTGTTTGGTGAACGCTTTTTCGTCGGATACAGGGTTGCAGACAATATGGCAATTGAATATTTTACCCAGCATTTTTCAAATGGTAATTTTACAGACCCAAATCGCGGGTTCAATTTTACTGGATTGTCATTCAATTACAGCTTTTGAAAAAAGTTCAAAGTTCAGAGTTCAAAGTTCATCCGTCGCCGCTGCGCTCCGCCGTGATAAAAATGATGTGTGCGCCATCCGGCGCACTGCTTTATTCATTTGAACTTTGCACTTTGGTATTTGAACTTTTAATATTTACAGCCCCCAGCAAAAATGTTATAATTACAACAATAAAGGCGGATTCCATTTGGCGTTCGCTCCGTCAAACAACGGGTTTTCCGGGCATTCCCGGATAACAGGAGAGTATTTATGACAAGTCGTAATATCACAGATTTCTGCAAAAATGCGGTTGGCACGGTGTTCTTGCTGGCCGGGGCATTTTTTGTTTGTTCAACATTGGTGTCAATTCGCGCGGTGTTCGCAGACCCAATTGCGCCGGCAAATACGGTTGGCATGGCAAATGCACAGTCGCCACGTAATGCGACAAATTCGCGCCGCGCCAGTGCAAATGTTGTAAACCGCGGTAACAGTGCGACAACCACAACAACTAATTCAAATGCCAGTATCGCGCGCGGTGTTTCGTCGCGTGGTACGGTTGCAAATTCGCGCGCAACTGCGACAACAAATACATCGCGCAATGTGCGTGCCCGTGCAAACACCACCACATCGCGCACCACCGCGGCGTCGCGTAATGTTCGTGCCCGCACCGCCACATCAAACCAGGCCCGCGTTTCATTACAGGGCAGTGCAATTCGTGGCAGCAAAACATCATCTAGTACATACACCTATCTGTCAAATAAACTATATACGGGGAACTATTCAAACATTATTGATTCCACAACGGGGTTGATTTCGACCGATGCATACAACAATTGTATGGAATCGTATTATACATGTATGGACGAAATCTGCACTGCGCGTAATGCGGCCCAACGTCGTTGTGCATGTGCCGGTCGTGTCAAAGCCTTTGCCGAGGCAGAAACCGCATTGGAATCAGCAAATGAAGAATTGATAAAAGTGTCTGGTGAATTAGCTTTGTTAATTGCAAACAAGGGCAAGGATGTATCCGATGCATTCCAATTGACTGATGCTGAAAAAGTTATGAACTGTGTTTCGTGGCAGGAAACGACCCAGAAATATGGTGTGAATTCAACCGAGGCTATTAAATGGTGCAATAACCATTCTATCTATGGGGCCGATGGTGCGGCGCTCAGCACTTGTTCAAAACCATCATATTGCACATCAACCGGTAATAATTTTGGTTTTGATATTGCAAACATTGATGGTTCGTCCAGTGATATTTTGGCATCATTGCAATCGTGGGCTGATGCCAAGGAAAGTACCATTACTATCCTGACAAATGATACAGACAGCTTGACCAGCGCGTTTGACAATCTGTCAAATGTTGTATCGGGTCTGGCGGGCATCAGTGGCAGTTTGGCGTCGTCCAGTGAATTAAAAGATTCATTGGCGAATACATGGGGGTATGAATTATTTGAATACGCACACAACAATGTTTGCAATCGCGTATTGGATTCATGCTTTAACGGCATATACGAAGGCTGTGGTACACCGCCGTCGTCGGGTCATAAATGTGGCAATGGTCAATCGCAGTGCCCATTTAACTATAACAGTTATATCAGTGTTTCGAACAGTGGTAATTATGAATTGAATTTCATTACGGAAAATTCTGGATATTCGGCGTCTAATTCGGCAACATGCTTTGGTTATACATCGGCGTCGGGCGATCCGTATTCGTCACTGCGTGGACCGGTTGCCGATGCCCGTCGCAGCATTATGCAGAAATATGCGCTGGATGCAAATGCCGATTGCGATGTTTATGGCGAACAATTGCGTAAAACCGCCCAGAACATTGGCTATCAAAAGGTTGCTGCACAACAGGCACTGCAACAGAAACGTCTGGAATTTGCAAATAACGAACGCGAAAGTGTTCTGACGGCGGCCACAACAGCGGTCACGAATTTCAACGAATGTATCAGCGAAATTTATGACTGTTATGAGACACAGTCCAAAACGAACACATCGTGGACGACTGCGCGTATCAGAACATATTGTGCCCAAGTCGCAAATGTTCCGCATTGCTATGAAGAAATGATTTGTAATCCGTCAAATGCGCCGTTCCGTGCCGTTATTGATAAACCAGATGCCGACGTGTGCAAGAATTCCGCGGATTATACAACCAACACGTGCCGCAATATTGTGACATTGAACGATATTTTGAACGGTACAGGTGCCGAAGCCAAGGATTGCAAGGTTGGTGATGAAAATTGTAATTCACGTGCAATGCGTCAAAAATGCCTGTTAGATGCAATCGGAACTGATGGTACAAGTTCGGACAAAAATGTATTGCAAACTTGGAAAAAAACAGACTAGTAAAAAAAACGGGGCGACGCCCCGTTTTTTTTTATTCCCCTCCCGCGGAGGGGTGCCCGCGTAGCGGACGGGGAGGGTTGATTACCAATTTTTGCTGAATATTGTACAACAGTGAATGAGGGTAATTTTTAAGCCCCTATTCCTGCCTACGCAGGAATGACAATTAGTAGTGCGCCGTATGGTGCAAACATTGCTCTCTATTGTTGGTTTGTTGTAAATTTTCGTCAAAATGCTTGACTTTTTGTAAAAAAATGCTAATTTTGTAGCAAGTTTTATACAAAACGCAGAACAAGAACAATATAAAAGAGAAAGAAATATGAGCAATTTCGCAATCTTTCAAACCGGTGGCAAACAGTATCGCGTCCAAGCGGGCGATATTGTCAAGGTTGAAAAACTGAATGCCGAAGGTCCGGTCGAATTTGACCAGGTTTTGATGATTGGTGACAAAATCGGCACACCGTTTATCGACGGGGCCAAGGTTATTGCCACAGTTGTTGAACAGAAACGCGCTGACAAGGTTTTGGTGTTCAAGAAAAAACGCCGCCAGAACTATCGCCGCACACGTGGCCATCGTCAGTATATCACTGTTGTGAAAATCACAGAGATTAAAGGCTAAGGAGTTTAATTATGGCACACAAGAAAGCAGGTTCGGCGACCACTAATGGACGCGACTCGGCCGGACGCCGTTTAGGTGTTAAGAAATCCGGTGGCAGCCGTGTTATCCCAGGCAATATCATCATTCGCCAACGTGGCACATCTGTGCACCCGGGCTTGAATGTCGGCATGGGCAAAGATCACACATTGTTTGCAAAAATCGCAGGCATCGTGAAATTCAAAAAAGGTTTGGGCGATCGCAAGACCGTTTCCGTTGAACCAGAAGCAAAATAAAAAACGCCCCATCGGGGCGTTTTTTCAAAGTTCAAATACCAAAGTGCAAAGTTCATCCGTCTCCGCTGCGCTCCGCCGTGATAAAAATAATGTGTGCGCCGAATGGCGCACTGCTTTATTTATTTGAACTTTGAACTCTGAACTTTGAACTTTTTATATGAACTTTCATCTTTTATGTGGCGGGGACTTGTGATATAATTAGGCAAAGAATGAAAAAGTTTCTGACCTGTTTTGTTGCGTTGGCATGTTTTGCGCCGGCGGCGTTTGGCGCCGACGGGGTCGTCACGCCATCACGCGTAATTCCCGGTACAAATGAAAAATCAAGCGCCACGCGCGCATCGGGCGATGATGCCAAAGTGGCCACCGCCACAACATCTGCGCGCACTGGCGTTGCCACGCGCAGCGCGGTAAAAACCACAAGCTCCCCGGTGGTGCGCAACGCGTCGCGTACAATAAATGTCGCCACAACCGATGATACCGATGATGCAATATCGCCGCGCACACCGAACGTGACATCGCGTGCCAGTGTTTCGGCGCGCGCCACGGCGGGCGACGCAACAAACGCGTCACGCACGGGGCTGGATGCGGCGGTAAACACGGTTGGGCGAAATGCACGCGTAAACGCGGCCAGCATAAATAACAATCCGGCGGTTCGTCGCGCGGGGCTGACCCTGCGTCCCACCACGGCCGAGGTTGGCGGTCGTGCCCATATTGCTGGCACTGATAAACAGACCGGTTCAAATATAGGAAGCGAGGCCCGCGCCGTGACCGCGCGTGCCGCAACCCAGGCACCCACCGCGGACGAGGTCAAAGATGCCAAAAACCGTTTAGAACAAACCGCGGCACTGAACAAATCGTGCCAGGAACAATACAACGAATGCATGGATCAATTCTGTTCGGTTGTTGATTCTAATCAAAAGCGTTGCAGTTGCAGTGCAAATCTGTCCAATTATACCAAGGTTGAAACCGCCGTTAAAAACGCAAATACCCAATTAAACGATGTTGCACAACGCATTCGCTATGTTGGTCTGTCGGCGGACGAAATCCGTGCAATTATGACCGCAACCGAGGCCGAAGAGGCTCTGTCCAGCACAACAGACAGTACTGAAAACCGCAGTATGTTGGATGAAATTGAAAAATTGATAAAGGATCCGAAAAGTTCAACATCCTATGCGTCGGATTCCAGCACTGGTTTGGATATGGATTTGGATTTTTCGTCCGATGGCGATATATTCAACCTGGATTTCTTGAATACCGGCACCAGCAGTATGTCAAATCTGCGCGGTACCGAATTGTACAACGCCGCGAAAAAACGTTGCAGCACCGTTTTATCCCAATGTACCGAGGTCGGTGCCACATCAAAACAAATTACGGGTAATTACGACCTGGCCATTGACAAGGATTGCATCGCATACGAACAGGGCCTGAAAAAAATGAATGAAACACTGGTGTCCAATGTGCGCAGTGCAAATCGTATGTTGCAAAAGGCGCGCCTGGCCGTGTTGCAGAACAAAAACCAATATGACGCCAAGGGATGCATTGGTGCGCTGGAAACATGTATGACTGATGATATGGTTTGTGGCGACAACTATACGAAATGTTTGGACCCAACCAAAACATATATTGACGAAAATGGCTCGGTCATATTGGGTAAAAATATTACCAATATAACAGCATTTATGGAAACTTATAACAATGCGGCAATTAATAAAACCTTCTTGAGCGAAGCGAGTGATAAACAAATATCTACGGTCATTTGTTCGGGGAGTGCCGGCAACAACGGTTCGTGCATTGTGAAATATTTATTACAGAAAATTGGTGCCGGGCAAAAGGTCACCGATGGCGGACTGTGTCGCGCGGTTCTGGATAAATGCCAGGCATACACATATTCGGGTGATAATTATCAACCGTATAACGATGTTGTTGTAAACTATGTGCAACGCGCCATGGTCAATATCAAGGCCGCCCAACAGCAAATTATTTCCGATTATGCATCAACATGTATGGTTGATATTGCGTCGTGCTATAACAAACAGGTGACCCAGGTGAATTCGTGGTCGTCGGGCGCCAGCGTTGACAGTATTTACAAGGTGATGAGTGGGGCATGCCATAATGTTGCGTTGACCTGTGCGTATGCGGTATTTGCAAATGATAAAAATAGTTGCGACAATGATGCCGCATGCATTACGAATATATCGCAAATGTTCTATCAGTCGTTGCTGTGTCCAGATAATTCGCATTTTGATACAAGTAATGGTAATGTAAATAGTAAATGCACGTGCGATACGGGCTATGAAGTTTATGGCAATGCTTGTGTAAAGCAATGCAGTTCAACACAAATACGCAACGATTCCGGTGTTTGTGTGGCAGAACCGTAAAAAAATTCGCCAATTTGGCGGATTTTTTTATTTTGTTATTTTTTCAATAAATGCATTGTGATTTTCCAGTTCATCTGCGTGCGCTGGGAATGTGCGGTGTGGAAAATCGGTGCCTATTTTTGGATGCTTCAAAAACGCCGCATGTTGTTCGGCAATCACATCGTTTATATCGGGGGCCGGTGCGGTGTTTTCCAGTTCGTGATAAACCTTGGCCAAAATTTCGGCGTCAATCAACGCACCGTGGGCATTTGCACGCGCAGTCAGTGATATGCCATACCATGATGCCAACGCGTCCAGGGTGTAATTTTTTGGTCCAAAAACACGGTTTCGTGCAATGACCAACGAATCCAATTGGCGGTCACGCGTTATTTGTGGCAACCCCAGCATTTCCAATTCGTGATTCATAAATGGAAAGTCGAAGTCAATACCATTATGCGCAACCAATGGCGCGTCGCCCACAAATTCCAAAAATTTTGGCGCAATAACGGACATTTTCGGTTTATCTTCCAAAAACGCATTGGATATTTTGTGAACCATATATGTTTCGGGGGGAATGATTTTCCCCTCGGGATTAATATATTCGTGGAAAGTATTGTCGGTAATACGCCCGTCAATCATTTCAACCGCGCCGATTTCAATGCATCGGTCGCCCCGCAAATATTCGAACCCGGTTGTTTCAATATCAAAGCATATAACGCGTCCCATAATTCCGCCCCATTTGTAAAATATATTTTTGAATCTTGATTCCGGCTGTATTATAATGAACGCGTGAAATTAAATCTAGAAAATCTTAATCCGGAACAAAAATTATCGGTTGAAACGACCGATGGACCGCTGTTGGTGCTGTCGGGGGCGGGCACGGGCAAAACGCGCGTGCTGACCACGCGTGTAGCATATATATTAAATCGTGGTCTGGCAATGCCGTGGCAGGTTTTGGCACTGACATTTACAAACCGTGCGGCAAATGAAATGAAAACCCGTATTGCCGAATTTGCGGGTGCGGGTTCCGTGTGGAATGTGCGCGACCTGTGGTGCGGGACATTTCATTCAATTTGCCTGCGCATATTGCGGGCAAATGCGGCGGCCGCGGGTCTGCGTCGTGATTTTTTAATTTATGGCGAAGATGACCAGAAATCGGCATTGAAAAATGTCTTTGCCGATTTATCGTTGGATGCCAAAGATTATAATCCGTCTGATTGGGTGGAACGCATATCGGCGATAAAGGATCGTGGCCTGGCCACCAGCGACGATGCAATGATTGGTGCATCAACACAAAAGATATTGGACGCATACAATGCCGAATTGGCGCGTATGGGCGCGGTTGATTTTGGTGATATTATATTGCATGTGTTGCATCTGTTTGATAAAAATCCGGAAATACTGGCGCGGTATTCGCGGCAATTCAAATACATTATGGTTGATGAATTCCAAGATACGAATCGCGCCCAGATGCAATTTCTGGAAATGCTGACGCGGGGAACGGATACACCGAATATTTGCTGTGTTGGGGATGACGACCAATCTATATATTCTTGGCGTGGGGCGGAAATAAAAAACATTTTGGGCTTTGAAAAAAAATTCCCAAATGCGCAAATTATTCGTCTGGAAACAAATTATCGCAGTACGCCAAACATTTTGGGGGCGGCAAATTCGTTGATTCGTCATAACCAGGGCCGCCTGGGCAAGGATTTACACACCGCGTCTGGCACGGAAAATGGCGAACCAGTTTATGTTTTAACATTACCATCCGATTGGGATGAAACGCGTGTTATTGCCGATGCAATTGCCCGCGGCGTGGGTGCCGGTGCGGAATATTCATCGTTTGCGGTTTTGATTCGCGCGGGCAGTTTGTCGCGCCTGTTCGAAGAAGAATTTACATCGCGTGGCATTCCGTACAAATTGGTTGGTGCGACCAAGTTTTACGACCGCATGGAAATTCGCGATGCAATTGCATATTTGCGCCTGTTGGTATACCCGTTTGATGATATGTCGTTTATGCGCATAATTGGTAAACCGCGTCGCGGGTTTGGGCCGTCTGCATTACAGAAATTGCGCAGTGCGGGCGATAACCTGATGTCGGGTTTGCGAAATGCGCAGTTGTCTGGAAAAATGGATGCGGCGCGTGGGGAATTTTTATCGGCGTTTGATTTTGATTGGGCGGCAATGCCGCCGATGGATGCGGCGCGTAAAATATTGGACGCATCGGGGTATATAAATTATTGGCGCACGTCCAAAGATACCGATGCCGCCGATCGGTTGGACAATATTCGCGAATTGATGACGAATGTTATTGCGAAATACGATACTTTGCCGGAATTTTTGGAACATGCGGCACTGATGACGGCGGACGATAATGATAACGATGCGGCGCCCGCCGCCCCCGCGGTCAGCATTATGACCATTCACGCGGCCAAGGGATTGGAATTTGATACGGTGTTTCTGCCCGCGTGGGAGGATGGAATTTTCCCGAACGATATGGCAATTGATGGTGGTGGACTGGAAGAGGAACGCCGTCTGGGCTATGTTGCGATAACGCGTGCGCGGCGTCGTGCGATTATCACCAATGCGATGTCGCGTATGGTGTTTGGTTCACGCCAATATAATTCGCCCAGTCGTTTTATAACTGAAATGGATAATCATTTCTTGGAATTCGGTGGTGGCGCGTCATCGCGATATGCGCGTTCAAATCAAATTCCGCGCGCAACGCCCCGTGTGGCAAAACCGATTGTTCAAAAAAATTCGGTCGGGCGGTTGGTTGAACATGCGGAAATGGGACGTGGTGTCGTTATCGAAGATACAGGCGACATATTGACCATTGCATTCCGGCGCACCGGTATAAAGAAAGTCGCGCGCAATTACATTATTTTTGTTGATTAAAATTATTTTGTTTCGCCACCCTTGCGAACAATGTCGGCAAATTTTTTTACCGTGGTGTATGTGTCGTTCCATACGCGGGCGACATCTTTCTTGAATTGGGTGCCGAAACTGTCGTTTATGCTGCCCCCCAGGTTTTTGGCAATTTCGCCCGCCCGGTTGGCCAGGTACGCAACCAATGCCCCGGTCAGCAATGTTATCATAAAATCACCATGTTCCAATGTCGGAATGTCGGATGCCATGTTTGTGCTGATTGTGCCCGACAACAGGCCCGCACACAACGCCACCACAATAGACAGTGATACGAAATACAGCGCCGCGTTTATAAAGCGTTGAATCTGGGTGGACAAAGATTCAACCTTGAACAGGCCCAAAAATCCATTGAATATTGTGCCGGCAATACCCTTGTACGATGTTTTGCCAACCGTTTCGGCAATTGCGGTAAACGGCAACATCAATACCGACATAAACAAATCGGCAATTACGCCCAATGCCATAAATGCGAACTTGAATGCGTTATATGTAAATATCACAACGAATACTGCGCCGACAACAAATGTAAATGCGCTGTGCCCGATGCCAGCAATCATCCATTTGAACCCGGCTGCAACCGCGGTATAGAAAAATCCAGACAAGCGCGTTGGTATGCACATCATGTCGGCGGCGGCATTTGCATCAACCAGCATCCGCGCCGATGTATGCGCCGCCGCATATTCGCGAATGGCGCCACACGTGTCGGGCAGTGATACGCCGGCAATTCCCGCCACAGAATTTAATATCAAATCGGACAGATATGTTCCCACCATAATAATCGGACCCATCGCCCACATAAATACGCGTGCCGGCCCCATTTCCAATATAATAATCCATATCGCAATTGTGACGCCGCGCTTTACAATGCTTTTTATCAAATCGCGCACATTGGATTTGGTGGTCATCATTTGATATGTATCAAACATAATCCAGAATATGTATGCTGCGATAATAAATATCACGACAAAACGCACCAGTGATGAATCCAAAATTTCCCCCACCAACGACAGTGCGTTCATAAACGCCATACCAACTTTGGCCTCGATAGGAACATAGTTTTTGACCAACTGTTTTGATTCAAACCCCGATTGGAATTCGGTTAAATCTGTTGTTAAATTATTCGTGACCAAATCCAGGTTATGTTGTGTGGTCCACGCGCCATATTCGCCGATGTCGCCCGTTGTCGGAATGTTTGATGCGGCATGCAGCGGGGTGCAAAACATCAACGCGGTGCACAGAATTATTTTTGATAAAAATCGCACTATACGGTTCATTACTATTTGTTCCCCATTGATTTAGATATGGCATCAAATATTTGTTGCGGCGCGGACCAAATCTTTTTACCTAAATCGCGGGTCCAGGCGCCGAAATCAAATTGCTCTTTGGAATCCTTGCCCAAAATTGCATCAACGCGTGGCGATACAATATGGAAATATAACACGAACATAAATATCATCATTATCAAGAATTCAAATCCATCGCCCATAAAATCAAACGCACCGGGATATTTGCGTTCAACCATATTGCGCTGGGCCGTGAAACAGTCCTTGAATTTTGCGGCGTCCATTTCGCCGTCGGATAATGCAACGCGTTCGCATGTTGCAAATACATTCATTACCGATAATGTTTGGGCGTCTGGGTTTTGTGCGGTGCGCCCCATCAATGGTGGTAATATTGCACTGTATCCATCATGGGGGCCGGGGAAAAATTCGTCGGCGGCAAATGATACCGTTGCATATATGATTAAAATTTTCAGCGAAATCGCCACAATGCGTACGGCCGATTTAACCAGCATACTGACCGCATTCGCCACAACACCACTGGCCAATTTCCATGTGCCTTCGAATGCGGTGGCCGCAATCAGCAATGGCATAAACACAATTAAAAATACCAGTTTGAATATGACGGATAATATCTGGAAAAATAAATCAAATCCAATGATTAAAAACATTATGACCAACGCCAGTCCCGCAATCCATGTAAATGCGCCGCCGCCCATTCCCAGCCACGCATAATTCATCATTGCAAAACCACCCGCGGCACCCGCCAGCATAACACTGTTCAAATTGCCCATGGTACACATAAATGGTTGCAGTATTGGGTTTAATAAATCGTCGGTTTCGACATTCGCCGCCACACATTTGCTGGCATCATTTATGCCAGATGCCGCCATGGATAATTCGGCACCAACATATAACACGGGCGTGATTGTAATGTTTGATATTGCACGCAATGCGCCCGTGCCACCCATGCCCAATGTACCCAGTACCGCGCCCACCAACATTATGCGGGCGGCCTGGCGCCATACTTTGTCGAACCATCCGGCGAATTCCAATTTTTTTTCTTTGGCGTCCAATGTGGCGGTCTTTTTAGCTGCATCAAAAATATATTGCGCGGTATATATAAACAGGAATATCCCAAACCCGGCCGCCAATAATATCCAAATATTGTCCAACATTGCCACCCAGAACATTTCCGCGGCGCGCCCAATAACGCCGAACAATTCGGCAACATATTTGCACATAAAGCATCCGTTTGCATGGGCAATGTCGCCACCACCCGCGCCAATTGCGGTCATAAAATTATCCATACTGGTGTATGTCAACGCGGCGCCACTGATTGACGATGATAAATACCATATTCCCAACCCCAGTGCAATTGCACCCATAACAAATTTGATGGCCATAGAAATCAATTTTGCTTTCATCATTTTTTGCCACCCGATTTTGTTTCACCGCCCGCCAGAATAGTTTTTCCGGTGATTGCCAATGCGTCTATTATTTTCTTGGATACGCCCATCGCGTCATCGGCCAATTGGTCGCCCAGTTTATGGTCTGCATCAACATCAAACGCCGATAAAACCATTTTTGTGACCTTGGGTATTTGGCTGTATATGAAATTTAATACATACACCAAAACGACACTGCTGGTAATCGTCAATGTTGCAACATTCGCATCGGACAGGTCGCCCGCAAAAACATCGCCCGACAAAATATTCTGCATCAATTCCGCAGCCGATGCGCCGGGTGCGGAAAAGAATTTCGCAATAACCACCATCATAACCGTGTATGTTAAAACCGCCGCCGCCAATGCAATGATTGCATTTATCAAATTTTTGAATTGCCCGGTGCCCAATTTTGCGCCAATGCCCGACATCCATTTTGGAACATCGGACGCGCCGCGGAACGACATCATAACTAACGACAATGGAAAGAAAAACGCAAAGAATGTCATTGCTATGATAATATCGGCGAAATAGAAACAAAAACGCACAAACAGTTTGAAAAATCCGTAAAACAGATACAATCCAATAGCGAACATAACGATATGTTTTATCAATGTGCCAATGTTTAAAATTGCGCGCCATGAAAATGCGTGGTCCATCATCGCTATGCCCAGTTTCATATACGATTGAAATTGTGTAATGGTTGTTTTCATCAGCAATATAATCGTGTCACGCAATTGCGGGCGGAAAAATCCGTTGTCGTCCATTTTAGTTGGTTGATATGTCACCTTGGCATTTACGGTGTCGGAATTTGTTTGCAACATACTTTGCGTGTATACCAATGCGATTTGTGCCGTGGGTTCAAATGTAATTTGTGTCATTGCACGTGGCAACATAACGCCCATGCTTAAAAATGCCATTGCAACCAAAGCATTTATAAACACGGGTCGAATTGATTTTTTATACCATGGGTCACCAACGCCGCCCTTGATATTTTGCCACACGGCATTTATGGCAAAGAACGCAAACAGCACGCAAAATATAATCGCACAAATTATTGCAAATTGTTTGTATACCGATGCGGCCGACACCGACACAATTTGAAACAGACGGTCAAACACGCCACAGCCCCAACACTGAACCGAAGAATCAACCAAAGAATTCATCCAGTTATTCATTTCTTGCCCAACCATCCAATTGCTTTGCCAATTTTTTTGCCCCAATCTTTGGTGTTTGCCCAAACGCGTTTAGTGTCGCCGGTGGCTTTCTTGTACAAATCGTCCATGCCGCTGCCGACATAGGAATCCAGTTGTTTGCGGGTCAATTCAAATATGCGAAACATCAAATAGAATGTCATTATTGACGACAACCACAATATCGAATGTGCGCCAAATCCCATTGCGCCCGACATTTGTGGAACATTGGTGGTGGCCGTGCCGCCCGCCGCAACAACAAACACGGAACTGTTCCAACTGAACAATGATTTTATTACCGCCACATTTACGCACAGTATAAACGCGCATGCAATCATGGTGATAATCAATTGCTGTAATGATTTTGTAATTCCAGAAAACGCCGGCAATATATCAAACCATTTGTCTGGATTTTTGGGTTTTGCAACCCATGTCAAAACCTGAAACGGGTACAGAACCAATGCCATACCGAAATTAAATATACCCTGGATAATTAACAACGCCATAAACAGGTTAGACCCAACAAATGCCGACACCAACAATATGCCGGTAATTATGTTCAAGAAATCTTCGCCCCCATGTGGCACCAATGTGACCAGCCCACGCAACCCGCGATTGATAAATTCAAACCCACTTTTGATAACGCGGTTGTTGGCGTATGAAATATCCGATACCGGTTGAATCAGAAATTCACACGATGATTTGCTTATCCATGCCTTTTGCACAATTGCCTCGGGACATTCAATGCGTGGTGTGGCGGTGCCAGTTGCGTTCACCGTTTCGGTGATTGCGTGCGTATATAATGCGCCAAATTGTAAAAACGGATTTACCAACCATTGTGTTAAAAATACGGGTCTGATTTGTAATAATAACACGGCCGCAATCAATGCACGAAACCCGGGATGCAGAACGTTCATAACGATGGTTTGACCACCAGCCTTGCCAGCCGCCATATCGCCACCGCCCGAAAAACCGAAAAACGAAACCCATATTTTTGGGAAATATAATTTCACCAGATACAGCGCAACCGACACCGCCAGGAACCCCCACACCAAAACATAAATAATGCCGTCCCCAGACCCAACAAAAAATTCATATCCGCCGGTTGCAACCGCCATCAGTGCATCCAGCACCATCGGCACAAACGGCGCCAGGTTAAACGCATCAACAATTTCATACTGTGCAAATGCCGCCGATGGCGCCCCCACCAGGCATAGTGCCGCCGCCAACATGGCCGTGGTGCGTGCGATGCGGTGTAAAAATTTGCGTGGTGCGAAATACATTCTCTGGCTACGATTTAATTTATCTGTTCAATTATATCACATTTGGGACAAAATGTGATATACTTAAAGCGATGAACAAGATAAAAAATTTTTGGATGATTTTTTTATCGTTCCTGCCTTTTTCGGCCGGGGCCGTTGCACCATTGGTTGTCGGCGGTATTGCGGGGCTGGGGGTGATTGCGGGTTTTTCAATATATCGCACGGCGGCCCCAACGAATATGGCGGATGCAATGAATTTCTTTTCATCGTGTTGGTCGTGCCAGATGTTTGCAGACATTATGCAAACTATGTCGAATATTTTACCTGGCATATATCATGCAATTGGCACGGTGATAATTCCATTCGCGGCGGGATTGACCGCGGTGTGGTTCGCATGGAAATTATTAAACGGTTTTATGAATGCCAAGGTTGATGCCCCATGGTCATTGGCCGGTATGTTCGGTACGCAGATTATAAAATTGGGTGTGGTGTGCGCGCTGTTGGCGGTGCCATTACCGCGAATGCTGTCGTCAATTGTTATTGAACCTGTTTTTAATATCGGACTGTCGTTGAATCGTGTGGTTGCGGGCAATGATGCGTTTTCAAATTGTGTTATTGCAACCGCAATTGCGGACCCAGTATCGGTTGATGCGGCCGCCGCTGCGGCTGGGGCATATTCACCGCGCCTGCGTCATAACCTGTCGTGCGAGGTTGGTAATGTTCATCAAATGACCGGATTGGGTATGACCGTTGGGTGGACAATGTTAAATATGGCGTTTAACGAACAATATATGCACAAAATTATGTGGGATGTTCCGGTGTTTCCAAATGTGCCAATATTTTTCGCAGGGTTGTTGGTGTTGGCACTGTTTTTTGTGGCGCTGTTGCCGATCCCGCTGTATTTTTTGGAAATATTTATCAAATTGTCCATGGATTTGATAATGATTCCGTTTATGTTGCTGTCGTGGTTATTTGCCGGGTGGCCAATATTCCCAAATGGCGGAAAAAATATCAAGGCTATCATAGATGATGTTGTTCGCGGAACCGCGGGAATCGCGATGGTTGGCGTGTTTATTACATTCGCAGTTATGTTTTTGAACGCCATATTTGGGCGTTGGAATGGTGCGAATCGGTTGGCGGCGGCATTGGCACAAAACGATTCGCGTATTTTGATGGATGGTCTGATGATGCGCAACGACAGTTTGATTACAATCATATTAATGGGCATATTTATCGCCATGTTTATGACGATGATTCCCGCACTGGTCAAGACTTTGTTTGCAAATGTGACCATACCAACATCGTTCTATGAAACCACGAAAAAGAACATCGATGTTGTATGGTCAAACCTGAAAAAATGGTACGCCGCGATAAAAAAATAAAAAATCAAGTGCTTTATTTAACGCGGCCCCCTTTTTTGTGCATTCCGAATCTGATATAATTCACACTGATGAAGCAGTTTCCGATTCTTTATTGGCCACGCAGAACGACCGGCGATAATGATTACCGCTTGGCGCGACGGGTGATAAATACGGCAACGGGTATTATGCCGGACGTTATGACCGATGATTTGGATGTGGCGGAAATTATGCACAATAACCCAAATGCCACAATATATTACCCAGTTTTTTGTGAATCGACCGGTTGGTGGGGCGAATTGCTGGGATCGGATGCAATTGTGACAGATAAACTGATTATTTCGCCGGAATGTCAATTGATGGTCATTCAATCGCGTGATGCGGTGGCGGGCGGCCATAAAAATGGCCAAAATCAATTGCTGGCCGCCGAAATTCATCCGACCAGTGGTTTTTTCAAAAAAATGAATTCGGGAATTGCTACGGTTGCCGATATGCTGGCCACAGATGCCGGAACGATATTGGCACTGTTTTCTGGTAAAAACCAAAGCCAGTTTATAAATATACTGGAATCAACCGGAAATTCATACCTGGGGTGCATCGGTCGATACTAATAATTCTTGCAATCGGCAAAAATCCTTGTATAATCCACAGGCTAAAAAATTAAATAAAGGGTAATACGATGAAAAAAGGAATTCATCCAGAATATCATGAAATCAATGTCACACGCACAGATGGCAAAACTGTGAAAATGTATTCATCTGTTAAAAAAGACTTGATTTTGTCGACCGATAATTTGAACCACAGTGCGTGGACTGGTCAACGCAACAACGCCGGTGAAAAGGGCCAACGCGTCGAAAAGTTCAAGGGCAAATTTGCTGGATTCAATTTTTAATAAACCTGGTGGGGCGCCAAAATGGAATTGCTGATCAAAGGTTCAACCGAATTAAACAAAATGTTTATGGCCCTGCAACGCACGGCGTCGGGTCTGCGCCACGATTTTGGCGAGGTTGAAAACCTGCAACAATCCCTGCATGGGGCGCGCGATTTTGTTCAAAAGGCATCCGCCCGTATCGAAGAAAGCATCCTGTCGGACCTGTTGTTGGTGCGTCCGTCGGCGGGGCTGTTGACGCCAAATGTTTCGCGCAGCGGTGATGGGCGCGATGAATTTGTACTGTCGTTGTCGGGTGCGGCGAATTTTGTGCGTGCAAATCCGCATTTTGCCATATCGTTGGCGTTGCGCACGAATGATGAAACAAAAATCGCATTGGTTTATTCCCCAATTGATGAACGTCTGTATTATGCCGAGGATGGACGCGGCGCATACGCGTTTTCGGCGTTCCATTCTGCCCGGGTCAAGGTATCGAATATTGCCGATTTGTCGGATGCGACGGTTGCATTGAACACAAACGATGCGCGCAATATTGGTGCGGCTGTTCGCCGTACGGGGTGCCCGGCATTGGATTTGGCGTGGGTCGCGTCTGGTAAATTTGATGGGTTTGTATCCGAACCATTGGATTTCGCCGAAATTGCCGCAGGCGATTTATTAGTACGCGAGGCCGGCGGTCAAATTGCCATGGGCGCGGATTTAATTGCCACAAATGGTAAAATCGAATTGTAAAAAATGGGGCGGCGCCCCATTTTTTGTGACTATGCGTACTTGCAAAGTGAAAATAAATATCTTAAACTTTGCACGATATGAAATTCAAAAAAATTTTTCGCATTTTATTGAATATATTTTTCTGGTGTTTAACGGCCGGGGTCGCTGCGTTGGCGGCGGCGGTTTTGATTTATGGCAACGATTTACCAGACTATAAAAAATTGGCCACATACGCGCCACCGGTGGCAACGCGCCTGTATGCATCGGATGGGGCTTTGTTGATTGAATATGCCGAAGAACGGCGTGTTTTTATTGACTTCGCCGATATGCCACCGATGTTAGTAAATGCCTTTGTCGCGGCCGAGGATCAAAATTTCTGGACGCATCCCGGTATTGATGTCCAGGGTATAATTCGCGCATTGGCAAACAATACATTGGGGGCACTTGGCTTTCATGCCAGTTTTTCTGGTGCGTCGACTATAACGCAACAGGTCGCAAAAAATTTCTTTCTGACATCAGAACGTACAATTTCGCGCAAGATTAAAGAGGCTATATTGGCGTTGCGTCTGGAACGTACATTTTCAAAGCAACATATAATGACATTGTATTTGAATCAAATATTCTTGGGCGCGCGCGCGTATGGGGTGGGCTCGGCGGCATTGATGTATTTCAATAAACCGGTGTCTGAATTGTCGTTGGCCGAATGCGCATTTTTGGCATCTTTGCCCAAGGCCCCAAATAACCGTGACCGTGCGGTTGAACGTCGCAACTATGTTTTGCGTCGTATGGTCGAAGAAAAATATATAACGCGTGACCAGGCGGCGGTCGCGGCGGCAGAGCCGTTGAATATAAACAGTGGATTTACCGCGCAAATGGAATCGGAATTTCAATATTTTGCCGAAGATGTGCGCCGTCAATTGGTGAATGAACTGGGACGCGAAAAATTATATAACGACGGTCTGTATATAAAAACGACCATTGTTCCAGAATTACAACGTGCAGCATCGGCGGCATTGAACAAGGAATTGGACCGGTACAACGCGAATCGTGGCGAAAATGAACCAAAATTACAGGGCGCAATAATTGCCATGAATCCGCATACGGGGCGCATTGTTGCGATGGCTGGCGGCCGTTCATTTGCGGACAGTTCGTTTAATCGTGCGACCCAGGCAATGCGTCAGATTGGTTCTACAATAAAACCGTTTGTGTACCTGGCGGCGCTGGAACGCGGTATGTCGCCCGAAAGTATGATTTTAGATGCCCCAATTGTTGGCTGGCGCGAAGATGACAGTTTATGGAAACCCGAAAACTACGATAAAAAATTCTTGGGTGATGTGCCGTTGCGATTGGCGTTGGAAACATCGCGTAATGTGCCGGCTGTGCGTTTGGTTGAAAAAATTGGCACACAAAACGCTATCGAGGTTGCACAACGTTTCGGCGTGTATCCGGAAAATTTGCGTAATATAAATTTATCGTTGGCGTTGGGTTCAGGTGAAACAACATTAGAAAATTTGGTGTTGGGGTATTCGGCATTTGTAAATGGGGGGCGCGTTATAAAACCCAAATTGGTTGATTATGTCGAGGATCGTTATGGCCGTGTTATAAATGGCACCGCCCCACAAATTGTTGAATGGTCGCCAGATATGTTGCCACCAGAACAGGTCGCCGAATCAGAACCTTTGTCTGACCCACAAAGTTTGTATCAATTGGTTTCTATATTACAGGGCGCCGTTGAACGCGGTACAGGTAAACAGGCGCGCGTCCCGGGGCACACAATTGCCGGAAAAACAGGAACAACAAACGATGTCAAGGATGTATGGTTTGTTGGTTTTTCAAAAAACTTGATTGCTGGCGTATATCTGGGGTTTGATACCCCACGGCCGCTGGGTCGTGGCGCGGGCAGTCACCAGGCCGCACGCGTATTTGCCGATTTTATGCGGGTGGCATTGGCAGGACAAAAAAATCAACCATTTGCGGTGCCCGATGGTTTGACATTTGTGCGTGTCAATCGGCGCAGTGGTGCATCTGCTGCTGCGGACCCAGATGGCACCATTATTACCGAGGCGTTCAAGCCTGGCCAATCACCAAACCTGGTACCCGTGCGGTCGCGCACGAATAAAAAACCCATAGTTGGTGGTGTATTTTAATAATAAATATGATATAATGCCAAACGACAGGAGGAATATTATGAATAAAATACTTTTAGCATTATTTGCGGTGTGTTGTGTGGCTGGCTGTGATAAACAGGCCGATACAAACGTGATTTCACAAAAATGTGGTGAATATGATGTTGAAATAAAATTGTCTGACACCGGCGACAGTATCAATGCCAACATAAATGGTGACGATATTTTATTGACTCATGCTATATCGGCATCGGGTGCACGTTTCGTTGGGGTGTTAAATGATACGCCAATCACCCTGTGGAACAAGGGCGCGGCATGGACACTGTTTATTGGCGATGATGATACGGCCGTTTCAATGGAATGCGACGCTAAATAATTTTTTATTTTATACCACTTTGTGATAAAATGGTCAGCATAAGAAGGAGATTTTTATGCTGACTAATTTTTTTCTGGCGCATGGCTATTCTTTTTTTGCCAGTGGTTGGACCCAATTTGCCGCGGCGTTTGGTGTGGCGTTTTTGATAATGCTGTTGTTTGGCCGACCGTTTATTGCGGTCATGCATGCGTGGCAGAAAAAGGGCCAGCCAATCAGTGAAAACGTGCCCGAGTCACACCGTCAAAAGGCGGGAACCCCAACCATGGGGGGAATTTTGGTTGTGTTGGCAATTTTAATCCCGTCGGTATTGTTTATGCCAACCGGCAACGCGTCGGCGTGGATTGCGCTGGCCGCGTTGGTGATGTTTGGTTTGATTGGATTTGTCGACGATTATAAAAAAGTCACATCGCAATCTAAAAAAGCGGCAAACGGTTTGTCGCCGTTGACTCGTCTGGTGGTCGAAGGCGTATGCGTCATCGCGTTGGCGTATATGATAAATCGCACAATGCCACCATATATCCCGGAATATTCGGTCGCATTGGGGGCGGGCATTATTCTGCCACTGGGGGTGTTGTATTATGTGTTTGCATACTTTGTAATTTGCGGGTCGGCCAACGCCACAAATATCACCGATGGTCTGGACGGGATGCTTGCTAAATTATATCTGCCGGTGTTGGTGGTATTGGTTGTGGCGCTGTATGGTGCAACGCGCATCGGGTTTATGGATACGGTTATGTTTTTGCCGGGGGCATCGGGATTGTATGCACCATTGGGTGCGGCGTTCGGCGCGGTACTCGGCTTTTTATGGTACAATGCGCGTCCGGCCGCGATATTTATGGGCGATGTGGGGTCGCTGGCACTGGGCGGATTTATGGGCACGGTTGCAATGTTGTTAAAATCAGAAATCATTATGGGCATTGCCGCGGGGATGATGGTTATCATATTGCTGTCGTCGTTTGCGCAAACCATGTATTTTAAAATTACGCGTAAAATTACTGGAACCGGGCATCGTATATTCCTGCGCGCGCCATTGCACCACCATTTCGAAGAATTGGGTTGGGCCGAAACCAAAATAGTCGACAGGTTTTTCATAATGTCGGTACTGTTTTCGGGATTGGCACTGGTATTATTAAAATTTGCTTAAATATGGTTACCCCGCCGCGTGCGGGGCTTTTTAATAAAATATATTTGTTCCGGTATATTTTCACAAAAATCGTGGTATAATGTCACTATGGTTTCAAGAACAGAAGACAGCAAATTTACCAATTGGCATTTTGAAATAGACCGGCGTCTGTTGGGCGCTGTATTGGTTTTGATTGCGATTGGCGTTATGTATGTAATTTCCGCGGGCAGTGTTGCTGCCGACCGTATTCACATGCCGTGGTACTTTTTCTTGAAAAAGGCAATACCGTTTTACCTGATTGGTCTGACCACTTTGATTGGGGTCAGTATGCTGAACAAAAAATGGGTTTTGGGCATATCGGCATTGAATGTAATGGTCGGATTGTTATTGCTGTTGGTGACATTTGCGGCACCCCATGTTATCAAGGGCTCGGCCCGGTTTGTGTCAATTGGACCATTTAACGTTATGCCGTCTGATATTATGAAACCCGGGTTTATCATTATTACCGCATGGTTTTTGGCACGAATGAAATCATTGTATGGGGCAGATATATTCACTAATAAACAGGCATGGCAATTCAAAAAAATCGGTTGGTGGACATATTTGGCGGTGTTCGTGCCTGCATTACTGATTATATTCAAACACCCCGATGTTGGAACATCGTTGTTGTATTGTGTGGTATTGGGCGCAATGATGTTTATGGCGGGGCTGCCGGCGATGCTGGTATGGGGGGCGGTTGGTATTGTTGGTTTGGGCGTGGTGGTTGCATTTTTCACAATGTCGCATGTACATGGACGCGTGTTGGCGTTTTTAACCGGTACCGGAAATACATACCAGGTTCGCCAATCGGTTCAATCCATCCAGCACGGTGGTTTGTTGGGCAGTGGCGACGATGCATTTGTCAAAGAATATTTGCCCGACGCGCATACCGATTTTATATTTGCAACAATTGCCGAAGATTTGGGCGCTATTATGGCGTGCGCGGTGTTGGGGTTGTTGATTTATGTGTTAAAGCGTTTAACGACCGACGCATTACATGCACGTGACCCGTTTGTATTTTATGCGGCGGGCGGTGCGGCGGCACTGTTTGGAACCCAGGTGTGTATAAACCTGGCAACGACTTTGCGTTTGATGCCGGCCAAGGGTATGACATTGCCGTTCATATCGTACGGGGGCAGTTCGTTTGTGGCGTTCTGTCTGTTGTTCGGTATGGTGTTGGCATTGGTACGCGAGGATAAATGGAGATAAAGGAAGCATAACATGAAAATATGGATTGCAACGGGTGGTACGGGTGGACATGTTTTTCCAGCGTTAAGTGTGGCGACCGAATTGGCCGCGCGTGGTCATAAAATTACAATATCAGCCGATGGCCGCGTTGATAAAATGGTGCGTGATGGTGCGCCCCAGGGGGCAAAAATTGCACATGTTTGGGCGTCTGGTGTTGGCGCTAAAAGTCGTCTGCACCAGGTGATTGCATTATCTAAAATCGGCGTATCGGCGGCGGCATTGTCCCTGCGTTTTATGTTTTCGCGTCCTGATAAATTGGTTGCGTTTGGTGGGTATGCGTCGGTGCCGGCGGTGTTCGCGGCGCACCTGTGGCATGTGCCAACATTTTTGCATGAACAAAACGCGGCGATTGGACGTGCAAATAAATTTGCATTGCGGTGGGTAAAAACATTGATGACCAGTTTTCCAACCGTAAATGGTGTGCCGAAAAATTGTGCAGCACGCGTGGTGTATACGGGCCTGCCGGTGCGACACGAATTTTTGGATTTGGCGGGTGCGCCAATTCCCAATGCGGGCAAAATTTTGGTCACTGGTGGTTCCCAGGGCGCACAAATTTTGGATGACGTTGTGCCGGCGGCAATTGCGGCGATGAAAAATAAAAAGATTTTCGTCACGCATCAAACGCGGCCTGAAAATGTTGCGCGGTTGCAAAAATTTTATGCCGACAACAAAATTCGCGCAAATGTGTTGTCGTTTATTCATGATATGGCGGGAACAATCGCTGCGTCTGATTTGGTAATTGGACGCAGTGGGGCCAGCACGGTCATAGAATTGGAAACAATTGGTCGTGCGGCAATATTGGTGCCGCTGGGGATAAATCCGGACCAGGCGGCAAACGCGGCCAGTTTCGCGTCGCTGGGTGGTGGATTTTCCATTGAACAATCCAAGTTTACGCCGCGGTGGTTGACGGCCACATTGTCCGATTTATTTGATAACCCGGCGCGCCTGGTTAAAATGGCGGAAAAATCGCGTGTGGAAAATACCGCGGTTGAAAAAATCGCCAATGAAATAACAAAATAGGGTAAAACGCATTTTCCGCTTGCGCCCGATTCGTCATTTGTTCTATGATTGAACCAGGAAGGAAAGGAAAATGCGTAAAATCGCTGTTTCTGTATTATCATTATTTGTTATGTTGCCGGCGTTTGGGAACGCCCGTTTGCCGGTTGTGAACATCGCCGCGGGCGGTGTTTCCGCGCGCTCTATGTTTGGCGAGCCTGCACCCACACCGGCCGCCACGACATCGACAATACCGGTTGTTAAAAATAAAAAGGTTGTTGCGCGCAGTTCGAAAAAGGTGGTCGCACCGGTTGCCGCACCGGCAAAATCATCGGTTGATACCGGTGAAAAAATTGTCGCCCGCGCCGATGTTTTGACGCCCAATCGTCCCAGTTCCGATTTATGGGCACGCAGCGATGCGCCATTGCGTATGCCATCGGTATCGGAATTCGCCGTTATTCGCAGTGATGCCATTTTGCCCGAGGAAAATTTAGACGCCGCACCGCGCAAAAATGTCGCACCTCGTGCCACCACCAATGTTGCCACGCGTGATGTTGCGCCAATGTCTGAAATTGATGCACAAATTGCATATCTGAATGAATTACAACGTCGTGCCGATGAAAGTGTTAAATCCGAACCAGTGCGCGATGTTGTGGCGCGTGCTGACACCATGTCCGCCACCACTGCCGATGTCAACATAGTCAGCAAAAATGTTGCACCTGTTGCCCGTGTTGCAAGTGCCACGTCCGTTGCAGATGATGCGTCGGTAAAATTGTCGCGTATGGTTGTGCCAATGGAAAACGATGTGATAATTCGCGCGGTCGAAAAATCTGAATCACCGCGTATTGCCGCCGTGCGTGACGATATGACAAAAATGACACCGACCGAATTGCGCAAGGCTTTTCGTAAAACATTCTTGTCAGAAAACAAACATCTGTCCACATATCAAATAGATGATCGGTTTGATGTCGTCAGTGATATGTCGGTTTCAACCGGAAATTTCACATCATCGCGTGATTTGTCGGAAGGTGGTGGAATTCGCCCATTGGAAATAAAAATCAAATTCCGTAATGACGATGCGGCGCTGTCGCGCGATAATTATAATTTGTTGTCTGAATATGCGGGGATTGTTTTGGCAAACCCAACCCGTGCGATTCAGGTTGCCATACCGCAAAATGTGACCACCGATTCTGATGCGCGCAAATTAGCAGCACGTCGTTTGGCCATTGTGGAACAGGTATTGCGCGACAGTGGCGTTTCCGAACAACGCGTATTGCCGGTTTTGTCCAACCGTAACGATGATGGATTCGTTCTGCGCATGATTTCAAACGATCAGTATGAAACATTGACCCAAAAACGACGCGATATGTTTGGTGATACATTGGGCAAGAAAACATATAAAAGTATGGCTTGGTAGTTCATAAAATATTTTTTTCTATTGTTGACTTCCTGTTCCCGCCGTCGTGCCCATTGTGTGCGGCGGCGGTGTCAAATCATGGTGAATTATGTGCCGATTGTTGGGCGGCATTTAATTGGATTGCCGAACCAAAGTGTGCACGGTGCGGGTATCCGTTTCCGGCAAATTTGGATTTGGGACCGCACCCGCTGTGTCCAAAATGCGCGTCGGGCGAATGTAAATTGGATTTGGTACGCAGTGCGTGCGCATACGACGATGCGTCACGCGCGGCAATGTTGCCGTTCAAACATGGTGGTCGTACGCAATACGCGCGTTTTATGGCGCGTGGGTGTATTTGGGCATTGCGTGATGCTAATATTCACCCCGATATAGTAATGCCGGTACCATTGGCGTATTTGCGACTGTGCCATCGTACATATAATCAGGCGACATTACTGGCGCGCCCAATTGCACGTGCATACGGTGCACCCATGGATTTAACCAGTGTTCGTCGCGCACACCGCCCCAGTATGGGACATAAAAACGCGCGCCAACGCGCCGAAAATATTCACGGTGTGTTTCGCGTTGTGCGGCCCGATAAAATTCGTGGGAAAAATATTTTATTGGTTGATGATGTTATGACAACCGGCGCAACATTTAACGAGTTGCGCGATGTGTTGATTCGTGCGGGCGCCGCGGCCGTATACGCGGTCAGTTTCTGTCGCGTGGTGCGTGCAATTTAATTATATATGTTCTGGTTGTTTTGCATTACAAAGCCCTTTACCATATCATTGCGTTGGGCTTCGGCCTCTTGGGCAATAACCTTTTGGGAACACAAGAACAACAGGTATTGTATCGCCTCGGCAATTTGTTCTTGCTGGGAATTCAGGTTTGGCTTGCTTGCGGCCGATTTTATTTCCTGTATTTTTTTTACGACTGAAAATAATTCTATTTCATTGATGTATACGGTATATTTTGCATACACGGCGGTCGCGCCGACATGGGAAAAAGCGCTGCAAAACATTACCGATGTTTCAGTGTCATCGTCGTCAATAAATTCTGCTAAATAGTATGTTTGACCGTTTGTATTCAGCACGGATATTGGTGCGTGCTTGATAATATATTCCAAACCGGCCAGGGTTTCTTCGTCCATTTGTGTTTCCTGTTTGTGCAAACAATATAATACATATTTTGTTTTTGTCAAGTATGTATAAATGCTGTTTTGGGGTTGTATGTATGTGCTTGAATTCCGAAATAAATCTGATACGATTTGCGGGTAAGTGTGAACAAGTTTATTCGGGGTAAAAATATGAATATTGAATTGGGCAAAAACATCAATGCGCGCGAAATTGAAACAAAAATCCAGGAATTTTGGGATAATAACCATTTCTGGGACAATGATGTCGCGTCGACCAAACCGGCATTTTGCATCATGATGCCGCCACCAAATGTGACGGGCAATCTGCACATGGGGCATGCGCTGGATAATGTTTTGACTGATATTGTTTGCCGCTATAAACGTATGTGTGGTTATGATGTTTTGTGGCAGCCGGGAACCGACCACGCGTCAATTGCAACCCAATTGTTGGTGGAACGCGATTTGTCAAAACGTGGCATAAATCCCCGTACAAAAACCAAACAGGAATTACTGGACATTGCCTGGGCATGGAAGGCGGACAAGGGTGGCCAGATAATGAAACAGTTGCACACACTGGGCGTGACGCCGGTATGGTCGCGTGAACGTTTCACAATGGACGCGGGGTTGTCTGCGGCGGTGAATAAACTGTTCGTCAAAATGTATAACGAGGGTTTGATTTATCGTGCGCGTCGCCTGGTCAATTGGTGCCCAAAACAACAAACATCTATTTCGGATTTAGAGGTAGAGGTTCGTGAAGAACACGGTAAATTCTATTATTTCAAATATCCGTTAAAAGATGGCGGTTTTATCGAAATTGCAACAACGCGTCCGGAAACACTGTTCGGTGACCAGGCGATTGCAATTCATCCCGATAACGAAAAATTGAAACATTTTATCGGTAAAACGGCGATTATACCGCTGACCAATATTGAAATTCCGGTTATTGCCGATGTGCACGCCGACCCAGACAAGGGTACCGGTGCGGTGAAAATCACCCCCGCACATGACAAGGACGACTGGGCGGTTGGTCTGCGTCATAATTTGCCGGTGGTATGCGTTTTGACAAATGATGCAAAAATGGCAGATATTGATGTTGTGCCGGAAAAATATCGCGGAATGGACCGCTTTACCGCGCGTGCCGAAATTATCAAAGATTTGGACGCCGCCGGTTTAATGATTAAAATTGACGATAAAATTATTCCGACCCCATATTCCGAACGCGGTAATGTCGTTGTTGAGTATATGGTGCGTGACGAATGGTTTGTTGATGCACCAAAATTGGCGGAAAAAGCCATCGCCGCAGTAGAGGCGGGCCGGGTTAAATTTATGCCGGAACATCGCTATAATCTGTTTATGGCGTGGATGCGTGATATTCATGAATGGTCAATTTCGCGCCAACTGTGGTGGGGACACCAGATTCCGGCGTGGTATGATGCCGATGGCAATATCTATGTCGCCGAGACCGAGGCAGCCGCAATCGCGCAATCTGGTGGCCGGGAATTGACCCGCGATGCGTCCTGTCTGGATACCTGGTTCTCGTCATCATTGTGGCCATTTTCAACATTGGGTTGGCCGGAAAAGACACCAGAATTGGCAAAATATTATCCGACCGATTTGCTGTACACGGGCGCAGATATTATTTTCTTTTGGGTTGCGCGTATGATTATGATGGGCATCTATGTTATGGACGATGTTCCGTTCCATACGGTGAATTTCCACGGCCTGGTTCGCGATGCCAAGGGGCAAAAGATGTCCAAGACCAAGGGCAATGGCACCGACCCATTGACGACGGTTGATAAATTTGGTGTGGATGCGTTGCGTTATTGGATTGCAACCGCACCAATTGGCACCGACATTCGTTACAGTGATGACGAGGTTAAACGTGGTTCAAAATTGCTGACCAAATTGTGGAACGCGGCAAAATACACGTTGATGAATCTGACCGATTTTGATCCGAAAACGGCCACGCAAATTGCGCCCGCCAATCGCTATATTGAAGACAGATGGGTGTTGTCGGAATTAAACAAAACGATTGCGGATGTTCGTCGCAATTTGGATAAATACGATAACTATAATTCCCGCGCGGCGATTGACACATTCTTTTACGAGGTGTTCTGTGACCAATACCTGGAATTTATCAAAGATCGTTTCTGGTCACCAGAAAAATACGACGCCGAATCGAAATTGGCGGCGCAATGGACTTTGTTCGAGGTTCTGCGTGCAATCATCGGATTATATGCGCCGTTTATACCGTTCCTGACCGAAGAACTGTGGCAAAAAATTTATAAACAGTACGAAGGCGGCGAAACATTGCACCTGACCACATTCCCGGCGGTGGATGCATCGCGCGACACCGATGTTCGTGACATGCAAATTGCGCTGGATATATTGCGTAGTGTTCGCGGCTTGCGCACAGAGCGCAAGGTTGGCAACGGTGCGAAACTGGAAACATTGACAATTCCGTCCGATACACCCGCGGCATTGCATGGTGTGATAAAATCCGCCGCGCGCGCGAATGAAATCGTGTTGGGCGACGCGATTGATTTCGTCGTTGCACCAAATGTTCAGGGGTAATCGCGATGTCTGAAAAATTGGTTGTTAAACGCACCTTACAGGCATACCAGTGTGACCGATATGGATTTGTTCGTCCGTTGATTTTGATGAATGAATTACAGGGTTGTGCCGACACGCATGCCGAAATGTTGGGCTGTGGTCGTACATTTTTGACCGAACACAATATGGCGTGGGTTGTCACGCATTATTTGGTCGACATCATTGAATTGCCGTGCGAGGGCGAAGAACTAACATTTTCAACATGGCCATCAATGAAGGAATTGCTGCGTGCCACACGTGATTTTGAAATTCGTGGCGCAGATGGGCGTCTGATGGTGCGTGCGACATCCCAGTGGGTTTTGATTGATATGTCAACGCGTCGTCCGGTTCGCCTGGATGATGCCGTGCCAACGTTGGTGCAACATGGTATGCGCGCATGGGATCGTATATTTTGTAAATTCCCGGATTTCGTGCCCGAAAAAACACATGTGTTCAAATGCCGTTTTGACGACATTGATGTGAACCAGCATATAAACAACGCGGTATATGCCGTGTGGGCAACCGAAAGTGTTGGGTATGCGTACCGCAACGAACATAAATTACGCGCGATTGAATTGAATTTCAAAAAAGAAATCAATCCCGACACGCCCCAGGTTGAAATAGATGTCAGAATAGATGGCGACATATCGCACCACAAAATTCGTACGGGCGACACCGAACACGCATCTGTTATTTGTACATGGGTTAAATAAAAACGGGGCAAAGCCCCGTTTTTATAAAGTTCAAATACCAAAGTGCAAAGTTCAAATAATGTGTGCGCCGAATGGCGCACTGCTTTATTCATTTGAACTTTGAACTCTGAACTTTGAACTTTAATAAAAAAACCGCCGATTGGCGGATTTTTTAATTAGCAGCACTGACGGCCAGGCGTTTACGCCCCGTCGCACGACGACGATTCAAAACCTCGCGTCCGCCCTTGGTTGCCATTCTTTCGCGAAAACCGTGCGTATGCACGCGACGAGTTTTTGACGGTTGATATGTACGTTTTGTTGCCATAATAAATCCTTTTGCGCGTATATTTAACCACAGGTTTTTATAAAACGCAACCTTTTTATTTAGATTTTACCAATCCCAGCTTGGCCAAGCCCTCCATCATCAGGTAATATGTGAAAAGCAATGAAAACAGCCGCCAAAATGGTAAAAACATTTGTTTGTTCCCCGGTTTTTTATCTGGTACGTTGCATTTTTTTTGCAATTGCGGAAAATTTGTCGAAAATACGCAGGCACAATTCCGTGTTCAAATATGTGATGCATAGATGACTGCGGGTCATGTAATCGTTTGAATCCACATCGTCCAGCGCGCATTCGGCGTCGTCATGAATTCGTTGAATTGCGTTTTTCAGTTTTCCCATAACGATTTTTAGAATATCACAAAGACCACTTTTGTCAATGTGTTTTTTGGGGTTTATTTCTTGACCAAAAGCCTAAAAATTTGCTATGTTGTCACTATCGAAAATAGGGGAAAAATTAGTATGGACGAAATTATCAATAATAATGAAAACGGCGCGATGAAAATTCCGCAGTCTTCGATTGAACATGAAATGCGGACCAGCTTTCTGGATTACGCCATGTCGGTTATTGTTGACCGCGCGTTGCCTGATGTTCGCGACGGTTGCAAACCGGTGCATCGCCGTATTTTGTATGTTATGAACGATGTTGCCCCGGCAACCAAACCAACCGTTAAATCGGCCCGTATCGTGGGCGAGGTTATGGGTAAATATCACCCACATGGCGACAGTTCAATTTATGACGCAATGGCCCGTATGGCCCAGGATTTTTCCATGGGTGAAACATTGGTCCAAGGCCAAGGTAACTTTGGTTCGCGCGATGGCGATAAACCTGCGGCCATGCGTTATACCGAGGCCCGCCTGTCCAAACTGGGGGCGTCGCTGATGGACGATATGGACAAAGACACCGTTGATTGGCAACCGAATTTTGATGGTTCATTGCAAGAGCCTGTTGTTTTGCCGACCAAGTTTCCAAATTTCTTGGTAAACGGTGGTTCGGGTATTGCGGTTGGTATGGCGACAAATGTGCCAACATATAATTTAGGCGAAATTTGCAATGGTATATTGGCTATTTTGAACAACAGCGATTTGTCCGATGATGAATTGTTTAACATTATCCCGGGGCCTGATTTCCCGACGGGGGCGGTCGTAATGGGGCGCGCCGGCGCGTACAAGGCGCACACAACCGGTCGCGGTTCTATTATTGTTCGTGCAAAAACACACATGGAAAAATTCCACGACCATGACGCAATTGTGGTTGATGAAATCCCGTACCAGGTTAACAAGGCGCAAATGATTATTAAAATCGCCGAATTGATAAAGGATAAACGCATCGAAGGCATTGCCGAAATTCGCGATGAATCATCCAAGGAAGGTTTGCGTATCGTTATTGAATTAAAACGCGATGCGATTGCGGATGTTGTACTGAATCATTTGTTCCAGTACACGGAAATGCAGACTAATTTCCCGGTCAATATGATGGCGCTGAACCGTGGTCGTCCGATGTTGTTCAACATTCGTGGCGTATTGGATGCGTTCATTGATTTCCGGTGCGAGGTTATTCGTCGCCGCACGATTTTTGATTTGAACAAGGCGCGTGCGCGTGCACATACATTGCTGGGCTTGTCCGTTGCCGTTGGCAATTTGGACGAGGTTATTGAACTGATTAAATCCAGCCCGAATCCCGATGCCGCGCGTGATGCGTTGATTTCGCGCGGATGGCGTGCGTCGGATATCGAATCGTATATTCAATTGATTGATGATCCAAACACAGAATACAAAGACGGCATGTTCTATATGTCCGAAGATCAGGCGCGTGCAATTTTGGAATTACAGTTGCATCGTTTGACCGGTTTGGAACGCGACAAGATTCATGCCGATTTGACCGAACTGGGCGCATTGATTAAAGACCTGTTGGATATTTTGGGCAGTCACGAACGCATTATTCAAATTATTCGTGATGAAACCACCGCTGTGCGTGACAACTGGGCATCGCCGCGTCGTACCGAAATTTCCGATGCCGAAATTGACATTGATATCGAAGATTTGATTGCGCGCGAAGATATGGTTGTCACCGTATCGAACACGGGGTACATTAAACGCGTGTCGTTGGATACATATCGTGCGCAAAAACGTGGGGGCAAGGGCCGCAATGCCATGACGACCAAGGACGACGACTATGTCGTCCAGGTGTTTGTTGCGAACACGCATACGCCACTGTTGTTCTTTAGTTCCAAGGGATTGTGCTATAAACTGAAAACATACAAATTACCCGAAGCGGCGGCGTCTGCCAAGGGACGGCCATTGGTCAATCTGTTGCCGTTGGAAAATGGCGAAACGATTACCGCAATATTGCCAGTGCCCGAGGAAGAGGTTGCGCGCGTTCGCGCATCGGGTACGGAACATTTCTTGATGTTCGCAACCGCGTCTGGTACGGTGCGTCGCAATCGTATGTCTGATTTTGATTCAATCCGCGCAAACGGTAAAATCGCAATGAAATTGGACGATGGCGACAGTTTGATTTCTGTCCTGCCGTGTAATGAATCCCAGGATGTGTTCTTGGCAACATATCGCGGTCGTTGCATACGTTTCCCGGTCACCGAAATTCGCGTCTTTGCAGGTCGCAATTCAACCGGTGTTCGTGGTATGAACCTGGGCGCAGATGATAAAATTATCGGTATGGCAATGTTGACACACGGCGAATCCGATGCAACCGTGCGCGCCGCATATATTAAACAATCGCGCGCATTGCGTCGTGCGGCAACCGGCGTTGACGAAGAAGCATCTGATGACGAAGAGGCAACAACGCTGACGCTGACTGATGAACAAATGGCGCGTATGGCGGCCGATGAACAGTTTATTTTGACCATATCTGAAAATGGTTTTGGTAAACGCACCAGCACGTACGAATATCGCACAACACACCGTGGCGGTAATGGATTTACCAACATTAAATTGGGTGGTAAAAACACAGCGGTCGCTGGGTCATTCCCGGTTGAAAATGGTCACGATGTAATGATGGTGACCGATGGCGGAAAAATCATCCGTACGCCGGTTGATGATGTTCGTATTGCCGGACGCAGTACGGCGGGTGTGACACTGTTCCGCACAGGTGAAAACGAACGCGTTGTGTCGGCGATTTCAATCGTCAGTGACGAAGGCGAAGCGGCCGAGGTCGAAGCCGACGCTGCCGCGATATCTGAATAAATAATGTGGGGGCCGGTACATGGAAAACAATGAATATTTTGCATCTATAAACGATGTTTCAAAACGGTTGAATGTACCGGCGCATACCTTGCGTTATTGGGAAAAACAATTCCCGGTGGCGATAAAGCCAACAACGGGTGCGGGTGGGCGTCGGTATTACCGCGTTGAGACGGTAAATCGCCTGGTCGTTATCAAGGATTTATTGTATAACCGTGGTATGACTATTGCGGGTGTAAAAAAAATGATGCGTGATGGTGTGTTCCCAGATGATGCATCAACCACATCACCGGTCGCGCCAATCGCGGGGCCAAACACTGATGCGCCACATCGCGCCATTGCATCGACATCTGAAATTTCCGATGTTATTGATATGTTGATGGATGCAAAACAAATTTTGACCGTCGGATAGGTGAAATATGTTTTTCCGTTCATTACCGCATTTTATTACCAACACTATCTGTGGTTTTATCCCGGGGGTTGCGCGCCGTAAAAAGGTTCGTGCAATATTAAATTCGCCATTTGTTGCAGAATTGCATTTCGTTCGTCGGTGTACGCCCGAACGCATTCGCCGTGTGCGCGTGTTTGTTGGATTTATGGCACGCAGTTTGATAATCAGTGTAAATGACAAAAATGTGTTCAAATTTCCGCTAAAACGTGCGGATTATCGCGAATTGGCGGTGCGTGAAAAACGCGTGGTTGATGCACTGGCGCCATACAGCTCGACATATACACCATCTGTTGAATTGTTACACAACGGTGACGATATTGTTCGCAAATATGATTTTGTGCCGGGGCGCGGACTGCGCACTTTCCCGGCGGAAACGATATTAAAACATAAAACAAAATTGGCGCGCCAGATTGCAAAATTTATCTTTGAAATCGCCAGTGTCGACCCAGTTGAAATTCGTGATTTGAAACCGTCGCCCGATGCAAAACCCGGATATGCGTATGGCTGGTTCCAGGGTGACATAGTTGATAATTTTATGATTGACCCAAAAACAATGAACATAACATCGTTTATTGATTGGGAGGATTGTGCATTTCGTGATTTTTCTGAAATATTTCACACCGAATATCGTTCGCCACAACGCGAATTGATGAACGCGGTCAAAGTCGAATACGATAAACTGTATAACGCAAAATAAATTCTATTTTGCCAATGCTTCAACCAGTGTGGTAATTATTTTCAGGTTATCCCGCGACAGTTTGTATATATTTTGAATCAGCATTGTCATTTGTTTGTCGTGGACATATTCTTGTTCAGTCTCGCCAATAATGGTGCCGATGCCAATGTTCCATAATTTACACAGTTCGTGCAGACGCGCAACCGGGAAACGATTACCGCCGGATTCATATTTTTGAATTTGTTGAAACGACACGCCCAGTAATTTAGATAAATCTTTCTGTGACATACCCATGCGTGCGCGTTGCACGGCGATGGCGCGCCCCAGCCTGGTGTTGAAATCGTGTGCATTGCGTGTTTGCCCAGACATATTTTGCTCCTTGGGGTTATATATAAAAACACCGCCCTATGTATCAAGGCGGTTGGAGTTGATAAGCATGCAAAAACACATGTTGGTCTATTCAATATATTCGACCACACTCCAACCGATGATGTTGGAGCATTTTACGCCTGCGCAGGCGGTTTTTGCCGAGCTTATCATTCTCGTATAATAGGTCGCCTATTACAGCAAACATTCTAGAATAAAATAATCAAAAAATCCAACGCAAAATAAAAATCGTCGAACAAGTCGACGCTTTTTATTTTGGCAGTCCCAAGGGGAATCGAACCCCTGTTCCCAGAATGAGAATCTGGTGTCCTGACCGCTAGACGATGGGACCAATACGGCGACATCATAACAGGCTTTTTTGTATTTTGCAAATAAATAGGACTTGCAGACGGGAATTTTTGCATATAAAATTTTTTCGTCACGTGAATAAAAGAAAAAACAATGATACTGAAACGATTGTCACAGATATTTATTGGGTTATCCGTTGTATGTTTTTTTGCTGGGGTTGGTGTGCTGGCCACACATGCGTATTTTGATGACTATTTCTTTGATTCAATCCAGGCATTCGACCACCCCGCGTCAAAATTCTTGAACCCTGGGGCCAAAGACATCACTGTACTGATGGCGTCGGATTCGGGCTCGTATAATAATATACTCGAAGGCGTTATAGTGAGTGCCCGCAAATTGCATCCGGAATACGATTTTATGATGTATTTGGGCGACATGGCAACAACAGGTTCTATTACTGGGTATTATTGGATGCTGGAAGAAATATTGCCGAAATTAACGGGCCTGCCCATGTATGCAATCCCAGGCAATCACGATGTTACGCGTCGTGTCGGGCTGAGCAAACAAACCGTCGTGAACAAGGCGTTTTATACGACCGTTATGGGGCCGGCATATTATTGGTTTGGGTATGGTAATACATTGTTTATTGCGCTGGATACATCAACCCCCGATATTGATGATGAGCAATTGCAATGGTTGGTGGACACATTGAAAAATATTCGTCCAATGTTCCGTAATTGTGTGATATTCAATCACATGCCACCAATCAACACCCGGCCCGATTTTTTCGAAGATCATACCATGAATCCGGAATCGGCCGATAAATTGGCATCTGTTTTGCGTGGGCATAAAATAGACGCAATGTTCTTTGGTCATGTGCATTATTTTTCAACCGGAAAATTTGCGGGCATTCCAATTTATACAATCCCGTCCAGCGGTCAATCTGTGCGCGATAAAACCGAACCGCGTTGGGGGTATGTCACATTGAAAATTGGTCGCAACGGCATAAAAAGTGTGGAGCCATCATACATTGATTTTGTTGGACCAAAACGCGAAACGATGGAAGAATGGTGGGCACGTGATATTCTGTCGACCAAGGGTCGCGATTGTGTGACCGGGGCGTTTTATGTGTTTATTTCATGCCTGGCCATTGGTGTGATGTTCCGCATCGCATACAAAATTTCCAACAGAAAATAGGGATGAACTATGAAAAATTTATTATGTCTTGCCGTTTGCATTGTGTTGACCGCGTGTGGTGCGATTGGCATCGGCAGCAACCATAACACAATGGTTTACAATAATTCCACAGATGTTATAACCGTATCGGCCGACAGCGGGATATATAAAATAAAGCCGGACAGTGCGCTGAATATTTATTCCGCAGAAGACATAACCATAAACAGTGCCGATAAAAATTGTTCGCAGACAAACATCGTGCGGCAATTAAATACACCGGCGGTAATTTTGGATGTATTTCCGGGATTTTTCCTGGGAATAATCCCTATACTGGTTGATGCCGTATCAAACAATCTGTATAAAATGCCATCAACATACTCGTATTCGTGTTGAAATAAACAGATGTTTTTTGGGTCGATATGTGTTATAATGCCATGCATTAAACAAGGAGTTTTCACAAATGAAAAAAATTTTGTTCGCGTTTCCAATACTATTAGTGATGGGGTGTAATTCTGATGTAAAAGACATAGACCAAACGATGCAGGGCTGCGAAAAAATAGTATCTACAGAAAGTCACGTTGTTTACAAATGTCCGGCTGAACAGCCATGGGTTGCGCAGGTAAAAAGTCTTGAGCCTAATGGGCAATGGGTTGATTTTTCTGGCTTGGATGAAAAAGTGGTGCTTGACATGGCGAAGGATACAGAACATGTTTATGTTGAATTTGCATTTGATAAACCAGGTTGGAATCACACATGTAAGGAAAAATACACAATGCGCACAATGTTAAAAGGACCAAGTGCCGATAATTGGGCGTTCGTTGGATGCAAATAAGATGGACGCTATGCTCTATAGAACAAAGCAAAACCGGCATATTGCCGGTTTTTGCTTTTATGATAGGCGCTAGGGTTTCCTCGGCACAGTTGGGCCTGCAAAACGGGAGATACCTAATTCCAAAAATGTATGTTTGCAAATGCCTGGCCAGAACCAGTTTTTAGATATTTTTCAAATTCGCCGGCGGCATGGCGACTTGAAAAAGCAAAATAATTTACCAGTTGCCATGGTGTGTACTTTGATGTATGAAACGAATAGCCAGAATTGTGTTGTTTCATTCGTTTTTGTAAATTATCGATTATACCAATGTATCTTTGACTCGGATCTGAAATACTTTTAATCAAATAAACATAAAACATGCGGGTATGGTAGAATAATAAAATTGGTGCGTCAAGATAAGTCACAAATGAAAAGCCACACTTCGTTAAAACTTCGTGTGACACTCCTTTTTGTATCTGCTTCGCTTGGGCTTGCCGCCCGAAACGTCGCAGACGCGAAGGACGTTCAATGTGTAATTTGTAAACTGAATTACCAAAGATTGCGCAAGAGATTAATAAGATGAAAAATCACGCGTTCTGATGGGTCGTATCGTATTTTAATGCTGTGGCTAATGCTGTGGCTATTGTCGTATCAAGATAGTAAGAACTTTGTTCTGTTGCCCATTTCCTATATAATTTTTCGTCTATACACGCATTGCTTAGGTAATTATCAGTTACAAATTTCATTAATTGAGAACCTATCATTCCATATTCTGCATTATAGTAATCTATTCTGTGTGCATCTTCGTGTGCTAAAATTTTCAAGAAATTCCATGTCCCGGGAAAATTATCGCCTTTTAATAAAAATCTTTCGCCATATCTATCGTATCCACCACCCTGATTCCCTCGCAAAACATGGGGACCATCAGGTGCGTCATCATGAACTACACGTCCTTTTGGGGTCCCATGAATTTTTGAACTTTCATCTAAAATCATGCGGGCCAGATTAATTTTTTCTGCAACGGATAAATTATCAAAATTTTGTATAGTCTTTAAAATCTCAGGATTTTTTAATATAATTTTACGATAGGTTTCAATACGTTCACCAACAACAAAATCACCATTCTTTAAATTAATATATTCATCCATTTTTTTCAGGTATTCCACTATTAAATCAATTTTAGCTTTTTTATCATCGGACGATATTGTTTTTGATTTGGATTCAAATTCTTTTTCCAGCTTTGCAATTTCTGGATTAAAAGTTGAATAATTTGGTGTCGCTTCATTGGTGGTAACCAAGTATTGCTGATACGCTTGCATTAAATCTGGATAATCTTTTTTATATTGTTCATATTTTTCTGCATCGTTTTCGTCAATGCTCTGTACATTATATTTTTGTAATAATCTTCTTATTTCTGTTATTTGTTTGTTTTGTTGTTTTAATAAATTGTTTATTTCATCCCATGTCTTCCAATGCGCAACGGTCTTTTCCATGTTTTCTATATCATCATAAAACATATCTCTAAAATCTTGCCATGTATGATTACGATTTCCATATTTTTTATATGCTTCATACCAGATTTTGTCTGTGGACGACATTTTATCAAAGCCCATTATGTAATCAAGTGTAGGAATATGCCGTATTACAGACTGTCCAACAATGTTGTAAATATTATCAATGGCTTTGTTATAACTTTCTGTTTTCATAATCAAAATTGTATCACAAACACCATGAAAGTGGTAGAAATTTGTTGGCTTTCTGGTATTAACTTGCAAACTTGGTAAAAGTGTTGCAAAACAAACAAAAAAATGCCCCAACGGGCGGTATTGTTTATTTTGGTTGGGGCGCACTCAATTCCAAAAATGTCTGTTTGCAAAGGCCTGACCAGAACCCGTTTTCAGGTATTTTTCAAATTCGCCGGCGGCATGGCGACTTGAAAAAGCAAAATAATTTATCAGTTGCCATGGTGTGTACTTTGATGTGTGAAACGAATAACCAGAATTGTGTTGTTTCATCCGTTTTTGTAAATCATCGGTCATACCAATGTACCGTTGACTCGGATTTGAAACGCTTTTGATCAAATAAACATAAAACATGTGGTTATGATAGAATAATAAAATCTACGCGTCAAGGTAAGCCACAAATGAAATGCCACACTTCGTTAAAACTACGTGTGGCACTCCTTTTTGTATCTGCTCCGCTTGGGCTTGCCGCCCGAAGCGTCGCAGACGCGAACATCAAGAATGTGCCATAATTATGCAAAAAAACATGCCACACTTCGTTAAAACTACGTGTGGCACTCCTTTTTGTATCTGCTCCGCTTGGGCTTGCCACCCGAAGCGTCGCAGACGCGAAGGGTGGTTGGGGCGCACGGATTCGAACCATGATAAAGAGAACCAAAATCTCTTGTCCTACCATTAGACGACACCCCAAAAGTGATAGTGATTATAAATATCTTTTGATTTTTTGCAATAATAAAAATTGACGCCGGGGGATATTTCGTGAAAAAAATCACATTTTTTTCATTTTTTCACTTGAATTGAAATGTTAAATACATATAATCGTTAAAGTTTTTAATAATTAAAAGGCTTTTAATCATTAAAAATTATAAATTTTAACCCTGGCGGAGGCAAAAATGGCACGCAAAGATTTTATTCACCTGTTTGAATCGAACATTTTGGTTCTGGATAAATTGTCTGACAGACTGAAAAAAGGGCCGTTAGGCTCGGTTGTATATCCGAAAAATCAAATGACGGTATTGGTGCGTCTGTATTTGGGCGGGCGCGCACGGTTGAAAGATATTGCGCGTCGTGAAATGGTGCCGACACCAAATTTATGTGCGACATTTCGTAAATTGGAACGTGATGGCATGGTTGCACGCGCAATTGACGATGTTGACCGTCGTAATACTTGGTATGAATGTACGCCGGCTGGGGCTGAAATAGCAGGCAAGGTTATGGACGCGTTTCGCGAGGCGATTGGTCGCCTGTTCGACAGAATCAGTGTCGAGGACGAAGAGGCCATGACGAATGCATTGGAAACAATGAATAATATTTTGAAAAAATTGGAGTTGAATAATGCGTAAAATCGGTATGTTATCGGCGGTTTTGCTGGGGACATTCGGGGCGTTTGCGTCAAATGATGTGTGCGCTATGGATTTATCGTTGCAAGACGCGGTTGATAAAATTGTGGCCGAATCCCAGGATTTGAAAAAGGCGGATGCCAATGTTAAAAAGGCCCAGGCATCGTTGGATGCGGCGAATTCTAATCGGTGGTTTTCGGTCGATGGCAGTGTTTCGTACATGAACCTGATAAATGTGAAACAGCCATTCAAATCGTATGGTGTCGATTTGCCACCGGAAATCGGCGGAATTGTCAGCACATATTTAGGTAGCGAGGGTAATCGTATTGAGGTTCCAGATAATATACTTATGGCGGGTGTCACGGTGACACAGCCGATTTACACATTTGGAAAAATTGGCAATGCCGTTGATGGCGTGCGCAGCGCGATAAAAATGGCCGAATCTGGTCGCGAGGTTACATTGCGCGAGGTTAAATACAACGCGGTCAATATTTATTGGACGGCAAAAATGACCGATGAAATTGTTGATATCGCACGTAAAGATTTGAATGCCGCGCGCAATGCGAAAACCAGTCTGGCCGCGGCCGGTCGTGCCAATCGCAGCAATTTAGTCAAAATCGAATCTGATATTGCGGCCAAAGAAATCAACCTGTCGGATGCGGAGTTCAATCGTGATACCGCGCACAGAATGTTAAAAATATTGGCGGGGATCGATATTGATGAAAAATTAAATTTAACAGATGATTTTCCGGCAACTTTTGTCGATTTGAACGCGGGGGAACTGAAAAATACACCGCAATGGGACGCTTTGCGCGAACAGGTCGCCATGTACGAAAAGCAGGCTCGGTCCCAACACGCTGGCGGTTATCCGACATTGGCGGCAATGGGGTCGTACAGTTATCTGGCAATGGATAAAGATTTTGACAATATGTTCAACAAATCTAATTCGCAATCGGCGTATTGGGGATTGTCTTTACAGGTGCCTATTTTCAGTGGCGGTCTGCATCGCGCCAACGCCACTGCCCAGGCCATGAATGCCGAGGCCGCACACCAGGATTTGGACAAGGCAAAAAAAATGACAACCGAAGAATATAATCGTGCGGTTGATAAATATAACCATTTGCGTGGTAATTTGAAAACATTGGAAAATGCACGCAATTTGGCGGCCAAGGCATACGGAATTTCCAGCGATCGTTTCGCCGCCGGTCAAACATCGGCAATTGAATTGGCCGAGGTATCCGCCGGTCTGTACCAGTTGGATATGGCGTTGTTGAACGCAAAGTACAATATTTTGATGTCTGCGGAATCTGTAAAAAAGTTGGGTGAATAATTATGGAAAAATTACAACAGTTATTTGAAAAAATTAAAACACCGCGCGTGCGCAAATATATTGCGGCGGGATTGATTGCGATGTTGGTTGCGTGGGTTATATTTCGTTTCACCATGATTGGTATCGAAAGTGCGCGCCCAGTGTTTAATGCCACGCGCAATGCGGCGACCGATGGTGTGCCGGTTGTTGTGCAAACAGTGCAACGCGCGTCGGGCGTTTTGCGTGAACCAATTGCAATAAAAAACAACCGCGCGTATGTCGCGTCGGCGCGTGCACATAAATTTGGTGCGGGCCAACATGTTGCAGGTGGCGTGATTATTTCTGTGTCGCCTAATATTGATTTGGATTCTGGTATGCACGTTGTGCGCACACGTGGTGTTGCGGACGGTTTGCAGTATGCAGAATTTCGTGCAACGGGTCATTTCGTGCCGGTATATGCCGTAAATAATGGCGTTGTTATGGTGGCAAATGATGGCGTTGCGCATGCGCGTACTGTATCCATAGCACGCCAAGACGCAGATAATGCGCTGGTTTCATCTGGGCTGAATGATGGCGATGTTGTTATTTTGACACACGTGTCAGACGGTGAAAAAATTCAAATAAAAGGATAAGGGGCAAGAAATGTTGAAATTTTTCGTTCGCAGACCCGTCACAACAGTTATGTTTGTTTTGATGTGGGTCGTATTGGGTTTGGTTTCATTTCCAAAGATGAACATTGAACGCACACCGTCGTTGGACTTTCCAATGGTGACGGCATCGTTCGTGTATCCTGGGGCATCACCCGCAGAAATTGAATCACAGGTTATTAAAAAGGCCGAAGACGCCATGTCAGAGGTCGCAGGATTGAAAAAACTGACGTCCCAAGCATATGAAAACGGCGGTTATGTTATGGCCGAATTTAATCTGGGCGTAAATGTTAATGATAAATCCAGCGAGGTTAAATCAAAAATCGACGCACTGTCATCAGAATTCCCAGATGCGTTGAAACAACCCGTTGTTGAAAAATTGAATCCATTGCAAGAATCTGTGTTGGATATTGTTTTGCGTGGGGCATCGCCGCGTGATTTGCAAGAATATGTTGATAACATATTGGCAAATAAAATTACAGCAACCAAAGGCGTGGCCAGTGTGTCTGTATTCGGTGGTGAACAACGCGCAATTCGCGTTGAAATGAATCCTGAATTGATGGCGGCGCGTGGTGCGACGATTATGGACGTTGTGTCTGCATTGGCGGCGCGTAACCTGAATGTTCCAGGGGGCAAAATTGAAACATCTGCTAATTCTTTGAACGTTCGTTTTATTGGTGAATTTGCATCTGTTGATGAAATTGCAAATCTGCATTTGACCACGGCCGAAGGTGCGCGTTTCAAATTGTCTGACATCGCAACAATTACAGACGCGGCGCGTGATATTGAAAATGGTGCGCGTTATAACGGCGAACCAGTTGTTATTGCATCAGTGGTCAAGGCATCTGATGGTAATGCAATCAAGATTTCACAGGCATTGCGTAAAAAAATGCCAGAATTGCAGGCCGATATGCAGACCCGTTTCCCGACCGCCACAATGGAAATTATTTCAGATTCATCAACCGCGGTTGCGGACGAAACAAACAGTACTATTAACGGTATTGTTTTGGGTATCATATTTACTGTATTGGTTTTGTTGGCGTTTACACGTAACTGGCGTTCAACAATTATCGCGGGTGTCGTGATTCCTGCGTCATTGGTTGCGGGCTTCTTCTTTATGGACGGCAGTGGGTTTACAATCAATGCAATGACACTGTTGGCGTATTCGTCGGCACTGGGTACATTGGTGTCAAACGCGATTATTATGATTGAATCCGCATTGCAAGAAATGCGCGCTGGCAAAGCCCCAGACGCCGCCGCAATTGACGGTACGAAAAAGGTTGCAGTATCTGTTCTGGCGGGTGTCGGAACAAACGTCGTGGTGTTCTTGCCGTTGGCATTTATGGGCGGTATTGTTGGACAATTCATGGTTCAGTTTGGTTTAACAGTTGTGTATTTGACACTGTTGTCATTGCTGTTCAGTTTCACGCTGACACCAATGATGATTGCAAAAATTTTGCGCCTGACATCATCTGATGCCGCGCCGAAAAAGGTTAAAAAGTCGGCAACAGCCCAGACAGAATCATCGGCGGTTGCGCGTTTGCACAAATGGTTTGATGTGCAGTACAATCACCCATGGCGTGTTGTCGGTCTGGCGGTTGCAATCTTTATTGCGTCTATGTCATTGGTAAAGTTTGTTGGTAATGAATTTGCACCATCAACAGATAACAATGAAATCAATATCACGGCGCGCGCACCAATGGGCGCAACATTTGAAAAATCACGTGATATTGCATCGCAAATCGAAGAACAGTTGCGTGATTTCAAAGAGGTTAAATCAACTTCTGTAAAAATCGGCGAACGCGGTCTGCAAAATATCAAGGTCAAGGTTGAATTGGTTGACCGTGATGACCGCAGATTGTCTGACAAAGAATTGTCGCGTCGTATGTTGCCACGTCTGGCAACGATTCCAGATGTTGAAATCCAGATTCGTGCTGGTGCGTCTATGTCGTCATCTTTGTCGTCTGATATGGTTTTGAACATCACTGGCGAAGACGATGCAAAACGCGAAGCATACGCCACGCGCGCAATTGAACTGATAAATCAAATACCAGAGGTGCAAAGTGCGGTTCGCGCCCAGCAGACCCCAGGCAATGAAATTAAATTTATTCCTGATGAAAACAAAATGAATTTCTGGGGTGTAAAAAATTCATATGCTGGTTCTACGTTGCGTACGGCATTGTTTGGTAACGACGATTACAAGTACAAAGAAGCGGGCGAAGAATATCCAATTATTTTGGAATTTGCAAAACCATTCAAGACCGCTGAAATGTTTGACAATGTGTACGTGAACTCGCAAAAGGGCATGGTTGCGTTGTCGTCGCTGGGTAAAATTGAAAACACCACCGCGACACCAAACATCAGCCGTTTGGATAAAAACAGAATTACCGAAATTGATATCAATATTGGTAAATCAACACTGGGGCCGGTTCAGGCAAAAATTCAGTCCGCATTGAAAACCATTGATTGGGACACGGGTTACGGTGCTGAATTTGGTGGTATGTCCGAAATTCAGGACGAAACAACCGGTGAAATCGGTCAGGCGTTTTTCTTGGCAACCGTGTTGACCTTTATGTTGCTGGCGGCGATTATGAACTCGCTGGCGCACCCATTCACAATCGCGACGTCAATTTTGACATCGTTCGCGGGCGTGTTTGTGATGCTGTTCTTGTCGGGTGCGTCCATGAACGTTGGTGCTATGTTGGCATTCGTTATGTTGGTCGGTCTGGTGGTGAATAATAATATTCTGGTGCTGGAACCAACAATCGCGCGTGTTAAAAATGGCGAAGATGCCAAATCCGCCCTGTGGACAGAACTGAACGATAAACGTTATATGGTGTTGATGACATCAATCGCGGTTATCACCGGTATGGTGCCCCAGTTGTGGTCAGCCGACGGTATGAAGGTCGCAATGGCTGCGGTTATGATTGGTGGTATGTTGGCCAGTTTGATATTCACATTCACACTGACGCCTGCGTTGTTCTTCTTGATAGAACGTGCGCGTCGTCGTCTGGCACGCAACAAATAAAAGACGGGGCATTGCCCCGTTTTTTTATTGCCCAATACGCAAAGATTGTTATAATACGCGCGAAATATCAAAAGGATTTGTATATGTTGATGAAACAAGATGTTGTTGTTTTTGATTTTGATGGCACGCTGTCGGCGCGTGATTCAAATGTGGAATTTGGTCGCTATTGCTTTCGCCATTCTGTGCGTCCATGGTTGTTTTTGCCATTGATGGGCGTTGCGGCGATTGTGCGTATGTTTAACCCAGCGGGCGTTTGGTGGCGCGAAAAAATGCGTCGCTTTTTAACCGCAGATATGGTGAAAAAATTCGCGCCTGATTTTATCAAGCAGCATAAAATGGAACGTTTTGGCTGGGCACGCGAACAGGTTGCCGCCGAACGCGCGGCGGGGCGCAGGGTGGTTCTGATTTCGGCCAGTGCGGATTACCTTGTCCCACAACTGGTGCGTGATATCAAATTTGATGCGGTGCTGACATCGCAAATGGACGCTGCGCGGCCTTGGAAATATAAATTCCTGTGCTGGGGCCAGAACAAGGTCGTTGCACTGGACACATGGGCATCAAAAAATAAAATCATACCGCGCGTCGTGCGCAGTTATTCGGACAGCCCATCTGATATGCCATTGATGGAAATTGCCGCCGAGCAGGTATGGGTTGATGCCAAAACAGGCCTGCGAAAACATGCCTAGGGCACAATGCAAATAAAACCGTTATAATTCGCACATGGTTATAACGGATTTTTTATATGATTTTTCGGTGGGTATCACATGCGCATTGATTGGTGCGTTGATAAGTATATTGCTGTCGCGTCGTAAAACGCGCCGCCTGACCAGTGAAATTGTCCTGCGTCGTCATGATTTAGACGCATTGCGATTGGAAAATAATCGATTACTGGAAACAATCAAGAACCGCGAAACCCAAATTCTGGAATTGCAACAGAAAATCTTGGACGCGCATTCCCCCAAAAAAACCAAACGCCGCGGTAAATAGTGCGGCTGGCTTGCTATTTGGTTTTTTTATTGTATAATCCCCGAAAAGAGGTTTCCGTATGGATTTTATTGCTTTTTTCGTTGGGACTGCGGTTGGGTGCATACTGGGGTCATTGGTCACGGCATTGCTTGCCAAACACCCCGATGACAGCCGTATAGAGGTTGCACAATTAAAGGCCTTGTTACAGCAACAGCGCGGCGAAATTGAACGCATGCGCGCTGAAAACAGTGCATTACAACAGAGTGCCGCCGAAAAAAAGCAAGAGGTTGAAACCCTGACGCATATTCGCGAAAAAATGTTGAATGATTTCAAGGCGATTTCCAGTGAACTGATTGAAAAACAAAAAGAATCTGTCACAGAGACCCAGAAAATCGTGCTGACCCCCGTCCAGAATGAAATGAAGGCATTGAAAGAGGGCTTTGAACAGAAAGTCACGGAAATGTTAAAGACCACGACGGAAAACAAAACCAGCATAGATGAACAAATCAAGAATATGCTGAATAAAAGCGAGTCATTACAGCAAGAGGCAACCAATCTGGCCAATGCGTTGAAAAATAAAAAAAGTCAGGGCTGCTGGGGCGAAATGTATCTGGAAAATATTCTGGAAATGCTGGGCTTTGTCGAAGGCGTTGATTACACCAAGGAAGAATTTACCCGTGTCGACGATGGAAAAAATATTCGACCTGATTTTATTGTGAATCTGCCGGGGAATCGCCGTATTATCATTGATTCCAAGGTTTCTATGGAAAGTTATCTGCAATACGAAAATGCCGAAACCGACGAAGAACGTGAAAAGTATGCCAAGGATTTTGTCGCCGCGACCGAGGCACATATAAACGAACTGTCCGACAAAGATTACCAGAAAAAGGTCAAAGATTCTGGTCTGGATTATGTGTTTATGTTTATGCCTTTGGAATCCGCGTATGTGTTGGCAATGCGCAGAAAGCCGGAACTGTATTCCAGTGCGCAAAATAAAAACGTCGCGATTATCACATCGTCGCTGTTGTTCCCGATGCTGAAAACCGTGGAACTGTTGTTAAAGATGGACAAACAGAACAAGAATGTGACCGAAGTTATTGCGCTGGTCAACGATTTGTATGAAAAATATTCTGGGTTTATTGATAACTTTAACACGGTTGGCAGAAGCATAGACACGGCCATGAAAGCATATAACAATGCGCGCGGGCAACTGACCGATGGACGCGGAAATATGTCCAGATTGTTCGACAGAATCAAAGAAAAAAGTGGTATAACAACTAATAAAAAAATCGCATTGGAATATAAAGATGAATAAATTGCAAATGAAACTTTGCGGGGATTTGGTTTTGCGTGAAAAATGTGCACCAATTACCAAAATCACACCGGAAATACTGAATACTATGGACGAAATGATTGGCATGATGCGTGACCAATCGGGTGTTGGTTTGGCCGCGCCACAGGTTGGTATGTTACAGCGTTTCTTGGTTATGATGAATCCTGATACCGAACAGGTATTCAGAATGATAAATCCTAAAATCGTTTCGCGCAGTGCCGATACCTGCACTATGGAAGAGGGGTGTTTGTCCGTGCTGGGGCCTGACAATCTGCCGGTGTATTCTAATGTGACGCGTCCTGCATCGGTCGTTGTTGAATGGACCGATGAAAATGGCGCGCCCCAGGGCGCAGAAATGTCCGGCCTGCCGGCGCGAATTGTTCAACATGAAACCGACCATCTGGATGGAATTTTGTTTATTGATTATCTGTCGCCGGTGCGTCGCGAAATGGTTATGCGCAAGGTAAGGAAGCACAAAGCATGAAACTGGTTTTAATGGGCACGCCCGAATTTGTTGTGCCAATGTTTGATGCAATTTATAATGCCGGTCATGAAATTATGGCGGTGTTTACGCGCGGTCCCAAACCCGTTGGACGTAAACAGATTTTAACAAAATCGCCCGTGCAATTGTGGGCGGAATCAAAAAACATTCCTGTATATAATCGCGCATCTGAATATAATTTTACGCCAGATATGGTTGTTGTTGTGTCGTATGGCGTGATATTGCGCGATAATGTTTTATCGTCTGCGCCGTGTATAAATATTCACCCAAGTGCGTTGCCAAAATATCGCGGGGCGTCGCCAATTAAAACCGCAATTTATAATGGCGATGCGCACAGTGCGGTGTGTTTAATGCAAATAACCGCGGAAATGGATGCGGGCGATGTGTATATGCGGCGCGATTTTGAAATTGGTGAAAACGAAACGAACGACGACATTGAATTGCGTGTGTCAAAAATTGGTGCCGATATGTTGGTTGAATATTTGTCGCGTCCGTCGGAATATGCGCCGGTGCCGCAAACGGGCACGCCCACGTTTACGCACAAATGGACGGGTGCGGACGAAGTTATTGATTGGTCGCGTGGCGCGCGTGCGATACATAACCAGATTCGCGCACTGGGGGCGGGGCGCACAAAAATCAACGGCATTGATGTTAAAATTTTGCGTACACGCGTTGCGCAAAATGGTGAATTGGAAATTTTGCAAATTCAACCCGCTGGCAAAAAACCGATGGATTGGAAAAGTTTTGTAAATGGCCTGCGTGGTCAAACGGTAAAAATAGGGGAATAATTATGAATGACAAAGGTATATCAGACAAAAAATATTGTATAAATTGTGGTCATTTGACATCGCATGAACGTTGGTTGGCATGTGGCAATTGCAATCTGTTTCGGTGGTTGTTTTATGGACCAAAATTGGTCGCGTGGAATGATACATGCCGCAGTTTTGTGGCCAAACAAAACGAACATCAACGATAGGTGGGTGGTATGAACACGCAAACAAAAATGAATGCAAAATCGTGTATGGAATGTGCGCGGTGGTTGTGGTGTCAAAATTGGTCGCTGTTGCAATTGTTGAACCATGGCGTGTGTAAATGCTTTGTCCCAAATAATGAAAAACAGCGCTAGGATAAAAACGGGGACATACAGATGACGCGGTATCGCATAACGATTGAATACGATGGCACAAACCTTATAGGGTGGCAAGAAAACCGCCAGGGCCCGTCGGTGCAATCTATTCTGCGTGATGCGGTTGAAAAATTTTGCGGTGCGCGTCCCGCTTTTGTTGCGGCGGGGCGTACCGATGCCGGCGTTCATGCAATTGCCATGGTTGCACATTTTGATTTGGATATGGACGCGGATGCAAACACCGTTATGCGCGCAATGAATTTTTATTTAACCGATATGCCTGTTTCCGTGTTGAGTTGCGAAATTGTGTCCGATGATTTCAGTGCGCGTTTTGATTGCATCGCGCGGCATTATAAATACATTGTGTTAAATCGTGCGGCGGCACCTGTGTTGGATAAAAATCGTGTGTGGTGGGTGCCGCGTAAATTAAATATGCGTGCCATGCGTGCGGCCGCGGCGCGTTTAATTGGACAGCACGATTTTACCAGTTTCCGTGCAACCCAGTGCCAGGCAAAAAGCCCGATAAAAACATTAGACACATGTAAAATCACGCGTCACGGCGACGCGGTCACATTTGAATTTTCGGCACGGTCTTTTCTGCATCACCAGGTGCGAAATATGGTTGGCACATTGGTTGAAATCGGATTGGGTAAACCGTACGATATTGATGAAATATTTGCCGCACACGCGCGCAGTGCGGCCGGACCTACGGCGCCGGCGGCGGGGTTATATTTTGTTTCGGCGGATTATGCCATGGGCGATGCGCCGGCGAATAAATAACGCGGCCCGAACCATATATTACCAATCCATCATTTAATATTTTGTGATTGCATTGCGGGCTGTCTATTTTGAAATACGACACGATATAGTCAATATTGTCGTCACGGCATAAATCAACCAAGTGTTTCGACAGTGGTACAAATTTCTGGATGTATGCCAATGTAAATTTAGGTGCGTGAAATATATACAGACCGTGGTCGTGTTTGCGGCGCGTGTTTTTCGTGCCGGTGGGTTCGCCATTTAATTGTTTCCATGTATCAAATGCAAAATAATGGTGTGATGCGCGCCCCTTGTTAAATTCCAATTGGCCGTTTTCAACAAATCCAACCAATTCGTGATCGTATGTCGCATAGAACACCGGCCGCGGGGTGCATATTACATTTGTCACCCCAAATGTGGCAAGCAACGCAAACAAAATATAATTTATTTTTACCCGTAATGGCCGCACGAACATCAATGACGCAAATGCCAATATGAACAGTACAATTGCCGTGTTTGACATATATGGCATATTCATACTGGCAAACGGTAATTCGGTTATGTGTGTTGCAATTTGCAATGCAAAATTGTAAACGGCGTTACCCGCATCCAGTGGCCAATGCCACCCGGTTGGCGCGACGATTGTTCCAACGATAACCAGTGGCATAATCGCAATTGAAAATATGGGCAGTAATACCAAATTGCCAATCAGACTGTATATCGGAAACGCACCAAAATGTGATATTACAAACGGGGCGGTGAACACCGTTGCAACAATTGATGTCATAGTTGCCGTATACAATATTTTTAATACCCAGTTTTGTGGAATGCGTGGTTTAACCGTGCCCCAAAACCAAATCAGGCCAAATATTGCGGCAAATGATAATTGAAATCCGGCCTGCATTACATAATGTGGATTTATCAGAAATATAATCATCATAGCAATGCACACATTGCGCATAGAAATCGCATTGCGGCCACATAAAAATGCGGCAAATACCAATGTTGCCATTAAAAATGCACGAATGGTTGCAACATCAATCCCCGACAGAAACAGATAAAACAACAACCCAAACCACGCGCACACGGTCGCGGGTACCCGCGCCGGCACGCGGCGTGTGATTGGCGCAATCAATCGGAATATGCTGTAAAATATTGCAAACAACCATCCGGACACTAATGTCATGTGAAATCCGCTGATTGACCAAACGTGCCCCACACCGGTGGCGGTCCAAATTGCGTTTTCTTCGCGCGGGACAATGTTTTTATATCCCAATACCAACGCGTCGGATAAAAAAGAATTTGCCGCACCGTGCAAATATTCGCGCAGTGTGTTTATGTTGTTGGCGTCATTATGCGCCAATATTTCGTATTCGGTAATGAAACCGGTTGCAGTCAGGTTATTAAAATATGCCCATCGCGCATAGTCAAATGCCCCGGGTGCATAGGGCGGATTTGGTCGGTTCAGGTTTGCGGTTGCGCGCACGGTATCCCCAATGTGCAACGGTGCATCATTTTGTATAACCGATGCGCGAATTGTGGCATGTGCGTCGCCCGCATTTATGTCTTGACCATCTATGCGCATAACAACGCGCGTTTTTGTGTCGGTGTAATCAATATTTTGAACCGTACCAACAACGGATGTGTCATGTACATTGCGTGGCATCTGTGGCGTATTTACAAAATGTGTGAACGTCATGGCATACATAAACCCAAATGCAAACAATCCGCATGCCCGTACCAGTATTGGCACGCGGCGCGCGCCCGCCACAATACCGAATAATGCGGCAAATATAAATGGGTATGGAATTTGGGGCTCGGCCCCAATGGAAAAATACAGCGCGGCGCCAAACGCCATTAAAAACGGCACCCACAAAAATAAATTTTTAAATTGGTTATCTAACAACCCACGCATAATGAAATTATAGGAATTTATTTCATTGCGTCGCAAGTCTAAATTTCCTATGATGAAATCCCGTAAAGGAGATTGTGATGACCAAATATATTTTCATTACGGGTGGTGTTGTTTCCAGTTTAGGCAAGGGCGTCGCGGCGGCAGGTTGTGGCGCCCTTCTTCAATCGCGCGGGTATTCGGTGCATGCGCGTAAATTTGACCCATATTTGAATGTTGACCCCGGTACTATGTCGCCGTTCCAGCATGGCGAGGTATATGTCACCGGTGACGGATTTGAAACCGATTTAGATTTGGGGTATTACGAACGATTTTTGGGAATAAAATTGTCGCGAAATGATTCGGTGTCGGGTGGTCGTATTTATTGGGATGTATTAAATGCCGAACGCCGTGGTGACTATTTGGGCGCAACGGTACAAATGATTCCGCATGTCAGCAATCGCATCAAAGACTATATCGCCGCACCCACCGGTACCGATTTTGTCGTGTGTGAAATTGGTGGCACGGTTGGCGACATCGAAGGTAAAATTTTCTTGGAATCAATTCGTCAATTTGCAAATGATGTTGGTCGTCGCAATGTAATGTTTGTGCATTTAACATTGGCACCATATTTGGAAAAAAGTGGTGAATTAAAAACCAAACCAACACAAATGTCGGTGCGCCGATTATTAGAAAATGGAATCCAGGCCGATATGTTGATTGTGCGTACGCCGCGTATGCTGGCCGATGACGAGCGCGCAAAAATCGGAATGTTCTGTAATATGCCGGCAAAAAATGTAATCAGTGGTATTGATGTTGATAATATCTATAAAATCCCACTGGCATACGATGCGCAGCATGTGTTTGATATAATTGCCGAACATTTTGGTTTGCCATCTGTGCCGGGCGATATGACAAAATTTGAACGCATATCTAATTACCTGGCGGCCGATATTCCAACCGTTCGCATAGGTGTTGTTGGTAAGTATTTTGATGTGCCAGATGCATACAAATCATTAAACGATGCATTGTTCCACGCCGGCATTCAAAACAATGTGCATATTAAAATAAAGCCTATAAATGCCGAAACTTTCACGCCCGCCGATTGCGCGGATACAGATGGCATATTGGTTCCGGGCGGGTTTGGAACGCGTGGCGTGTCGGGTAAAATTGCCGCCGCCGAATATGCCCGCACAACAGGCACACCATATATGGGAATATGTCTGGGAATGCAGGTTGCGGTGATTGAATTCGCGCGCAATGTGTTGGGGATAAAAAACGCGGATTCAACCGAGTTTTCGCCCGACTGTACACCCATTATAAATATTATGCCGGACCATACCGGAAATATGGGCGGAACATTGCGATTAGGTTCGTACCCATGTATGATTGCGCCTGGTACATTGGCGGCGCGCGTTTATGGGGCGGATAAGATATCAGAACGGCATCGTCATCGCTATGAAATGGATATATCGTTTGAAAAACAATTCGCCGATGCTGGTATGATTATTTCCGGACGCAGTCCCGATGGACGTTTGCCAGAAATAGTTGAAATTCCATCGCATCCATTTTTTATTGCGGGGCAATTCCACCCGGAATTTGAATCCAGTCCATTTACCGGACATCCAATGTTTAACGCGTTTGTTGCCGCGGCGGCACATCGAAAATAAAAAAGCGCCCGAATGGGCGTTTTTTTAACCAAATATAAATTTATTATTGGCCGCCAATGCAATTATTGCATCCATATTATCGGCATCGGTTGCGTGTTGTCGTATTGTTTTACCGCACGCCTCGCATTTATGGGTAATAATGTATTGGCCACCTGATGTTTCAACCGATATGGGACGCATCATTCCACCGCAAGTCGCGGCGCGGTCGCCCGGATTATTATCCACATGGCGCGACCATAAACAATTTGGGCAATGGTTTGTATATCCATCGCCCAAAACATTGGCCCCACAATGGGCACAGGTAAAATTTTCAACCGTTCGCGTAAAGCGTTTCATTACAGCCCCAGCGCGCTGCGGTACATTTGTGTCAATTCGTCCGCTTCGTCCAATTCATCTGGGTCCAATTTGCGCAGACGTATCATCTGGCGGATATATTTTGGATCAAACCCGGCGGATTTGGCCTCGCTGTAAATTTCCTTGATGTCGGCGGCAATTGCGGCAGAATCCTCGTTCAATTTTTCAATGCGTTGGATAATTGTCAATAATTGTTGGTTGTCAATGGCTCCATGATTTGCGTTTTTCATATCCTTTTCCCCTTGTTAAAATGATGTTTTTATGATATATCATAATTCGTAAAAATCAAGGGAAACAACATAAAGAAATAAAGCGGAAAAACATGAATAAATATACAAAAATTACGGCGTCTATTGGTCCAAAATGCGAAGATTACGAAACACTGTCGCGTATGATGCGCGCGGGTATGAATGTGGCGCGTGTAAATTTCAGTCACGATACCGGCGATGTCCAGGGGGCCAAAATTGATTTAATTCGTCGTGTGGCGCGCGACCTGAATATGCCGGTTGCAATTATGATTGATCTGCAGGGGCCGAAACACCGCATAGGAAACTTTGCAACCGAGGATAAATACCCATTGCGCATCGGTCAAAAATTCACATTTGACAGTGACCCCACGCCCGGTGATGCTACGCGTGTTCAATTGCCTGATGCCGATGTTATGAAATCATTAAACCCCGGCGACAGAATATTGTTAAACGATGGCAAAATTGAAATGACGGTTGACGGTGTCGCGCCGGATAAAATTGTTGCAACGGTTATTCGTGGTGACGAAATCTGGTCGCGCCGTGGTTTTAATTTACCCGATACAGAAATTGCCACATCGGTGTTGACGGCCAAAGACCGCGCCGATTTGGAATACGCAATTACTAAAAATCCAGATTGGGTTGCAATTTCATTCGTGCAACGCGCCGAAGATGTGGCCGAGGTTCGCGATTTCATCACCGCACGTACATCACACCCAATAAAAATAATCGCAAAGATAGAGCGCCCAAATGCGGTTGAACGCATATCTGAAATTGCGTCGGCGGCCGATGGGATTATGATTGCGCGTGGCGACCTGGCGGTCGAGGTTCCGTTTGAACAAGTTCCCGCAATTTCGCGCCATATTATTCGTACTTGTCGTATGTTAAATCGTCCGGTAATTATGGCAACACAAATGCTGGGCACAATGGTGGCCAGTGAATTCCCCACTCGCGCCGAAATCAGCGATGTTGCAAATGCGGCATATTTGCGTACTGATTCAACCATGACATCCGAAGAAACAACAATCGGTATAAATCCGGTAAATGTTATTGAAACAATGGCTCGCATTTTGGCATACGCAGACAGTGATGCAATTGCACATCCGAATGATTGGTTGCGCACGGAAAATGTTCCTGAAAATGATTGGTCTCGTTCTGTTGCATCAATGGCATATTTGAATCATGCCGCGGCAATCGTTGTGTTCGCGCGCGATACATCAATTGCAACACAAATTGCGTGTCGGCGCCCCGATATGCCGATAATCGCCATTTGCCGCGAGGATGTTATTGCGAACCAATTGTGTCTGTTGCGTGGGGTATATCCAATTTGCAACGACGATTTGTTCGGCCCGCGCGATGCGTTTGGTGCGGCGCATATATTTGGGATAAAAACCGGAAAATTGGTGATTGTGGACGACGAAAAAATCAGTCTGCGAATACTGGATTAAAAATAGAATACAAGTGCGCCAAAATGGCGCACTTATTTGTTGACCGGGGGCGCTGTTTTTTACTAACATTTGTTCGTAATGACCAGGGCGATATTTTCATTTTTATGTTGTGTGTTTATGTGCGGGGCGGCGTTTGCGGCGCCGTATCGTGCGGCGTTGGTTGCCAATATGGATACGGGGCGTGTGTTATATTCTGAAAATGCAAATGAATTAAATTACCCGGCATCATTGACAAAAATTATGACGGTGTATTTAACATTTGATGCGCTGGAACATGGTCGGTTGCATTTGGATGATTATTTGATTGTATCAAATGTTGCGGCGGCGGCGTCACCCGTGAAACTGGGGTTGCCCGCGGGCAGTAAAATTACCGTCGAAGATGCGATAAAGGCCGTCACAGTGATGAGTGCGAATGATGTAGCGCGTGTGTTGGCCGAAAATTTGAAGGGCGGCAAGGAAGGCAACTTTGCCGATTTGATGACGCGTGTCGCAACGGAAATTGGATTGTCGCAAACGAATTTCGAAAATTCGTCGGGACTGCCGAATGATGATCATTTATCGACCGCGCGTGATATTGCGTTGCTGTCTATGGCGGTGTATAAACATTTTCCGCAATATTGGAAATATTTTGGTATTAAAACCTGGACATATAATGGCAAAACATATACCAATGGAAATCGGTTGTTGGCGACATACCCGGGATGTGATGGTATGAAAACCGGTTTTACAAATAAATCAAAATATTCATTGGTTGCAACTGCGGCACGGGGTGGCACGCATTTAATGGCGGTTGTGTTGGGCGCCGAATCCAAAGATGTGCGCGCAGATACCGCAACACGTTTATTAAACCGTGGTTTTGAAATGTCGGCGAAAAATGCGCCAATGGTAAAAAAACAAACGTTTACCGCACCGGTTGTTGCAAACGCGGCGCCGACAATTGGTGCGGCATATAATGCGGCAACATCGGCCGCGGCGCCAAAATATACGGCATCAACATCGACCGGCACGGCGGGTGTTCAATTCGGTGCGTTTTCATCACGCGACGCCGCATCGCATCAGGTTTCAAATGTTAAAAACAAATTGGGGTTAAATGCGGCAATTGAACAATCAGACAATGGTATGTTTCGTGTGCGCGTAAATAAATTGTCCGATGCGGCCGCCGCCGACATTCGTGCGCGCGCAAAATCGGCGGGCATTGATTGCTATGTATTTCATTGATGGGTATAAAATAAAATGAATCCGAAAATAGAAAAATTGATAAAACAGTTTGCGCGCCTGCCGCGTGTTGGTACGCGTGCGGCCCAACGCATTACATTGGCATTATTACAGGACAAAACCGGGCGTGGTGCGGCCCTGGCGGCGGCGTTGCTTGACGCATCTGAAAATATTGCGCCGTGTCCAATTTGTGGTGTTTTAACCGATGCGGGGGCGACCGCTTGTGAATTTTGCCGCGACGCAACGCGTGCCTGTGGTGCCATTTGCATAGTGCGCGACCTGTCCGATGTTTGGATATTGGAAAAATCAGGTGTATTCCGTGGGCGGTATCATGTTTTGGGTGGATTGCTGTCTGGGGCGGCGGGTACGACACCCGATGATTTGAATATTACAAATTTGCCCGCACGAATTCGCGATGAAAATATTACCGAAATCATATTTGCATTACCCAACACGGTCGAGGGCAAGACAACCCAGCATTATGTGATGTCTGTGGTTGGTGATACGGCGAATGTGAAATTCACCGAATTGGCATCGGGCGTACCACTGGGGGGTGATTTAGATTATTTGGACGATGGTACATTGTCATTGGCGTTTGGGGGGCGACGTGCGATATGATGGACGAAATAAAATCTTTGCCGCCGGTTGCCGAAATGATGCGTGCGGCGGGGCTGGAACCGAAAAAGCAATTTGGGCAAAACTTTTTATTCGATTTGAATTTAACGGGCCGCATTGCGCGCAGTGTGCCGGACATTGAAAATACCGATGTTATGGAAATAGGGCCGGGCCCGGCGGGATTGACGCGTGCATTGCTGATGGCGGGCGCACGTCGCGTTATTGCAATTGAAAAAGATACCGCAACCAAACCAATACTTGATGAAATTGTTGCGGCGTCGGCGGGGCGTTTAACGGTTATATATGGCGATGCATTACGGGTCAATACCGCGGAACTGGGGTTGGGAGAATATGCAATTTGTGCAAATTTGCCATACAATGTTGGCACGGAATTATTTACGCGTTGGCTGATTGCGGTGGCGTCGGGCGCGCCAATTAAAACTATGACTTTGATGTTCCAGCGCGAGGTTGCGCAACGTATCACCGCGCGCGTTGGTGACGAACAATATGGGCGATTGGCGGTTTTAACGACACTGATTGCCGATGCAAAAATTTTGTTTGATGTGCCAAATACCGCGTTTGTCCCGCGCCCGCGTGTGCAATCGGCGGTGGTTGGTGTTATTCCAAATAAATCGAAAATCGCCGCGTTGCCCGATGTTGAAAAATTGGAACGCATAACCGCAAAACTGTTTGGCCAGCGTCGCAAAATGATTCGCGGCATAGTGCCAAATGTTGATTGGGCAAAATATAATTTGACTGGTACCGAACGGGCCGAAGAATTATCGCCCGAAATATTTGCGCAATTAGCACGCGATTTGATATAATATTTGTGTCATAGAATAGGGGGGGATAAATATGACAATGTCTGTCACAATTTTAATGTTTATTGGTGTGGTTTTTGCGCTGGTGTTTATGATGCGTATGGCGCGCATTGGGGCATTGGTGGCATTTCTGTTTGCGGGAATTATATCGGGGCCGTACGTGTTAAATTTATTTCAATTGAACGAAACATGGACACTGTTGGGTGATTTGGGAATTATATTTCTGTGGTTCACATTGGGGCTGGGCATAAATATGCGACGGCTGTGGGGATTGCGGCATTCTATATTTGGATTTGGCGCGGCCCAGGTTTTAATGGTTGTTGCGATGTTGTTCCCGCTGTTGTTCGGAATTACCGGATGGTCAATTATGGGTTGCATAATGGTCGCATTGATGTTGGCAATGTCCAGCACATCCGAAGATATGCAATTATTGGCCGACCGAAATCAAATAAACACCGACATGGGGCGCCAGACATTTTCAATTTTATTATTCCAGGATTTATTGGCAATTCCATTGTTGGCCATGTTGCCGGTGTTATCGGGCAAAAGTTTTAATCTGGGCGCAACCGCAATTGATGTTTTAGTATGGTCGGTGACATTGATTGTTGGTGTAATGATTGTTGGTCGGTTTGTGTTAAACCCGGTAATGCGATTGGTCGCAAAATTAAAATCCAAAGAGGCATTTTTACTGGCGATTTTATTGAACATAGTTCTGTGGGCGGTTGTTGCCGATTATGTCGGCGTGTCCACCGGATTGGGCGCGTTTTTGGCGGGTATGCTGTTGTCTGAAACAATTTATCATCACCAGGTCAATGCCGAAATCAGTCCGTATGCAATGTTATTCTTGGCATTCTTTTTCATATCGCTGGGGATGGGATTAAATCTGAATGTATTGGCCGAAAATTGGTATATTGTTTTGGGCGGATTGGTCGGATTGATGGCGGCGAAATTTGTTGCAATATTTATGGTTGCACGCGTGCGTCATGTTGCGGTGCCCGATGCGGCGATGATTGCACTGGTTTTGTCCCAGGCGGGCGAATTTGGATTGCTGTTGTTGCAAACAATGCGTAAATCTGGAATTACCGCATTGCCCATCAATCACCAGGAAATTTTAACGGCGATTATTATTTTATCAATAATGATAACGCCTATTTTAATGATGATTTACGATTATCTGCAACGGTCGGGCAAATTATTTTCACAATCGGTGGCCCAGGTCACAATGGCGAATTCATCGCGTGCACCAACGGTTATAATTTGTGGGTTTGGTCGTGTTGGACAAATAGTTGCCCAAATGTTGGAATATCAAAATATATCGTATGTTGCCATAGATATGAATGTCAACACCGTTATGATGGGACGGGTGCATGGCTATAATGTTGTGTACGGCAATTCCACAAATGCCGATGTGTTGCGCGATATGGGGTTGCAACCACGCAAAACGCGCGCGGTTGTTGTGGCATTGGACAATGCGTCAACCGCACATGATGCGGTGGCAACCGTGCACGAAATTGCACCACGCGTTCGCATATTTGCGCGTGCGCGTAATTTAACCGAATCAACATTATTACAGCACGATGGTGTCGCCGTTGCATTGCCTGAAACAATCGAAAGTTCTATGTTTTTGGGATACAGTGTTTTGGACAAATTGGGCATAGGCGAAGATAAAATCGTCGCAATGTTGTCCGATATGCGGGCTAATAATTACAGCGGTGTTGCCGATGTAATTTCAGATAACTAATTTATGGTTTTACCCCGTCCCGGTTCGCCGGGACATTTTATTTGCAATTGGGCGCGCACACTGGTATATTGCACCGTACAAGGACGGAAAAATGAAAAAGAAATTACTGACATGTATTGGAATAATTGTGGGCGTTATCTTGGCCGATTTGGTGACCAAGGGTGCGTTGCTGTATATGATTACGGGCACCGTACCGGTGGCGGGGCCGGCGTGGGAATTGGTACCGGTACCGTATTTGATGACGCATGTGACCGATTGGTTTAACATTGTGTTCACATGGAACCCAGGCGCGTCGTTTTCAATGCTGCGCACTGTGGGCGAGGGCGCGCCCCTGGTCATAGTAATCGCCACCGGGTTTATTATCGGATTGATTGGGTATTATTTGTTTACGCGCGCGGAAAAATATGAACGCGTGCCGTTGGCGCTGATTGTTGGTGGGGCGTTGGGAAATCTGATTGACCGTGTGCGGTTTGGTGCGGTGGTTGATTTCTTGGACTTTCATATTGGGGCATTGCATTGGCCGGCATTTAATGTTGCCGATATTTGTATTTGCGTGGGCGTTGCACTATATATATTGAACTGGGTCGTGGCGCGTCGTCGTTGCCTGGAAAATGTAAAATCAAAGGGTGGTAAATAAAAATGGTACGATATATGGATAATAATTCGGGCTTTGCCCAGTGGAATGCAAACAAAACCGCCACGGCGAAAAAATCGCCGCTGGGCGGGTTTTTATGGTGGTTCGCATTGTTTTTTGTCGCAATGTGGGCGTTTGGTGCATTTACAAAAAACGCGCCCCAGGACACAACAAATACCGAAGTGGTCGATATTGCCGATGTGTCGTCGGTTCCCGTGTCGGAAATAAAATCTGATAAAATCACGGCGGATGTTCGCGGGCTGCGTGTGTCGAATATTAGACTGGACGACGGGGGCGTTTTGCTGGATTGCGAAAATTGCTTTGTTGAAACGGGCGTTATGGCAACCGGTACATCGGCGCCAACCCCCGCGACCGTATGGCGCAACGCGGGCGATGCATACACATGGCGCAATTCCGATGGTGTGGAATTCCGTCGCACTGTGTCGGTTGATGGATATGTAATTACAGTCACCGACGAAATAAAAAATAATTCACCGCGTGATATTGCGGTGGCGCCGTTTGCGCGCACAGTTCGCGCGGCAAATGCGAAATCGTCGGCCGGTGTTTATACCGGGGCGGTTGCATACGTAAACGGTGATGTTGAACATACCGATTGGAATAAATTGGCAAAAAAATCGTATGCGTATTCTACAACAAATGGCTTTGCGGGATTTGCAGACCAATATACCGAAACGGTTGTGCAACTGGATGCGCCCGATCAAACAATTCGCACAAAAAAATTGGGTGGCGAATTATTCCAGACAGACGCGGCATCGGCGGCGATTACTATTGCGCCAAATGGGGCGAATACAATCACAACACGTATATTTGCCGGCCCGCGTGACCAAAATGTATTAAATGCGGCGGCGGGAACAATTATTGGTATTGATAAGACGGTTGATTATGGGTGGTTCTGGTTCTTGGCACGGCCAATGTTGTGGGCGTTAAACGGGCTGTATGCGATTGTTGGCAATTATGGCATTGCGATTATCATATTCACATTGCTGTTGCGGTTGGCAATATGGCCGTTGACGCGCAAATCATATACATCAATGCTGGCCATGCAGAAAATGCAACCAGAAATGGCACGCATCCAGAAATTGTACGCGAACGATAAAATGCGGTTGCAAATGGAAATGGTGCGCCTGTACCAGACGCATAAAACATCACCTATGTCGGGATGTTTGCCAATGCTGATTCAGATTCCAATATTCTTTGCATTGTACAAGGCGCTGTTGGTATCGGTTCAAATGCGCAATGCGGGATTTTTGTGGATTTCTGATTTGGCGGCAATGGATCCATATTTCATATTGCCAATATTGATGGGCGCGACCATGTGGTGGCAATCACGGTTGCAATCGGCGCCAAACGCGTCTGGCGGTAATGACGCGGTGGCCCAAACACAACGCGTTATGAAATGGATGCCGGTTATGTTTACAATATTGTTTGCATGGATGCCGGCGGGACTGGTACTGTATTGGACGGTGTCGAACCTGTTTGGTATTGCCCAGATGCAAATAATCAAATATAAATCAAAATGATAAAAACGCCCATTTGGGCGTTTTTTTATCTTGTGATATTCGCACACATTGATTATTATTCAGATTGATGACAGGTGTTCTGTCATTGGGCTTAAGCACCCGAAATTAGGCGTCAAACCAAGACGATAAAATTCCAACCATGTTATGTGGTTGGAGTGTTGTGAATATACCGAATAAACAACGCAATTCCTAATATTGTGCTTAAACTCCAACCACCTGAATTCGTTCCGGTGGTATTTTTTTCATGCGGAACAGGAAATAGCAGTATGTGGCGGCGTTGGATTATCTTTATCGGTATGATTGTATGTTGTACGGCAGTGCATGCGCGCGTATTGCATGTTGGCGACGACACGATGCAATTATACGAAACAAAAAACACCACCCCGGCATTAAATGTAAAAATCGGCGACGAAATGTGGTACGGAAACCTGACGCGGTGCCCCACCACCATGAACGCAACCAGTGATAAATACCTGCGCATACAACAGGCCGACACCGATTACTATGCCAGTGAACTGGCCGCTGATTATGACATAGTTGATGGAAAGCTGCTGGGCGTTAATTGCGGTTTCTATCTGGCATCAACCGGCACGCAATACATAGACACAGAACACATACCAACCACAACCACGCGCACAGAAATGGATGTGCGGTTCAGTAATGATACATTTCATCCATCGGGTGTTAATGTTTGCCTGTTTGGTGTTGCAAGTACAATTACCGACTCGGCATACGAAATCAATTTTGGTGGCAATGCCGGCCAGGCAACAACATTATTTCCATGGTTGTGTATAATGGGCACCAATTGTAGTGTTTACTCGCTTGGTATCAGTTTAGCACAAAAAACCACCAGACAAACAGTTGTGTTGGATGCCAAAAATAAAGTATTCAAATATGGGACCAGCACGCGCAGTCTGTCGGGGCAAACACGACAAAAACCGCACGATGCCACCATGGTTTTGTTTGGGTATCGCCGCATAAACAATACATTTAATGGGGTTGTACCATATTCCGCAAATGATTTTATGTATGTGTACGATGTAAAAATATATGAAGACGACACATTGGTGCGTCATTTCGTACCAGTGCCATGTGGGTTAAAAATCGGCGATTACACGGTACCGCAAAACGGTATGTGGGACATAGTTGAACAAAAATTTTATGGCAATTCCGGCACCGGCGAGTTCCTGTACGGAAGCGACGAATAGAGTGATGGAGTGAGAGAGTGTTAGAATAAAAAACAATACTTTTCTCTTGTCATTCCTGCCTACGCAGGAATGACAAGAAAGCAGTAGTGCGCCGAATGGCGCACACATTATTTGCACTTTGAACTTTGGTATTTGAACTTTGAAAACCGCCCCATTGGGGCGATTTTTTTATACAGGCCATTGGGTGTTTGAACCAGTGGCGCGTGCATTCCCATGGCGCGTTTTGTCATATCAACACACGAAAATGCCTGTTGCCAATGTTCGCGCGGGGTTGGGGCACGCGGCACGCATATAAATTCCCAACCGTTCGCACGCAGTATATTTATATCGCGGTGCGCCAATCGTATTTTTGCCACGAATCTACGCCGCACAAATTGATACATAACAAATGGTCGCGCGCCATGTGTGCACAGTATTGGTGCACAGTGCTGAAATCGCCGGCACAACAGGCGCGGCAGTATTTTTGATGTGCGCGTTGAAAATGCGATTATCATCATTGTCGTGTCCCCTATTATTCATTTACCAACCAACCGCGTGCGCGTGCGGCGACATCAATTGTTTCCATTGCGCGTTGCCACAAATCGGCCGCACGATTTTCCGCCCAAATATAGTGATGTGGTGCACGGCGGCGGTCACCAAATTCCTTCATTACATTCAATTGTTCATCGGTCAATTTCCCACACAGGTACAATTTTGTTATCAGCGTTTCCACATCCAGCAATTCGGCGCAACGTCGCGTGGCGTGCGTGGCCCCGCGCATAAAACCATTTTGCACAGATTTAGAATACAAAAACCAGAACCACAATTGTTCGGCGTTCTGGAATTTTTCGGGTGTGTATTCAACGTGTATATGTTGTTGTGATGTCATTTTTTTCTCCTTGGTTTCTGGGAATAAGTTATCCCTGTGTATATGATATATAATCAAATGCAAGACGGGTGTAAAAAGGTACAACCCGCGGTTGAAATTTGATTCGGTTTTACGATTCGTTGCGGCGTTTTTGCATTTACTGTTCGAATCGAAAAATCAAATAAAAAACGCGCAATGATTTGCGCGTTTAATTTCGTTACATCGAGTATATAATTCACAAGCGGCCAATTACAATATCGGCGGGAAACAATCACCCCCAGTTTCAGGGCAACAATTGAATCCGGCTTCACCCATGTCGGTGTATATTTCACCGGTACAGCATCCGTTTGTATCTGGGGCGGAACCGTCTTCGCATGTGATGATTGCCTGGGCGGCTTGTTCTTCGCCCTTGGCCGATGATTCAAACGGATTTTGAATTGAACCATCCTCGTTATATTTAAGCCCCAAAATTTCCGTGTTATATGCTTGGTTGCCTGACACGGTTTGACCCGACACCCCTCCGGTGCTGCTGCTGGTCTCGTACTTGGATTTGAACTGTTGCTGTTGGTTTTGGTACACTGCATCCTGGCGTGCATTGTTTTTCGCCTGGTAATTCAGCGATTTGCAATACATTAATATAGTTCTGTAATCATACCCTTCGGAATAGAGGCCGCTGATGTTGTCCTCGTTCACATCCCACAGACCAGTGCTGGCGTCCTGTTTGCAGTAATCACTGCTCAGTTTAAACGAACGAACCTGACCAACCCATGATCCATCGGCATAATCAACCTTGCCACTGTGTTGCCAATCCGCACGTTGATTGCGCTTGTCTGTCAAACCAGTTTGCTCTTCTATTCTGGCCATAGAACATTTTTTATCGTTATCGGCACCACATGTAATTACCAAATCGGTTGGTGGAAATACGGTTATGCGTGTACCGGCCGCGATTGAAAACGGTGGAACGGTGTTATCCATCATATCAACAACCAATTTCTGGGCAACTTGATTCCATGCGGTAATGATTTCATTTTTTGCCAATTCCGATGAACGCACGGTGCCCGATTGAACAACGGTATTATTATCCAAATCAATTTGGTTCACAAAACGATCCGATATTGGGGCAATCATATTCACCGCCGCCGGTACCAATGATGTCAGTAACGGCATAACAAATTGTTCCACATAATCGGTGCTGCCGTATCCAGGAACACCTACGCGACCCTGGGAATCGCCCGAGAATGGGTCTGTTTTTCCGTCACCAGAAAAATTGAACTCAACGCCACTGGGCAATATAAATTGGTACCAACGAATATCCATACGGCCAATTGTTTTGTATGGTCCCGGAATATCGCCGGTGACATATCCCAACATCAATGTCCCCGCAGGTATAACAACTGTGCGGCCATTGTCGGAATATACATTTCGGTCAACCGTCGCACGCACTGGTAAACTTTTTTCTGTGCCATCATACAATGATGGGTCGGCGCGAACCTCGGATACAATGGTGGCTGGAATTGGTTTATATTGGCGCAACACAAATGTACGGTCAAATGGGTCGGATGAATATACGGCATCACCACCGCTGGTACCAAAAATGGTTTCATTTGGTTTTATATTCATTGTAATGCCAGCGCGGAAACGCGACGCGTTCTCGGCCCCAGACACGGCACCATCCATTGCCATCAATTCATCGGTGGTCAATTGGTATGCGCGGTTTTTATTTTTCTGAACCGGGTTTGACAATTGTGGCAATGCACCATTTGATGCGATTGCGGTGTATCCAATATGTTCGGCATCTGTTCCAATTTTTTTACCAGCATTTTTTATATCGGTAATTAAACCGGTATCGGGATTATATGTTCCGGTTGGATTTTTACATTCCTTATCCGAAAACGGATGAAAATAGTATGCGCCATTTTCTGGTTTTATCCACCCGATTTGTGTGCCGGTTGAATTATATCCCGGGAATGCGAATGCGGAACATGCCTCGGACTTTTTGGTATTGGTGCGTTCAACAACCGCGGGTTCGGCCTTTTTCGTGGGCGCCGGTGCGGCATAATCTGTGTCATCGGAAAATGGATCCGCCGGAGCAATTGTTGCAATTTCTTGTTTTATATCGGCCTTGGCCGGTGCGGGTGCGTTAATAACTGGGGCAGGGGCGACCGCGCTGGGGGCCTTGGGGGTATCGGCATTGGAACCGGCCGTTGTGGTTTTTGATTGTTCTGGGGCGGCGGCACCCAACACCAATACTATTTTATCGGTTTTCTGCATTTTGTCGGGCTGGTCCGCACCGCGCCAATCAATAAACAATGCGGTTGTTATTACATCGGTCGCCGCGGTTGGCGCATACTCCATTGATATTGTGCACGATGTGTTTTCGTTTATTTGCGCCATACGACCGCATGTTTCAGAAACACGAAATCCGGGCACATCCTGGTTCAGACGCACCTTGATAACCTTGACCGGGGCAGATGCAAATATTTTTATGCTGTCTTTTTCGGTGGTACCAACGCGAATATTACCCCAATTCACAGATTCTGTTTCTGGAACCGTGCGCAGTGCGATTGGTACATCGTCGTCAGTTGAAATTTGTTTATTCCCGCGCCCACCAATCAACATGGTCATTAAAATCAGCACCACAATAAACGCCGCGCCCAGCAACAACCACTGGACGCTTTGTGGTGTGGATTTACGCAAATTCACAATTTGTTTTTTTATGCGATTCATTTATAACATCCGCTATCAATTATTGAATCCGAACAACGTTGCAACTGGCACCGCTGAATTTCAGCAACTGGTCGCACAATTTTTGCGCCGTATCAATATCAGACATAGGCCCAATACGCAAACGATACAAACGCGCCGCACGTGATGTCGCGCCCAATTCACCGACACCCTGTTCGTCAACTGCAAAGAACACCATATCTTTATATGGGGTCAATAATCCCTGGCCATCGTCGCCACTGAATTTCGCCAACAGACCGGTCCAGTATTCATCCAATGCCTTGACCGATGTGTCAGATTTCAATTCAACCGCAACACCAGATTGGTTGCTGGTAATCAATGGAATGTTTGATTGTGGTAAATATGAACCCGCCGTTAAACGTTCTGTTGGCATCATATTCACGCCCGATGTTGTGCCCGACACAGTTGTTGCAACGGTGGTTGCCATTGTGCCCGCCGGCATGTAATATCCCGTGCCACTGATTGCGTCGTTATTGCCAACATAGACCGGTGTGCCGGTGTAATTTACACCCGCGGCATTGATGGCATTTTGATCCATTGTGTATGCCATATTGTTCAACGATTGACCCGACATCATCGATTGTGCGACATTCGCCTCGGCCAATGCCATGACGGATGCTGTGTCGGCAATCAAGAACGGTTTTGCACGTTTTTTAATGCACACAATGCGTTGACCGCTGCGCAGAACCATATCGCCCACGGCCTCGACAATCAACAAACGGCCATCTTCGCCATCGGTGCGGAAACCAACTGGGGATTCGCCGCCCTCGACCAACAATGATACGACCGGACGTTGGGTCATGGCGATGACCTTGTCCCCAAAATCAATGTATGTAAATATCTTGTCGCGCCATACGCGTTCGGGCGCAATCACATAATCGTCGGGGTTTGGAACAAATATATCCAAATCAAAACGGAATTCCGACGGATCAATTTTCATAGATTTAATCCAACCATAATCCTCGCCATCGGTGCCGACAACGGTCGATGCCGGGGCCGATTTTTTGAATATAGATGACGCACCACCGGTTGCGGTTGCCGCGCCCGTGGCGTTTGGCAATGTTGCGTTTCCATCCAAAACAACATCAACCTGGGAATATGTAATTTCACTGGAATTAGATGGTTCGCTGCGCAGATAGAATATGTATTTATTGCCAGATTTCCCCGTCACAATCAGGTTCGTGTCCGAACCCTGGTTGCTGGATTCCGGGCTGATAATCATTGTGCGATCGCCTTGGTTCGCCTCGATAGTAAACAGACCCTGGTTGCCAATAACCGCATCGGAAATCTGTTCGCCATTTGGCAATGACACCATGGTCACCATTCCGTTACGCAATTTAATTGGCAAAACACTGCCCGCGGTCCACGACAATTGGGCATATCCGGGTTTAGTACTGCCCGATGCCATGTTTGCGGTTGGGTTGTCCCACGCGTCTTGGACACCATAGTTAATGCCCGCCGCATGTGCCGATGCACAAAACGCCGCCAAACACAAAATCGAAATGTTTAATTTAATCGCAGTCTTAAAAATCATGACCCTGTCCTTCGCTTTTTGTATGGGACTATTCCCCACTGGCCAGATACCCCGTGTTCAGCGGGTCGCCATTGCCAGATTCAATTTTATATTCTGACACGCGCAACCCCAACGGGTTATCCAAACGATCAGACCACTTTAATGTGGCATTATCGTCCATTTGTAATTTTACTATGATTGTATAATCTTTTTTATCGGTCTGTCCACCACTATCTTCACAAAAATACTTGAAACTTACCGCAAATGTGTCGGCCGTGCGTGGGGTAATTGCGCCGTTTTCAAATTCAACACTGCAACTGAATTCAAAATCAGGTGTGTTGTTCATCAGTGCGGTCCACATATTCGTTTGGGTGAATGCCGCATAAACATCGGGTGTTGACCATGTATGTACAACGCCATTTTCATCGTTGTTCCATTTGCGCAACATTGCGCGACTGTCCGGGGTGATTTCATTGCGCGCCTTGATATATTCACGAATGAACGCGCGCATAAACCATTTCATATTTTCATCCGTCGGGGGCAATTCGGTCAATGTTATTTCCAAATTTTCCCGTGGTTGGGTCATTAAAAAATATACCTGGGGTCGGTTCAATGGGAACATTTTATACAATGTGAACCCCAGCGCGGCCAACACAACAACCGCCCCTGCGAACAGGAACACGACCAGTCGTGACAGCAAAATTGGCGGTTCTATGCGGTCTTGCAACGAAAATCTCTCCTTGGTATGGGTGGATTGTAGACAAAAAGTGCCGCGTCTTGCAAGCAAAAAGTGCGCCAAAATCATATTTTAATAAAAGTATGTTTCAGATTTTGCTTGCGAATATTTTATTAAAATCTTATAATATTTGCGCTTTTATGCTTGCATTTTTGTTCGGGTATGCTATGCTGGGCCAGACTATCGGGGGTTGCGGCATATACAAATGCGGGCAAAACGACAGTAGAAACAGGGGCATAGTTCAACGGTAGAATATCGGTCTCCAAAACCGCGGATAAGGGTTCGATTCCTTTTGCCCCTGCCAAATTCCCCAAAATATGGCTTGTCCATATTTTCGGGAATTTATAAGGATTTGTGAGCACGGTGGGCGAATTTATGAAAAAGATTATTGATTATATTAATTCGGTACGCGGCGAATGGTTCAAAATTGTGTGGCCTTCGCGTGATACTGTTATTCGTGCGACTGGTATGATTCTGGTATTTTCGGCGGCGGCGGCATTGTTCTTCTTTGCGGTGGACAGTGTGCTGAATGCGCTGGTAAGTTGGATTTTCTAAACGGGCAGAGGGTGCAAAATGGAAGAAAAAATGCAATGGTTTGTTGTGAATGTTCATACTGGCTGTGAAGACAAGGTTGCACGCGGCCTGCGCGAACAAATTGATAAACGTCGTTTGAACGCGTTGTTTGGCGAAATTCTGGTCCCCACGCGCGAGGTCACTGAAATCAAGGGTGGCAAACGTGTGAAATCCGAAAAGAAATTCTTTCCTGGTTACATCGTTGTCCAAATGGTTTTGAATAACGAGACTTTCTCGTTGGTGAAATTGATGCCCCAAGTTGTTATGTTCTTGGGCGCGAAAAATAAACCAATCGCCGTCAGCGAGGAAGAAGCGCGTCGCCTGTTGAAACAGGTTGAAGAGGGCGCGGTTTCCGTGGACGAGGTTGAATACGAGGTTGGTCAAGAAGTGCATGTTATTGATGGGCCATTCAATGGGTTTAACGGTATCGTGGCCGAGGTTGATAATCTGAAACAAAAAATGACCGCGACGATTTTGGTGTTTGGCCGCGAAACCAGTGTTGAACTGAATTTTAACGAGGTCGAAAGGGTATAACGCTTGGCGAAAGAGTTTATGACGATTGATGATGTTGTGCGCGCGGTAAATAAATGGCGTGCGACACCGGCCGCCCGGGATTTGGCCAAGAAAATAGCAGCCGATCGTACGGCGCGGGTGGCAGAAATGGTTGCGAATTTGCGGACGCACCAACAATAGAAAGTTTTTGGATTTTTGCGAAATGGTTTCGCTAAAAATCTGGGCGGCAGATGCGCCACATCGAACCGCCGCACTAACCAAAACAAATGGAGTGAACAAATGGCAAAAAAAGAACTGAAAGGGATTGTCAAACTGGTCGTCCCTGCAAAACAAGCGAATCCTGCGCCACCAATTGGGCCAGCGTTGGGTGCTGCTGGTGTAAACATCGCAGAATTCTGCAAACAATTTAACGACAAAACAGCGGACAAAGAACCGGGTATGCCGATTCCTTGCATTATCACTGTTTATACTGACCGCAGCTTTGAATTTATTATGAAGTTGCCACCAGTGTCGTACTATATCAAGAAAGCGCTGAAATTGAAATTGGGTTCGAAAAAACCGGGCCGTGATTTCGTTGGCACTATTTCCAAAGAACAAATCAAGCAGATTGCTGAAAGCAAGATGCCGGACTTGAATTGCTCTACCATTGAATCCGCTATGAACATCGTTGCGGGTCAGTGCCGTTCTATGGGCGTAAAGGTGGAGGAATAAGATATGAAACTGACTAAAAGACAGAAAACATGGGCGAATTTGGATACAGACAAAGTGTATTCTTTGGCTGATGCAATTGAAACCTTGCGCGGTTACACATCGAAAAAGTTCGACGAAAGCTTGGAAATCGCAATCAAATTGGGCATTGATGTCACCAAGGCTGACCAGAATATTCGTGGTATGTTGTCATTGCCAAACGGTACGGGTAAAACCGTTCGCGTTGCAGTGTTCACAGTAAACAGTGCCGACGAAGCCAAAAAAGCTGGCGCAGATGTCGTTGGCGGCGAAGACCTGATTGAAAAGGTTGCCGGTGGCGAAATCAATTTCGACCGTGTTATTGCAACACCGGACATGATGCCGAAAATGTCGAAAATCGCACGCGTTTTGGGACCCAAGGGTTTGATGCCGAATCCTAAACTGGGGACGGTCACAAACAATGTTGCCGAAGCGGTCAAGGTCGCGAAAGCGGGCCAGATTGAATATCGTGCGGAAAAGAAAGGTATCATTCACGCGGGTATTGGCAAAATGTCATTTACCACAGATCAATTGGTTGAAAATGCAAACGCATTGATTGAACAATTGAAAAAGGTGAAACCGGCATCGTCCAAGGGGCAATATATCTTGGGCGCATCCGTTGCAACAACCCAGGGCCCAGGCTTGAAGGTTGAAGCGAAATAAGTTATGTTCTGGTGTGGCAAATGCCACCCCAGAACAAAGTTCAAATATCCAGGTGTCAGGTTCAAAAATTAGAAATACAATAATTTGAACTTTGAACGCTGAACTTTGAACTTTTAATAGAGATTTCTGTCCGAGACTGATGGTGTTGGCAACAACTTAATTCCCATCATAGACAAAGAAAAAATTCTTTGGGGCAGGAACCAAGCCCCATCCCGGGAAACCGGATGGAAAGTTTAACAAAGCAGGGATTTTGGAAAGGAAACTTTCCGGAATCTGGAAGTAAAGGATAAAATATGAGACGCGAAGAAAAATCAGATTTGATTTCAGCGTTGCAGTCGTCCTTGAAAGATGCAAACGGTGTTTTCGTTGTTGAAAACCACGGTCTGACCGTGAAAGAACTGGAAGGCCTGCGTAATGAATTGCGCCCATTGGTTTCCGTTTTCAAAGTTGTTAAAAACCGTTTGATGAAATTGGCGTTAAAAGACACCGATTTTGAACCTGTATCCGAAATGATGAAACGTCCAACCGCGGTTGCTGTTGCAACAGATGGTTTGGCGGTCACCAAAGTATTGGCCAAGTTTGCCGAAGAACATCCAAACTTGACAATCATTGGTGGTAAAATGGATGCAGATGTCTTGGACAAAGACGGCATTGTGCAATTATCCAAACTGCCATCCCTGTTGGAAATTCGTGGTACTATCGCGCGCATCCTGGTCGAACCAGCGTCGCGCTTGGCCCGCGTTTCTGCAGAGTATGGAAAGAAAAATTAATATCAAAATGGCAACATTTTGATTTAGCTAAACTAAATAGGAGCTAAAAAATGGCAGACATTCAAAAATTGGTTGAAGAATTGTCAAAATTGACCGTTTTGGAAGCAGTTGAACTGTCCAAAGCGTTGGAAGAAACATGGGGCGTATCCGCCGCTGCAGCTGTTGCTGTTGCTGCTGGTCCGGCCGCGGCCGCTGAAGAAAAGACAGACTTTGATGTCGTCTTGGCCGAAGTTGGTGCAAACAAACTGGCTGTTATCAAGGCAGTGAAAGAAATGTTGGGCCTGGGCTTGGTCGAAGCCAAAGCTATGGTCGAATCTGCACCAAAGACAGTAAAAGAAGCCGTTGCGAAAGATGAAGCTGAAAAAATGAAAGCGACATTGGAAGCAGCCGGTGCCAAGGTTGAATTGAAATAATTCTTCCCTGTCGGGCGTGCCCGACACAAATAAAAGTCGCGGCATTGCCGCGCATACGCCGCCCACCGTGGGATTTTTCCCCGGTGGGCACAAAGGCGTAAAAAACAGTATAAATAGTTTCGTTTGCAAAACGCACAAAAAAAAGGATTGATACCCATGGCAGTTATCCAGAAATTTAGAAAATCTTTTGGAAAAAGTTTTTTGCAAACTCCGCTTCCTGATCTGGTTGAAATTCAATATAATTCGTACAAAGATTTCTTGCAGGCCGATGTAGAACCGCAAAACCGTAAAAATATTGGGCTGCAAAATGTTTTCTCATCAATGTTCCCAATCAAAGACTATGCCGGCATTGCCGACCTGGAATTTGTGGAATACACATTGGACAAGCCAGTTTATAATGTGAAAGAATGCATGCTGCGTAATATGACATATTCCAGCAAGCTGAAATTGAAGCTGAGATTGATTTTATGGGACATCGCCGAAGATGGCAAAAAAACTTTGCGCGATATCAAAGAACAAGAAATATTTATGGGCGAAGTGCCATTGATGACCGAACGCGGCAGTTTCATCGCGTCGGGTGTGGAACGTGTCATCGTTTCGCAAATGCATCGTGCCCAGGGTGTTGTATTCGCAACAACCAAGGAAGCAAAAATTGCCGGTAACCCAATTACATATACTGCGCGTATCATTCCTGAACACGGCAGCTGGATTGATTTCGAAGAATCCAAGGGCGTGATTTATGTTCGTATTGACCGCCGCCGCAAGGTTCCAGCAACGGTTCTGTTGCGTTGCCTGCCGGCCGCCGAAGACGAAAAGAAATTCGCCGCCGACCCACGCAAGCCGACAATTCGCGGCATGAGCGATACCGAAATTCTGTCCACTTTCTATTCCCGCATTCCGTTGAAATTTGACGGCAAAATGTGGGCTGGTGCGACATCTGCGTTTGCGGGCCTGGACAAATACCGCCTGAATTATGATTTGATTAATCCCAAAGATAAAAAAGTGTTGGCGGCCAAGGGTGACCGTCTGAACGCAAAACGTATGGCGAAAATCACGGCCAGCACCAAAGAATTTGGTATTATGCCGGAATCGCTGATTGGCGAATATCTGTTTGACCCAATTATGTCCGGGGACGAGGTTGTATTCCAATCTGGTACCGAAATCACCGAAGAAGTTTTGGCTGATTTGGACAAAATGGGTGTCAAAGAAATCTCGCTGATTGCAATTGATAATACAACAATCACCGCGCACATGCGCAACACATTGATGGCGGATAAAACCACCAATCGCGAAGAAGCGTTGATTGAAATTTACAACATCATCCGTCCGGGTGAACGTCCAACACTGGAAGCGGCAATCAATTTGTTCATGCGCCAGGGATTTGATGCGGCGTTCTATGATCTGTCGGCGGTTGGCCGTTTCAAGATGAACAAACGTTTGAAAATCGATTCTGGTAAAAAGCCCGAAGATGAACGTTTGCTGACAAAATCTGATTTCTTGGCGGTGTTGAAAACACTGACAAATATTATTGACCACAAAGACACGGTTGATGATATTGATAACCTGTCGAATCGTCGCGTACGCGCGGTTGGCGAATTGTTGGAACAGAATTTCCGCACTGGTATGGTTCGTATTGAACGTCTGGTCCGCGAAAGTCTGTCGTCGCCAAACATTGCGAATATGCAACCCCAAGATGTTATCAATGTTAAACCGTTGATGTCGTTGGTATCTGAATTTTTGGGAACATCCCAATTGTCCCAGTTTATGGATGCGTATAACCCGTTGTCCGAACTGGAACACAAACGTCGTATTTCTGCATTGGGCCCGGGCGGATTGAACCGTGACCGCGCCGGCATTGATGTCCGCGACGTTCATCCAACACACTATGGTCGTCTGTGCCCAATTCACACCCCCGAAGGTGCGAACATTGGTCTGATTAACCACTTGGCGACATACGCCCGTGTCAACCCATACGGATTCATTGAAACACCGTACTATGTGGTTGAAAATGGTCGCGTGACCGACAAAATGGTTTATATGACCGCAGACGAAGAATTGGGTCATAAAATTGCCCAGGGTAATACCCCAACAACCAAAGACGGCGCATTGGCCGAAGATACGGTGACCGCGCGTGTTGATGGTGAATTTACCATGGTTCCGAAATCTGAAATCGACCTGATTGACGTGGCCCCACGCCAGGTGGTGTCCATTGCAACCGGTTTGATTCCGTTCGTTGAAAACGATGACGCTAACCGTGCGTTGATGGGTTCGAACATGCAGCGCCAGGGCGTTCCATTGTTGCGCGTCCAGGCCCCATTGGTCGGTACCGGCATTGAACGCGAGGTTGCGCGTGATTCCCGCACCGGCAAGGTCGCAAAACACAGTGGTGTTGTTGAATCTGTGGATGCGAACCGTATTGTGGTTAAATGTATGAACAGTCGCAATGTCGTGACGGGCGTTGATATTTATAACCTGGAAAAATTCGAACGCAGCAACAGCGAAACATTGATTCACCAAAAACCATTGGTCAAGGTTGGCGATCGTATTTCTGCGGGCGACATCATTGCCGACGGTTCGTCGATGAATTATGGCGAATTGGCATTGGGCCGCAATGTGTTGGTTGCATTCGTGCCATGGCGTGGTTATAACTATGAAGACGCGATTGTAATTTCCGAACGCATTTCGCGCGACGACGCGTTTACATCGGTTAAAATCGTTGAAAAAGAATTCAAGGTTCGTGATACCCAATTGGGCCCAGAAAGTTTCACACGCGACATTCCAAATGTCAGCGAAGAAGCACTGAAAAACTTGGACGAATCTGGTATTATTTATGTCGGTGCACGCGTGAAACAGGGCGACATTTTGGTCGGTCGTGTTTCGCCGAAATCTGAAACATTGCTGACCCCCGAAGAAGCGTTGCTGCGCAACATCTTTGGTGAAAAGGCATTGAATGTCAAGGATACATCGCTGCGCGTGGGACCAAACGAAGAAGGCACAGTTATCGGTGTGAATGTTTTGACGCGTCATGGTGTCAAGAAAGACGAACGCACCCAGATGATTGAATTGCAGAAAATCGAAAAAATCAACAAAGACCGCGACGAGGAAACATCCATCATCGAAAAGGGCTTTGCGGACCAGATTTTCCAAATTGCCGAAGGCGAAATTATTGATGCCGGCACGGGCAGTCTGAAACCATTTGTTGGTAAAAAGTTGACCGCCGAAGTGTTTGAAGGTATCAAACCGTCTGACATTAAAAAATTGGTCGTTCGCAACAAAGAAGCCCAGGCCAAAATTGACGAACTGCGTGAACAGCATATCGCGAAATTAAAGGCTTTGAATGAAAAAGCCGATGCCGAAGTTGCCAAGGCAACCGAAAGCAACTCGTTGAATGCGGGCGTTCTGAAAGAGGTCAAGGTTTACATTGCCCACAAGATGAAATTGCAGCCGGGTGATAAAATGGCCGGCCGTCACGGAAACAAGGGTATTGTATCCAAGGTTGTTCCAATCGAAGATATGCCATACATGGAAGATGGCACACCGGTTGACATCGTTCTGAACCCGTTGGGCGTGCCATCGCGTATGAACATCGGTCAGATTTTGGAAACCCACCTTGGTATGGCGGCGCGCACATTGGGCCAGCAGATTGGGCATGTCCTGGACGAGGTCAAGGCCAAACGTGCCGTGACAGATGACCTGCGCACAATTATGGGCAAGGTTTACGGCAAAGAAGTATCGGACAAGTTGGAAAAGATGACCGATACCGATGTCCGTGCCGAGGCCGCATTGTTGCGCGATGGTGTCCCAATGGCAACACCGACATTCGACGGTGCAACCCCAGAAGACATCCGCAATATATTGAAATTGGCGGGATTACCAGAATCTGGTCAGTTCACAATGTACGACGGTATGACGGGTGAAAAATTCGCGCGTCCGGTGACCGTTGGCGTTATGTACATGATGAAACTGCATCACTTTGTTGATGAAAAGATTCACGCCCGTTCAATTGGCAACTATTCATTGGTCACACAACAGCCATTGTCTGGTAAAGCCCACATGGGTGGCCAGCGTTTGGGTGAAATGGAAGTGTGGGCATTGGAAGCGCACGGTGCCGCACACCTGTTGCGCGAAATGCTGACCGTGAAATCTGACGATATTGTTGGCCGTAACAAGATGTACGAAGCCATCATATCTGGCAGCAATGACATCCAAACCGGCACACCAGAGGCGTTCAATGTATTTGTACGCGAACTGCGTGGGTTGGGATTGGCGTTGACACCAAAGAAAATTGACTAAAAATCGACCGTGGTGGTGGTGACGCCACCACGGACAAAGAGTTTTGAACAGCGACTTGAAAGGAGCAAAATTTATGACCAATATGTTGCAGAAGATATTCGGACAAATTGAAACCAAGGAACAGTTTGACGCACTGCGCATCACCATCGCGTCCCCAGAAGAAATTCTGTCCTGGTCCCATGGCGAGGTAAAAAAGCCCGAAACTATCAACTATCATTCTTTGAAACCAGAGGCAGAAGGTTTATTCTGCCAGCAGATTTTTGGTCCAGTCAAAGATTATGAATGTGCGTGCGGCAAATATAAAAGAATCAAATTCCGTGGCGTTGTCTGCGAACGCTGTGGGGTCGAGGTTGGTTCTTCGTCCGTTCGTCGTGAACGCATGGGCCACATCAAATTGGCGATGCCTGTTGCGCATACATGGTTCCTGCGCGAGGGTAAAATTGCCACATTGTTGAACAATCTGCCCCAGAAAAAATTGGAACAGGTTATTTCATACGATGCGTACATTGTTATTGAACCGGGTTTGACCAATCTGAAACAGTATGATGTCATCAGCGAAGATGAATATCAAAATGCGGTCGAAGAATTTGGTGCAGATGCGTTCCGCGTTGGCATTGGTGCCGAAGGCGTGCGCAGCATTATCGCCAACCTGGATATGGGTGACGAACGCACACGCCTGCGTGCGGAATTGGCGGAAACTAAATCCGAGGCCAAACGCAAAGGTTTAATCAAACAATTGAAACTGGTCGAAGCATTCTTGGATTCCAAGACCGACCCAGCATGGATGTTGCCGGATATTATCCCGGTTATCCCACCAGATATGCGTCCATTGGTCACATTGGATGCGGGCCATGTTGCAGCATCTGACCTGAACGATTTGTATCGTCGTGTCATTATTCGTAACAACCGTCTGAAAAGATTTATTGAAATGCATGCGCCAGACATCATTGTTCGCAATGAAAAGCGTATGTTGCAGGAAGCCGTCGATTCATTGTTCGACAATGGGCACAAGGCGCGTCCAATGGTTTCCCAGAATCGTCGTCCGTTGAAATCATTGTCTGATTCATTGCGCGGTAAATCTGGTCGTTTCCGTATGAACATGTTGGGTAAACGTGTGGACTATTCCGGTCGTTCGGTGATTGTGTCGGGCCCATCATTACAGGTACACCAGGTTGGTTTGCCCAAAACAATGGCGTTGGAATTGTTCAAACCATTCGTATATGCGCGTTTGTTGGCGGGTGATTATGCAAACACATTGAAAACCGCGCGTAAAATGGTTGAAAATGGCGAAGACATTGTTTGGGAAATCTTGGAAAAGGTTATTTACCAACACCCAGTATTGTTGAACCGTGCGCCGTCGTTGCACCGTTTGTCACTGTTGGCATTTGAACCGGTATTGATAGAAGGCAAGGCAATTCGTTTGCATCCATTGGTCTGCAAGGGATTCAACGCCGACTTTGACGGTGACCAGATGTCCGTACACGTTCCAATTTCTTTGGAAGCACAATTGGAAGCGCGCACATTGATGTTATCGTCGAACAATGTTTTGTCACCGGCGAATGGCGAACCAATGATTGTTCCGTCCCAGGACATGGTGTTGGGTGTTTACTATATTTCGTTGATGGATGGCGAACACACCGACAAATCACCGCGTTTTGCAAATATGGACGAAGTGCAATTGGCGTTGGAAAATCATTCCATCACGCTGCACACCCCAATCGTTGCGCGTATCAATGGTAAAATTTACAAAACAACGGCGGGCCGTATGATTTTGGGTGAATTGTTGCCGAAATCTGACAAAATGCCGTTCGATTTGGTGAACAAGGTTATGCCAGTGAAAGAAATCAAGGCATTGTTGGCAACAACATACGAACGTTGTGGCGACAAGGCGATGATTCTGTTGGCGGATTCCTTGAAAAACACCGGTTTTGAACAGGCTGCACGCAGTGGTATTTCCATCGGATTCGAAGACATTGTTATTCCAGAAGAAAAGAAAGCAATGATTGCCGATGCCGAAAAAGCGGCCGAAGAAATTGAAACACAATATCAAAACGGTTTGTTGTCGGGCGGTGAACGTCACAACAAATTGGTCGATTTGTGGCAAAAAACAACCGATAAATTGGGCGATTTGGCGTATGCCGCGTTAAGCAAGACCAGCGGTGAAAACTGGAACTCTATCTATATGATGGCGTTGTCTGGTGCCCGTGGTTCTAAACGCCAGATTCAGCAGTTGGCCGGTATGCGTGGTATGATGCAGAAACCAGACGGTTCTATTATCGAGGTTCCAATTATCTCGAACTTTAAGGAAGGTCTGACCATGTCCGAATACTTTACATCCACCCACGGTGCACGTAAAGGTATGTCGGATACCGCGTTGAAAACCGCGTCGGCTGGATACCTGACCCGTCGTTTGGTTGAATTGTCACAAAACACGGTTATTACCGAACACGATTGCGGCACGACCGAATACATCACGGCGAAACCTGTATACCAGGGTTCAACCCTGTCGGTTGCGCTGGGCGATGTGGTGTTGGGTCGTACGGCGGCACATGACATCATTCATCCAATTACCAAGGAAGTTATCGTTCCGGCTGGGGAACTGATTACCAAAACCGCGGCAAAGCAAATCAATGAATCTGGTCTGCCATCGGTTGATGTGCGCAGTGTTCTGACATGTTGCAGTGATGGTTTGTGTGCAAAATGCTATGGTATGGATTTGTCGCGCAATGCGTTGGTTCATGTTGGCGAAGCCGTCGGTGTTATCGCGGGTCAATCCATTGGTGAACCCGGTACACAGTTAACATTGCGTACCTTCCACATTGGTGGTGTTGCCGCGGGCAGTGCGGAAAATCACTTTATCGAGGTCCCAGTCGCCGGTACAGTCAAATTGACAGGTGTGAATACAATTAAAAACACATCTGGTCGTGTGGTTGTCCTGTCGCGTAATGGTGAATTGGCCGTTGTTGATGCCAAGGGCGAAACATTGTTCTCGTGCCCATTGCCGTATGCAGCCATGTTGATTGTCAACGATGGCGACACCGTTGAAAAGGGCGCCAAGGTTGCCGAATGGGATCCGTATTCCAACACGATTATTGCCGAAAAAGACGGTATTGTCAGCTTCAGCGACCTGATTGAAAATGTTTCGTACCAGGAAGAAGTTGATTCTATGACTGGTATTGTTTCGCGCAAGGTCAGCAATTGGAAAGCCAACACGAAAAAAGCATTGCAGCCAGCCATCCGCTTGGTTGACGCAAACGGCAATGTAATTTCGCTGGGCGGCAAGAAAATTGCAGAATATATGTTGCCTATGTATTCGGTACTGAATGTTGCAAATGGTGCAACCGTGGTTGCGGGCGATGTTTTGGCGCGTATCCCGGTCCAGGCAAAAAAGACGGGCGATATTACCGGCGGTCTGCCACGAGTAGAAGAATTGCTGGAAGTGCGCCGTCCGTCTAACCCGGCATTACTGGCGGAAATCGATGGTACGGTTGAATTAGAGGATGCAAAATCCAAAATCATCATCCGTATTGACCCAGAAAATGGCACCGCACCGGTTGAATATGCGGTACCAAAGGGCACAAATCTGATGGTGCGCAGCGGCGATGTTGTGCGCAAGGCCGATAAATTGGTCGACGGTGACCCGGTTCCACAGGATATTTTGCGTATCTTGGGCCAGAAAGCATTGGCGACATTTATGGTCGAACAGATTCAACAGGTTTACCGTCTGCAGGGCGTGGTAATCAACGACAAGCATATTGAAATCTTGATTCGTGAAATGACCCGCCGTGTTGAAATCACTAACCCGGGTGATACCGGATTCCTGATGGGCCAGGTTGTTGACCGTGTTGATTTCGAAGAAGAAAACGCACGCGTCGCACATGACGGTGGTCGCGTGGCCGAGGCATCCCAGGTCTTGGTCGGGTTGACCCGTGCGTCATTGACATCGCGTTCATTTATATCGAATGCATCGTTCCAGCAAACAACCAAAGTATTGGTTGACGCGGCTATCAGTGGTGCAACAGATAAATTGGTCGGTATCAATGAAAATCTGATTGTGGGTCGTTTGATTCCAATTGGTACGGGCGCGTATGTTCGTCGCGTTCGCGAAATCGCCAAGGAAGAAGAACGGGCCGAGCGTCTGGCACGCGAAGGCAACACCCAACAACAGTTGTTGGATATATAATAACCATGTGGGGCGCATACCGCGCCCCACAGTATCCGATGAAAACAATGACAGAAACGCCGGCTATTTTTTGTGACATTGATGGTGTTGTGAATAGAAAATTTGCAATTGCCAACTATGACCGTTTTGGCGAACCAAATCCGAGCATGATACGAATTTTGGAAACGCTGGGACGCGATTTCACAATTGTGTTTATCACCGGGCGTTGGGCCATGGGCCAGGACAAAGTGCAGCAGCACATTGACGATTTGGTGCCGAATATTAAAAAGCGCGTGTTCTGTAAACCGCATGATTATCCGGGCACGACAGCGGAATTTAAATTGGCCACAATTGTTGCATTGGAAAAACAGGGGTATAAATTTTACATGGGGTTGGATGATCACAGCGCGGTTATCGGATTGATGCATAATCACGGTATGTTTGTCGCCCAGGTAATATCGGATTAAACTTTTCCTTGCAATTGCAATGGATTTTAATAGAATATCAAACTGTAAATTAAAAGGATAGTAAAATGGCAACGCCAAAAAGCAAAACAAGTAAAGCACGTACCGCGCAACGTCGTTCGCACGATGCATTGTCAATCATGCCTTGCACAGTGTGCAAGACCTGTGGTGAAAAGAAACGCCCGCATCACATTTGTCCTGCGTGCGGTGCAAAATAATTTCAACCAAGGAATTATAAAAGGCAGATTTGACGCATCGCGTGCATTTCTGCTTTTTTATTGTAAAAAATATGTCAGACAAGAAAATCATTTCTGTTGATGCAATGAGTGGCGACAAAGGTCCAAAGGCTGTTTTGGGTGGTATGAACCAATTCTTGTATCAAAATGGCGAAAGCAAGGTGTTTTTTCGTTTGTTTGGAAACGAGGCTTTGTTGCGGCGTATGTTGGCGAAATATCCGCGTGTCGCACGCAATTGTGAAGTCATTGATGCGCCAAATGTTATTCGTGGCACGGACAAGGTTCGTGATGTTATTCGCCACGCACAGGATACATCCATGTACATGGCAATCAAGGATGTACGCGAGGGAAATTCTGCCGCTGTGGTCAGCGCAGGTAATACCGGTATATTTATGTCACTGTCCAAGTTGATGTTGAAAACCACAGCTGGTATCGCGCGTCCTGCGATTACGACAATGTTGCCGTCTGGTGGTGGGGATTCTCGTGTGGTGGTTTTGGATCTAGGTGCAAATGTACAATGCGACGAAACGATATTATTTGACTTTTCTGTTTTGGGAACGGTGTATGCAGAGGTTATCGGTAAGATGCCGCATCCAAAATTGGGGGTGCTGAATATTGGTACCGAAGAGACCAAGGGAAATGATACATTAGTTCACTTGAACCATGTTTTGGCCGAGCACAAGGATGAATTGCCGTACGAATATATTGGCTTCGTCGAAGGAAATGATATAAGCGGCGGTAATGTTCAGGTCGTTGTGACTGATGGTTTTACGGGTAATATAGTATTAAAAACGGTCGAGGGCACAGCGAAACTGATTAAACGTGTGTTGGTCGAAAATTTGAAAAAATCTATTTTGGCGATGATTGGTGCATTTTTCTTGGTACATGTATTCAAACGCCTGAAACATAAAATTGATCCGCGCTCGTATGCGGGGGCAGTGTTCTTGGGGCTCCAGGGCTTTGCGGTAAAAACCCACGGAAACAGTGATGCGTTGGCATTTGCAAATGCGTTGAAATACGCAACAGATTTGTCGAATGCAAATTTGAATGATTTGATTGCCAGTCGCGCTGCATCGGTTGCAAAGATTCGCGACGAATTCAAAATCGCCGCCGAATAATAAAAACGCCCCATCGGGGCGTTTTTATTCGCCAATTTTCAAATCTGGACGCGTGGTGCGCAAATTGCACAGTGACTTTTCCTGGACGGCACGGAATGCATCAGGATTCCATATTTGAAAACTGTTCCCGCGGCCAACGAATACGGCGCGGTCGGTAATGCCGGCGTGTTTTAATAAATCAGACGGAATAACAATGCGACCCGTCACATCAAATGACAATTGACGTGCATCGGCAAACAACATGGCCGATAAATCATCCAGCGCGTCATCAAAAACCCCCATTTTATCGGTGGCGGCGGCCAATTGTTCCATACGTGACATGGCCAGGCCTTCGATGCAATTATGGGTAAATGAACGGTACAACACAACACCCGGGAATTTTTCACCGGACACCGAAGCACGGAAAGAGGCCGGCACAGAAATGCGCCCCTTGGTATCCAAACGATTTTCATAAGATGAGAGAAACAATGACATTTTCGGTCCTTGTTCTGTGGGCGTGTTTTTGCCCGTTCCCTTTCCGACTTCACACGGAATGTAGCACGGGGATTTATGGTTGTCAATGACAATTTATAATTATTTTATGGGATTTTATGGTCTGGATAGTAAAAGTCGCATTTTTTGAAATAAAATTAAAATAAATGAATTTTCCTCTTGACCTGCGATTCGTTTTTGTTCTAAGATGCTTGTATAGACAAGGAGAAAAGGTTTCAAAACCCCGGAAAACCGCGAAAAAACCGGAATTCTGGCAAAAAAATAAAAACAAATAGAAATTTAATTGATAAAAATGTAAATACGTATGTAAATACATCAATCGGTTGAATTTTTACAAACCCAAATGAAAGGAGGGACCCGCGTATGCCAAAAAATATCAAAGAAATCATGATTGCCTTGAACAAAGTTCTGACAACAACAGTTTGGGTAAACGAGGATCGTCAAATCATATCTTTGGCCGATGAATTGAAAATTGGTCTGGGTAATACCCCGCGCAGTATCGAGGATTTACCCCGCACATCCTTGATTGGTGCGTATGTTTCATTGCAAATTCGTACCGATAATTTTGATGTTGCGGCCGAAAGCATGGACACGAAAACATTGGCGTTGCGTGTAAAATCTATGGTTTTTGCCGAAGCGAAAAAGATTATGGATTCCGCCGAAAGTCAAGAAAGTTCGGTTGTTGCGCGCGCGGCGTAATGCGCCCGCAATATACGCGGAAATCAAGGCATAATACAAGTTTCTGGGAATACCAGAAGGAAGGGAGTAGCCACCGTCGAGTAATCGCCGGTGGTTATCTTTGCTCTCTCTGTCGGAGCGTCAGCGGAGACGAATGGCGCATTTGTTATACAAACTTTTCTGGAATCAGTCGCATCAATATTTTCCACCCGCGGCGGAATATTGTCGTGTCGGGGCTGTGGTGATATACGCGCGGGGCGTCGTCGCCCGGGCGCATACCAGTCCAAACCGTGTCACCATTTTCATCGGTCGTAACATGCCACGCCGTTTGCGTGTCACGCAAAATCATTTCGCGCAGTTTTTTTGCAAATTCGCGACTTTCAAATATTGCGACATTTTCGGTGTTGAAATACGCGCTGCGCGGGTCCAGATTAAAACTGCCAATCCATGAAATGCGGTCGTCAAACACAATAGTTTTGCTGTGCAGCACCGAAAAAGAATTATGTCGGCGTTCGCGGTCATTGTATTTTGCTCTCAGGTTTTCGGCAGACAGCATAAACTCGTAAACATCGGCCCCAGATTCAATCAGTTGCCGCCGATATTTTTCCCATTTGGCATACACGGTTGGAGCGTTCGTCGATGCCAGCGAATTTGTGACAATTGTCATGTGGACGCCAGATTTTTCTTCGCGCATCATGTGTTCCAATCCGCCCTGGCCCGGGACAAAATATGCCGCCGACATATAAGCGCTGTTGTCGGTTTCGTCCCACAGGTGTTGCAACGCCCGCACAATGTCGCCACGATATTCTTGCTTTTCGGTCATGGTCATTTCAACCTTGGCCGGTGGATCGGCCAAAAATTTGCCATGGCCCCAACTGAAATCAAAGTTTTTCTGGTTAAATTTGCGTATAGCCATTTGGATAATGGTATTATATCGGCGCACATCGTCCGCGCTGCGCTGTTGAATTTCGTCAAACTTGGCCTCTAACCTGCGCATGGCCTTTTTAGATTTTGCCTTGGGAAATACATCGGCCGGAATTGCCAAGTGGTGATTCCAGTATTCGTCAAAACTGGCGGTGGCATATTTCGTCATATCGCCCAAGAACAAAACATCAGTGTCGGAAAAATTAGACGCGGTTTCCGGATAGAAATAATTACTGCCCACATTACGGCCGCCGGTAATGTACGCAATATTGTCCACAATGAACAATTTGTTGTGCATGCGGGAATTCAGCCGATTAAAATCCATCAAAAATTGCGGATAGTACAAACCCGGCGTCCGGCATGGGACGATATTGAAAACCTTGACCTCGATATTAGGGTGCTGGTTTAACAACATTACATCAACAATGTCGGATTTTGTCCCATAATCGTCCAGCAATATTCGCACACGCACCCCGCGGTCGGCGGCGTTTTTCAGTTCGCCAATTAAAACCTTGGACGAAAAATCATTACTGTAAATATATGTTTGCAGGTCGATGGTTTTTGTTGCCATACGCGCGAATGCGGCGCGAATAACGAACGCCGACAACCCGTCGTCAATCAATGTTGCGCCCGATATATTTTCGCCATGTGTCAATTCGCCGGCGTATGTTTTGGCAATTGGGGTTTGCATGGGGTCGTAATTAAAATCGGCTGGCGTCACCTTGGGGGTATATCCATCCAGTCGCCGGTCATTTGTGGTTGTTGGCACGGTCGTGCACCCAATAAATGGCAACGACAACAGCAACATAGAAAATCGTTTTAATCCAGACAATTTGAAAACAAACCCTGGGGCGAATTATAGTATAAAAATAAAACAAGACAAGTTAAATTCATTAAAAAAGATAATAATCTTTGGCGGCGCCACAGCATAAACAAAATGTGCGCAAAAAATCGCCGCCCGGCCACGGTCACCGCGGCGTGCCGCGAAAAAAAAGACTGCCGAAAAAAACGGTGGTTTTTTTGTGGCATCTTTGTAAGGAAATTATACCCAGAAATCCGCCATCGGGTCAAGTGGTATTTACTGCGCAAAAAACCACCGTTTTTTTCGGCAAATTTGGATACGTGTGGGGGCACGATAATGGGAATTTTTATCATGGCAAAACATACTGATTTAATTTTGTTTGGCAAATGTATGAATTTGTGTGTTTTTTTGTTTGCACCATATCGCGCAATATGATAAAATTGTCACAACCAGAAGGGAAGGTTTCGTTATGAAAAGATTGATTGCTGTGTTAAGTGGATTGTTGGTTTTACCCGCATTTGCCGAGGTTGCGCCAGCATATTACTACGAAGATGCTGTGGAATATTCTGATGCCGATTATGCGACGGATGACGTCGCCGATGACACCAGTCCAATGCAATTGGACGATGAATTACCGGCAAACACGCCGGTTGCGCCGGCGGCATCGGCGGTGGCCGCACGAAACACAACAACTCGTTCCGCGTCATCGCGTGCGGTTCCGGCAACAACATCGCGTACCGCCCCGGGTCGTGCAAACACAACAACCGGTCGTGCGGTTGCGGCGCGTACCGCAACAACAACCGCAAACGCAACATCGTCGCGCGGGTCGACATCGCGTGCGGTGCGTTCGGCAACAACCACTCGTTCTGGGACAACGGCAAATACAAATAAAACAGTTTCTGCGCGTCGCAATGTTCCAACAACTGGGGCAACGGCCGCGCGTGCATCAATTATTCAATCTGATACAGTAAACACACCACTGTACACTGGACGTGTTGGCGTCCGTACTGCGGGCGTGTCGGCGCGTTCGTCGGGTGTACGTGTTGCATCGTCGTCTGTGTCAACAACATCTGTGTCGGATACCGCCACGGTGTCGGCGGCATCAACAACATCGGCAATGGACGAATTGGCGCAATTGACCGATTTTTGCAAGGCGCAATATCAATCATGTATGGATAATTTCTGCAATGTTCTGGATGACAACCAGGGCCGTTGCAGTTGCAGCAAGAATATCAAGAATTACGAAAAAACCGAAACCGCATTGAAACAGGCAACCGAAGAATTGCAAAATGTTGCCCAAAAGATTCAATACATCGGTTTGTCGTCTGATGAAATTGACACATTATTCACCCAGACCGAGGCTGAATTGCAAATGTCTAAATCCAGCGACAGCAGCCAGTTAAAAACCGACCTGGACAAGATTAAAAATATGATTGTTAGTGTTAAATCTGGCACGGCGACATCCACCGCCGACAGTGGCATCAGTATGGATTTGTCTGGTTTGTTGGATTTCAGCGTCAGCAGTGCCGGGTTCGATCTTAGTGCATTCTTGGGCAATTCGTCGTCTGACACATCCAGTATCAGCAATCAACGCGGCGAACAGTTATATAAAACAGCGGCTGCGCGTTGCAAAGCTTCGGTGTTGAACAGTTGCACCGCCCAGGGGGTTGACGCATCCGTTATAACCAATTCTTATGATTTGGAAATTGATAAACAATGCCTTATCTACGAACGCAACCTGACAGAATCTAATGACCAAATGTCCGCTACGGTTCGTAATGCAAAATCTGTTTTGCAAAAGGCGCGTTTGTTGGTCGCACAGCAAAAGAATTCGTATGACCTGCGTGGTTGTATCAATGCCTTGGACTCTTGCATGCAGGATGATTTCGTGTGCGGTTCTGATTATGAAAACTGCCTGGATCCATCCGGCAAGTACATTGTCAACGGCGCTATTGTTCAGGGAAGTACGCCAGGTGAATCGGGCGATTTGACTGGAAATCTGTACGCGACATGGAGTTATGGTACCAATAACAGTGCATGGGGGCTGACGAATGTTGAAGCCGTGGATTGGGCGGATGTGAATGCAGCGATAAAGGCGGTGTCGTCGACAGTCGCCAAGTCCGATGTAAACAAGCCTGATGTAAAAAAATTGAAAAATGCAATTGTGTTGGCCGGGGCTGCAACAAGCGGTGACTCTGCTGCTGCACAAAGATCTCGTGATGTCGCGGTAACCGCATTGGCTGGTGTGGGTATTACATTTTCAACAAGTAACAACCAGGCAGCTGTTATTCGTAAAGTTGGCAGCGCATTGGACCTGCAAACAACCAACTATACAACACCGACCGGTTCATTGATGGCGTATATCGACGATACAGTGACGGCAACACCTGTTAAAAACACATCGGCGAATATGTCGGAATACTTGCAGTACAAGATTGGTTATCACGATGACGCATCGGGCAAGAATTACGGTATGTGCATGTCGGTATTGAATAAATGCCAAGATTCCACATACACGGGCAGTGGCCAGAACATCAAATATAATCCGGCGAACAATGTTATCAAAGAATACTTGTCGCGCACACTGACGCAATTAAAGGCACAACAGGATACCATTTTGGCAAACTATGCGGAAAGTTGTGTATCGGACGTGACATCATGTTTGAATTCAAACAACTATGATGCCAGCGCGACCGATTCCACCAAAAACGCATTGGCAATCAAGGCATGCAACGCGGTTATATCTACATGTATGTCGGTCAATGGCATTACGCCAGACGCATCTGGGGTCGTGACAATGTCACAAACGGAATGGATAAAATACATTACCGCAAAATAATTAAAAACCGCCCCATGGGCGGTTTTTATATGCCGTGATGCGCAATTAAATGCAACGCAACACTGACTATAAATATTGCGGTGATAACGCCCAATATAATCTTTTGTGTGCGGTGGCCGCCGTTTTCATGGCAATGGTTGCATTCGCAGTGGCAATCGCGCACAACCAATACCCACGACAGTCCCAACATGCCCGCCGAAAACACAAACAGCCACGGTTCCAACCATTCCGGCAATAATTCTGTATGCGCAAATTCCGGCGCAAATAACGACACAACCGATAATACGATTGGTAAAACACAGCAAAACAAATGTGGCAACAGTGATGCAATAATTCCAATTTTTACAGCACGATTTTTCATAATAAATACCCCCTGTGATGGGGCATTATATAACTGTTTTATATAAAATCAAATTTCAATTAAATCAATTAAACCAGATGAATGCGCGTCCAGCCTCTGGTGTGCCGGCCGGCGCCGTTGTCGGAATTGTGTCAAATCGACCATCGTTGCCCGCCGCCACGGTGTTTGCCGCCGTACCAACCGACAAACGCGCGGTGTCCAATGTACCCGATGTGATATTATCGGCATTTTGCTGGTCAACATTTGCGACATTGCCTAAACCAACCTGGGCTTTTGTCACGGCGTGCGGATTATCGGTGTTGCTGGTGTGGGCGGCCATTTCCTGGCGAACAAAGGTATCGGTCGCAACACGGTTGGTGCCCGATATGGTTGCGGCGTCATCCGCAAATGCGGCGGTTGCCATTAAACACATTGCCGTAAAAATGCCAAATTTCCTGACCATACCAAACCTCCGATGAAATACATTCCTGGCACTATTCTACAAAAAACGGAATCATAACACAAGCGATATTTATCTGCCTTTGGCGTTCCCACCAGGACTCGAACCCGGATTTAATTCTTAGGAGGAATTCGTTCTATCCCGTTGAACTATGGGAACGCATTTTTTTATTCTATTCCTTGGATTTTAATATTGCAAGTTGTAATAACCACTTGTATAATGTGCCTGATAAAAACAGGAAGGTTATAAAATGGCAACAATAACAAGAAGTGATTTTGCAGCCCGTCTGCGCGATAAATTTGGTTTAACCACGGCCGATGCGTACAAATTGGTTGATATTGTGTTTGATGAAATTCGCGACGCATTGGTTAACGGGGAAGAGGTTAAATTCGCGGGATTCGGCAGTTTCAAAATCCTGACCAAGGCCCAGCGTATGGGCCGCAACCCAAAAACCGGGGAATCGGCGGTGATTTCGGCGCGCCGTGTTGCGTCGTTCCGCCCCAGCAGTGAATTCAGACAACGCGTTGCAAAACATGAATAAAAATCTGTCTAATTGACAGTCTGGGATATCGTATTACCAAATACAGATGATTGCATAGCTTTGGGCGAAAGGTTTACAAATGTCGCCCCGGTTGCGATATCTTTTCACTTGATTGTGCCACAAAAGTCTGGCCAGAATAAATGTCACAGATGTGAAATATCGCGTCAATGTACGGGGTATAATAGTGCAGGCATCGTTCATGTTGCACGATACATTGGCAACAATAAAACGACGGGACATTGCCCCATTTTCAATAGATTTTTTTTTACTTGCAAAAATGGGGCTGAAAATATACCCTGAGATATGAATCTTATGGGAATAAGGTTCGGGATCTTCAAAAATCCTATATATGTCGCAGTGCAAGAAAATGTTGCACCGTATCCGCACAATATGCGGCGCGTTTGCGCCATTTATTGTGGTTTGACCCCGTCAATTTGGTCGGGGGGCCACCGGCGTATACAACAGGGGTAACCCAAAGGCCGGCGGGGTCATTTCGACATGATGATTTTTGAACCTCCCGACCACCAATGATTTTGGTGGTTTTCTTTTTCCCTTAATTTTCAGCAACGAACATGGGTGGATGCGGATTCTCGCAAGAAATCCGGGACTGCGGAAAACATAAATCTGTCGGTTGTTTGAACTCCACCCACACAAGGAAAAAGGGACCCGCATGCCACGTGTTTCGGTTTTGATGCCCGCATATAATTCGGAAAAGTATATTGCAGAGGCCATTGAAAGTATTTTGAGCCAAACATTTTCTGATTTTGAATTTATCATTATAAACGACGGCTCAACAGACGATACCGCAAAAATTGTGCGGAAATATGCACGACGCGACCCCCGCATAAAATTCATTGATAACAAGAGAAATCAGGGTTTAATCGCCGTCCTGAACCAAGGGTTGGATTTGTGCACCGGTGAATATATCGCCCGCATGGACAGTGATGATATATCCCGCCCAGAACGGTTCAAATTACAGGTTGATTATATGGACACGCATCCAAATGTTGGTGTTGTTGGGGGAAAAATAAGGGTGTTTGGTTCACTGACTTGTATCCCAGAATATTCGCCAACCATCAAATTGTTCGACTTGCTGATATACGGCAGTCGTGTTTCACATCCAACTGCAATGATACGCACATCGGTTTTGCGGAATAACAAAATATATTATGACCCAAAATATCCCCATGCCGAAGATTATGGATTTTGGGTTTCAATCGCGCGCGTGTCCGAAATTCATAATTTGCAAACGGTGTTGTTGGATTATCGTTGGCATGATACAAATGTGTCAGTTTTACATCATAAAACCCAGATGGAAAGCGCGGAACGCGTTCGTCACGATTTGTTGGAAACCGTTTTAACAAATGACAAAGATGTAAAAAAACTACTGAATCTGACACGTGAATTGCACCAGCATTTTTGGTTGTTTGGCATTTTACCCGTTATTCGGCGTAAACAATATGCATTGACCAAAACCAAGTATTATCTGTTTGAAAAAATTCCGTTATTACGCATTCAAGACGGAAAAATCTATCTGTTTGAATTTATAAAAATAGGGAACCTGCGATGAGCCCGATAAATATTGCATTTTGTATCAATGATGGGTACACACCCCAACTGGCGGTGGTTTTGACATCAATCATGAAAAACACCACGCGTAATGTCGTGGCGTATGTTCTTTCATCTGATATGTCGGATGCGTCCAAACAGAAATTAAATAAACTGAAATTATTTTTCAAAAAACTGGCCATAAATTTTATTGCCGTATCTGATGCGAAATTACGGGCGTTGCCGCGCACCATTGATTACATATCGGTTGAGACATATTATCGGTATTTAATCCCAGAATTATTACCAGAATTGGATAAAATATTATATCTGGATGCCGACATTATTGTTCGTGGCGATATTGCGCCACTGTATGATTTTGATATATCAGATTATTATATCGCCGGTGCAAATGATTTGTATGTCCATGACACGAAATACAAGGGAAAAATCGGATTTGCCCAAAATGAATTGTATGTAAATGCCGGCGTTTTGCTGATGAACCTGAGAAAAATGCGTACCGAAAAAATGGCCCAGGCATTGATTCAAGAAACCACCAAATTGGCGGGAAAAATTCAGTACCAGGATCAAGATGTCTTGAACATTGTATGCCGTGGTCATGTCGCAGAATTTGACAGCATTTATAACTATACATCGCACAACATATACGATGAACGTGCGAAATTAAATTCGGCGGTAATTATTCACTATACGGGCTCCAAAAAGCCGTGGCTGAAAGATAAACGCCATCCGATGAAGAAAATTTGGACGAAATACGCAAAGGAGTATGAAAAAATGGCACATAAAAAATTACGTGTTGCATTACTGATTGATGAATTTTTTGGCGGGGCAGGCACTGCTTTCGGCGGATATGGGGCATTGGCGCGTAAGTATATTGCGAAATATATACCGTGTGACGATATTAAAATGGATGTTTTATTGGGCGGGCGTGGGCATCGGTTCACATCGCGTAAATACCATGTTGATAACGTCAATTTGTATAACTTGCCACGCAAGCATTGGGCGTCGCGTTTATTCTTGCGTCGCAAAAACTATGATGTGTATTTATCCATTGAATTGACCGACGATTGGGTTTTGCGTCATGAAACAAATAAAGACAAGAAACTGATTTTATGGATTCAAGACCCCCGGCCAAAATCAGCGTGGGAGAATACAATTGACACAATGCAATCAATCAAGGACCCTTGTTTTTATACAGAACATATATATAAAACTGTAAATGCGTGGAATGCGGCTGGTCGAGTAAAATTTATATCACAGGGATATTGTTTGAATCCATTAGCATTTGAATTGTATAGTTTGCCGGCAGATACGTCTGTACAGTATTTGCCTAATCCAATTGAAATGGATATGCAATTCAAATTTGATATAAACAAGAAAAAGAAACAAATTATTTTCCTTGGACGGCTAGAGGCACAAAAACGGTGTTGGATGTTTTGCGAAATAGCAAAGCGCATGCCAGAGTATGAATTTTATGTATTAGGCCAGTTTTTCCGATATAAGAAAGACAATATGCGAATGATGGAACCATATATGCATAACGATATTTCGAATTTGCATTTTGTTGGGCATGTTGATGGCGAAACCAAAGCAAAACTGATACGAGAATCGCGTATGTTGGTCAGTACAGCAATATGGGAGGGAATACCAATTTCATGGCTAGAAGTATTGTCGTACGGTACGGTGATAGTGTCAGATTTGGAACGTGAGAATTTAGTAAAACAGTTCGGTAAAATGGTTGGTGAAATCCCGGGCGACGGATTTGACGGAGTGGATAAGTTTGTCCCCGCCATACGTGAACTGATGGAAAACGATGATTTATACATCAAGAAGGCGACAGGAGCAATAAAATACGTTCGTAAAATTCACAATATTCCAAAATTTATCAACGACATGCGAAATGTCATATACCAAGAGGCAGGAAAATGATTTTAATGTATCATAAAATTGATAAAGAAGCGAAAACAAGATTTTATGTATCTGTTGACGATTTTAAACGTCAAATGCAGGAATTGTCAGATAAAAAGGTTGTTACGCTTGATAAATACGATAAAAATAACCCTGAACATATAGTAATCACATTTGATGGTGTTTATGAAAATGTATATAAATATGCATTTCCTGTATTAAAAAAATATGGTTATCCTTTTCATCTTTTTATAACATCTGATTTTATCGGCAAAGACAATGCGTTTGATACAGCAGAACCTTTGACGAAATTTGCTACATTTGATCAGTTAAAGGAAATGGCTGCCAATGGTGCAATTCTAGAATGGCATACTAAAACGCATCGGCAATTCACAGAACAAATGACAGATGATGAAATAATATCAGAGCTGACCATTCCGGCGGATGTTAAATCTTTACAACCAAATGGGTTTAAATATTTTGCGTTCCCTTTCGGATTGCTATCAAAAGATAAATTACACTTAGTTAAAACGCGTTTTGCTGGTGCACTCTCCGTTTGGCAGGGAAATAATCATGATGACTATAAACTGAATAGATTGGAAGTTCACACTGGACATACATTTGATAAAAATAGTGTGTTTTTTAGAAATCCATTGGATAGAGGCCTGATAAGCGTTGTTGTTCCAACATATAACGTAGAGGCACATGTTGAGGATTTTTTCAAAAGCATTTTATCTCAAACATACAAGAATCTTGAAATTATAATGGTTATGGATGCGCCGACAGATAATACATTGGAGATTGTGCGTTCGTATGCCAAAGAGGACAAAAGAATTAAAATAATAGAAAATGAACAAAATATGGGGGTTGCCAAGACACTGTGCCGTGGATATATGGCGGCTACGGGTGATTTTTGTGCAACTATGTCGCCTGATGATACAATAGACATGTTCTATTTTGAAAACTTGATTGAGAAATACAAGCAAACTAACAGTGATGTTGTTTGTGCAAGGATGTTGGCGTCCCAAGATAATTATATGTTTTCAGATGGAACAGATTTTACCTTTTATCCGTTTGCCGCAAAAATCGGTGCATTGTTCTATTTTTATCCTGCAATGGTAAGGCGAAAGATAATTGTTGAAAATAATATCTGGAACGAAACAATGGTTGAAAGACATTGGGAAGATATAATTATTAGATGCAAGTATGCTTATTATGCCAATCGAGTATCAGTTGCCACAAAGGCAATAAGATATTATACCGTCAGAAAAACGTCATTGTCACATGCGCCGACGCCACAACAGTTGGAATATCAACAAATTGCGGAACGTCGTTCAACTGATTTTTTGCATTGCTGTGGAATAGACGATGTACGTATCAATATAGTTGGTGGGTTCCGTGTTATCGGTGGTTGGAATATCAAAGCGTTTTTTATGGAAAATCGTGTTGATAACCATAACGAGACAAAGAAAAAACATCATTCTTTTTGGTGGCACTTGGTGCGTATGAAATTCTAGGATTGTCCCCTGGGGTATCCAGGGGATTTTTATTATTTTATACACGGCACAATCTTGCCAATGATTGTGCTGTTGCCACCGTATTGCAATTGATATTTATATCCACATGGAACCGGGATTGAAAACGACATATATCGTGTGGTATTCAGGTCGTCATCTTGGAACATATAGGTCATGACAATTTGGTCGTTTATATCTAGTATTTTTATGCTGGCGGTTGCATTCCATATTAATTTTATGTATCCCTGCAAAAACAGGTTCTCATTGGCGGTATATGTGCCGGTGCCTGTAATGGCCGATGACCTTGCATAATCGGGCATTAAATTAAACACCGCATCGGCGCGGGCCAGCATTGTGCCGCCGGCGGTCACGCCGTCGTGCACGCGCAGGGTTTTGTTGGTGGTGTCGACCGTAATTTCGCCTTCGGCCCCAGTAAAGTTTTTATGTTCGTCGGCGGTTCCCCGACGAAACTGAATTTGTCTGGACATTTTTATTCCTTTGTTGATTGTTCGTCGGTCGGTTGTTTGAATAAAAAAAGACCGACGCGGTCTGCATCGGCAAGTGCGCATATTATACCACAAATCGCATACAAAATCAATCTGATAATAAATCCTATGCGGTATTCTGGACGGTGGGGTAAAAATTTGATATAATCAGACCGACAAAAACAGAGAGAGGAATCACATGAAAATTGCAATTATTGGTATCGGTACGGTCGGGTCGGCGGTTGCCACTGCGGTTAAAAATACAGGGTTCGTTCACGAAATAGTTTTATTCGACCGTGACGCAATTCGCGCACGCGCCGCCGCCGAAGATTTAGGCCACGCCGCCAGTTTTGGTTTTGACGTTAAAATTTCCGCGGTCAGCAACTATCGCGGCATTCGTGGGTCTGACATAGTGATTATTTCTGCGGGCGCAAACCAAAAACCTGGGGAAACGCGCACAGATTTATTGAATAAAAACGTTGCGGTAATTTCTGACATTGTGCCGCGCGTTATGGCAAATGTTGACCCAAAGCACGTTCGTATTATCGTTGTGACAAACCCGTTGGATGTGATGGTTATGCTGGCCCAGAAATTGTCGCGCTTGCCGGCGTCGCGCGTGATTGGAACGGGCACTATGCTGGATTCGGCGCGCCTGCGCACGATTTTGTCACGTCAACTGTCGGTATCGACCCAGTCCATCAATGCATACGTATTGGGCGAACACGGCGATTCCAGTATGATAAATTGGACGTCTGCCACGATTGGTGCGGTTGCGCTGGATGACTTTTGCCGCCAGACGAAAATATCGTTGCCCAAGACCACGCGTACAACAATTGAACACCGCGTTCGTAATGCGGCGTATGAAATCATTCAGGGGCGCGGCGCAACATGGGACGGCATTGGTGCGGCGGCGGCGGATTTGTTGCGCTGTATTATCAACAACGAACATCGTATCTTGACCGTCAGTTGTGTAAACGGTGTGGGCACAAATATGGTTGCAATGTCTTTGCCACGCGTGGTCGGGGCTGACGGCGCATCCGCCCCAATTATGCCGAAAATGTCGGCATCAGAATCTGCGGCGTTGCGCAAGTGCGCAAAAATCATTCGCAAGAATTACGATTCGATTGGCAAATAATCCGCACGGCGGGAATCTGGGGATTTTCGCCGTTTTTATGTATTCAATCATATTTCTTGTTTTGGGGTGCGCTGGTATAATTTATTGTACCAGGGGGCATCTATTATGGCAAAAAATATAACATATACACTGTATTCCAACGGCCTGGGGTTCAGTGCCGATGTATCGGGCCGACACATTGGGGAAATAACATTTGTTCGGTCGGGATTTGATAAATTTATAATTGACCACACGGCGGTTGTGCCGGAGTATCGCAATGCGGAAATAGGGCTGAATTTGGTGCGCCATGTGTGCGATTTGGCGCGGCATCAACGACGCAAGATTATACCGCTGTGCCCGTTTGCGCGTGCGATGTTTAATCGATATACAGAATTTGATGATGTGCGTTTTATGATGCACGAATTATAAAAAATTGCCGAACGCGAAAAATGACTTGCGCCACTGCGTGTGGATTTCTATAATCCAACCAGGAAAAGGAGCAAGTATGAAAAAATTATCAATTCTGTCAGCCATTTGTGGAATGGCTGTGTTTGGCGCGGCATCTGCGGCCGATATTACGATTTTTTATTCACCGACATGTCCGCATTGTCACCATGCCCGTGAATTTATTGGGGGCCAAATGGTATATGAATATCCAAATCTGGCCGTACGCGAGGTTAATGTTATGACGGCCGAGGCCCGCCCAATGTTCGAAGAAACATTGAAAAAGTGTGAATATGAATCTGGTGGTGTTCCGGTCATTGTCGTTGGTGAAAAATGTTTCCAGGGCTATGCCGATTTTATGCAGGACGATTTGCGCACCGCGGTCGAGGTTGATATGACCGACGCCGATAAAACCACGGCATCTGAAAATCGTAAGGCGTTTGCCGACGATGCTGATGCATTCAAAACCGCGCATGCTGATCGTGCAAATGCGGTGACGGAATATGTTCCCACGGTGGACACACCACAAAAAAAAACTGACAGCCACAGCAGCATGTATTTCTATGTCTTGCTGATTGCATTGGTTGCGGCACTGGGTTTTGTTTTGGTTCGTCGTGATGCAAAAAAATAATATACAGGGAACACAAGAATGTTTGATTTAACCGCTTTGGATTATGTGTATGTGGGTGTCGTTTTGGCATCCACAATATGGGCGACATTGCGTGGTGGAATATATGAAACCATTGCAACAATGTCGTGGGTGGTCGCGGCCATATCGGCGCGTTTTGCGTCGCCCATATTGGACGGCTGGTTACAGCGTTGGTTCGATTTGTCGGAATCAACGGTTGGCACATTGGTTGCATCATACTTTATTGTGTTCTTTGCCATATTGATGTTGGTCGGTTTTTTCAACCAGAAATTGCGCGATAGAATCCAGGCCAGCATGATGAAGGTGACGGACCGCACACTGGGCGTTATATTTGGTATTGTACGTGGTATATTTGTTATGGGTGTGACATATTGGGTCGCACTGTGGTATTATTCCGATGCACCACATTTGCCCGAATGGGTTGCGGCGGCGCGTACACGTCCGATTATGCAATTGACCGCGGTCAAATTGGATGAGTGGTTTGTCCCGGGCAAGGAAAACAAATTGCTGGCGCGTGACATGACTGGCACCCAGGAAGCAATCGCGATATACAATAACTTGATAAATCCGGCGGTTGCCGATAAAAATAAACAGACCGCCCCGGCGTCCGATGGTGTTGTGCACACCGAACCCGAAACGGGGTATAAATCATCTGAACGCAGTGCGCTGGAAAACCAGTTGTTGCAAATTGAAACCGCCGCGCGTGCCGACGATGCAATTGATACAGACGAGTAATCGTGTTGTTCAAATTTAATTGCGCCGCTCCAAAACAGGGGCGGCGTTTTTTATGAAATTGTTCCCGATGATTTACGCCGTCAAATATGCAAAAATATGGGTATATAAACACGGGGGCACATAATGCTGAAAATAAAAATATGTCTGACAGTATTTTTCATCTATGAAATCATCGCGGTTATGTTGTTGCACGCACCAAACAGTTGCGTTGATGTGTTCGGATTATATTTCTGTGCCGACACAGTGTATAAATATTTTATCGTGTGTGCGGCGGTTCCGATGGTTGCGATGATTATAGGCATTTGGGTGCGCGAAATAGTGCGCGCACGCGCACGGCGCAAATCGTTGCTATATCGGGCGGGCGGTGCATTGCGCAGTGTTGTTAAAAAGGTTGGCGGCACCATTTCTGAAAATATTTCCGGGCCCGATTTAGAAAAAGTGATTGTTGCGGCATTGGCGACAGGCATAAACCGCTATATGGCGCATCACGCATACAACCAGAACCCCAAAGACGGAGAGTCCGATGACCAACCCACTGCACGCGGTAAAAAACATACTGCCAAAGCGAGAAAAAATAGCAAATAAAATAGTTGACAAAATGTTTTTGTCAATATATAATTGTGTCAATAAATAAGCGAGGAAACTTTGGCACAATTTTGCATTTTTTGTGGTAAAAAACCAGAAAATAAAAACAAAGAACATGTTATTCCACAATGGTTGAGCAAGGAAACCGACCGGTACAAGCGGGTTTGCCACCTGGATGGTGTGACCGATAAGCAAATTCCGTTCAGTCAACTGACATTTCCGGCGTGCACGGAATGTAATTCAAAATTTGCCCAACTGGAAAGCCAGGCCCAGTCCATATTGGCGGATATTCGTGCGGGCAAATCTTTGGATGCCATGCAAATTCACACATTCCTGGATTGGATGGATAAAATCCGCGTTGGATTATGGTTGGGCGAATTGACATTGTCTAACCAGATAGAGCAAGCAAACCCAAAATTTCATATTGCCGACCGTGTTGGCTTAAAAGATAGAGTGCTGATGATTGAACGCATTGCCGATTTTGGCAAGGGTTTGGCGTTTGTTGGTGTGGCGACAGATTTGTTTTTGGATTCGCCCAGTGTATTTCAATTGATTATTGATAACTATGTGTTTACCAGTGCATCCGAACATGGCCTGGTTTCAGGGAAATTGGGATTCCCAAACGTCTCTAAAATTCACAAAAGTGACGATCGCGCGAAAAACTATTCTGATGTGACACCGGGGCGCAATAGGGCGGTGCATCCGGTTGTAATGAATATGATGGCGTCACCCATGCGCACAATTATATATCAACCAATTTTTCGTGCGTTTAATGCAGACCAGAGACAAATGTGGGACAATCCCTATGTTCGTGCACATTCATTAAGTTTTGAACACGGTGTTGGTGGAATCTTTTACCAGAAAAACAATAACACCGTGCAATATTTGGATGGTGAATCGCGGGTGAATATTTCCCCAAAACAAGATACGCCATATTGCGATGTTGAAAAGGTGTATTTGCGCACTCTCTCGTTGCAAAATTATGTTTTGGAAAATCGCATTGATTTCAAATCGGTCAGTGACGCATCGCGCCGATGTTACAATGTGTTGATGGCAAAAAACAATATGATATTGCGTGCCAATAATTGTCGATAAAATGTGCCCGCCAACTGGCGGGCTTTTTTTGTTATATTACAAACAAAAAACCGCGGGTGACCGCGGTAATTCTGGTGCCAGTTGTCGGACTTGAACCAACGACCCTCTGATTACAAATCAGATGCTCTACCAGCTGAGCTAAACTGGCAACGGGCTTTACTATACATGGTTCCGGGGGCGATTTCAAGTATAAAAATTTATAAATTGCTTGATTTTATGTAATAACCGTAAAAAATATACAGCAAAGGGCAAAATTATGATTAAATTACCAGAATTATTGGCACCGGCCGGTACATTGGACGCATTCAAAACCGCCATTTTATATGGCGCGGACGCAATTTATGCGGGACTGCCGGGGTTTTCAATGCGGGCGCGTGCAAAAATTACAGTTGACGAGGTAAAGCAGGGCATAGACCTGGCGCATGCGGCGGGCAAACGGGTTTATCTGGCGTTTAATCTGTTTGCGCATGAACGCGAATATGCAAATATGACCCGCGTCAGTGAAATGATAAATTACCTGGCCCCCGACGCGCTGATTGTGGCGGACCCGGGTGTTATGATGTGGGTGCGTGCGCATCACCCCGATATGCCGATACATGTGTCGACACAGGCAAATATTTGTTCCGCGGCGTCGGTTAAATTCTGGGCGTCGGCGGGCGCAAAATTGTGCGTTTTGGCGCGCGAAGTCCCTTTTGCCGAGTTTCGCGCAATTCGTGCGGCGTGTCCCGACACAAAATTGGAAATATTTGTTCATGGCGCAATGTGTATGAGTTATTCGGGTCGATGCCTGTTGTCAAACTTTATCACGGGGCGTCCATCAAACCGCGGTGCGTGCGCGCAACTGTGCCGATGGAAATATGATGTTATCTTGCGCGAAACCGAATCTGGTATCGAAATGCCCATTGACGAGGATTCGCGTGGCGCATACATTATGAATTCGCGCGATTTGTGTTTAATGCCGCATTTGGCCGAAATTATTGATGCGGGGCCTGATTCATTAAAGATAGAGGGCCGCAACCGCAGTGAATATTATGTTGGTATGGTGACAAACGCATATCGCACCGCAATGGACGCGTACGCGGCGGACCCGGCGCATTTTGACCCGGCGCCATTTATGGCAGAATTAAATAAATTGGAAACGCGCGGATACACCACGGCGTTTTTTGACGGAAATTTGGGGGCAGACGCGCACGATTACGAAACAACGCGTTCAACATCTGATTGGCACGCGGCGGGTGTGGTAACCGCGGTGGACACGGACAAAATTACACTGGAATTACGCAATGAATTGCGTGCCGATACCGACATTACATTCGTGTTGCCGGGGGTAATTGGTGGTGCAATGGTGCACCTGAATCAAATCATAAATGCAAAAAATGGTGACGCGTTGCAAAAAATGTCGGCGGGCCAGCATAACAGTATTACAATACCTCGCGCCTGGATTTCGGCAGAAAACTGGGAAAAAATTGTGCCGTGCGTTGTCGCATACCAGCATAAATAAATTTTGCAAGAAAAAGATTTCTTTGACTTTATTCCCAAAAAGGGTATATCCTGATAAATGGTCGTGTCGCAAAAACACACTGTTGCCAATAATGGGCGGTGTGGATATGACCTCCGGTCTTGCCAATAATGGGGGCCGCAGAATTTCATCACAACCAAGGAGTTATTTTGATGAAAAAAACTTTGAAAATGGCGGTTGCTGCATCGGTTCTGACTGTGCCAGCAATGGCTGCTAATGTTCCGGGGCAACGATATGCAACGGTTCACAATATGGAAAACCCGTTGTATTTGCCAGAACAAAATATGTTCTATTCCAAATTGTCCAACGGCATTATGTTAAAGGTCGCCGATAATTCATGGGCGCACCGTGAAAAGAACCACGATGGTTCACTGGAGTTTCCGATTGTCCGTGTCCAAGAAGAAATGGGATACGGAATAACCGATCGCTGGGCGGCGCATTTTATGTTGCAGTATACCCACGATAACGACATTGGTCGTACCGGTCTGTCGGGCGGACGTCTGGGCACAACATACCGCATTTTGAACCTGTATCGCGGTTTTGTGTGGGATTTGTATGGCGATATTCACTTGGGCGGTGTCGGTGAAATGCGCGGCACATACAATGTGAAAATGAATGGCACAAAATTGTCGGGCGTGTTTGATTATGACAACTATTCCGACGGTATGTGGGGTTTCCACGCCGGAACAAAATTCGGTCATGTTTGGGATAAATTGACATTGCAGGCGTATGCCGAGGTTTTGCGTACATTTGGCAGTGACAACAACATGATTCGCGTTGCAGGCGATAACACTAACCCAAATGTTCAACAGGCTTTGTATAACCGTTTTGGTATTACTAATGTGACGGGACCTATCACGGCCGAACAATTCTTGGCGTTGGCGGGTGCACCGTACAGCATTTCGGCCAAGATAAAGGGCTATACCGATTTCAGTGCCGGTGTAAACGGATTCTATCAGTTTTCGGACCGGTGGAGCACCGGTGGTTGGTTCAAATTTAACCGCCATTCAAACAAGGGGTTAAAGGAAATTGTCACCCCATTGAATCCGGCAATGCAGGCATTGGCCCGTCAATTGGAACAACAATTGGCCGATATGAAAGATGGTTGGGATGAATATGTTATTGGTGCATCGGTTTCTAATCAATTGACCGATAATACCCAGGTGACATTCTATGGTGAATACACATTCGATGATTCACACATGAAATCCCAAAATGGAACAGATGTCAAGGCCGAGGTCGGCGTTCGTCTGAACTTTACATTTTAATACAAAATAAAATTATATTGGACTGATTGGGGTTGCCGTTTGCGGCGGCCCCATGTTTTATACTAAATACTTTTATGTCGGCGATTTTTGTGATATAATGTTGGCAAAGAAAGTGGGTCAGGTGATGAAAAAAATCAATATTTTTGCCATATTGGCGGGCGCTGTTATGTCGGTGGTATCGTCTGCAAATGCCGCATATCCGGTGTACCAGGCGGCATATCCGGCGGGCCAGGTGCCAACCGTGGCGGGCGGCAACAACATGTATTTGCCTTCGTCAAACAGTCGCATAGTTTCAACAACACCGCGCGTCGCAAATGGTTACCAGAATGTCAATAACGGCACAAACAGTCGTATGGTTTCAACGATGCCACAGGTTGCAAACGGTTACCAGAATACTAGCAGTGGCACATACACACGCACAAATGCGGCCCAGCCAACACGCATTACCGGGCAATTGCCACGCGTGGGGGCAACCGCAACAAATGCGGGTCGCCAATATTACCAGGCCGCGGATTATGACCGTCTGGCCGACAGTGGTTTGTACATCGGTTTGTCGGCGGCATACGCTATGTCGGTTTCTGGCGGTATGGATGCCGATTACAAGAACGAAGACAAGGCTTTCGTTGTTCCCGGGGCATTCAAAACTGCGAATTTCCAATCTGATTCTGTTATTCCATTGCAGGTTTCAATCGGTGCGGCAATCAATAACGATATTCGTGTTGATTTTTCATATTTGCGCTATTCGGGGTTGGGCTATGCCTCATCGACCCAGTCTGCAGATGGCGCGGGCGGATACATCACGACCCAGGTTTCGGGTGGCGCGATTACATCAAACACGACAATGTTGAATGTGTATTATAACATTGATTCGTATACCGGGTATTTGGCCGGCGGCGCATTGCGTCCGTATATTGGGGCGGGCGTTGGTATGTCGCTGAATACCATTGCCGATTATGTTGTATACGATAATACATTCTATTCTGAAATGGACCCATCGGCCGCGGGCGCGGGCGATTTGACCGGTATTTCTGATATTTATGCATACCACAATGGCGGCACAACCGAACAATTGGCATTTTCGGTCGAGGCGGGTTTGACCACCGAACTCGAAGGTGGCATAAAACTTGATTTCTTTGTCCGCTATGCCAATTTGGGCAAGGTTAAAACATCGGGCAGTATTATCGTATCGCAAACTGAATGGTTGGGTGACGGCGCCGGTGGTGAATATCAGGCCCCATACGACAGTGTGTTCCACTATACGAATTGGTACGAAAGCGGCCGGTTGAGCGCGGTTGATTTGGGCATTCGTGCAAGATTGCAATTCTAGGGCACCGTAATTGGGGGAGAGAATGAAATCACATTATTATCTATTATCTATTATCTATGCTCTATGCTCTGTTCCGGCCTTTGCCGGAATTCGCGTTGGTAATGCATCGCGCAGCTATGCGTCCGGATATGCCCAGGTAAATGCACAAAATGCGGTCGCGGTTCAAAATGATGTGACGGCGACAGATGGGGCGGTTGGTACGGTTGAATTGCCAATTCGGGTCGCAAATGCAAACCTGGCCAATCAAATTATGCGCGGTGACACGACCGCGCGTGCGACAATGGATGATTTGAATTCATGCGCAAATGTGTACCCAAATGGTGAATTCGCATGGGATACACCAACGGCGGGGCGGGGCGCGGGTGGCGCCAGTGCATGCGTCGCGGTGGTTGAATTGCGTGGGTATCAAATGGGCGTGGGTGGCACCGACACCGTATTGGCGCGCGCAAATGTTGCGACGGGCGACACGGTTAAATGTAATATATCGGATTTTCCGGAAATTTCATATACGGCCGATGCGGGCCAGGTCACTTTTCCGGCGGATAATGCCCCGACCAAGGATGATGTTATCAATGTTATGAACCAGGAACAAAAACAAAATGCTGGGTTGAAAATAGCCGCGGGCTTGGTTGTTGGTGGCCTGGGCGGAAATATTGCCGGCAAAAATGAACTGGGACACGATGGCGTATTTGGTGGCGGCAAAGATAAAATCACCAGTACTGTCGTGGGCAGTTTGGCCGGCGGCGCGTTGATGGCGGGCAACGCATTCGGGGGCAAGGTCGCGGGTGATATGATTCTGTCGACCGGCGTGAATGCTGCGGCGGGTGGCGTGGTTGGCAATATGGCGGCAAGTGGCGATTCCGTTTTGCGTGTCGAAGATTGCAAGGTTGGCGACAGTCAAACAACATGCCTGTGGGGTATGGTTGTGACGGGCGCCGAATTGGCGGGCGATAAACACGCGTTTTTCAACATCAGTGACGGTGCATCAACGGTGGTGTGTGACGCGGATAACAAAAATTGCCGCGCAACTGAATTGATGAACATTGTTTTGACGGCATATACGGATAAAGATTTAGAATCCGCCAGCACTGACGATTTCGCGCGCGTTCAATCCGAGCTGGCGTACCAGTTTTATCTGGAAAACGGCGAAATAAAATCTGGGCAACATGGTGACGGCGGCATTTACACGCCAATTAAATCGGCCAGTACAATGGACAAACAGGTCCCCGCGTTGATTCCGTATTTCCAGGACAAGGCGTTCGGTATGCGTAAAAAAGATTGGGCCGATTGGAAATCTAAACACAGCAATGCCGACATATATGGTCGCACCAGTACCGGCAACGCATCTGACAAATTGGCGGATGCAACATTGGCATCGTTCTATCCGGTGTATCGCACGGCGGCCGATGGAAATATTATTGACCTGGGAAACAAGGCACGGTTAAAGGGCACATTAATCGGTGCCGGTACTGGTGGCGCATTGGGTGCGTTTTCGGCGTACCAGGGTGCCCAGTCAGACATAGAAAACCGTTGGGCATCGGCGGTCACGGAATACAAGGATTCGTTGCAAAAATTCTATTGCGCAACGGGCACGCGTTTCTTGGGATTTTATAACGAGGAAATTCCCATCCCCGAACGACAAAATTAAAAAACGCGCCAATGGCGCGTTTTTTTATGCATTGATGATTTCGGTCACGCGACGCGGAACATCTGCGATGGCGACGCGTTCCTGACTCATATCATCGCGATGGCGCAGTGTCACCGTACCGTCTTCCAGTGTCTGGTGGTCAACAGTGATACACACCGGGGTGCCGATTTCGTCGTGCCGGCGATAGTTTTTACCAATGTTGCCCGAATTTTCCAATTCAATGCGTCCGATGTGCAGCGCGCGCAATGCGTTTTCAATATCATTCGCGGTTTGCACCAATTCTGGTACATTGCGGGCCAATGGAATAACTGCCGCCTTGACCGGTGCCAATTTTGGTTTCAGTTTCAGCACCGTGCGGGTTTTGCCATCTGGCAATGTTTCTTCGGTATATGCCTCTATCATCACGGCCAACATAGCGCGGTTCACGCCCATTGCGGTTTCAATAACAAATGGGATGAAACTTTCGCCACTTTGTGGGTCGGAATATGCCAATTTAACCGTGCTGTCGTGGTTTTCCATAACATGCGCAGAAATTTTGAATTCATTTTGTGCCTTGGTATGTGACCCCAGGTCAAAATCCTGGCGATTATGAACACCTTCGACCTCGTCAAAACCATCGGGGAATGCATATTCAATGTCGCCCGCGGCCTTGGCATAATGGGCCAATTTTTCGTGCGGGGTAAAACGCAATTTGTCCGCCGGAATGCCCAGTACATTTACCCACCACGCCATACGCGTTTTCTTCCATTCTTCGAAATATTTTGCGTCGTCGGCCGGGTTTATAAAGTATTGCATTTCTGCCTGTTCAAATTCGCGCATACGAAATACGAACCCACGTGGGGAAATTTCGTTACGGAATGCCTTGCCAATTTGGGCAATACCAAATGGCAATTTATGTGGACACGCATCCAACACATTTTTGAAATTAACATATGTTGTGGTCGCAGTTTCTGGGCGCAGGTACGCATTGATTGCACCATCGGCGGTTGCCCCAATGGACAGCCCCATCATCAACTGGTACGCGCGTGGGTCGGTTAAATCCGTGCTGCCACAATTGTCGCATTTGGTCGGATCTTTCATTTTATCCTGGCGCATGCGGGCACCACATTTTTTGCATTCAACCAATGGGTCGGAAAAACTGCCCTCGTGCCCGGAATATTTCCACATCAGTCGATTAGAAATCAATGCCGCATCCAGTCCCTCGATATCATTGCGGGAATAAATCATGGCATTCCACCATGCGTTTTTAATATTCTTCATCAATTCAACACCGTATGGACCGTAATCGTATGCACCACCCAGGCCCCCATAGATTTCAGAACCCGTGAAAATAAAACCGCGCCGCTTGCATAATGCGACGATATCATTTACTGATTTTGCTGGCATTTTTATCCTCTATTTTTAACGCACCAATTATTATACTGTTTTTGCATATTTGCAACAAAAAGAAACGGGGCAAACGCCCCGTTTTTATCGTTCGTACATATTACTGTACATCGGGGGCAATCGCCGCAACCGGACACACCGCCGCGCATGTGCCGCACGAAATGCATTTCGCCGGGTCAATTACGCATTTGCCATCGGCCGCGGTTGCGATTGCACATACCGGGCATGCGCCCATACATGTGTGGCAACCGATACATTTAGATGGGTCAATTTTATACGCCATTTTTTCTTTCCTTTGTTGGTTTAATTAATCGCGGTTAAACAAGCTCAGCAGATACTGGAACATTGCGATGAACGATATATACAGGTGCAATGCGCCCAATACCGCCAATTGGTTTTTCTGGTGTTCGTCACCGGCAGCCGAATTATATGCGTATTTTAAATTCTGCATATCATACGCGGTAAACAGTGCGAATACTAATACGCCAATCAGGCATACTATTGTGCCAAATGTACCACCAACAATAGCCGGCCAGATGAATGACGCCAATCCAACCAGGATTAAACCAATCATTCCCATAAACAGGAATATACCCAGGAATGACAGGTTCTTGACCGTTTTGTACCCAAACAGTGCCATGCACGCAAACATTATTGCGGCCAGCCCAAATGCCGACAGAATGGTCAGTGGGTTATTTGTAATTGCGACCAATAACAATGGGGTCATCACAATGCCTAATGTCGCGGCATATACAAACAACAGCGCCGCTGCCCGTGCCGGTGACATAGAAAATGCGCGTGCCTGGGTCCAAATAGACAACGCCAATCCACCGAACAGCAAAATATAATAAAATGCCGACATACCTGTTTCGGTGAACAGCATTCCCCACAAAGGTGTCGCCATTGTGACAAACGCCGCCAATGCCGTCACGCCAACCGCGCCAAACATTAACGCAAAAATTCGTTTCAGGTATAAATCAATACCCCCAACGGTTGAAATAGCCTTTTTCTGAACCACGTTTTCTCCTTATATTTGTATTTTATTCTTGTATGCGTCAAATATAGTACAGTATGGGTAATAATTCAAGTTTTAACGAAATCATTTTATTTTTTATAAAATAGTTATTGACAAAACAATATTTGTCAATTATATTAGGGTCAGAATTTATTAAACCAAGGGGGATAAAAATGGCTTTTGTACACAACTATTCAGATGGCGTCGGCAGACCAAAATTGGCCAGCAAGGCAGATTTGGGCATTCTGGAATCAACCGCCGCTGCGCGCGAGGCAAAAAATTCTTTTGCTAAACGTCTGGACGAGGTTATCGCCCAACGCGATGCCGAAATGGCTCGCAAATATCCAGATGTGGAATATATCGAACGTTGTGAAAAAATTATTGCGCGTTTGCGTGCCAGCGTTGCCGCACATTCAAACCAAAGATAATTTGTATTTCGTTTATATGGTACAGGTCGCATTGCGACCTGTATTTTTTATTGCAACGCGCGCCCGATTGTGGGTACAATGACCCCAACACAAAGGATTAAAATATGGCTGTTGTTATTGACCCCATTTCCCCGGTGGCTTTTTCGGTTTTTGGACTGGATATTCGTTGGTATGCGCTGGCATACGTGGCGGCGTTTATTGTTGGATATTTGTTGTTTCGACGTTTAATGAATTCACGCGACAGCCAGATAAGATTGGATAAAAAACAGTTGGACGATTTGTTGACCGCGGTTATTTTGGGCGTGATTTTGGGTGGCCGGTTGGGGTATGTGCTGATGTATAATTTGCCGTTCTTTGTTGCGCACCCGTTGGAAATATTTGCGGTGTGGCACGGCGGAATGAGTTTCCACGGCGGCCTGGTTGGGGTGATTATTGCCGTGTTTTTGTATGCGCGCACATTGCGCCGCACAAACGTAATTTCAGGCACCACACCAAATATTGCGTTTCGTATACTGGATTTGCTGGCGGTGGTGACACCAATAGGGTTCTTTTTTGGCCGCATTGCGAATTTTATAAATATGGAGGTTATGGGCCGTCCAACCGATGCGCCATGGGGCGTTGTGTTCAATGGGTATACACAAATTCCGCTGCATCCCAGCCCATTATACGAGGCCGCCACCGAAGGTGTCTTGCTGTTCATCATAATGTTTTGTCTGTATAAATTTACAAAATTGCGTCGCTATCCGGGGGCAATTGGTGGTGCGCTGGGTATAGGGTATGCGATCGCGCGCATTTTCTGTGAACAATTCCGTATGCCAGATGCCCAAATTGGTTTCTTGACCAGTTGGGGGCTGACCATGGGGCAATTGTTGTCGGCAATAATGTTTATCGCGGGCGCGGTGATTTTTGCGTGCGCCGTGCGTCGCCATAATCGCTAGTTGTGCGTTGTCGCGTTCTTTGCCTTGAATTTATTCCTTTGATATGCCAAAATGTACACAGAATCAACCCGGAATGTTGGTTCGGGGCTGTGGTAAGCCCAATATATTCGGTGCGAATGCATCGTAATCTGATGTTTTCGGTGCATTTCGCATCGTAATCATCCCCTTGCCATTTGGTTGGGGGGCTGTTTGCTATAAGGTTCAACCAAAGGCAACAGAATCACTGATATATTGATTTACCAACTCCCCAACCGCCATTTCTGTGGGCGGTTTCTTTATTTTTTATATGCCAAGGGGAATTGACATGACGCAAGTTGCCATTTTGTATATCGCACTCGGCCGCTATACGGTGTTTTGGGATGATTTTTACAAATCGTGCGAAAAATATCTGACGCCGTGTGACAAACATTACTTTATCTGGACGGACAGCCCGACGCCCGCGATGCGCGGAAAAAATATCACTATTATTCCCGCAGAAAAACGCGGGTGGCCGTATGACAGCCTGATGCGCTTTGAAATGTTTTTGGGTGTGGCGGATAAATTACAGCAATTTGATTATGTCTATTTCTTTAATGCGAATTTCCAATTCTATAACCCGGTTGATTTGGCGGAAATTACACCGCGCGAATGGCATAATGGGTTAGTCGCGGGGCTGCATCCCGGAATGTCTGGCGACATAGACCAGGTGCCCGACCATTACCCGTACGAACGGCGGTCCGAATCCGCCGCGTGCGTGCCGTATGGTCACGGTCGCCATTATGTGTGCGGGGCGTTTAATGGTGGCACGGCGGACGCATTTTTGAAAATGTGCCGGGTGTTGGCAAAAAATATTCAAACTGATTTGAAACGTAATATCGTGGCGTGCGTTGACGATGAATCACACTTGAATGCGTATATGGTCAAACATCCGAATTTCTTGCTGTGCGGGCGCGCGTACGGTTTCCCCGAAGGTGAATTGAAACATATCCCATTGCGTCAACGCATAATGGTGAAAATAATCAGTCGCGCCAAAGACAGCCCAAAATACGGCGGAACACAGTGGCTGCGTGGAAACACGGATAAAAAGATGTCAACCAGCGTGTTTGCGGCGGGAATTCGTAAATTGTTGCGCGTGGTGGCGTGCGCGGTGCCGTCGGCAAAATGGCGTCGTAAAATTCGTGGATTATATTAATGTGCGAAAGAAAACACTTGCCAACCCGGCCACATTAAATTATACTGCCACCGCACAGCACACCAAGGCACCGTGTGGCGAAACAGTTTCGGATGGGTGGTAGAGCGGGGCAATAGCGACGGTCTTGCGTATGAGTCAGCAAGGCAAGCAGAGCGTCGCCGAGCGCGAACGAATGGTGAGCCCGCAGTGCGGTGCGAACAAAACCGCAGGTTTGAAAGACCGGCGGTAAAAAAGAAACAGTTTCGGATGGGTGGCAGAGCGGTCGAATGCGACGGTCTTGAAAACCGCTGA
>CAKQNS010000002.1 GCA_934255455.1 uncultured Alphaproteobacteria bacterium
GTGTACACACGTGTGCAAACACCACGTTTCTGGGGAGCCTCCATCATGTCAGGCGCCGTAGATTTCACGACAACCTTTTTACGCGGCTTCCGAATCAGTTGATTTACTGTTGGCATTCAAATCTCTTTGTTTGTTCTTGTTTTTTTGGTCCACACAAAACCCGCAACCAGAATTATCCCCGCATAATAATGCGATGACAAATCCGTTAAATGTCGCAGTTTTCTGTGTTTTTTCACTTTCCTTGTTTACACGGAAAGCGAACATACTATAACCACCCGCCCCCGTATTGTCAAGCAGAATATGGGATTTTTTGTTAAATTTGGACTGGAAAACCGCCCGTTTTTGGGGATTGCGCGCCGGCGCACCAATGACAAAAAATTTATTGGTGTAAAATCCAAACTGGACAAATAAAAAATACAGAAAAAAATCAGAATTTCACTGAAAAACCGACACCCAGTTTCCAAAAGTTATCATAGTTCATCAAGTTATTGTCGGCATCCCTGGTTTCAAAATGATATTTGACATACGGGTTTACCGATGCGGCGTGCGATAAATTATATACAGCCTCGGCACTGACCGAACGGTTATATATTGTTTTGGGCCGCGAAATTTGCAAGAAATCATAATCCAGCCCCAAAATGGTGGCCAGGTTTTGAACAAAATAGTACATAATTTGTGGCGAAATTTTTATATTCCAGAAATTGCCGTCGTCATCCATTACGAATTGTGGCGATATTTTGACCGACCACTGGGCCCGCGACATCCGCACCCCGTGCAGTCGCATATCAAATGTCACATTGTTTCGGCCATACCGCGCACCATCAACGGCACGCCGGGTCCATGCCGGGCCGTATGCTATGCCGGCCTCGAATTTCAACGGTGGTGTCGTCCATATTTTATATAAAGCACCAATTTGCGCATCAGAATAATCGTTATCCGTGCTGAATTGCACAGTGAAATAATCATTCGGGCTGTAATCCAATGTCAAACTGGTGTTATGTATGCGACCGGCCGCAAAATCGGTTTGTGAATGACCGCCACGCGTGGCGCCCGTTGTAAACGCCACGCCAAAATGCGCTGAAAATTCACCGGGGCGCACAATACGACTGACGTCGCCGACATCGGCGCGCGATGCTGCACATACGCCGATTATCAACATAATTCCAAAAAAATTGCGCAATTTGGCCATCTTGGTACAATTGTACCGCCAATGCCACCTGACGCACAACAGGACGAAATTCAAAAACAAAACCCGCACAGGCTGCGCGGGTTTATATTTGTTCCAATTAAATATTAGAACTGGATACCGAATTTGCCGCCAAATGCAAAGCCAGCGTCTGTGGACCACGAGCCTGCACCAGTATGAGACATTGTACGTCCAACATACGCGCCAACAAATGTGTCATCCGAGAAATTATAGTTCACACCAATTTTCCCGGTCCATGTGCCAGCGTTTTCAACTTTGACTTTACCAAACATCTTGTCATCAGTCGTGCCGGTATATTCAACACCGCCAACCAGTGCCCAGTTGTCGTTCAATGTCAAGAACGCATCTGCGCCCAAGCGAACTGTATGCCAACCGTCATCATTCCAATTGAACGATTCACTGTTCACATAATCCATTGCAACGTGACCAGCCAGTGTCAAATTACCCATTGTTTTACCAACCTGGGCACCAATTGACCACTGATAGTATGTCAAATCTTTATCCAAGAACGAACCTTTGTATGGCATAACTGGACCAACGCCATAGCTGCCAGTCAAATCAACCATCCATCCGTTCATATCCATTACGCGATAGGACAACCCCAGGCCCAATGTATCCCAATCAGATGAATCAAACCAATCACTTTCATCAACAGATGTCGCGACCGCAATCGCCAATTTATCTGTGATGCCATATCCAAATTCTTCGGACGCCGCCCAATCTGTTGTCGCCTTGGAATGTGACGCCACCGTGGTCATGCTGTAAAATTTGCCCTGGTCTGGACGATACAGCGGATTATCATTAATCGCCGCAGCGTTCGCAGCCGAAACCGCAAATACAGCCATCAAGGAAGTTAAAGCTAATTTTTTCATAATATATCCTTTCCTTTTGTTAAAGATTGCCAGAATGTTATCTGACTGATTATATTTTATAGTGAATTTATACCTATATTCAACCACAAAGATTTTTGCAAAAATTCCCAAAATATGTTATAATTCGCGCGTTCGCGAATCGGGATTTATTCCCACAGATATTAAAAAACACCCGGGAATCCGGGTGTTTTATTTATATCACAAAGCAATTTATTACAAAACAAAATTATTAAAAAATTTAACGAATGACGGAGTTTCTATTTACCATTGCGTAATTTTTTTATCTGACGCCAGTCGGCGTGATTGCGTTGATGTTCCGAATACGAATTTGAAAAACGATGCCCACCCCGCCCATCGGCCACAAAATACAGGTAATTCGTATCCGCCGGGTTTAGCACGGCCCGAATCGCCGCCAAACCGACATTGGCAATTGGTGCCGGCGGCAGACCACCATGCGTGTATGTGTTATATGGACTGTCCACGCGCAAATGCCCACGCAGCAACGCCGCACCCTGCATATCGCCCAAACCGCCCGTCAATGCATATACCACCGTTGGGTCCGCCTGCAATCGCATATTTTTACGCAACCGGTTCAGATAAACACTGGCAACAATCGGCATTTCCGATTCGCGTGGCGTTTCTTTTTGAACAATGGATGCCAATGTTAAAACATCGTTCCAGTTTGCCAATGGTTTGGGCGCGCGCCGCCCTGCCCGTGTCCAATTTTCGTGAACCGTGTTCATTTTCTGGCGCGCCAAATCCAGCACCGCCAAACGCGCCGTACCGCGTGCCACGCGATATGTATCGGGGAACACATCACCATCGCGCAAATTACACACCGCCGCCGCCCCAGGCGCCGAACATTCAACCGCCCCGGACAGCGACGCATCCGCCAACAATTGATTTTTAATTTGCCGTATGGTCATACCCTCGGGGATAACGATTGTGGTTGTGGCAACGCGGCCACGCGCCAAAATGTGTGCCATGCGCCACACACTGGTGCCACGCGGCACATCATATTCGCCACTTTGTATTTTTCCACCATGCGCACGCACCGCGAATTTGAACATATCGGGCGACGATATTAAATTAGCCGCAACCAAGCCATTTGCAACCGATGCAACCGACGCGCCACGCGACACACGGAAAGTTGTCATCTGGCGCACTGGCGACGCAATACCAAACGCATACACAATTCCAACCACCCCCAGCGCAATTACTGCAATTGATAACTGGGCCAGTTTACTGATGTGAATGTGTCTTTTTTTACGTTTCATACGGCGGCCTATTTTTCATCTTCCTTGCCAAAACCGATTGTACTTTTAATCGGGTCAACAATTGCGTTTTTGGTGCTGTCAATTGTGCGTATCAGTGCGCGTTTAATCTTGCCGCTGATTGTCATGGGCAAACTGTCCACAAATTCAATTACACGCGGGCATTTGTATGGCGCGGTGCGATTACGAACATGCTGTTGCAATTGACCCTTCAAAAATTCGGTCTGTTGAAAATATTTGTTCAGAACAATTGTCGCCTTGACCGCCATACCACGCGATGCATCAGGAATACCAGTGACGGCAACCTCGCGCACGGCGGGATGTTCCAGCAATACCGATTCGACCTCGAACGGGCTGACGCGATACCCAGATGTTTTTATCAAATCGTCATTACGGCCAACAAACCAATAGTACCCATCGGCATCGCGGTATGCGACATCGCCCGTGTGATACACGCCATCGCGAAATGCCGATGCGGTCAATTTTTCAGCATTATGATAGCCCTGGAACAAACCAACCGGACGACCGTTTTTCAACGATACGCAAATTTCGCCCACCGTGTCATCGGGCACCGGGCGCCCGCGTTCATCCAACAATTGGACATCCCATCCGGCGGCCGGCATACCCATACTGCCCGGACGCGGTTCAATCCATTCGTTTGTAAACAGCATCAAGCAAGTTTCCGTTTGACCAAAACCCTCGCGCAATTTAATGCCCGTCTGTTCCAAGAATTTATAATACACCTCGGGATTCAATGCCTCGCCCGCGATATCAACCTTGGTCAAAGCTGACAAATCATATTTTGACAAATCACCATGTATCAGCATTTTATACGCGGTTGGTGGTGCACAGAATGATGTCACATGGTTTTCAGCCATTGCTGTCAACAAATCGTGTGCGGTTGCAATTCCCGAAAAATCGTACACGAATACAGTTGCGCCCGCCATCCATTGACCATACATTTTACCCCACGAACATTTGGCCCAACCAGATTCGGATACCGTCAAATGAATATCACCATCGCGCAGACGCTGCCAAAACACGGCCGTGTTAATATGCCCCAACGGGTATGTGAAATTATGCGCAACCATTTTGGGTAAATCGGTTGTACCACTGGTGAAATAAATCACCATGGTGTCGCTGTTTTCATTGGGTACACGCGTAAATGTTGTCGGTTCGGTTTCAGTTGCGCGCGCAATTTCATCGTGCGAAATCAATTGAATTGCACCATCGCCAATGGCGGTTTTAATTTCATTCATAACCGCACCATCGTCAAACGCAATAATTGCCGCAACCCCGGCCGTATCAATACGATATTTAATATCCTCGGCCTTTAATTGATTGGTTGACGGAATTGGAATCGCGCCCAATTTGTGCATGGCCATCATTAAAATCCAATATTCCCAACGGCGGCGCATAAACAGCAACGCCGTGTCGCCTTTTTTCAAACCACGCGACGCCAAGAAATTCGCCACCGCGTTTGACATTTGTGATAAATCGCGAAATGTAAAAGTCTTTTTTTCGCCACTGTCATTTGTCCACAGTAATGCAACCTTGTCTGGTTCTTCGACCGCCAGAACATCAATCACATCGTATGCAAAATTAAAGTTATCTGGAATAACCGGTACAGCATTTTGTAAATAATCATCATAGCTGTCGAATTTATCCTTTTTCAGAAATCGTAATGCAAACATTTTTATTCCTTTCATCAGTACTGATAAAATATGACAAAATTTTTGATATTTACAAGTGTAAATGAAAAATAAAAGTTGTTGATTTTTTGTTCTGCGCGTTGCATAATCCGTGGCGCATAGAAAACAGTATTAGTTTTCGGAGTGTAGCTCAGCCTGGTAGAGCGCTACGTTCGGGACGTAGAGGTCGCTGGTTCGAACCCAGTCACTCCGACCAAAATAAAAACACCACTTTTGTGGTGTGTTTTTTGTTTTGCACGAACGTGTGGGTTCGAACCAGCGAGGAAAGCGGTTCGAACCGCAGGCGAGAGGCAGACGGCAGTATGCCGGTTCGCAGCCACACGAACGAGCCAAGGTCGCGCCCAGCGCAGCCCAGTCACTCCGACCAAAATAAAAACACCACTTTTGTGGTGTTTTTTGTTTTATGTATCTATTCTCTATGCTCTATTATCTATGCTCTGATCAAAACGCCCCAATGGGGCGTTTTTATCATCAGCACCGTTTCAAAACCAACGATGCGTTTGTTCCACCGAACCCGAAACTGTTGCTGATGGCGACATCAACCTTGCGTTTCTTGGCCACATTCGGCACCAAGTCGAAATTACCAACCGCTTCTTCGGGGTGTTCCAAATTGATGGTTGGCGGCACAACGCCATCACGAATGGCCAATGTGCAGAATATCGCCTCGACCGCGCCGGCTGCCCCCAACAAGTGCCCTGTCACAGATTTTGTTGACGACATAGATACCGGCAAATCACCAAACAATTTCTGAACCGCCGCCAATTCGCCCATATCGCCCAAACCGGTTGATGTACCGTGTGCGTTTACATAATCAACATCTGACGGTTGCAACCCGGCGTCATGTAACGCCGCACGCATTGCGCGCAGACCGCCCTCGCCCCCTTCGGCTGGTGCGGTTATATGGTATGCGTCACCCGACAGGCCGTATCCGGCAACCTCGGCATAAATTTTGGCGCCACGGGCAACGGCGTGCTCGTATTCTTCTAGAATTAAAATACCCGCACCTTCGGACATAACAAAACCGTCGCGGTCTTTGTCCCACGGACGCGATGCCGCGGTTGGATTATCATTGCGTGTGGACAATGCCTTCATCGCGTTAAAGCCCGCAATACCGATGACATCAATTGCCCCCTCGGTTCCGCCGGCAACCATAATGTCGGCGTCACCGTGTTCGATTAAACGCGCCGCCTCGCCAATTGAATGGGCACCAGTCGCGCATGCGGTCACAACCGCCAGGTTTGGCCCCTTTAACCCATATTTAATGGAAATGTGACCCGCCGTCATATTGATAATAGATTTTGGAATAAAGAACGGGCTGATGCGACGCGGACCACCGTTGTACAATTCAATACAGTTTTCATAAATGGATGTCAATCCGCCAATACCAGCACCAACAGAAACACCAATGCGTTCTTTGTCGCCATCATAATCAATCAACCCCGCATCACGCAACGCTTCATCTGCGGCAACAACACCATACATAATCGATTTATCCATTTTACGCATTTCGCGTGGATCTAAAACAGCCTCGGGATTATATTGGCCGGGTTCGGTCCCACGAACCGGAATACCACCAATCTGGGTTGCCAATGCCGATACATCAAAAGTATCAATTTTGCGAATTCCTGAATTCCCCGCAACAACATTTTTCCACGCATATTCAACGCCGGTACCAACGGGCGATACAATTCCCATACCGGTAATAACTACTTTTCTCATACCTTGTCCTTTGTCATGGTTAAACACAGTGCAATGATAAACTGTTTATCACATAAAATACAGAAAAAAAATCCGTCGCCAGGCATACACCCATGCGACGGAACATTTTACTGAAACGCCGGATTATTTCTGGTGCGCTTCGATATACTTAACAGCATCACCAACTGTGTTCAATTTTGCAGCTTCTTCGTCTGGAATGGTGATATCGAATTCTTTTTCCACTTCCATAACGAATTCGACGACATCCAAAGAATCAGCACCCAAATCGTTCACGAATGTGGAAGTTTCGGAAATTGTATCTTCCTTGACATTCAATTTTTCGGCTACGATTTTCTTTACTTTTTCAAAAGTTGTCATTTTTTATCCTTTGTTTCGGTTAAATTTTTGGCCCGCGTTGGGGCGTCGTTATCTAAAACTATCATTTTATGGCCCAGGTGTCAAGAAATTATAACAAACGGTAACAAATCCCAAAAATTACAGGCCCAATAATTCGGCCAACAATTTGTTCATATTATCGCGTATATCCTCGCGATCAGACGCCCAAACCAATTGCCGCATCAAAAATTTATTTACATCATCCATTGTCACATTCGGGGTCCCCGATGCCGCCGCAATCGCACGCCACGTATGACGCGGGTCGGTCAAATGGCCGCGCCCCCGTCCCGGGAAAACCCATCGGCCATTTTGCGGTAAATCCTGTAACAAAACGACCGCCAAATCGGACAACGGTTTATCATTCCACATATAATGATTGAAATCTAAATCACGCCACTGCATTGCAAAAATTTGCGATTTCGGTGCAAACCCATACACCAGCATTAAAAACGCCGCACGCAGGTTTGGCGACTTTTCACGCTTTATCGCATTTACCAAACGCACAAACCCGTGTTTATTCAACGGACGCACACGGCGATTTTGTTCTATCTTTGGCAAATCGGCAACGGGATTGACCGCAATGCAACCGATGGACGCTGCATATAAAAACATACTTTGCAGCAAATCCTGGATACGCGCCGCAATGGCCGGCCCACCAATTTTTGAAATAACCGCCACACAATCGTCGCGCGAAATATCCGATATGTTTTTATCAAACAAATCGCCTAAATGGCGGTGAATCGAACGCATCAGTTTTGCACGCGATGCTTCTGTGCGGCGCACACGCTCCGCCATATACAGGTTCACCAATTTTTCAAAACTCATTTTGCGATTGCGCGTCTTTATCGGTGCATCGGCCCGTGCCAACGCGTCGGGCACGGCACTGCGCGCGTCTTCGATATCTATATCTGGGTAATTGCCAATTATAATGCGCGTATCATGGCCACGCACACGGTGTCGCACGAAAAACGTTTTTACACCACGACTGGTAATATACATACGCAAACGCGGTTCGGATAAATCCTGGACAACATCAAAACCCGCCGCTGGCGACGGCAAATTATCCAATATGAACGGATTAAAAAAGAATTGATGTGCCATGGTGCGTTCCCCAAATTTTTATTTTACGCGTGCATACTTATTGGCCCAAAAATTTCTTTTGGTCAAAATTAAATTTTTATACGCGGCGCGCAGTTGAAAATAATGCACATTCCACGAACGCATAAAGCATTCCCGATCCGTGCATTTGTGTTCGGCATCAAATTGTGCACATCCACGCACATCAACAACCACGCGGTTTGAACGTGGATTTACATCAACATAGTATTTCAAACATGCATTCAAATCATCAACATCATTGCGTCTGTCAATGACCCAGCCCATATCTTGATACGCCATCATCATTTCGGCATGCAGTTTTTTGCAGCGCTTTTTCAGTGCACGGTATTCGGCACTGTCAATTGCGCGAATGCTGTACGGAACTTTCTGGCAATATTTTGCCCACTTTGCAATCATATTCGCCCCCAATATTATTTGGTACGTTCCCCAAAGAAATAACGACTGACCGCATCACAAGATTTTTTGTAATCATCGGCAGCATCCATATATTCTTTGTTCTGTTTGTACGACGGACAATTTTTGTGACAGCATACATGCTTTTCATCAAAGAAACGGCAACGGTATCTGGCAATAACTTCTTTTCTGGGTCCGAAAATATTGACGGGGCGGCTCATCATATATGACACACACCATGGCTGTACACCGGCATGCAAATCGCGACCATCTACACCATCGGCCCAATCGTGCGGCAATTCAACAACCATTTTATCGGCCGCGTTACAGGCAATGCGATACTTTTCATCGCGTGATTTTTTCAATGCGTTATATTCTGCAAAGAATCCTTTGATTTTTTTAATCAACATTTTTATATTCCTTTATTTTGATTTTTGTTTATTTGCAAATGCAATATATTTTTCATTCCAGAAATTTTCCAGGCGCGCATTTAACCGCTCGCACTTGTCCATGGCGCGAAAATATTCAGCATTTTTTTCATGCAGTTTGCACCCACGGTTTATACATTGCTGTGATGTGAAATACTGGCATGGATATGAAAAAGCGTAACGCGGGCGGTCTATGTGAATATGGTCACCAAAAGTATCCGCCCCATACGACACCCGTATAATACAAGTTTGGTTAAAACAGATGCCGGGCGTCAACAAAACATGTCTGGTGATATTGCGTTTCTTTTCAGCACACGCATCACATGCACGATTGTATTTTTTCACCAATTGATTGTATTGGTCAATATCGTTGGCACGCGTTTGCTTGTCAGCCATCAGTTTATATTGCAACTTTTTTATCAGCATCATTTTTTATCCTTTTGTTCAAGACACTTTCAGTGCATTGATAAACGCGCTTTGTGGAATTTCAACATTCCCAAAAGTGCGCATACGCTTTTTTCCCTCCTTCTGCTTCTCCAACAGTTTGCGTTTGCGGGTAATATCCCCGCCATAACATTTCGCCGTGACATCTTTGCGATATGCGGCGATAGTTTCACGCGCAATAATTTTTCCACCGATTGCCGCCTGTAACGGTATTTTGAATTGGTGGCGTGGAATTAAATCTTTTAATTTTTCAACAATTTGGCGACCGCGGCGTTCGGCAAAACTGCGATGACACATAAACGACAACGGTTCGACATTTTCATCGTTGACCAGAATCGAAACCTTGACCAAATCAGACGGTTGATACCCATTGACCACATAATCAAACGATGCGTATCCCGACGAAATTGATTTCACCCGGTCATAGAAATCAAACACTATTTCTGCCAACGGTAATTGGTATACCAAAACCGCACGGTTTCCGACATAGGAAATATTTTCTTGAACCCCGCGCCGTTCCGAACACAGGGCCATTATTCCGCCCATATATTTATCAGGCATCATAATTGTGGCGCGCACCCAAGGCTCTTCAATCGATTCAATTTTGGTCAAATCGGGCATATCGGCCGGGTTTTCCAAATCAATCGTTGTACCGTCGCGCAAATGCACCTTGTACAGCACACTGGGCACCGTGTTTATCAGCGACAAATTAAACTCGCGCGCCAGACGTTCGCTGATAATTTCCATGTGCAGCAATCCCAAGAAACCACACCGCAACCCAAATCCCAGCGCAGATGATTTTTCTGTTGTGAACATAAACGACGCATCGTTCAACGCCAGTTTTTCCGCACTGTCACGCAGGTCTGGGTAATCATCAGCCGACACCGGAAAGAACGACGAAAACACCACCGGCACCGATGGTTTGAACCCCGGCAAAGGCTCGGAATTTTGTGCAAACCGTGCATCGGCAATTGTGTCGCCCACCCGGCAATCGTGAATGGTTTTCATCCCCGTGATAATAAAACCAATCTCGCCGGTTTCCAGCGCATCGGCATCAATCATTTTTGGCGTGAAATACCCGATTTTTTCAACCACATATTCCGCACCCGTTGCCAAGAATCGTATTTTCTGGCCACGCGATAATTTTCCATCAACAACGCGAACCAACACCACCACGCCCAGATACGAATCATACCATGAATCGACCAACAGCGCGCGCGTCGGCGCATTTTCATCGCCATGTGGCGATGGCAATTTATGAACAATTTCTTCCAATAACTCGGGCACGCCCGCCCCGGTTTTGCCCGACACGCACATAGCATTTGCGGCATCCAGCCCAATAACATCGGCAATTTGTTCGCGCGTGGCCGCAACATCACTGGACGGTAAATCAATCTTGTTCAGTACCGGCAACATTTCCAAATCGTTGTCCAACGCCAGGTATGCGTTCGCCAGTGTTTGCGCCTGGACACCCTGGGTTGCATCAACCAGAACCAACGCGCCCTCGCACGCGGCCAAACTGCGCGACACCTCGTAAGAAAAATCGACATGTCCCGGCGTATCCATCAAATTCAATTGGTATGTTTGCCCATCGCGCGCATGATAATTCAGACGCACCGTTTGGGCCTTTATAGTAATGCCACGTTCGCGTTCAATATCCATAGAATCCAGAACCTGGGCCTTCATCTCGCGCGATTGCAGACCGCCGGTATATTCAATCAACCGGTCCGACAGGGTCGATTTACCGTGATCGATATGTGCAACAATGGCAAAATTTCTGATATTTTTTTGGCGCATGCGGCAATGATACACCAGTATATTTGAACTTTCAACCGTATTTTTCACTATTTCACTGTAAAAAAATGTCGCCCCATGGCGACATTTTTTACAGATTTTCCAACAATGCATCAATTCGTGCGGCGCGTTCCAATGTGTCGTCGTATTCAAATTTAATTTCTGGCACATATTTTTGGTCCATACGCGCGGCCAATTCATACCGCACCGTGCGCGTAATTTCATCCAACCGTTTTTGTACCGCGGCAACATCGGCATTGCGCGAATAATAGAACAGACGCACAAACTGTAACCCACCATGCGCAACCGCGCCAACCAACGACACGCCACCCAACAATTTATCGTCGCTGTAATTATCGCGCAAAATTTCCGCAACCAGTGTTTGCACCTTGGCCGCGACGCGTCCCGCACGATTAGAATTATTGGTATTTTGTTTTCTTGGCATAATTAAACCCCGACTTTATACATATAATGTGATTGTAAAATATTAAATATTCAATTACAATCAAGAAAAATTTTTACCCCAGGGGAATAAAATGAAATTTGCCGAATATATATTGAAAAAATCTGAAAGCCCCGCGTACGCGTGGATGGTGTTTTTTCTGACAATATGTGAATCTATATTCCTGTTTGTCCCACCCGAGGTTTTTATGACCCCACCCATCATTGCGAACAAGAAACGCGCCCTGCCCATCACGGTGGCGGCGGCATTGGGTTCGATTGTCGGCGGCGCATTGGCATATTTAATTGGCGCATGGTTATACGATTCGGTCGGCGTTTGGCTGATAAATACTTTTTCAAACCCCGAATTGATTGAAACCGCCATAAAACCTATGTTTTCCAAATATGGCATATTGATTATAGTTTTGACCGCGGTCACACCAATACCGTATAAATTGCTGGCGATATGGTTGGGATTTATCGGGTTCCCAATGTGGCTGTTCTTGGCGGTTTCGGCAATATTCCGCACGGGCCGTTTTGCCATTGTCGGATATTTATTGTGGCGGTTCCAGGAACGCGCGAACGCAATTGTGAAAAAATATTTCTGGCCATTGACACTGGGCGCAATTATCGCCGCCGGCCTGGGAATATGCATGATATCGCTGTTTTAAGCCATCCGGCTCTGCTGGCGCGCCGCCGCTGTAAAAAGTTCAGAGTTCAAAGTGCAAAGTTCAAAGGATGTGTCCACCATCGGTGGACAGCATTAATAACCTGGATCCCGGGGACACCCCGCCATGGCGGGCACCCCGGCTTCCCAGAGGGGAATTTAACTGTGTGGCTGGTACAGAGTGAATTCCCCTTCGCTGGCGAAGGGGTGGACGCGCAGCGGACGGGGCAGTGGTAAATATGTCCCCGCAACGGAAATGAAAAAGCGCGCCGTCGGCGCACTATCTATTATCTATGCTCTAAAAATGCGCCGATGGCGCATTTTTTATTCTATCCAAATCGCGGCGTATGTGGTGGCATTTTGCCCACCAACCGGAATTTTTACATTACCCTTGGTCACGGTGACTTTACCATCGGTCTGGGATACATCGGTCACCACCGCACCCGTACCCGACGATGTGGAATCCAGCCCACTGATTGCTTCGGTCACGGCCTTTTGCGTCATTGCACCATCAGTGTTTGTACCTGTGGATGTATACAATTTGGTCACACCGGCCGTGGTACCCGTACCCGTTGAATATGTCGTATCGGTTGCAGAAATAACAATTTTACCGGCATTCGCACCATTGGTTGGGGTTGAAACCGTGACATTATCCCCCGAAACAATATTGGTTTTCGCCACAATATCCGCAAACGCCCCCGACCCCATAAACACGGCAACAAACAAACCGATAAAAATACCCCTAATAATTATCATAGCCCTTGCATTCAAATATACACAATATTACCAAGACACATTCATAGTATGGCACCGCTGTCACGGCACCATACTATGCACGTTATATTAACGACCGATATATTCCCAAACCAATGTTTGGGCACCACCCTCGGCAACTTTCAAGGTCAACGCATAATTACCAACCTTGGATAAATCATCGGTATTTTGTGCCAACTGTGTTGCCGAGATTTTACCCGCCGTGATAGCACTGTCGGCAATCTTTGCTGATGTGACATTTGCATCCGTAATCTTTGCGGTCGTCACGGCACTATCTGCCAATTTTTCAGTCGTGACATTTTTATCTGCAATCTTTGCGGTTGTGACATTTGCATCTGTAATCTTTGCTGTTGTCACGGCATTATCTGCCAGTTTTTCTGTTGTGACATTTTTATCTGCAATCTTTGCGGTCGTCACAGCATCGGCAGCCAATTTTGCAGCTGTCACATTTGCGTCTTTGATTTTTACTGTCGTCACAGCATCGGCAGCCAATTTTGCAGCTGTCACATTTGCGTCTTTGATTTTTACTGTTGTCACGGCATTATCTTCGATCATATCTGTTTTGATTTGACCAGTTATGATTTGACCAGTGGCATTTGTGATAACGGCCAGGTTTTTATTTGCCTCCGTTTGGTTCTTATCAACCTTGCCATCAATCGAGTCTGCCAAATCTTTATTAACCGCATCAGCCGCATTTTTCGCAATTTCTTCGGCGACGGCAACGGTCGGGAACTTTACAGCCTTGTCGGTTGCATCTTTATTGTATGTTGTTTCTTTATTCGCAGAATCTTCTTTGTCTTTTTTCAAACCATCAATTGCAGTTTTGTTTTCACCAATTGATGTTGTATGACCAGCAATTGCGTTTTTATTTGCTTCGATATCCTCTTTGATTGTTTTATCATCGTACGCAGTGCCCGTACCATCGATTGTGATTTTGCCATCAACAATTGTCACATCGATACCATTTGAACCGGCAAGATTTGCATCCGCCCCCCCAACTTTCAATGTGTCTTGTTTTGCCTTCAAACTCTCATCAACATACGTTGTTGCGGCGATATCTGCGCGGGCGGCACCGGCCGTCATAATTGCAATCATTGAAACTGCAAATATTCCCGATAATTTTTTCATTTTTCTTTCCTTTGCTTTCATTTATCAAAATTTATGCCATGGCACGCCAAACACGTACCACGGCACTCGGTTATTTATTATTCACCTGTAGCCGGGTTTTCATTCTCGGCGCGTTCAATAACTTCCCATGCGTATGCGGCGTTGTTATATGTCAAAACACACTTGTTTGTCGGATTCTCACATTCGCCTGCTGGCTTTGGAATCGCTTCGTTAGCGGTTTTTTGTGCGGCATCCGCAGCGGACTTTGCTGTGGCGGCATCCTCTACCCCCTTGTCTGCCTGGGTCTTGGCCTCTGTAATTTTTCCATCCAACGCAGTGTCGGCCGCAGTGTACGCATTTGTAATCGTGGTTGTTGCCGCGTCAATTTTATAATCAACCGAGCCCTCGGTGGTTTTATCGGCGTTCAATTTTGTAATTGCACTTGTATTTGTGCCAATGTTTGTTTCATTGGTGGAAACGCGCCCTTCCAATGTCGTTAAATCGGTTGAAACCGCATCAGCCGCATTTTTCGCAATTTCTTCGGCAACAGCAACGGTCGGGAACTTTACACCCTTGTCGGTTGCATCTTTATTGTATGTTGTTTCTTTATTCGCAGAATCTTCTTTGTCTTTTTTCAAACCATCAATTGCAGTTTTGTTTTCACCAATTGACGTTGTATGACCAGCAATTGCGTTTTTATTTGCTTCGATATCCGCCTTGATTGTTTTATCATCGTACGCAGTGCCCGTACCATCGATTGTGATTTTGCCATCAACAATTTTCACATCGATACCATTTGAACCAGCAAGATTTGCATCCGCCCCCTCAACTTTCAATGTGTCTTGCTTTTTGCCGACCTCTTGGTCAACATATCCACGCGATGCAACGGCGGCGTCGGCGCTGTTTGCGGCGACAATCCCCAACATTACGGTAAATATACCTGCGGTTAATTTTTTCATTTTTCTTTCCTTTCTTTTTTTATTGTTTTTTTAATTTGTTTATTCCAACGGTTCTGTCACATCCATCCAGTATGGGTTGCCATCCTTATCAACCGACAACACGCAACGTCCGGATTCGGCCGTGCAATTAACGCCTGGTTTCGGTACCGCGTATGCGGTCACGGCCTTGACGGATGTGTATTTGGTTGTGGAATCTTTGTCGGCGGTCGAAATCGCATCAACACGGTTGGTGGTCTTTTCAACGCCATTTAATTCCGTCGTGATGTCGTTTTTGGTTGCCAAATCAGAAATTTTTGTTGTGGACATTTCATATTGCCCGGTTGCATTCACGGTTGCGATGCCGCCCGCGGTTTCGGCGGTCACACCGGTGACCTTGTCTGCCTTGGCCGCGACGGTGGTCGCCACGCCATCAATACGGGTGCCCAATGCGGTGTCGGCCTCGGTCAATGTGCTGACAGAATCGTCAACCAATGTATTCACCGCCTTGGCCGTTGGATATTGGTCGTCGGTCGAGGCCGCCGAAATTGTTGTCGTTTTGTTCGATACATCTTCCTTGCCCGCGACAGATGTTTTTAACGATGAAATATCGGTTTTATTCGTGTCAACCTGGGTCGATACGGTGCTCAACGCGGTTGCCGTGGCCAAATCGGTAATTTTGGTCGAAGAGGCTTCGTATTGGCCGCTTGCGTTCACGGTTGCGATGCCACCGGTGTTCGCCTCGGTCATACCAGAAACTTTATCAGCCTTGGCCGCCAATGCGTCGCCCATGTCGCCCGCGACAATTTGCGCAACTTTGTCTTCGGTAAATTTAACGATTGCACCAACCGATGGATACAGTGTGCCCGACGCCTTGTTCTGGTCGGTAATTTCGGTTGCCTTGTTTGATGTATCTTCTTTGCCGGTCACGGCTTCTTGTAATGCGGCGACATTTGTTTCGGTCGTGCCAACACGCGTTGTCAAACCGTTCACCGTATTGTTGGTTGTTGTCAATGCCGCATTTGTTGCCAAATCGTCAATCTTGGTTGTTGAAACCTGGTATTGGCCATTTGCGTCAACCGTTGCGATGTTGCCGGCATTGTCGCCAACATTTGCAACCACGTTCGCCTTGGTGCCCGCCAAATTATCAACATAGGCCTGGCTGGCAATTCGTTTTGCCGCCCCATCGGCCGCAGACGCCGCACCAACCGACATGATTGCCGCCATAAATCCAGAAAATGCGATATTATTTATTTTCATCTGTTTTTTCCTTGGTTATATCTTCGTTACTGTTTCCCGGTTTTACTATGGTTCCACAATTACAATCTCGGACCACGCGCCACCACCATTACCATCGGCCGCAAATATATAGTTGCCAGCCGTTTCGGGCGCCGTCATGCCACCAGTTGCCGAAATGGTATCGCCATCAATCGTGATGTTCGTGCCCGCGGTCAATTTATTTTGCTTGCCCGCCAACGCGGTGTTGATGTCGGTCTTGGTGTAATATTGGTCCGCATCAAATGTACCAGATTGGGTAATTTTCGCATCAACCTCGGTCTTGGTATATGCGTCACCAATGCCATATCCCGCCAGGGTTGTTGCCTTGTCCGCCTTGGTCGCGATTGATGCAGTGTTTGCCTCTATCGCGGCGGTATTTGCATCTATGGCATTTTTATTTGCACTGATGTTTGTGGCATTCGCACCAATCAATGTACGCACCGCCGTGTCGTCATACGATTTCGCCGAAATGGTATCGCCATCAATCGTGATGTTCGTACCCGCGGTCAATTTATTTTGTTTGTCCGCCAATGCCGTGTTCGTTTCGGTCTTGGTATAATATTGTTCCGCATCAAATGTACCAGAATCACGGATTTTCGCATCAACTTCGGCCTTGGTATAAACATCCGTCTTGGCCGCATAGATTGCCGACAGTGCACTGATTGCATCTGCAATCGCGGTGTTCATTTGCTCTGTTGTGGAATATGCACTTAAATCCGCCGGAGTACCGGGTTCACCCGCCGGCCCCTGGGGCCCAGTGATTTCCGCCTTGGAAATCAGAATTCGCCAATCAGCATCACCCTCGCCCGCATAGCGCCATAACAGGTCGTTGTCATTTGAACCAATTTCAACCTCGCGCCCATCCTGGCCGGCGATGCTGCCTATTTCGTCTTTTAACCCATCAACATCAACATAAATTTGATTTGTTGTATTATCAATTACAATAAAACCGTTCAGTGTCGGTTCCAGCGTATCTTGTTTGTCACCCAATTGGCTTGATAAACTATCGTCCGCTTGGTGCAGTTCCTCGGTATCGCGCTGTAATTGGTCAATTTGACGACGCAAATCCGCCACAACCGACGGATCAGTTGTACCACCTTCGCCCGGTTCCGGACGCACAGAACTGCCCCCGCTGACGGATGTGGTGCCCCCCAAATATTTTCCAATAGATAAACGCGGTGTTGTTGCCACACGACCCGTTGTTGTTGCGGCCACCGGCTTTGCCGTCGCCGTCGTGCCGGTTTTACCAGCCGTTGGTGTCACACGCAATGACCCCGCACGCGCCGCACCGGTCGATGTTGCATTTGATGCGGCCGACGCACTGGAGTATGTTCCAGCCCCACCCAGCGAACGCACCGACGATGCCGCGTCAGCCCCGGAAACCGTGGCGCACACCGCACACACAATCGCAAGTATCGATATTTTGGTGTTATTTTTCATGACTCTCTCTGCTTACATTGATTCTATCATATTTTGCGAATCGGGGTCAATACTTTTTCTCATTAAAATTCGTATCTGACGCCAACCGAAATAGAATTATCCCAAATCATGTCGATTTTGTTTTCAAAATTGCCGTATGTCGGGGTGTTATCCTTGATACCAATGCTGTGTTTTGTGCCCGTCATACCCGCCAAACGATAACGCAAATCTAATATCAAATTGTCGTCCAATTTGGTTGAATATCCAACTGCGATGTTCGCCATTGGCGCAATTGATGTTTTGCTGCGACTGGTTCCATCGGAATATATATTTGCAAATTTAACATCCAATGTTGTCATTGGCGCGGCAATACCCAAACCACCACCAACATACACGCCGTTCAAGAAATCATAGTATCCGTTGGCCGAAATATATGGGATTTGCAGGCTGAATTCTGAACCTGCATCTTTGTCTTCGAAATGACCGATGTATCCGGCTTCGACCTCGCCCCGCCAGAAATAGCCAAAATGGCGACCGGCGGCCAAACTGCCCCCGAATACGGGTTCAAACGAATAACTGTCACTGTTGGACGACAAATCGGCACCCGCCGCCAACAAATCAGACGAGTATTTATTCTTCCAATTCAGGAAACTAATCTCGGCACGAGCGGTCATATACCAGCCTGTTTTTGCCTTGTCCGTGTAATCGTATGTCACATTATAACCGCCACGACGATCCGGTTGAATATAGCTGGGCGCCGCGGTGGCCGCGGTTGTCATACCAACCAGCACAAACAACGAAACTAATTTTTTCATGTTAAAATTCTCCTTCCAATATCTTGGGCAAAGTATATCACATTTTTGCCCTGTTTCAAAACCATAAAAAAACAAATATTGACATTTTTGCAAATAATTTGTTTAATATATATCAGGTGGGAATTATTCAACCGAAAAGGGAAAGATCATGAAGAAAATTTTTGCTTGCATTACATTATTGGGTTTGGCGGCATGTTGTGGCGCCCCGAAAGACATTAATAATGACCAGGTTTATTTCGCGTTTGATTCTGCAAAGATTTCGGATCAGGCACGCGACAGTCTGGATGCCCAGGCAAAATATATGAAATTACATCCCGACCAAAATGTCCGACTGGAGGGTCATTGTGACGAACGCGGTTCCACCGAATATAATTTGGCATTGGGCGCATTGCGCGCGGGCAACGCCGCACATGTTTTAATTCGTGACGGAATTGAACCAGAACGTATTAAAACTATTTCATACGGCAAAGAAAACCCGCAATACCCCGGCAGTGGCGAAGAAATATGGGCCAAAAACAGAAATGTCACAACCAAGGTTGTGGAAAAATAACAAACGGGGCATCGCCCCGTTTTTTCAAAGTTCAAATACCAAAGTGCAAAGTTCAAATAATGTGTGCGCCGGATGACGCACTGCTTTATTCATTTGAACTTTGAACTCTGAACTTTGAACTTTTCTTTTGACCCCGATTTTTTTTTTTACTAATATCCAAATCATGGAAGAAAAGACAGCGATTTCATTTGCAAATGTGGCCGCCGCGTACGACGGTGGGCGCGATGTTTTAACAGATGTTTCATTTAACATCAGTGCGGGGGCATTCTATTTCCTATCGGGCGCGTCGGGCGCGGGTAAAACCACCCTATTACGACTGATATACCAATTACACCGACCATCACGCGGGCAAATTAAATTATTCGGTCAACCAACCGACGGAATTTCGCGCGACGATATTGCGCGCCTGCGTCACAAAATGGCGATTGTATTCCAAGAATATTCTTTGCTGTCACATTTGACGGTGTTTGACAACATTGCATTACCGTTGCGTGTGCGCGGCCTGCCCGATGATAAAATAAAAAAATTGGTGGCCAAGGTTCTGGAATGGGTTGGCCTGGCCAAATATGCCGATGCAAACCCAATGGCGCTGTCGGGCGGTCAACAACAACGCGTATCGGTTGCGCGTGCGATTATTAGCCAACCGGCGATATTACTGGCCGACGAACCGACCGGAAATCTGGACGACGAAAACGCATCGCGGTTGATGGAACTGTTTATACAAATGAACAAAATGTTCGGCACAACGATAATTTTGGCCACCCATAATCAAAAATTGATGGACACCTATAAATTCCCGGTTATTCACGTGGAAAACCATCGGGTTGGCTTTATTGGTGGCACGAAAAAGGCCCCTGCCCCGGAATCTGATGTGAAAAAGGTATGGAAGGGCCCCAAGCCACAAAACTATTTTTCAGAATTATCAAAACAATTTGACGATATTGGGAACGCGTAATGAAAACACCTGTTGTATTTTCGCTGGTACGCCAGCAATCTGTATTTATGACGGCAATTATGTCATTGCTGACATTTTTGGCGGTGCTGTCGCTGGGAATTGGATTGGCCATTGGTACCGGCGTTATGCGTTGGAATACCCAGTGGGATTTATTTGCAACGGTTCAAATAACCGATACAAAAAATGCCGCATCGGTAAAGCAAATTATTACCGATAATCACGACAAAATGGCATCTGTTGATGAAATCACAACAACCGAAATGCAAAATTTAATGCGGCCGTGGCTGTCATCGGGTGGTGATACACTGAAAAAATACCTGCCACAAATGTATGAAATAAAATTCAAATCTAAATCCGATTTGCAATATGTTGAACAGCAAATTTCAAATCGCGCGCGTTTTCTGACACATGCCAACGCGTTAAAGACATCGACAAACGCGGGATGGTATTTGATTCTGATTTCAACACTGGTTTTGACAATGGTGTTGGGCACGATTGGCGTATGCATATCGTACATCGCACGCAATACCGCAATGCTGCATAAACGCGAATTAGAAATATTAAACCAAATTGGCGCATCCGATTCGTTTGTTGCCCGCCAAATGCAAATCATTGTGGCAAAAATATCTGCAACATCGGGCCTGGTTGGGTTTATGGCGGCGGCATTGATTTTAATGATGGTGCTGGGCGCCGCACGCACCGCACGGGTTGGACTGATGGCGATGCTGGGGTTATCTGGGTGGGGATGGTTTGCATTGGCGTTGTTGCCGGTGGTAATTATGTTTTTCGCAATGGAAATTTCACGCCGTACGACATTAAAGATTCTTGAAAATAATTGATGAAAATTTTAACACCATCTTTGCTGTTATTTGGATTATTCATATTGGGGGGCATAGTGTTCAAATCTATGGCCCCGACCCAATGTGGGCCAATACAATCAAACGACAGTATATTTGTTCTGACCGGGGATATGCGGCGTATACCGTTTGCAATGCGCATTGGGCGCCAATATCCCGACACGCAAATATACATCATTGGCGTTGGTGCCCCCACATCATACGAAATGACAAACCGCATCAATGTTGAATCGCAATCGAAATCAACATATCAAAATGCCGTGGCCATACGCGACATTGTTGCCCGCGAAAACCTGGCCCGCATTGTCGTCATAACGACCGAGGATCATATCAATCGTGCCATATATTTATTGCACGACGAATTACCCAACACGGACATAGTTGCATGCCCTGCTCGACTGTACGGTATGCCACCACCACAACGATTACAACGTTGGATAACCGAGTATATAAAATACATCGTCACAATGACCGGAATCAAGGAAAGTTAAAGGAACAAATATGATGATAAAGACCGTGATATTTAAATTAGTATTGGCAATATATTATGTCGTGTGGTCACCAATTATTTTGATTGGATTGGTGTCCAAACCGCTGAACGATTTTCTGGTGCGGACATGTGCCGGTGGCGTTTTAGTGCTGGCCCGATTGATTGTTGGCATAAAATATGAAATACACTGTCCCCCAACCGAAGAAAACGGCATTCCATGCACGCCAAATGATAACGCGCGTCTGGACGGCAAGGCCATAATTGCCGCCAAACACATGTCTATATTGGAAATAGCCATTTTGGCGACGCATATTCCAAATTCTTTTTTCATTGTAAAACGTGAAATTATATGGTTCCCAATTTACGGGTGGGCGTTTTGGCGTATGGGCCTGCAACCGGTGAACCGTGCGCGTGGCGCGACAAATATGCACAAATTGGCAACCAATGTGGCCGAAAAAATTATGGATGGCAAAATTCTGATTATTTTCCCCGAGGGCACGCGTGTAAAACCAGGCCAACATATTTCATTGAAACGCGGCCTGTTGTACCTGGCCCATGAATTAAAATTACCCATTTTGCCGGTGGGAACCGATACAGGACTGTATTGGCCCAAACATGGCCGTATGCGTGGCGGCACCGCCAATGTTTGGTTTGAACCAATGCTGCCTTGCAACGCGTCACTGGATGAAATCAGCGCAGCAATCAACCGCCACAGCGCATAAAAGTTCAAATACCAAAGTACAAAGTTCAAATAATGTGTGCGCCGAATGGCGCACTGCTTTATTCATTTGAACTTTGAACTCTGAACTTTGAACTTTATTTGCACCATCCATCACGACGGCCACCACTGTATGGGCGCCCCAGTTTTTCGTCTATTAAAATTTGCCCTATATCACGGTCGTCAATAAACACCAATGCATCAATCCGCCCCAAATATTTATCATCTTTTATCTGGCGCAAATCGGCCGTTTTGCCAATGGGCAACAACTGTTCCAACCGCGCGCGTGCACGATTTGCATCGCGTATCTCTGATTCACATGCACCATGAATTTCCGGCGTATCAACATTTCGTATGCGAACACGCACGGTAATTTTTGTATCGTCGGCCAGCATAACACGCCCCGCAAAAGTATCGCCATCAATAATATAATCAACCACAACCGGCATGGCGTTTGCCACCCCAGTAACAAATAAAACCACCAAAAACGAAACTATCTTGAACATCTATTCTCTATGCTCTATTATCTATGCTCTAAAAATGCGCCGTATGGCACATTTTTTATGGCAATTTGGGCGACCATGTTGGTTCAACGCCGTTTACCTCGTCGGGCAATGGAATGTCGTAAACATTTTGTCCGGTAATATCAACACTGCGAATATGGCTGATGCGTTCGATACCATCCAGGGCCTTTTCCGTTTCATAATATACCACCCGGCGCGAGCCTGGTGCCCAGGATGGGGCCTCCATATACCAGCCACCGGCCAATATTTTTTCATTGCGACCACGCGGGTCCATTACGCCTATATAGAATGTATCGTCAGCCATTTTAGTAAACGCAATAAATTGGCCATCGGGCGACCACGCCGGTGTCGCATACCGACCCGCCCCGTATGTCAGGCGCGTTGGTTCCAATTTATCCAAATCCATAACCCATATTTGTTGGTTGCCACTGCGGTCTGAATTAAACGCCATTTTTTTGCCATCGGGCGAATACGACGGACTGGTGTTCAATGAATTTCCAGATGTCAATTGGCGCAAAGATTTCTGTTCAATGTCGTATTCATATATATGTGTTAAACCGTTTTTCACCAGCGACAGCGCAACACGCGACCCATCGGGCGAAAAACGCGGTGCGAAATTCATTCCGCCAAATTGCCCCAAACGACGTTGTTCACCGGTATCCAAATCCAACGTCCACACCATTGGATCATCATCGCGGAACGACAGGAAAACAACCGTTTGCATATTCGGCGAAAAATGCGGCGACATAACAAATGTATTTTTATCAGACAAATACCGCATTCCATATCCATCTTGGTCCATAATGGCCATCCGCTTTACGCGTTCACCAACCGGCCCTGTTTCGGCAATAAATACTATTTGGGTGTCGAAATATCCGATTTCCCCGGTCAGACGTTCATATATTGCATCGGCCATAATATGTGCCAAACGACGCACCGATTTTTTGGACGATACCAGCGACTGCGCCTCAATCTGTTCTTTGCCGGCAACATCCCAAACATAAAATTCCAATTTATATCGCCCATCAGATTCCGCTTTCAATGTTGCCTGGACCAATACCTGGGCTTTAATGGCCGCCCATAACCCAAAATTAGGCATATCGCCCATCTTTACATATTCGGGCAACGCATCGTGCGAAACAATGCGAAACAGTCCCGTTGATTTCAAATCGCGTTCAACAACATCGCGTACCATGGCGGCATCTTTGGACGATGCGCCCGCCCCTAATTCAAACTTTTGTACGGCAATTGATATAGGCTCGGTCGCACCAGCAATAATATCAACCTTTAATTCAGCATGCGCCGGCAACGCAAATGCGACACACAAAATAAACAAAGACAATATCTTTTTTAACATAATAAATTTCCTTTCCATACTTATACGCGTTTTATTCTATATTCATCCATTCAAAAAATCAAACATCTATTACCCGCGGCGCCATTATTCGCCCACAACGCAACCGCCCACACAGCGGTCATTACAGAGGTAATTACACCCGTATTCACATTTGTATTGACAAACGCCAATACAATGTTATAGTCATCTGTAAATACGCCAGTATTGTAGTTAGTATAGGAGTTCGTATATGCCAAATGTTATGCAGCAATTGTTCATAATGAACATAGAATCATTGCTGCGCGAATATGCCGCATACCGCGCGTTTAATAAATCAGATTGCGTTATAAATATGCGAATTCCACGCCCTATTCTGGACCGAATTAAACAGCTGGCGGACGAACAGCATGTGCCGTATCAATCACTGATTTCGTCTGTACTGTTTTCACTGGCAAATATCGAAGATAAAAAATAAATAGTAAAACAAAAAACAGGTGCCAAATTTGGCACCTGTTTTTAATCCAACAAATGGCAATTACCAATTCAAAATAACATCTGAACAACCAATTGTTCCCATACCACTTTCACTCAAGAAGAAAGACAAAACCATACCTATACCAAACAGCATCACAAAGCCAACCAACATACCGGTACCCTTGTCTTTCAAATCGTCTTTTTTAACCTCGCCTTTCGAGATATAACCCCACGCCCAACCGGCGATAACAAATGCCGCACCAACGAACGCCAACGTGCGCAATGTTTCAAACACAGCCTTCATACTGAGAATCAATTCGCACAACCCATTGCCCCCGGGCGCCGCATGTGCCGACATCGTTACAAAAATTCCAATCAGTGCAAAATTTGCCTTGTTCAACAATTTTTTCATAAAAAACCCCTTTTCCTTTTGGGGTAATTTTATCATAAATTCTGTCCCCATTCAAATACATTTTACAAACAATTACGCGCACCGTTTGGTGCGCGTAATATCTGTTATCTATGTTCTGTTGTCTATTCTCTAAAAAAAAATGCGCCGACGGCGCATTTTTTATTATTGTGCAACGATGACATAACGGCGTTTCAGCACAGGTTGACCACATGTCGCGCAACCACACGATGGGTTTGCAACCTGAACAGGTTGGGCAACCGTGACTTCGCGTGCCGCTGGGACCAAAATGCGGCGATCGTGACGCGGTTCCTGGCCCAGGTTATCGCGTTCATACAAATCTGCGCAACGGGTATTGCGATAAACGATTTTCTTGCTGTTGTCCATATCGGAAATTTCACGATTGAAACGATGACCTTCTTCGCCGATATAATATACGCAATCTTCGCCTTCTTGGGAATATTTCACGCCACCCTTGTAATAATCATAACTGCCAGCGCAGCCAACCAATGCCGTTAAAGCAAAAACAGAAACCAAAGTTTTTTTCATAATATGTGTCCCTTTGTTAAACACCGTTTTGTTTCTCTGCCATCTCCCGATTCGTGATTCTATTGTTGCACAAAATCCGTCATTGTCAAGATTTGTTGTAAATTTTCCGCGGGCACCACCGCCACAAATATGGTATAATCACCGCAAAAGGAAATGTATTATGAAATATTCTGAATTTGGTTTGGTAAACACCCGCGCAACATTTGCCGACGCAATTCGTCGCCACTATGCGGTGCCGGCATTTAATTTCTATAATATGGAAACATTGCAGGCCATTTTGTCCGCCGCACGCGACGCGCACAGCCCGGTTATTCTGGCCGTGTCTGAATCCGCGCTGAAATACATGGGCGGCGATATGCTGATGGGAATGATACGCGGCGCGAACATTCGCGACAACGAACGCATAACATTGCACCTGGACCACGGGGCCAGTTTTGACGCATGTAAAACGGCACTGGAACTGGGATTTTCATCCGTTATGATTGACGCCAGCAAATTGCCATTTGACGGAAACATGGAACTGTCGCGTCGCGTTGCCGAATTGGCACACAAATACGACGCATCGGTCGAAGCGGAATTGGGCACCATATCCGGCATCGAAGACGAAAATACTTTTTCCGACCATTCCAGTTATACCGACCCCAACGATGTAATAAAATTTGTGAACGCAACCGGAATTGATTCATTGGCCATCGCCATCGGAACCAGCCACGGCGCATATAAACGCAAAAACGAAAATGAAAAACTGCGCCTGGATATATTGGATGAAATCGCCAAACAATTACCGGAATTTCCACTGGTATTGCACGGTGCATCCAGCATTCCGCAACACTTTGTCAAAACCATAAATGAATTTGGTGGCGCACTGCCCGGTGCACTGGGCATTGACACACAACAATTACGCGCGGCGACCGAAATGAACATTTGCAAAATAAATGTCGACAGCGATTCCCGTCTGGCATTTACCGCGGGCGTCCGTGCGACGCTGGGCCAACACCCCGAAATGTTTAACCCGCGCGATTTCCTGAAATCCGCCCGCCAGAATATCTATGACAACTGCATAGATGAAATCAAAAACATCATGGGTTCGGATAATAAGTTGTAAAGGCACAAAATGAAATTTGCACCACGCATACATAAATTATCAAATGACCTGAATGTTATTCTGGACAATTTTGATATCGCAACCGCATGCGTCGAAATCGCAATACACTCTGGGGCCACGGACGAATCCGACGCGTCCGAATTCGGCATAACGCACTTTGTTGAACACATGCTGTCCAAGGGAACGCACCAACACCCGGACACAATGGACAACACAACCAATATTCCCATATCTATTGGCGGTGTGCGCAATGCCGGAACAACATACGACAAGATGTGTTTGTTTGGGCGCGTGCTGGCCGAAAATCTGGATAAACTGCTGGGGCTGTTTTCAGAACAATTGCGCGAATCCCTGTTTGACCCGCACAAGATTGAAATTGAACGCGACGTAATTCTGGACGAATACAGACGCAAAATGATGGACAGCGCGGCCGTGTTTAACATATTTTCCAATGAAAAATTATTTGGCGCGCATAATATTCTGGGGACGCCAGATACTATAAAATCATTTCCACGCGAACAACTGGTATATTATTTTTATAAAATATTGTCTGCACAAAATATGACCATCTGCATATCTGGGAAAATCATTGATTCAGAAAAAACATTACAACATTTGGAACAATTGTTCGGATGGATTCCATCATTCCCAGTGCATCACACACAACAAAAAATTATATCAATCGTTGCACATAATCCAAAAAACAATCAGGCAAACATTCAATTGCGCTTTGCGTTTGAAAATACAATTCCCACTGATTTACAACATAGACCCCAAACACTGGCTGCGAACAGATTCAGTTTCTTGTTGGGAAAAAAATTGTACGAAATTATTCGCAACAAACTGGGACTGGCATACGGCATATCCACAGCACATTTTGGCAACGCATGCGTATATGCGAACAGCATAAACACATCAACCGGCCCACAAAATATTGACGCGGTAATTGCAACGATTGCGCGCGAATGTGCCACTGCGCGCATGAAACCCGAAATTTCCGATGACGATGTTGCGCGGCTGCGCATGCTGATGAAATTACAATTTGCCGACATCATGGAATCCGCATCAAAACGCTGTGGAAAACTGTTGGAACATTGGCATCAATATGGCGCACTTTACGATCTGATGGGGGAAATGTACATAAATGACCAAATGACAAAATCAAACATCATTGACGCCGCAAAAAATTTCTTTGCTCCGCCGGCATCAATCCTGACCCAAGGGCCAGAGATAAGTTCTGATTTGCAAAAAATCTGGAACGATAATTTCAAATAAAAACACGCGCCGAATGGCGCGTGGTTTTATTATTTCAAAAAAAAATTAGAACGGTGCAGATGGTGGGTGTGACGAAGGCGAAGTGTATTAAACATACACGAGCCGCCGCCACGCCCGCCAGATGTGCCGTTATAAATTATTTGGCGCGTTCAACATATTCCAGGGTTTCGGTGTTGACCACGATTTTTTCGCCGGCTTCGACAAACAATGGAACCTGGACGCGAATACCGTTATCCAAAACGGCCGGTTTGCCGCCACTGCTGGATGCGGTTTGGCCCTTTAACGCTGGTTCGGTTTCTTCGACAGTTGCGATAACTGTTTTTGGCAACGAGATAGATACTGGTTTACCCTCGACAAAATTCGCCTTTACATTCATTTCTGGGGCCAAGAATTTCATTTGTTCGCCCAATGATTCAACCGGCATTGTGAATTGTTCATAATCAGACAGGTTCATAAAGAACGCATCCGTACCATCAGAATACAGATATTGGCATTCAAAATCTTCGACCATCAGTTTTTCAACCTTGTCTTCGGCACGCCAACGATCGCCGCCCTTGTTGCCAGAATCAATATCACGCAGGTCTGCCTGGACGAACGCACCGCCCTTGCCCGGTTTTACCTTGGTAATAGATGTTACAGAATAACGACGGCCATTGTGCGAAATCACCAAACCGACGCGCATATCATTTGCAATATATGATGCCATTGTTTTTACCTCTTTGATTTTTAGTGTTTGGATTATAAAAACGCAACCGCCGCTATGCAAGAAATTTATTGCGCCGTGCGTTTATGTGCCCAATACCGGTCGATGCTTTCCATAATCAATTGGTCCGCCGCATCGCGATTGGCCCAACCCTTTATTTTCGACCAAGAATTAGGTTGCAAATCCTTGTAATGGCGAAAGAAATATTCGATTTTAGACCGCAATATTTCCGGTAATTGTTCCACATAGTTCGTGTTTGTATAAAACGGATCGATTTTATCCAATGGTACGCAGATAATTTTCTCGTCCCCGCCGGCCTGGTCTTCCATAATCAATGCACCGATGGGTCGAACCTCGATCAAAACGCCGGGACGCAGTGGCGCATTACACACAACCACACAATCCAATGGGTCACCATCATCCCCCAATGTACCCGGGAAATATCCATAGTTCGCCGGATATGCCATCGGCGCGTGCAAAATACGATCCACCCGCAACAGACCCGATTCCTTGTTTATTTCATATTTAACAACACCATTTTCAGGAATTTCAATAATTGCATTCATTTGCTTTGGCGGCATTTTGCCAGGCGCGATTTCTTCAATATTCATAATATGTTTCCTTTGATTACCCAAATGATACTATCAGAAAAACACCGCGTTGCAACAATGTTCATAAAAAAAATCCCGCAAATGCGGGATTTTTTTATTTTACATGCGCATCGGCATCAATATAAACAATGCGTCGGTGTCCTTGTCCGTCGATTTAATAATCGTTGGCGACAACGGATCCTGCATTTCCATCTGGAATTTTTCACCTTCAACCTGGCCGGCAACATCCATCAAGAATTTCACATTAAATGTGACCGTAAACGATGCATCACCATTGTATTCAATGTCCAATTCCTGGGTTGCGGTACCGGCATCTGGGCTGGACGCATTCACAACCAATTTGTTCATTGAATATGTCAATTGCACAGATTTTGTTTTATCCATACTGGCAACAGACACCAAATCGACCGCGTTCAAGAACTGTTTTCTGTCCAGAACGGCAATTTTATCGTTGCCCTTTGGAATTACAACACGATAGTTCGGATATTGCGCATCAACCAGTTTGCTGGTCAAAATTGCCGAACCAACTGTGAAACGCGCCTTGGTATCGGACAATTCAACCGTCACATCATCAACAGTTGCATCTTCCAATAATTTGGACAATTCACCAATCACGCGACGCGGCAAAATAACCGCCGGCATTTCTGCACTGCCCGCGGGGGCCGGCATTGCACACAGCGCCATACGCTGGGCATCGGTGGCAACCGCGGTCAACATTTTTTCTTTGCCTTCGTCCGCAATGTGGAAATAAATACCACCCAAATGATAGCGAACATCGTCGGTTGGAATTGCAAATTTGGTTTGGTTTATCAAATGCGCCAAATCGCCAGTTGTCATCTGGAATTTTGTGGTCAGATTGCTGCCCGCCATGGCCGGGAAATTTTCCGCCGGCAATGTTGGCAAACGGAATACGGCGCGCCCACTGGACACAACCAATTGGTCACCCGATTGTTTGAAAGTAATTTCGGCATCATCCGGCAATTTACGAACAATATCATACAACATCTGGACCGGAACAGTTGTTTTTCCACCCAATGTAATATCGGCCGCAACATGTTCAACCAATTCCAAATCAACATTTGTCGCAGACAGGATTAAATCATCTGCAACCTCTAACTTTACATTCATCAATATCGGCAGTGTTGCGCGCTTTTCCACAATTGATTGCATGTGGCCCAATGCACGAATTAAAACCTGACGAAATACTGAAAATTCCATAACACGCTCCTAGTATCTATATGTGTTCCCACATTCTTTTGTTCGATTTTACCAAAAAATGCCGATTCGGTGCAAGGGGAAAACAAAGCCCGTACAATCGGTTTGTTATTTGCGGATAATTGCTTTTTGTCAAAAACAAAAACGCCCCAAACGGGGCGATTTTACTTTGCCAGAACTTTGGACAATTTGGTTCGCAATTTTTTTATATCGTCGTACTTTGTAAATTTTCCCTTTTCGGCAATTGATATGTCACCACTTTCTTCGGATACCACCAAAACGGTCGCACTGGATAATTCCGACAACCCCAGCGCCGCACGGTGACGTGTACCATATTTCCAATTCAGATTATTTTGCGACAATGGCAAAATTGCACCAGCATACGCAATACGATTTCGGTCTATTATTACCGCTCCATCATGCAATGGCGTTTTGTTAAAGAATATGGTCAACAACAATTCACTGGTAATAACGGCATCTATGCGAACGCCCTTCTTTTCAATGACGCTTTCGTCCAATGTTGACGGAAACACAATCAACGCACCGGTATGTTTTGCCGACATATATTCAACCGCACTGCAAATTGCATCCAATCCGCGGGTATCTTGGGCGCTGGCATCACCAAGATGAAATATGCGGGACCAGCCTTCGATATTTCCCATCAACGCCATAAATTTTCGCAATTCTGGTTGGAATATAACAATCAAGCCCAATGACAAGAACAATGCCGTCCAATGCAAAAACGCCCCCAGTAAATCCAGATGCGCCCACGACAAAATAAAACTGAGTATCCACAGCGCCGCCAGCCCAAACAACCCACGCACCAATTTTTCAGACGATGTGTTGCGAATAAAACCGCGGTAAAATAACCATACAATCGCCGCGATAATAATAACCTGAATAAAACCCAACCAATTAAACATTTTTTATTTTTCCCCCTGTGTTTGTTTTGACATAATTGTTTGTTGTAATTCTGGTATCGGCAAATTCATCCATTCTGGGTCGTTGCGCATATCTGGCGCACCGCGTTCCATGGCGGTTTCGCACGGATGATCATCCGCCAGCCAATTTTCCAACAAATCCCCAGCCAGTAAACCAACGCCCGCCCCCGCGACCAAACCGATACCACCGGTAAATGGCGCCAACAACAATCCCAAACCGGTTGCTGATGCAACCTTGCCCGCGACGGCCGCACCACTGATGCGGACATCTGGCTCGGACAAATTGCCACTGATTTCTATGGAATTTACAACATTTCCGGTCAACGATAATTTCAGTCCACGCACCGGAACCGTGGTCAATGCCATTTTCATATTTTCGCCCCCCAAATTCAAATTACCTGCCAGGCGCAAATTGATAACATTTGTTTCAACCGCAACGCCATTTTGCGTTTCGGCAACGCCATCGCGCAATTTAGTATTCAGGGCCACGCATTTAATCGTAAAACCGTTGTACTTTTTTTCGCTACGCAACGAATCTTCTATTGCGTGCCGCACCGATGTAAGAAAATCTGTTCCGTACATATATGACATCAATGCCGAATGCGCATACCCCGTGCCCGATGATTTAATCTGGACCGGGCCGGTAATAGTCGACATCATTTCCGACAAATTGGTTCCATTGCCCTGAATATATAAATCTATGTTCGTGGGCAGCCCAGATATAAAATCAGATTCCCAAACCTCGTTCAATATTTGACCAATCAATATATCACGTCCAGTTGCCGCCACGGTCGCAAATATGCGTCCATCGGCATCAATGTCGCCATCGGCACCAATTTGAATATTGCCACCACCAATTGTGGCCCCCATATCAATTCGCACCACGCGGTTTTGCACTTTTGCGGTCAAATCAATTTGCCCAATTGTCAAATCACGATAAACAATCAGTTTGCCAATCTTGGCCCGAACGGTGCCATTAAATCCGCCGATTTCACGTCCAAACAGCGGGATATCATGAAACGCGTTTAATTCACGATCGGGGTGCGTCCAATTGCCATCATATACATCGGGGAATATCTGAATCAGATTTAACGATTTTGATTCAACATTCGCATTCAATTGTGGTGTCGCCCGCGACCAATCAAATGCACCCGATATGGTCAATTCGTTCCCACGCACCACAATTGACGATTTGCGCAATGTCAGTTTTGAATGATCCAACCCGCCCGCAATGTTCACCTGCATCTTTGGCACTTTGTGCAAGTCCAATTTCAGCAAACGCCCCACTGCACGAATGTCTGGAATGTCACCCTTGATTATAAAATCAATTGGCATACGGCTTTGGCCTTCAAGTGCGATATTTGCAATCAATGCATTTCCACCCGATGAAAAAGCAATACGCATTGGGTATACACGGCGTTCGGCGTTATATTCCGAATATGTAATTATAAATGGAAATACATCATCACCATTTTTTATCCACCCAGCGTATTCACGCGAATCTGATTTCGGAACATACCGCAATTGAAACCCAGACAATGAATATGATTCATCAAAAATATGTGCGACCAGGTTTCGAACCTCTACCCCGCCCAAGCCAGGATCTGTAAATGGGTATTTTGACTGTACAGTTTTTGTCCCATCATCTGAGGCGGTATTATCAGCCAACGCCGACACAATAGAATATGCACCATCGGCGTTTTTTTCCAGGCATACCGTCGCATCATACACCTTGATGTTTTGAATTGTTGGGCGCGATTGAAACAGTGAAAACAAATTCAATGTGACATCTATTTTTTCGGCACTGAATGCATATTTATGTTTTGCCCAATCGGCATTCGGAACGCGCACCTGGTTTAATTCAATCCGCGGACGCAGCGAAAATTTCCACGACACGGCACCATCTATTTCAACCGGCATACCAGTCGCATTTTGTAATATCGACAAAATGTTGCCACGCAGTGTTTCCAAATTTACCTGGGATAACGCAATTACAAACGCCACAACCATACCGACGATAAACAGCATGACTATGCGCATAATTGTCAGAAAAGATTTATTTCGTTTCCGTGTGACCAATTTTACTTTCCCTGTGGTAAATGGAATTCAAAAAATTCCATAACCGGCGTCATAAATGCCGGTGGTGTGGCGCGAAAAGTCATTATGCGCCCCGTTGTCGGGTGCTGAAAAGTCAACTGGTACGCCAACAAGAACAAATTGTTGGTTGCAATCACACCGCCCAGCGCATTGTCAATATGCCGCCCCGCCCCATATAACGCATCACCAACGATTGGTGCATTCAAAACGCATGCGCTGTGCACACGCAATTGGTGTGTACGGCCGGTTTTCGGCGAAAACAAAACCCATGACAAATGATCGCCAGCATTTGCCAAAACACGATATTCCGTAATTGCACGTTGGGGGCGTTGACCGGCACCATTATTTACGCGCGCTGGACTGTCAAACACCTGGCCTTTGATCATATAGTCATCAATGATTCCATGCGACGGTTTAACATCACCGTTTAACAATGCCAGATATTCTTTGTGCGCGGTTTTTGCCTGGAACGCGGTTGCCAAACTTTGCGCCGCACGCATATTTTTTGCAACGACCAACAAACCAGATGTTTCGCGGTCCAACCGATGCACCAATGAAATTTTGTCATACGGAAACAACGCCGCCGCCATTTTATCCACAGATTTACGAATGCCCGTGCCACCCTGGACCGCCAATCCAGCCGGTTTATTAAACACCACGATATCGTCATCATTGTGAATGATACACCTGCGCAAATCTTCCAAATCAGTTAAAGAAAATACGACACCACTCTCAGTCTTTTTGGTGCGTTGTTCGGCATATCCGGCAATTGTGGGCGGCACACGCACCACATCACCCGCCAGTAATATCTCGGTCCCGCGCACGCGACGTGAATTCACACGAATTTGCCCCCCACGACACAATTTGTAAAATTCGCGCTGTGGCATTGATGGAAAATGCCGCAAGAACCAGCGCAACAAACGTGTGCCCTCTTCGGTCTGTGGAACTGTGATGAATTCAGCCATTGCAATACCCGTATATATTATTCGCCGTATATTATTTCAACGGTATTGTTGTTTGCGCCATTTTTACAATTTCCCGTGGCCCCACTGTTTTTACCATTGGAATTTGTATATCCAATCGAATCAGACCAGGCCTTGGTAGCAAAATATTCACAATCAGATTGCGCCAGCCCAGAAATAGTCACAACAAATTGGCGCGAATTAGATGGATCAACCGCCAACGCGTATGTCCCACCATACGGGTTTTGATTTGTCATACCAATTACATTAAATATGGTGCTGTTGTTTATATGTGAATAATCGTCATATTCGCCCAGCAGTGTGCGAACCTGGGTCACCATTTGAATGACCTCGTCATTGACAGCATTGCGCTTTTGCGTGCGCATGGCGGTTGAAATCATTCCAATCGCCCCAACAGTTATCACTCCCATGATGGCCAAAACACCCAACATTTCAATCATGGAACGCCCTGATTCTTGTCTCATAATATATCTCCCATTTGCTATTTGTTTTTTTTATTCTATCATATTTGATATGGATGTTCAATTTTCTGATTTAATCGCAAACAGCCCAAATGCCCCCGGGGTCTATAAAATGTACGACGCCGATGGCGCATTATTGTATGTGGGCAAGGCAAAAAACCTGTCAAACCGGCTGAAACAATATGTGGACACATCCAAATTGGAATTGCATAAACAGGTTATGCGCAGTCTGGTCGCGCGCGTTGATTGGGAAACCGTTCCCACCGAATCGGACGCGTTATTGCGCGAACAGGAATTGATTAAAACCCTGCGTCCCAAATATAATATTATGTTGACCGATGGGAAAATGTACCCAATGTTGGCATTGACCAATTCGGAATATCCGCGCCTGTTAAAATTTCGCGGTAAAATTTCCCAGCGGCGCGATGTATATGGCCCATATCCGTCGGTTGGCGCATTGAACGAAACTATTAAAACAATTCAAAAAGTATGCCAGATTCGCACATGCAACGATACATTTATGCGCAATCGCGCGCGCCCATGCTTATTACACCAAATTGGCCGATGCAGCGCACCATGTGTATTACCCCAAACAGATTACGACGCACGCGTCGGCTTGGCGCGCCGAATCTTGACTGGGGACAGCGAACCAATCATTGCTGAATTAACACAACAAATGCAAAAATTTTCATCGGAAATGGATTTTGAATCGGCGGCGGCGGTGCGCGATAAAATCGCCGAATTAACGCATACATCAAATCGCGGTATGCGGCGTGAACGTGCACATAGCGCGAATTTTGATTGGGAAAATTCTGTCAATGATTTGGAACAATTTTCCGGTGTAAAAATACAGATAGTTGGTGTATTTGACAATTCACATTTGTTTGGCCGCAGTCCCGTTGGTGCGATGATAACATTTGGTCACAATGGTTTCATAAAAAATGGATACCGCCATTTCAAATTACGCAATGCAGCCGCCGCCGGAAACGATATTGCAATGATGGCCGAATTTGTAACCCGCGCGACCGAAAAAAATAAACTGGATATGATTATTGTTGATGGCGGTATGGCGCAATGGCGCATTGCACACCGCGTTGCACCCAACATTCCGATTTTGGGTGTCACCAAGGGCGAGGTTCGCAACGGCGACGAACACTTTATTATGCCTGATGGCACCATCAACCGCGATGTCCCCAAGGATTCACGATTGTTTTTATTGTTGCGTGCCGTCCGGGACGAGGCACATCGTTTCGTCATAACATATCACCGCACCGTTCGCGCAAAGACAATGACATCATCGGTACTGGATGATATTGAAGATATCGGTCCAAAACGCAAACACGCCCTGCTGACACATTTCGGTGCAGTTCGTGAAATTGCCGATGCCGATATGGCCGCATTGTTGCGCGTTCCGGGGCTGGGGCGCAGTGCCGCCGAAAAAATTTATGCCTATTTCCATTCTGGGGTGGTATAATGTGCATACAAGCAAAGGAGAAATAATATGAAATTTTTTGTAAACTTTTTATCCGCGTTCCGTATCGCATCGGCGTTTGTTGTCGTGTTGACAATGTTGTATGGATGGCCATGGGTCACATTTGTATTGTTTGCATTGGCGGCGGCATCTGATTGGTTTGATGGATATTTGGCGCGTAAATATAATGTATGCACAAAATTGGGCGGCGTAATGGACCACATTGGCGACAAATTGTTGGTATGCAACACATTGATTATGTTGGCCGTTATGATGCGCGTGTGGTTTGTAATCATCCCTGTAATTTTGATGATTGCGCGCGAATTGTATATCAGCGGTCTGCGCGAATTTCTGGGCACCCAGAAAATTGAAATGCCGGTTCCCAAGGCGCGTTTTTCAATGGGTAAAATCAAAACAACATTTCAAATGATTACCATCGTTGCGTTTCTGGGACTGTATGTTATCGGCGCATCCATCACCCCCGAAACAGACAGTCGTTTCATTATGTTCTTGTTGAATGTATTGCCGGCTATTGGTTTATATGGTTTGTGGATTTCACTGTTTGCATCCCTGTTCAGTGCCGCACAATACACCCGCACATTTATACAAAAATTAAAGCAAATTAAATAGTAAAATACCGGCAAAATTTGCCGGTATTTTTTTACTGCAAAAAAACGCACTATGTGCACTGTTTCCTGCACATAGCGCGATTTTTAAAACCATCCTTTTTTTGCGCTTTTTGTTTCGGCAAATTCGGTCAAAATCTTTTTCTGTTTTTCGGTCAATTTTGTTGGAATTGAAATTGCAACATCAATATACAAATCGCCAAAACTGCCCGTGCGACGCGTCGGCATACCGTGCCCACGAACGCGCAACTTTTCACCAACCTGGGTACCGGACGGAACCTTGACCGACAATTTTTTATCATCAATGGTGTCTACCTCAATTTCGCCACCCAACGCCAATGTCGTAAATGGAATTTCCGTACGCGACACCAAATCATCGCCAACGCGTTTGAAACGCGCATCGGGTGCAATATGAATATCCAAATAGAAATCGCCCGGCGTGCCACCATTCGGTGCCGCCTCGCCCTGGCCCGCCAGACGCAGACGCGCGCCATCTTCGATGCCGGCCGGAATTTTCACATCCAGCGTCCGCGATTTATGCACCGTGCCCGTGCCATCACAAGCCGTGCACTTTTTATCAATTTTATGTCCCAGGCCACCACAATCGGGACACGGCGTTTCCATTGCGAAAAATCCCTGGCGTGTGTGGACATAACCCGACCCACCACATGTTTTGCATACGGGCGCTGGTTTTCCATCGGCGGTGCCATTGCCACCACATTTTTCACATGTAACATTACTGGAAAATTTAACAGTATGTGTTGTGCCAAAATATGCATCACGCAAGGAAATTGTCACATCATCTAACAAATCGCGACCACGATTTTGTTGTGCGCCACGCGCCGCACCGCCACCAAAATCACCAAATCCGAAACCACGCATTGCCTCGCGCAAGATGTCGTCCATACCGGCGCCGCCCCCCATATCAAAATGGAATGCGCCATTACCAAACGGATTGCCGCCACCAAACCCCGCACCCGCTGATGCACCGTTGCCGCCGGCAAACGCCGCATCGCCAAAACGGTCATACGCCGCACGTTTTTGTGGATCTTTCAGAATATCAAACGCGTTGTTGACCTCTTTGAATTTTTCTTCGGCAGATTTATCGCCCGGATTTTTATCCGGATGATATTGCATCACCAATTTATGGTATGCCTTTTTAATATCGGTGTCCGACGCATCACGCGCGACCCCCAAAACTTCGTACGGATTTTTGTTCATAATTTCAGGCCTGTTATTTCTTGATGTTGAATATATAGACCGATTAGATAAAAAATCAAGCCCCGAAAACTGTTTCACTTGCGAAAAATGAAATTTTGCGCTAATAATATGATGCTATGACAGAAAATAATACACACACATACGACGCATCAGATATTCAGGTACTGGAAGGTTTAGAGCCCGTTCGTCTGCGCCCCGGCATGTATATTGGCGGCACCGACGAAAAGGCATGGCATCACCTGCCGATTGAAATTATGGACAACTCGATTGACGAGGCGGTGGCCGGTTTTGCCAAGAAAATCACCGTAAACCTGATTGATGCCAAAACAATTGAAATTACCGACGATGGTCGCGGTATTCCGGTTGATGAACACCCAAAATACCCGGGCAAATCCGCGTTAGAGGTTATTTTAACCACACTGCATTCGGGCGGTAAATTTAACAACAATGTTTATAAAACCAGTGGTGGTCTGCACGGCGTGGGCAGTGCGGTCGTAAACGCGTTGTCGCAAGAGATGATTGTGACAATTTCCCGCGATGGATATGAATGGCACCAAACTTTTTCACGCGGGAAACCTACAACCGCAATGACCCGCGGTGATGCAACACGGGCGCACGGAACAAAAATCCGCTTTACCATTGATGACGAAATATTCGGCGCAAATGCGGTGTTCAAACCGGTCAAGATTTACCGTATGGCGCGTGCGAAATCTTTCCTGTCGCGCGGGGTCAAAATTGATTGGCATTGTAATCCAGAATTATTGACCGAGGATATGAACATCCCCGCCGATACGACATTCTATTACCCGGGTGGTGTGGCCGATTTCTTGGACGAAAAAACCCGTGACAAACCACGCATTTTGCCAAAAATTTTCAGTGGCAGTGTTGATTTCCCGGACGATTCCGGTCGCGTGGAATGGGCGTTGACGGTGTTGACCGATGAAAACGGAGCGGCGTCTGACGATGGATTTTTTGCATCATATTGCAATACAATTGCAACAATTGATGGCGGCACACACGAAACCGGATTCAAGGCCGCAATTACCAAGGGGATAAAGGCATACGGCGAAAAAGTAAACAACAAATCCGCCACCACAATCATTGGTGATGATGTATTTGATTCGGTCGCCGCAATTGTATCTGTGTTCTACAAAACACCGCAATTTTTGGGCCAGACCAAGGAAAAATTATCTAACCCTGAAATTGCACGATACACTGAAAATGCCCTGCGCGACCCATGGGAAATATTCTTGGCATCCGACCCCAAAACGGCAAACGCGTTGTTGGATTTTGTGGTAAACCTGGCAAATGCCCGTATCAAAACCAAACAGGTCAAGGATATTGCCCGCAAAACCCCGACCAAGCGCGCCCGTATGCCGGCGAAATTGGCCGATTGTTCAAAACACGGAATCGAAGGCACCGAATTATTTATTGTCGAGGGCGAATCTGCGGGCGGCACTGCAAAACAGGCGCGCGACCGTGCGACCCAGGCAATTATGCCCCTGCGTGGCAAGGTATTAAATGTTATCTCTAATTCCGACGAACGATTCGGTGCGAACAAGGAATTAAACGAACTGATTGACATTATCGGTGCCGGCACGGCCAAGGATTGGGATGAATCCAAACTGCGCTATGAAAAAATTATCGTTATGACCGATGCCGATGTCGATGGCAGCCATATTGCATCACTGTTGATGGCGTTTTTCTATCAGCACATGCCACAATTGATTTATGGTGGCCACCTGTACCTGTCGTGCCCACCACTGTATAAATTCACATGCGGCACAGAATCATTTTATGTTGACAGTGACGAAGAATTGGACGCATTGCAAAACGGCAAATATAAAAATAAAAAGGTGGAAATTTCCCGATTCAAGGGTTTGGGCGAAATGATGCCCAACCAGTTAAAGGAAACAACCATGTCGCCAAAAACGCGTCGGTTGATTCGCGTCGACCTGCCCCCGCGGACGGACGATGGCGCCGAAGACACGGAAAAAACCCGCACAATTGTTTCCGAACTGATGGGGAAAAAGCCCGAATTTCGTTTCCGCTTTATCACTGAACACGCACAATTTGTCAAAGATTTGTTTGTCTGATGCGCCGCTGCATACCACTGAAATGGGTGCGGCGCGCATTAGGGGAAACCTGGGGCTGGCGGCGGATGCCGATGTTGTGCGATTTTGCCGCGATGCGATTTATGGCGCCGAAATTATCCACCACGGAAAAAATTACTATGCCACACACCGCGATTTGGTGATTACAATAAACGCAACATCATTCACGATAATAACCGCACACAAAATCAAGCAGCCACACCAGTGATTGACAATTTGATTTTTTGTATTATATTACACAAGCAATAAACAAGGAAAATATTAAAATGACAAATTTAAGTAAAGTGGCACAGATACACAAAAGCCATAAAAAGAAGAATACTTATATAGTACACCTGGACGGCGAATTTAATATGCCAGCATTCTGGGAAGAATTCAGCAAATCGCCATTGACCATTTTGGCCAAAAACGGCGAAACGGTTCAAGAAGTCGGCCGCTGTATGCGTTGCACCAAATTCCCAAACCCTGGCGCAATTCAAATGCATCGCGAATATCGCTATTTGGCCAAGGTAGATAAAAAATTGGCGTCAACCGTTGTTGAATATTTGGACAAGGACACCGGCGCACCGGTAGCATTATTGTACCCAACAGACCTGTATGTGTATGAAGAATATCGTGACAACGATTTCTTGGCACATTTGAATCATGCGTCACGTCAAGATTTTGCCCGCCAAATGGATTTGCGCACCAAAATGCTGGACAAGGCAATCACCATGGGCCAAGGATTACAAATAACGAGAAAAAAATGGCAAGCACAAAACACAAAAACACATACATTGTAAAAATTGATGGCACAATGGCCGACTTGCAGGCCTTTGCCATGTGCGACCACGCTCCACTGCCAGTCGTCACATTTAATGGGGCGCCGGTTAAACAAAATGCCGGCGGGTGGATGAACTCGGTTCGTTTTCCAAACCCAGGGGCATCGTATATGTCATCGGAATATAAAAATATCGTTCCCCACTTTGGCGAAAAATTGGCATCAACAATTGTTGAATACCTGGACAAAGATAACAAAACGCCAGTTGTATATTTATACCCAACAATTATTTTGGTTTGTGATGGATATAGTGAAACATATCAAACGCACCTTAATCATGCAACGCGTCGCGATTTGGTTCGTCAAATCAAAAAACGCATGGAAGCATTAAATAGAATGGAACAACAAAAACAACTATAACAAAAACACCGGCAATGCCGGTGCTTTTGTTTTCCCACATCTTTGTTTATTGGATACCGACGCGGAACTCGTCACCCCAACCGGCGACGGCCTGGCCGCCAACGGTACATTGCAGGGCATCAAAACCTTTTTCAACTTGATTTTTCTTGACCACATGGCTGGTAACCAAACCACCGGTCGTTCCCAGTACAACCGCAGCAATGGAATCTGATGCCAAACGTGCGGTGTTGAAATTACCCTCGGCATCTTTCCACACGGTCACCTTGAAATCATCTTGCATGCTGTCCAATTTGCTGATGATACCACTGATTTTATTGCGCGATGTTGTTTGCTGAACCGACAACTGCGCCGCCGCGGCGTTTTGCGCCTGTTGGTTTTGCGCTGAAATAAGCGCACGCAATTGCGCCATTAAACTGTTAAATTTAATCGAATCGCGATTGCTGTCATTTGTACAGAATTCTAAAATCGCATTGATTTTGTTTTGAATTTCGGCGTTTGTTGCATATTGTTCCAACCAGGCATACAACATATTCAAATCAGATTCCGCACAGGTATATGTGGATTGGTTGTTATTATTTTGCACAACTGTGGCGCCAACACAACTGCGGCTTGATGCATTAAATGTTTTTGTCGCATCAACACATGTGCAATTCGTACCGTTCCATGTTGCAACCGACGATGGCATATAACAACATGCCTTGCCCTCGGCCGAGGAACGCGAATTCAAACATTTTTGCAACGCGCCACTTTGTACGACGCCCTTGGCCACACATTTTTTGTTGACTGCGTCCCACACATGTTTATCGCCACAATTGCATGCCGTGCCATTCCAATTTGTAGGCTCACCCCGGGCGGCGGCCGCCACACAATCGGACTGGGCCGCGGTCGCGCCACCATTTGATGTGTTATTACTTGCAATGCCCGCGACCGAACATTTGCCATTATTTACCACCATACCTTCAATACACTTGGTCGCCTTGCATACAAATTTTGGTCCCTCGCGGCAAACACCTTCAAATTCAACACCATTTTGATCGGTCATTTCAATACCGCTGCATTCGATTTTGGTCAAAACACGTACGGCGCCATCCTTCATCAAATGTTGTCCAACCGGAACATCACCAAACGAATTTGTTTTGCAGACGCCGTCCTGCAATTCTTCCCACCGGTCATTTCCACCCTTGCCACCACGGAATAACAATTCCGTTTTACAGATGTACGATGCCTTGTGATTGATTATTTGTCCCTTGAATACATGTCCGACCGGCATAGTCACAGATTGCCCCGTGGTATACCCACCAGAATTATATGCGTCACATTCGTATGCGTACCCACCACCAGAATTTTTATGTCCGGTCGTTTCATACCCATTTTTCGCCATATTATACTGTGTCGCATTTTCATACAAAAATTCGTCATCATCTGGTTTTTGTGAACCCTCGTAACTGATGATGGTTGCGCCGGCCGCAAATACCGACATTGGTGCCATTGCCAAAAACAAAACTGCTAGTATTTTTTTCATTCTCTTTCTCCGTAATCATGGGACGCGGTGCATTCCCATTCATATTCATCGTGTATATTTTATCATAAAACAGGCCCCAATCCAAGAGATAAACTTAAAATTAAAACCGCGCCATTTGCGCGGTTGTGCATTATTTGCATTCGGCAACCAATTGATTTATTTGCGCCGCCAAAACCAAATCTGTCTGTTTTTGTTTTTCAATTTGGGAAATAGCATATACAACCGTCGCATGGTCGCGACCGCCAACATAACCGCCAATTTCAGACAACGACAACCCTGTTGCAGATTTCAACACCGCCATCATAACCTGGCGCGCCATAACCAATGCGCGACTGCGTCCACGGCCACATACCGCATCATACGAAACACCCAATTTTTCGCACATTGCACGCACCATAGAAATTGGTGTTTTTGCGCGTTGTAATGTGTCGGCCAACAAACGCGACGCAACATTCATGTCAACCGGCATTCCCATCAAATCATTATATGTTTTGATTTTCATAATAACGCCGCGAACTAAATGACCATCGGCCGCCGTGCGATGCGCCAATTCGGTTGCAACATCCGACGCAACCCCCGCACGCAACAACATTACACGACGAACATTTTCATTTGGTTGAACCATATCTGCAACCAAGCCCGACGCCATCAACGATTGTGCACGACGATCAAAACCAGTCAAATTACCCGGTGCCGCATTTGCCGTTAAAACGATGTTTTTACCGGCACTGCGCAAATCCATAATCAGTTGCATAAATTCTTCGCATGTGGCACGTTTACCAGCCAACATTTGAACATCATCCATAATAAATGTATCACAATTGCGGCAGTAATCTTTGAATGCGAAAATTGTGCGGTCATGCAACGCGCGTGCAAATTCCGAAACAAAATTACCACCAGTCATCATAATGGTGCGACCCACCGCAGCCGAATTGATGCAACGCGCCAACAACGATTTACCGCAACCCGCCGGGCCATAAATAAACAACGGCGAGAATGGTACACACCCCGCCGCCAATTTTTTGCATGCCGACACGACAAACGCATTTTCGTCGGACGCAACAAATTCTTCGAATGTTGCGGTTGTCGCATCATCAGTCGCGCGCGCCGCCGGTGCATAGGATTGAACCGCGTTATCATTCGCAACGGTTGCCGGCGCAACCGCCGCACCGCGCACCGCAATGCGCACCGCCAAACCAAATTCCGCCGCAACCGCGTTTAATGTTGCACCATGCACCCCCGAAATAAAATCGGCCGAGAATTGATTTTGCGCGGTCAACACCAGTGTATTATCAGCAATTTCAAAATTCAGTGGGGAAATCCAGGACGAGAACGCAGCAGAATCCATTTTTGCGGCAATGGCCCCCTTGATAACTTCCAAGTTAGTCATTTTTATTGTCGCCGCTGCCTGCATGTCGTTTCTCCTTCCTTTCAGAGTTTCCTGCCAGCGCAAGAGTGTAAAAATCACCTGCACATAAACGCTAAATTTTACTGTTCCATAAAATTTAGTGTTTATGTTAGCCCTACTTTACAACCCTCTCGCTTTGGTGACTGAGATGTTTACTCTCAATCGTTTTGGATACGTCAGTTAAGTTATAAGATAAATTTTGATTTTCAACCAAATGTTAAACAATTTTTTAACATTTATTTTTTGACAACGATTCGTTTTTTTGCCAGATTTCCGCCGTTTGTATATACAATGTATAGACAAGAAAATATTCATATACGAATATATCCACTGTCAACTTTTCGTACCAAACCCTGTAATTCCAGCACAACTAAATCGCGCTTAATTTCCGAAATATTTTTTTTGACAATTTCTGCCAATACAGATTCGGACACCGGAATCGTCCCCAGTTTATCCAACAAGGAATTTTCACCCGTATCTTTTTTTGTTTTTTTCTGCAACGATTGGGAATTATTTTCCAGTTCTGGAAAATCGGGTACCCCAACGCACAACTCTGCCGCCCCCGATTTTATCAGCGAATTTGGCCCCGCGCCGCGGGAATCCGCCGGATGCGACGGAATTGCATATATTTTACGGCCAAATTCCTGTGCGAATCGGGCGGTGTGCATACTGCCAGATTTCTTGTCGGCCTCGCCCAATATCAATTTTTGGCCGATTCCTGCGACCCAGCGATTGCGTTGCACAAAATTTGATGCAATTGGCGACATGCCAACTGGCATTTCACTGATCACCACCCCGCGCGAAACAATTTCCCAATACAGCGATTCGTTTTCAATCGGCCAAATGTTATCGCACCCACCCGCCAGAACGGCAATTGTTTGGGCATTGCCATCCGCGCGCAACGCACCACGATGCGCCGCCGCATCGGTACCAATTGCCATACCAGACACAACCGCAATGCCATGCGCGGCAAAATTCGTTGCCAAATTCGCCATAAATTCCATACCCGCCGCGGTTGCATGACGCGTGCCAACCATTGCGACGGCCGGGCACCGCAATGTTTCCAAATTTCCGCGTGCCGATAACACCGGTGGATGATTTTTCAGCACCCGCAACGCCGCCGGATAATACGCATCGGTGTCACATATATAATGTATGTCCAATTCTGCCGCACGGTCCATTTCACGCCGCACCGACGCAACATGCGCATCATCCGCCCCCAGGGACGCCGCCGCCGCACGAACATCACCACCGAATCGGTCCAGCAATTTACCATAGTTCACCGGCCCAATATTCGGCATACGCAAAATCAATAATCTTTCAAACAAATCAGACATATTCATACTATAAGAAATATTACCCATATAATAAAAGTAAAAAAAGCGCCCCAGTCGGGGCGCCAATATAAATGCGACACTATATTACGCTTCCAATGCACGGATTAAATCGTCGTAATCCAAATTTGTGCATTCGGCGGGCTTGCCAACCGTATTCCAAATGCTGTTTTCACATTCGGCCTTTAATTCTTTCAGGCTTTGTAAAAACGCACTGTATTGTGTTGGTTTTTCTTTCTTTAACGCCAACAATTGACTGCGCAGCAATTCATCATCGGCCAATGCCTTTTGTCCCTGGACCTTGCCGCCAATCAGTTTATTTCCGAACAATTCCATTACACCAACACCAACGCCGGCGCCACCAACCGCGCCACCAACGGTCGCCCATACGCGGGCCTTTTTCTTGGCATCCAGAATGCGTTGTTGCATTTTGGCCTCGTCCACCCAGGCACCACATGTGATATTTTGTCCCCATTCATAATACTGGGTTGGAATATCCGAAACATCAATGCGCGAATCGGTCGATTTCATACCAACCTTAACAAAGCATGTGTTGTTTTCTGGATTCTCGGTATCCTCGGTCATGGTGGCATAATTTGATGTATTGCTGTACCGCGACGCCCAAACGAACGTGTTGCCAACGCCAATATTATTACTTATGCATGCCTTTTTTTCAGCCTCGCGCGTGTCAACAGCCGGCTTTTCCGGTTCGGTGGGTTCCACACGAACACTGGATTTATTATCCGACGGATTTGACATAGACATAGATGCCATCGCACTCAGTTGCCCCGTTGATGCCGTGGCACGCGGTGCACTGGCAACCATTTGCGTCTGCATTGAACGACGCGAATGTCCGGCCGCCTCTAACGCAAACGACGGCGCCACAAAAACGCTGAACACTATCAAAGAAACTATCGCTTTCATTATGGAATCCCCCACTACTTTGGTGGGTATTATACCACAAAATCGACCAAAAATAAAGGCCAAATGCAATACCGCAAAAAAATCGGGCCGCAAATTACGCGACCCACAATTGATTTATTTTTTCCATTTCCATTCTATTTTTGATTCCTGGCCACGCAGCAATCGCGAAATATTCGCGCGATGGCGCCACAAGCACAGCAAACCAATGGCCAGAAACGCAAATCCAACATTGGTATCAATAACAAAACCCAACACCGGCATCAAACAAAACACCACAACAGCCCCCAGTGATGAATACCCCGATGACAATGCAACAATCAACCATTCAATTGCACATATAATAAATGTCAATGGACTGACCGCCAACATAACCCCAAACAGCGACGATATGCCCTTGCCCCCATGAAATTTTAACCAAACCGGATAACAGTGCCCAACAATAGCAACAAAACCGCACCATGCGCCGAACGCGGCGCCACCAATGTAATTCCCCAAAATAACGGCGACAATCGCCTTGGCCATATCCAATAACCATGTCAGTCCCGCCAGGCGCAGCCCACCAACACGCATAACATTGGTCGCCCCGATGTTACCACTGCCCACCGTGCGTAAATCGCCCTTGCCCGCGGCCCGCGTCAACAGCAATCCCATGGGTACCGAACCCAATAAATATGAAATAATTACAGTAAATGCGTACATCATTTTATTTTTCCTTGATTTTATCTTTGTTTTTTATAGAATACCAAGAAACTTGAATAAATAAAAGGAAAATAAAGTGGCAAATCATAAGTCATCTGAAAAAAGAATCTTGGTCACGGAAAAGAAAAACGCCGTGAACACCGCCCGTCGCAGTGCTGTTAAAACAGCCACGAAAAAGGCGTTAACCGCAATTGCATCTGGGGACAAGGCCGCGGCAGCAACCGCCGCACGCAGCGCAGAAAGCAAGATTATGAAATCTGCTGGCAAAATTATGCCAAAACAACGCGCGGCGCGTAAAATCTCGCGCTTGGCGAAAAAAGTTTCCAAAATGGCATAATGCCATTGGCAAAACATATTTGGCGCACATTTGGTGCGCCTTTTGTTGTATAAAAAACGCCCAGCGGGCGTTTTTTCTTTGAGCTATGAACCCTTGCTACGGTAAATTATCGGAGGAAACCGGATTGCGCACTCTCTAAAAATAAAACCGGCAATTGCCGGTTTTATTTTTTAATTCAATGGTGCGCCCCAATGCTGTTGGATACTGCGTTCTGCATCCATCGGACTGACCAATACCTGGGGAGTCAAGATAACCACCAGTGTATCACGCGTGGCCGATGTTTCGCGCGACCCCGACAGTGCCATAAAGTCCGGATCACCCAAGCCATAACGCGTATCGTTATTGGTCTGTTTTTCAAATCCAGATACAACCAACATCTGGCCAGATTCCATAATAACTTCTTGCATGAAACTGCGCTCTTCAACCTCGGGCAATTGCAATGTGACCTCGCCAATGGTTTGGGTTGACATTTTCAGCAATTCGCGAACCGACATACGGAACAGCAACAGAATCTTGCCATTTTCCAAAACATTCGGCAACAATTGCATTGAAAATCCGGTTTCCAAATCGTCCTGGTCAACGGTGCTGGATTCAACCGTTGTGAAATTACGCGATTCAAAACGTTTGATATAGCCGGTCGTTTTGGTGTTGTTTACAGGCGCAACGCGGTTGCTGCGCGTTGTCACACCAACATTTGTCACCAACGATACCTTGCCCTGTTTGGCCAAAGCCTCTATCAATGCATTACTGCCCGCGCCACGCGCCAACGAACCGTTTTGAATTTGGTTCTGGGTATATGCACCGGCGACCGTAGAACCATTTTCTAAATGTGTTGCCCCCGTCAGTGCCGATACGGTGTTTGACAAAACAGCAATGTTCATGGAACTGGCCTCGGTCGTGGCAAGGTTATTTTTTGGATTCGCCACAATGTTCAATCCAGACGCACTGTTGATGGCCGCCGCCAAATTCAATCCAAACGCCGAATCGTTAGACACAGATACCTGCAAAACCTTGACATCAATTGTCACCAATTGCGACAGCCGCTTGTTTTGTTTGTTGATATAATCGCCAACACGTGTCAATACCGACGGTGGCGCGGTCACGGTAATGGTTCCCAAACTGCGCGACACGGTGAACTCGGCGTTTTCAGATTTTCCGATAATACCGGAAATGGCCTTTTCAATTTCATCCCATTCTTTTAATGTAGATTCCAATGCGACCTGGTTTCCGTCATCGGTTTGAACCGCGGTCTGGTATGAAACATCGGTTCCCAGTGCATATAATGTAAATGTTTTGGTTTCCGTTTCATAAAATACAATTGATGTTTTGTCATAATACCACAGCAAATCTAAATCGGTTGCAACCTGGGATAACAGGCCCGACAATTTGCCGGTATACGCAACATTGATGGTCTTTTTCAATTTTTCGGAATTTACCTGGCTGTCAATTTTAACCGGCAATCCGGTAATAGAATTAATGTCATTTGCCAAAACCTGTAATGTGACGGGGTCATTCAACAGAATTGTCACACCGGTATCGGTTTCGAAACGCGATGGCAAATTATTGCGATGTTCCAGCACGGTCGATTTGTTGCCCAACCATACGCCCTCGGACATGGAAACAGTGTCACCACTGGCAACCTTGGCACGAGGATTTTTAGACATTTCAAACGCATCGTACGCGTTGATAAAATCCTGGTCAACCTTGGCGGCAACCTTGGCCGATTCCTTGGTGGTGCACCCCGCCAGCGCAACCGCCAACGCACCACACGCAAATAATACTTTCATTGTTTTTATCATATTACTCTCCAAGATTCCCAGTTTCACACGCACCATTTATTATTCTTCGGATGTTGTAATTACCAACACACGGTTTCCTTTATAAAATTTCGCATACGGAACTGGTGTCGCGCGCCCAAAATTACGAACCAATGCCGATGCTACATCAACAAAGCGACCCTTGAACACGGCGCTGGCCTCTATCGGATATTCACGCGATGTCGCCCATACTAAATCCCAGCCCTCTTTGTCGCACCAGTTTTGCAGAACCTCGCGCAATGTTTGACCATTTGCAACAACCCACGAACGAACTTGGTCGGTCAATTTCTGGGCTGGTTCCGCATCGGCAGATGTGTCAACCGCGATTTCTTTTTCTTCGACAATTTCACCATTTTCGTCGGTAATTGTTTTTGTCATTCCCATCTTGGCCGCGAACGCCGCATATCCATCAGATGCATTGTTGCAATTTTTGCGACCACTGCGTGACACGGTCAGAACACTGCCCCCGTCATCTTCCAACATTTCGCGGTGCAGCAATGGCATTTCGGAACCATTATTGCATTCGTCATCAAATCCGACCGGGATCTGGTTGCCATGCAACATATTCGCCCCGCCCGACCAATCGCCATATCCGTTAGTCGCCAGATTGAAATTATTTTCCACAACCAAATCGTTGCCAATTTTGGAAACAATTCTGATATTGTCAGATGTCGCCGATTTTTCGCACGCCGCATCACCACAGGCAACCGTAACATCGGCATCAGACCCGGCAATCGGCCACACCGGAACCGGCATCTGCGTTTCCTGGCTGTCAACATATTGATTTTCATCAACCACATTTTCCTGGGTATAGAAAACCTCGCTCGTGACGACCTGGGGCAAAGATTCCGCCGCAAAGCAATAGCCCGCCGCGGTTGCAAACATTGCGACAATCAAAAATTTACGGAACATAAAAACTTCCTTTACTGAATAAGTTGTTTCATTTATTGCACTTATTATAACAATTTGACCGAATCTGTGCAAGACCAAATCGCACCCAACAAATTTAATATTTTCAAGATAAAATCGCACGAATCGGTAAAAGATGTTATACTGTTCGTGTTTAATACGACATACGGGGCGAAAAAATGCAAAACATATTGATTTTAACTGGAATTTCTATTGTTATCATCATCGGCATTGCAATTATTGTCATGCTTGTGGGAATGCGTGGCCAAATGCGCGATATTACCAAGACACAAACATACCAATACAACCTGATTGTAAAAATCCAATCTGTGCTGAAAAATAAATCGGCCACAAACGCGGTTGCTGAACATGCCGAAATGATTTACCAGGATTTATTGCAAAATTTAATTCCAATTATGGCGGCAATTGACATTATGCCACGCGCAACGCCCGAGCATCCATTGTGGCGCGCGCTGGGCGGCATTTTGGATGAATATGGCAAAAACCCATTTGTTATGGAAAAATTGCGTCGTTGCATCAAACTGGATGCCGAGGTCGCGCGCAGTGTCGACAATTACATGAGCCGCGCCGACGGATTTTTGCAACATTTAACCACAACCGAACCAGATGGAATATTGACATCAACATTTACCGACGGCCTGTTGGGCCAATCGTTGACATTTTTTGCCCAGGCACGTGCTCTGGCCACCCAGAATAATGAATAAATGGCAAAACTGACCGAAAATCTTGTTCGTGATATATCAAACATTCGGCATGAACCCGAATGGTTGACCGAATGGCGCGTGGCCGCATTTAATGCATGGCGCGCCGCGCCCGAACCACATTGGGCCGAATTTGAATATGCACCAATCAATTATGATGAATTAAATTACTATAACGAACCCCGGCCGATTGATAATTCCGATTTGAAACAAACATACGATAAAATGGGACTGCCCGAATCGGAACAGCGCGCGTTATTGGGCATGGCAACCGACACCGTTGTTGACAGCCGTTCTGTTCATACATCATACACCGCCGAATTGGAAAAACTGGGGATTATATTCCTGCCTTTTTCCGAGGCCGTCATATCGCACCCCGAATTAGTAAAAAAATATTTGGGTCGCGTGGTGCCCGCAACCGATAATTTCTTTGCCGCGTTAAATGCCGCGGTATTTTCGGATGGCACATTTGTTTATATTCCGCCACACACAAAATGTCCAATTGACCTGGCCAGCTATTTCAGAATAGAAACCGCAAAAATTGGTCAATTTGAACGCACATTGATTATTGCAGACACGGGCGCTGAATTATCGTATATGGAGGGTTGCAGTGCCCCGCGTCGTCCCAACCATCAATTGCACAGTGGCGTCGTTGAAATTATTGCTATGGATGGGGCACGCGTTAAATATGCAACCGTGCAAAATTGGTACGCCGGCGAAATGCGCGATGGAAAAAATGTTGGCGGCATTTTGAATTTCGTGACCAAACGCGGGCGGGCCGAAAAAAACGCAACAATTGATTGGACCCAGGTTGAAATTGGCTCGGCCATGACATGGAAATACCCATCAACAATTTTGGCGGGTGATAACGCACACAGCGATTTTTATTCATTGACCATTACGCGCGGCGCCCAATTGGCCGACACCGGGACAAAAATGATTCACATTGGCGATAATACCGTATCGAACATAGTTTCATACGGCGTGGCATTGGACAATTCAAATCAAACATTTCGCAGTTTGGTATCTTTTACTGGGCGCGGCGGAAAGAACGCTTCGAAATGCGACACACGCATAATTGGCAATAATGCCACGGCAAACACATTGCCAACAATCATTCATACAAACGGCGAAAACACTCAAAGTCACGAGGCTACAACCGGTGCAATCGACGAGAAACAATTACTATTTTTGATGCAATCTGGCATTCCCCAGGACCAGGCAACCGCGTTGATTATCGGCGCATCGGCGGCACCGATTATATCGCGCCTGCCAATGGAATTTTTGGTGGAATCAAAACAGCTGATTCAAATGGCACTGGCAAAGTCACAGGATTAAATATGTTAGAAATAAAAAATTTATCTGTATCACTGGATGGCAAAGAATTATTGCACGACATAAATATGACCGTTACGGCGGGCGCGCGGCATTTACTGGCGGGGCACAATGGTTCCGGCAAATCAACATTGGCCAGTGTTATCGCAGGTGCGCCGTCATACACAATTGATGCGGGACAAATTATTTTTGATGGTCGTGATATAACACATGAAAACACAACTACACGCGCACTGTTGGGAATATTTCTGGGCGCGCAAAATGTGCCGGAAATTCCGGGGCTGACAACATTAAGTTTTTTGAAACATTCACTGGCGTCACACGCACATTTTGAAACTGGGCGCGACCTGTCGATGGCGGAATTCTTGGAAAAATTGGAAAGCGCGCGCGCAAAATTAAACATTCCCAAGGAATGGTTAAACCGCAGTGTAAATGTTGGTTTTTCTGGCGGGGAACGCAAACGATTGATGTTATTGCGCCTGGTTATGACCGCACCAAAATTTGCAATTTTGGACGAACCTGATTCCGGTGCCGATGCCGAAACCCAACAGATGATTGCCGACACCATGCACCAAATGAAAAACACAACATTTATGTTTATCAGCCATCAATCAAAATTTACCGAAATGGTATGCCCAACGCATATAACGACTTTGTCAAATGGTCACATTATGGTAAAATAACAAAAGAATAAAAAATGAACAAAGGAACAAAAATGTCACGCGAACGCACAACCGGGTTATTGTCATGGGTATTGTGGCAACCGTTGAAATTTGCATTTATATCATTTGCATTGATGTCTGTGGTATCGGCCACATATTCCATTGTTGCAAACGCGATAACCGCCGGTGCAACAACCGTGGTATGGCCAATGTGGGCATTGATTGGTGGTGCAATCGCGCTGTCGGCATGGTTGATGTTGCGGAAATTGCCCCGTGCAAATATTGACCAACGCAGTTTTATCGCATTGAATAACGCCCAGGCAATTATATTGGCCATTGCCGTATTTATGTCGATATTTATTGCAAAATATGCCCAGGGCGCAATGATGGGGATGATGTGGCGTGGCACCACCGGCAGTGTGCAATTCATTGCAATTGCAATCGGATTAGCGTTGTATTATATGTACTTGTTCGGATTGTTCATATCGAATGTATACGCTAAATTCTGGCGTGCACGCGCGATGGGCGTATCCACATGGCGCATTATTTGCACCATGCCAATGGGGTTCGGCCTATTGTGGATTCCAGGGTATATTTTACCAGAGCCGCCGACACGACGGCCAGCATTGCCAATTCGCACCGCATGGTATGACCATTTTACAAACTGGATTGCATCACGCGGCACAATAACGGTCATTGCATTTGCGGTGTTAACACTGTTTACCGGTTTTATGTTTGGCCCACAATCATTAATGTTGACCGGCGGCATAACATTGCTGTTTGCCGTGTGGTTGGGATTTATGGGCCCCGCCAAGTTCCGCAACAGTATGCGCGGCGCGTATTCCACATTTGCAATTATCATAAACATTTTGTTGATAATCGGTGTAATTATGTTTGCCACAATGCGCACCGAACCAAACGTTCAAATAAACATATCAGACATACAGACAACAACAAATATAACAAAATAAAAAACGCGCTATGTGCACGATTTACTGGGACACAAAGGATTTAATATGAATGGTTTAATACTGTTTGTTGGTGGAATGTTTTTATTGTGGATGGGTCGCACAATTTTAATTCCACTGTTGGTGGCAACATTTTTGTGGTATTTGATAAATGCTATATCAACATATTGTCGTATGGTTTTGCCATTTCACACCGACGATGCCCGACACGAATACCCAATTGGTGCACGCGTGTTTGATTGGGCGGCGCATTTAATTTCATTGGCGGTACTGGCGGCATTGCTGTACACATTTGCAACCCAAGTTCGGCCTATGTTTTCAGAATTATTGGCCGCCCTGCCCGCGATACAACATAAACTGATTGATTTTGGCGTGATGGCATCTGATAAATTGGGCATTGCGTTTGATACATCAATGTTGCCAAACATTACAAAAATCGCCGGTGGCATTGGTGCATCATTGGCCGGCATCGCAACATCGGTCGGTATGATATGTGTATATCTGTTGTTTATGTTTATTGAACAAACGACATTTGATAAAAAGTTTTCTGCACTGTTTCCAAATAAAACACAATCCAAAAAAATGCGCTATATTATCGGCAGCATAGACACCAATATGAAAAAATATTTGTTTATGAAAACACTGATTTCGGCGGCAACTGGGCTGCTGTCATATTTATGGTTGCATGCCATCGGATTGGAATTTGCCGGCGTGTGGGCGTTTATAGTATTTATCGCAAATTATATCCCAACAATTGGTGCAATTGTCGCATGCGGGCTGCCAATACTGTATGCATTGGCCGTATCGTCAACATTACATCTGCCAATACTGGTTGCGGCGGGCTTGATTGGTTTGCAAATATTACTGGGCAATATTATCGAACCAAAATTGACCGGAAAAACATTAAACCTGTCAACATTGGCAATTTTAATAAACCTGGTATTCTGGGGAATGATTTGGGGTATTGCCGGAATGTTTTTCAGTGTTCCATTATTGGTGGCAACATTTATCATTACCGCACAATTTGATTCCACACGTTGGGTCGCGGTACTGTTGTCGGCCGACGGAAAAATCCCCGATAAAAATGATTGATAAAAAACGCGCTGGATACATTAAATCCGGCGTTTTTTATTATTTTATTCGTGAAATAATCGCAATGGCATTTTCCAATATTACGCGTGCCGATTCCGAATCAAGTTTTGTTTTTATATCCCCGCGGCGCACACGCCCCATATCAGATTGTGCGGCAACGCTGGAATAACTTTCGTCGACAAAGCATATTGGTAAATCAATATACCCCGCCAATTCATTTGCGCACGCGCGCACCATTTTTGATGTCTCAGATTCCGTCCCGTCACCATGATGTGGCAAACCAATTATAATTCCAACGGCATTTTCCACGCGCGCCGCATCGGCAATTTGTTGCGCAATTGTTGGGCCCGCACGCCGTGCCAAAATTGGCGGGCGAACAAAAGTAAATTCACGCGTTGCGTCCGACACCGCAACCCCCGTGCGCGATGCCCCCCAATCAATTCCAACAATGCGCCCAGTGCGCGGAAAAGCCTTGAAATCTGGCAAAATCATTGTATAATTCCCTTTGATTTAATCATAGGATTTGAAATGGCGTTTAGCAAGCAACAATTACAAAAATTTGCCAATCTGATTCGGATTGAAATTTCCGATGAAAAACTGGAACAAATGAATATCGATTCCGTCATTGATTGGTTGGATAAATTACAGAAAATCGATACACGTGGTGTTGAACCAATGCTGAATCCGGCATCGCATAAATTGCCGCAACGCGCGGACAATGTGACCGATGGAAATATTCGTGATGCGGTTATGGCAAATACACCTGATAAATCGGGCGTATCACGCGGATATTTTGCAGTTCCCAAAGTTATGGATGGTGAATAAAAATGATAGATTTAACAATTACCCAGGCATTACAGAAATTAAAATCACGCGCCATCAGCGCAACCGAATTGACCCGCGCATATTTGAACCGCATGGAAAAATTTGGTAAAAAATTAAATTGCTATATCACGCAAACGCCCGAACGCGCATTGGCGGATGCCGCCGCGGCGGACGCACGGTATGCCGATGGTACGGCGGGCGCATTGGACGGTATTCCAATTGGGATGAAGGATTTATTTGCAACCCGTGGCATTCGCACAACCGCGGCATCGCGTATGTTGGAAAATTTTGTTCCAGAATACGAATCAACCGTGTCACAAAAATTAATTGATGCGGGTACTGTTTTGTTGGGCAAAACAAATCTGGACGAATTTGCAATGGGCACATTCAGCAAAACCAGTTTCTTTGGCGCACCGGTAAATCCGTGGTATCTGGACCAGAATTTAACCGCCGGCGGTTCGTCGGGTGGTTCAACCAGTGCGGTTGCAGGCGGCCTGGCCATAGCGGCAACGGGAACCGATACCGGCGGTTCGATTCGTTTCCCCGCATCGGTCACCGGCCTGGTCGGAATGAAACCAACATACGGTTTATGCAGTCGTTGGGGTTGCGTTGCATTTGCATCCAGTTTGGACACCCCCGGCCCAATCGCACGCACCGCAGATGACGCGGCATTGATGTTGGCGGCAATGGCGGGACACGATTCAAAAGATTCGACCAGCGAAGGAAACGGTTTCGCATTTGACGGCGAATTAAAACCTATTATTGGCGATGGCAAAAAATTGCGTGTCGGCGTTATCAAGGAATTTGCCAATGTCAAAATTTCGCCCGATATGAAGCGCATATTTGACGCCCGCATTGCCGATTTGAAATCGAACGGTGCCGAAATAGTCGAGGTATCAATTCCAAATATCTTGGACGCATTGGCGGCATATTACATCATTGCCCCAGCCGAGGCATCATCAAACCTGGCGCGATATGACGGTATGCGATATGGTTTGCGGGTCGAAGGTTCTGATTTAATCGACACATATAAAAAGACGCGTGCCGCGGGCTTTGGAACCGAGGTTCAACGCCGTATGATTATCGGCACGGCGGTGTTGTCCAGCGAATCCTACGAGGTTTATTTTATGCAGGCCGCGCGCGTTCGCCGTATGATTGCCGACAGTTTCACCGCCGCATTTGAACAATGCGATTTGATTGTTTGCCCGGCTGGCGCGGGCACGGCGATGCCATTGGATTCGGATTTAACACCATTGGAATATTATGCACTGGATTTGTTCACAGTGGCAATGAACCTGGCTGGAATTCCGGCGTGCAGCGTACCCGCCGGATTGGCCGAAAACGGATTACCATTGGGAATGCAGGTTGTTGGTCGTCGCTTTGACGATATGCGCGTGTTGCAATTGTCAAAACATATCCAGGAATTCGGCGGTGTTGACAATCGTCCAACTGTAATTATGGGGGAATAAAAAAACGCGCATAATGCGCGCAGACAAATAAATAGTGGTGGCTAGGAACGGAATCGAACCGCTGACACAGGGATTTTCAGTCCCTTGCTCTACCAACTGAGCTACCTAGCCAACGCGAGACGAATAATAAGATACGAAAATAAAAAAAGCAAGGAAAAATAAAAAATGTTTACGATAAAGGGCAAAACAACAGATTGGGAACTGGTTATCGGGCTGGAAACACACATCGAAGTGTTGTCAAATTCCAAACTTTTCAGTGGTGCGTCGGCAAATTATAACCCGACGATTGCCCCAAATACCCAGGTTTCTATGGTTGATGTGGCAATGCCCGGTATGTTGCCGGTGTTGAACGAATACTGTGTTGAACAGGCTATTAAAATGGGATTGGGCCTGAATGCCGAAATTTCACATCACAGCAAATTTGCCCGTAAACAATATTTTTACCCTGACCTGCCCCAGGGATACCAGATTTCACAACCAGCCGAAGAGCCACCGGTTGTTGGCCGCGGATGGGTTGAAATTATGGGCGATGATGGCAACCCGAAAAAGATTTTGATTGAACGCGCACATTTGGAACAAGACGCCGGTAAATTAAAACACGATGTTCACCCAACAAAATCTTTTGCCGATTATAACCGTACGGGCGTTGCATTATTGGAAATCGTGACATTTTTGGACACAAAAAATCCGGAAAACAATTCATACATTTCGTCCCCAGACGAGGCCGAGCGCTATCTGCGTGAAATTCGTGAAATCGCACGCGCCCTGGGCGTATCCAAGGCTAATATGGAAGAAGGTTCTATGCGCGCGGATGTGAATGTTTCTGTTCGTCCAGTTGGTGATACAAAATTCCGCACCCGCACCGAAACCAAGAATATGGTATCGTTCAAATTCATTAAATCCGCCATTGAATACGAGGCGCATCGTCAAATTGAAATATATGAAAACGGTGGCGCCGTATCCCAGGATACAATGCGTTATAACCAGGGCGACGGCACAACATCGGTTATGCGCAGCAAAGAAGACGCATTAGATTATCGCTATTTCCCAGACCCCGATTTATTGCCATTGGACATTACCGACGAACAAATTGAACGCGTTCGTAAAACTATGCCAGAATTGCCGGCGGCAACGCGTGCACGTTATATAAACGAATATGGTTTGGCCGAATATGATGCGGCGCGTTTAACCGAAACAACCGATATTTCAAAATGGTTTGATGCCGCCGTTGGTGGCAATGCGTCGCGCGCAAAACCAATTGCAAATTGGATGATTTCGGAACTGTTTGCGCACGTCGAAAATTGGGATGTAAAAAACGCTGTGGATACAGCCGAGCCTGGCACACCGCGGATTATTCGCCCATTTGATTTGGCCGAATTGGTTGATATGATAAGTGCATCTGAAATCAACGGTAAACAGGCCAAAGATATATTTATAAAAATGCTGGATGGCGAAACCGGCAGCCCGCGCGAAATTGCCGATAAATTTGGTATGAAACAAATTACCGACACATCTGAAATCGAGGCCGCCATAGATGCCGTTATCGCCGCATCTGCCCCCCAGGTTGCACAATACAAGGCGGGCAAAACAGGCCTGTTGGGATTCTTTGTCGGCGGCGTAATGCGTGCCACACATGGCAAGGCTAACCCAGCCGTTGTAAATGAAATATTATTGAAAAAATTATCATAACCCAAAGGAGCACACATGCAAATCATTGGTATTGTAAATAACAATCACATCACGGGCGTTGAATATGGTCCCATTGAAATCCATGCGCCGAAAACGGATTACAAACACGCGCAACATCGTGCACAGCAAATCAATTCAATCCAGGCACGTGCAAAACGCAACCTGCGCACCAGACAAAAATAGTACAAATGAAAAAGTTTTTTATCCAGACATTTGGCTGTCAAATGAATGTGTATGACGGCCAACGCATTGCGGCCATGCTGGCGCACCACGGTTTAACACAAACAGACGCTGTGGCCGATGCCGATATTATTATATTAAACACTTGTTCCGTACGAGAAAAAGCAACGAACAAGGTTTATTCCGCCCTGGGGCGCATTCGCAAAGAAAAAAAGCCCACTGCCCTGTTTGGCATTGTTGGGTGTGTTGCACGCGAAAGTGGCGCCGATGCATTCAAGCGCATTCCGGATTTGAATTTTGTTTTGGGCCCACAAAGTTATCATAAATTACCAGAAATTTTGAACGACCCCGATACACGTTTATTAAATATCGATTTGGGCGGTCTGGAAAAATTTGATGAATTGCCACAAATGCAGACATCACCATCGGTCGCATATATTCCAATTCAAGAAGGATGCAATCACTGCTGTACATACTGTATTGTGCCGTATACACGCGGTCGCGAAATTTCGCGTTCATTTAATGATGTTATGCGCGACACGGTTCACGCCGCAGAAACGGGCGCGATTGAAATATGCTTTTTGGGTCAAAATGTAAATGGATATAAATATACCGATGAAAACGGCAAGTTATGGCGACTGTCTGATTTAATTCGGGCGACCGCGAAACTGGATAATGTCAAACGCATTCGTTTTACATCCAGTTATCCAACCGAAATGACTGACGATTTGATTGAAATGTTTGCAATTGAACCGAAATTGTTGCCATTTCTGAACATGCCTATACAAAGTGGGTCGCCCAATGTATTGACACGAATGAACCGCCCATATTCATTAAATCTATATATAGATATAGTTGACAAATTACGTGCTGCACGACCCGATATTCAAATTTCCAGCGATTTTATTGTTGGGTTCCCCGGCGAAACCGACGACGATTTCGCACAAACAATGCAAATTGCGGAAAAGGTAAAATATATCAATTCGTATTCTTTCAAATATTCACCCCGCCCCCACACGGCGGCGGCCGTAATGCCAAATCAAATATCAGAACAGATAAAGGCCGCGCGCCTGGCAAAACTGGACGGATATTTGAACGAAATTCAACGCGCATTTAATGAAAATTGCGTTGGCAAAACATTTGAATGCCTGTGCGAGGGTCGCGACAAAACCGGTCATCACCTGGTATACCGTACACCGTATATGCAGCAATGCATTGTTGATGCCCCGGGCGGCGCCGCACCAATAATGGCAAATATCAAAATAACCGCGGCCAACAAGGCGTCCCTGCGCGGGGAACTGGTCAAAGAATAATAAATTCAGAACGCAAAACGTGCGTTAAATGACACACGATGCATTGTACCAAAATCGGTTGTGATAATGCCGAATTCGGCACCACCGCCGGCGGCATCAAACACAGACCAGGCATCAATATGCAATGCAGCACCAACATCGCCCGATGTTTCGGCGCGCATACGCAAACCATAATCGTATGTCAAATCATCCGTGCCACCATGCGTATCAATATCAACGCCAATGCCAGTGTTGCTTTTATTATCCGACTGGTGTGCCACCACGGCACGGTTTATGCCGGCGCCCGCAAAGGGCGTAAAAACAAAATCACCATCCGGATTCAAATGAACCCCAACATCAAATTGACCATAAAAACTTTTACCATTTGGCGCCGAACGCGTCTTGGCACCGTCCATAACAAAATCTGATTCAAATGTGGCAAACGATGCTCCAACAATGCCACGCGCCATAAATTCGCCGTTGTCATATTTTGCACCAATATTTGCACCGACAAACGAACCAACAAAATCATTTATATCGTCCGACACATCAACCATACCGGCATAACCCGCAACACCAACATTAAAATTATTTGTAAAGGCTACACCATACGACATACGCGCCGCGTTTATATTTGCTTCCGCATTTTTAATTACAATTGGCGCAATGTAAAAATCATTTTCAATGTTCAAATTAAACATTTCAAACGCATCAAACACCCGCACAGGATTCATCAGATTTATCGGATTCAGCCGCACAGATTTTGCCATAACTCCACGCAATGCCTCGATATCCGGTGCGCCATCCATTGCGACCAGCAATCTGTCATGTGGAGACGCCGCACGCACCGAATGCAGGAAATTTCCAGTATTTGAATCAAGTATCTTGCGATAGTCTGTTTCACGAACCGTTGTCACATACAGCTTGTCATTTTCTATGTATGTTTTGATTGCCATCAACGGATTATCATTTGGCGCAATAATTGTTGCAACGCCGGTACCACCAATATTATCAATTAAAATTCCATTGGCCAAATCACGCAACGAATTCACATACAATTTTACATTTCCAATCAATTGTATCAACGACGTGTCTGCAATTGTGGAATCAATAACCAACGATGAATTTTCCAGAATTATGCGACCGCTGGTGCCACCAATTGAAACTATATCGCCCAACGATAACATTTCGGCATTGCGAACTAATATTGAATAATCAACATCCGTTTCTAAATTTTTTATGTCATCTGACGAAGTTATCAATTGTGTCAAACGCGAATTTGTCCCCAAATAAAAATCGGCATCCATTGTGCCACTGTTTTTAATGCTCAACGCCATACCATCGGCGACATGAATATTGCCCTGGAACAAACCACGGTTTTCGAACGCCAATGCCGCATCAATGTACAAATCTGAAATATAAACACCGCCACGCATATCAATATATACATCATCCGCCACATGATAATCAGACGCATACATACCACCATAAAAGCGCTCACCGTATGATGTCGTCACCGACACCAGCGTCACAATGAAACCAAAGGCAATTTTTCCTATACGCATACAGGAAATTTAGCATATATGAAATGTTTCTTACAATAAAAAAGCAACCCGGGATTACCCCGGGCGCCAGATTCATGAACAAATAACAATTATTTTTTACATTTTAGAAATGTTGCCAATACTCCCCCATGCGGCCTTGTACCCGCCATCACGTGTCAGATACAATTTTGCATTATTCAACTGTTTTGCGGTCAACCCACGAATCATAAATGTTTCTTGCAGTTGGCCGACTCTGTCTATACGCAATGTTGGCAAAGTTATAGGCATAGCCGCATTGTCACAGCACATACCATTGGCACATGGGCCGCATTGGTGTATACGCATTGTGTATGTCACACCTGGGCGCAGATCTTGCAAATCTGTTTCCATTTTCAAGCCCGCATCGGTTTCCATAAATTTAATATACCCCATTGCAGACTCACCACCACGGCTGCTGCGTGTGAACATTTTCGCCGCGACACGATTAACCGCGGCATCTTCGTACGTCTGATAGAACATAACAGTTTCTGCCGGTTTATTGTGTGCTGGATGATGCTTTGCTTTTTTATTGCTACACATACCCGCACATCCTGACAATATTGCTGCCATGCCAATCACAGATGACATAACAAACACTTTTTTCATCATGTCTTTCATAAAGGTCTCCTTTTCCTTTGGTTTACATGCCAAATTGTATATTATTTTTATATACTTTTCGCCAGGTATGATTACCTAGGAATCCCAGGAAACAATGCACATAGCGCGTTTTTTATATCACGCGTTTAATGTGCAACAGTGCGCGCACGGCAAACGGCATTGCAACCAAATTTTGTAATAACAACGCGGCGATATAATTACGTGGAAACGCAATTATATATTGCGATAAATTTATCACATGACCTGTTTCAATAATTGGCGCAACAAATGTCATTGTTCCCGCCATACACGCCGTCATAATAAACGGCGTATATTTCATTAAACCGAATCGCATCACCGTATGATGTACCAACGGTACAACAATAAAGAAATTCAGCACAACTGCAAATGCATATATTGGCATAAACCCACGGCAAAATGTCGTTGCATTCAACACCCCATGAATCCACAGATTCAACCCCATCATACCAATGACCATAATAAAACTGTTTGCCAAACAAAATATAACCGATTCGGTTTTTGTTTCCGGTCTGATATGTACACTACTCATTTTTACACCCCATAAAAAACAGTGCCACCAACTGGACTTATGTGTTGATGGCACTGCGCGTTGTTATTATTTCTTGAAATTTGCGCTGGGCATTATAAATACAAATCAGCCACGGGTCAAGTTTTTCAACTGTACAATTTCAAGAAAGATTTTAACAATGTTCGTGGTGAATATTGATGTTTATTTATTGATGTTAAATCTTTATCAATTCCCATCAGATAATACACCGCCCGCTGTGCGGCACGCACAGAATATTCCATGGTGAAAACCACATCATCGGGCTGTTCGGCAAATTGGCTGACGAATGCAAAATTTTCATACCCATGCGGATTTACATCAGGCCGGTCGCCCGGGCGCCGAGGTTGAAATTGCGAATTGATATACGGCATAATGCATGTACGGCAAATGACACCACGCATCATATCAGCTTGCTGTTTCTTGGGCACATGCAAATGTCCCATCAATTCGGTCATTATTTCGCGACCGGTGCATTTGTACATCGGCTTTTTAACATAATCGCCATCAACAAACATATTCAAAGAATATCCCCAGAATATATTTGTATCGGCCGGCTGATTTTTAAAATGTGGTTGACGCGCAACAACAATGGACAGGCGCCACGCCGATTCGCGGAATGTCACCAATGCCCCACCACCGGGATGATTTGTGGTGAATTTTTGAATATATCCCAATACGCCCGGGTTGCTATTTATAGTTGTCGTGAACGACATCCACATACTTTCATCGGGACGGCCGCAAAATACATCTGGGTCGCCAAATTCCGGTCGTCCGCGCGCAATACGGCGCCACAGTTCGAACGACGGGGCCGTTTTATCACGATTGTATTTTGCAACTGTGTCGGTTGTGGCCTCAGCCGAATTATCGGTCATACAACCATTAGCAAACAAAACTATATCCGTTGGTTTTACCTTTATTGTGCGTTCTTTGCCGCCCTTTTCGGTGTATAGAATTTTATCAGCAACATTATTTCCCGATTTATCGGTCACAAAGTTTATATCTGTCACGGTTGTGTTCAGCGAAATTTGCACCCCATGCTGGGCCAGCCATTCCGATATTGGACGAACGACAGAATCATATTGATTAAACGCCGTACGCGCGACACCAGCCAATGTGTGTATCCGCGGGAATTCATGCATAAAGCGCAACATATACCGACGCAATTCCGCCGCACTGGACCAGGGCTGAAACGCAAATGTCGTTTGCCACATCAACCAGAAATTAGTTGTGAAAAAATGCTTGCCAAAAACCTCGTCAATGCGTTTGGCACCCAATGACTCCTCGCTCTCCATCAGAATCAGTTTTTCCATATCCAATCTGTCAGATGTGGAAAATCCCATACGCGTCACATCAACTTTGGTCCCATCGGCATTTACCAACCGAGCACGTGAATGCGTTTTGAATTCGTCATTAAAATTCAAAAATTCACGTTCCATATCTATCCCGTCAAATTCAATAGACGGAACCGCACTTATCATATCTTGGAAGCATTCGTATGTCGGAATGTTTAACATTCTGCCACCGCGTATCATATATCCACGACTGGCGTCACCGGCACCATCCAAACTGCCCCCGGCAACCGGCAATGTTTCCAGTATATGAATATTTTTGCCCAGAACATGTGCATCGCGAATTAAATAAACCGATGCCGCCAATGCCCCAATACCGCCGCCGATGATATATACATTTGTATCAGACGCGCGACGTTTTATTAAACTTTTGCCTGTTTTTGCCATAATATATCCCCCTTGGTTTTATCAAAATAATAACAATTCAACCATCACATTATCCACAGGATACAAATCACAAAAAACGCCGGAAACAATGCACATAGCGCATAAAAACACCCGCAATAAATGCGGGTGTTTTTGGTGCAAAATGTTTATATCAGAACATAAATCTGATACCAACATCGCCACCAAAATTATGCAAACCGGAATTGACATCCGCGTATGTATAACGCGCTGCGACATCCACAGCAAAGTAATCCATATCGAATGTCATACCCAATGTTCCCATTGCGGCAACGCTGCCACGGCTTTGGTGATGATCCGCAACCGCTGGGATTTTACGAGTGACTTCCGAGAACGCCGCACCAACGCCCAATCCGACGAACGGACGAACGATTTGGTAACCGCCGAATTCCCAATATGTATTGACCAACAATGTCTGCAATTTTGCATCAATGTCGACCTGGGTGCTTGTGCCAAATGTATCATTGTCTTTGGCTTTGCTGAATATAGACCATTCAACTTCGCTGCGGACAGTGTCACAAATTTCCAAACCCAACGCCGCGCGGCCCTGGAATTCCATATCGGTCATAGATTCTTTGCGGTCGTTAAAGCTGTAATTCAAATTGGTGTATCCCAAACCACCACGCAATGCAATGTATGGATCCAGACCAAACAATTGCCAATCACTGCCACCCTTTTGTGTGCCTGCAAATGCCGGGCACGCAATCAACACAGCCAGTGTCGATATAACTATTTTTTTCATGTTTTCTCCTTTTATGTTTTATTTGTTAAAAACAGTTTCATGTCATGTCAACACTGTGATTGTATCAAACAAAAAAACATCTTTGCATAGGTATGGATTCCACGGGACGTACCCAGTAACACAACCAGATTATTTTACGCGCATGCCCAGTTTTATTTCCCACACGCGCGGCAAATTCAAATCGTTTTTTGCGGTCGTTTGGGAAACATCACTGATTGCAAATTCCATGGTGCGCGCCGTGTATCCGCGATGGAACACCACATGATACCGTACGCCCGAATCAATATCACGCGCAACGCGCCCCAACCTGTCATTCCAGTATGGTTTGCATTCGCGATATTCTGACGTTTTGTCGCCCTGCGCAATCTTGTCATACCACCGCCCTGCCAAAACCAAATGCAATTTTTTCATACAAATATTATATCACACCCAAAAATAATCATCCACAAGACACGCCCAGAGTATTTTACGAAAACCAAATAAAAAAACGCCGACAAGCGACGCTTTTTGTTCGTGGTGGACGCACAGGGACTCGAACCCTGGACCCACTGATTAAGAGTCAGTTGCTCTACCAACTGAGCTATGCATCCAGAACTGTTAAACTGTGGCAATTATATATCTTTTTGCCGCATTTGCAAGCGTTTATTGCGCGCCGCGCGACATCATCGCAAATACGACGACGGGTTGTATGCCTTGGTTCCCTTGCGAATTTCAAAGTGCAATTGCGGTTTGTCGACCTTGCCCGTGGCGCCGACCGTACCAATTTTCTGGCCAACCGACACACGCGCGCCGCGACGCACCGCCATTGAATCCATGTGTGCATAAACCGTCATCCAACCACCAGAATGCTGAATTATGACCAGGTTGCCCATACCTTTGACCTCGTTCCCGGCGTATGCAACAACACCATTTTCCGCCGCTTTGACCGCCGTGCCACGCGCGGCGCTGATATTTATACCATCGTTAAACAAACCGCCCGATTTTGCGCCATAGTGAGACAAAATCTTGCCCCGGACCGGCCACGAGAATTTTGATGATGATCGCGCCGCGATTGCTGGCAATTTTTTCGTTGGGTCGGACGATATTTTTTGCTTGGCCGGTTTGGTTTGGGTGGACGTTTTGATGGTGGCCGTGGTCCCCTGTTGTGTTGTTTTTGCCGCGGGTGTCGCCGATTGCGCGGGACGCGCGGGTGATTGTGGGGCCACCGTGGTTGCACCACGCACCGGGGCAGATGCCAGGTTTGGAACCTTTAATTTTTGACCAACCGACAATGTAAATGGTGCCGAAATATTATTCATAACCGCCAAATCATTGACCGGGACCGAATATTTACGCGACAGCGAATATAATGTATCGCCCGCACCAACGGTAATTTCCGTCAATTGTACCCGCGTTGTTGTTGGCACATTTTTTGGCGTCGCCGGCGTTGCAGATGGCACCGCCGATGCAGTCGCGGCGCGCGGCGCCGATTGGGTTATGTACAATTTCTGGCCAATCTGCAATGGCTTTGACATATCCAGGTTATTTTTATTGGCCAATGCCTCGGGCGTGGTGGCGTATTGTTGTGCCAATGAATACAGTGTATCGCCACGGGTCACGGTTATGGTCGCGTTTGCCGTCGTGGGCGCAACATCTGCGCCATTATTATATTCCGGCACCGTTAAATAATCATCGGGCACCAATGTTGTTTGCGCGGACGCGCCCCCGGTCGGCGCATCTGTTTGTGTTATAACGACCGATGTTTCGGCATCATTTGTCACCGGCACAGATTCCGGCGGTGTACCATACATAATTGTTGTTTCCGATTGGGTCGGTGGAACGATATAATCATCGACACTGGCGTATGTGACATAGTCAGATGTATCAACCGAACCGTACAATTGTGGCGACGCGTACACACCATAGTCACTTGCCGCCGAATTATAAATTTCGGGCTGGGCATTCGGGTCGGCCAACAATGTTGGATAACGCGCGGCGATAAAATCGCCAACCGAATCCGGCAATGATGTTATCTTTGGCTGTAAATCACACCCCGATATAATCGGCAAAACCGTCACACAAAAAAATAACCAGATTTTTTTCACACACAAATTATATCACAAATTGTGTAATAAATGAAAAGTAATCTTATTCAGATGGGCCGTCCCGCATGAACAATATGCTGGATTCAAACAATATCCACATTGGCAAAGCCAATGCAATTTGCGACACAACATCTGGGGGCGTTAAAATCGCCGCCACGATAACAATCAGAACAATCGCATACCGGCGCATTTTTATCACGCGCGCACGCGACAGCACCCCAATACGATTCAACAAAACCAGCGCCAATGGCAATTGGAACGCAATGCCGAAAACCTTTAACATACCAATTGCAAAGCCCAAGTAATCGCGCGCAGCGGGAATCAATATGGCTGGCACCGGCGCCGATGTATTTAATTCCATAAAAAATCCAAACACAAATGGGAACATTACATAAAATGCAAACGCCCCACCGATTATAAATAATATCGGCGACAAAACCAAAAACGGCCAAATAAAATTACGTTCGGTATTTTTCAGGCCCGGCGCAATATATTGCCATAACTGATACAGTCCAAACGGAATCACAAATATAATTCCAACCAACACCGCCAATGAAAACCGTATCATTAAACCGTCGGATATATTGTTATACAGCAATGCCCCATCGGGCCACACGCGCATCAATGGCGCGGTCAATAATTCTTGAGCATGCGGGGCAATATACCACCCACAAATTACCGCCACCAAAAACATTCCGAATGTCCACAGCACACGGCGACGTAATTCGGCGAAATGTTGCATCATAGTCATTTTTTGCATTTTGTGCCCCGCCCTGTCTTTCTGGTTTTCTTGGGTGCAATTGGTGTCGAAAATTCCGCCAGCACATCATCAGTCGTCGTGCGTATCAATTCATCAATTGGTTGTTCCAATTCAATGGTATTTTTTATCTGTTCAGATGCATCGGTAATTTTCCAAATTATTTGGCGTACAAATTTTACCACACGCGCAATTGCACGCGCCACATCGGGCCACATGCGCGGTGGCAAAACCAATACCGCAACCAAAATTATTACCGCAAATTCAGCCCAACTGATTCCGAACATATACCAATCCATCAATCATAGAAATCGTCGCCGCCACTGGTGCTGACGGTTTTGTGTCGTGATATTTGAAAATAGTTTTTCCCGAAATCTGTTTTTGTTTTCAGCCCCGAAAACGCGACATCGGTTGTTGTGCCGGTGGCGTCAACGACACTCCACGAATTTAACTTTACGGGCTTCTTGTCAAATACAACCGTCATGTGCCCCAAACCCTCTTGACCGCGCAAATTTAATTTTAACGAAAAAGTTCTTTTATCATCTGTGGTTTCAACAACATTTATATCGGCATTTTTCAAATCAATTTTTTTGCGAATTAAAATGCCAGCGGGGGTACTGGTCAATGGCACAGTTGTAATTTGGTCCAGTGAACTGTCAAAAAAATACAAATCGCGACCGTCAGCAATCAATTGCACCGGCATATCGTTATAGTCCAACCGAACACGACCCGGGCGCAACATAGAAAACACACCATGCTGTTTTTTACCAGACGCAGTTTGCGTGAAATCACCGGTCAGCCCAGTTATAGAATTCAAATATTTTTCCGCCGAATTCACCAAAGCATTGTCAACCGCGGCACGGGCCGGAATTACCATCATGCACAACAAAATTGCGGCAAATATTTTTTTCATAATTGCTCCTTTTTGAACAAATCCAATAATTTTGTGCGAACATTTTCCAATGTGTCGTCAATAACAGCGCCAGCTGCGAATGTATGCCCCCCACCACCCATTGCCGTTGCAATGTGTTCAACCGGGTGACTGCGCCCGCGCAGTGACAGGCCAATCTTATTTTCTTTTTGTTCTTTTAATAACGCAATACATTCAACGCCACGTATTTGCGCCAACAAATTCAAAATCAATTCACCGCGACCATCCAAATGCTTGTAATCTTTTTTGAAAACCGTTGCCAACGCCAATTTTCCACGGAATAAAAATTCGGCATTAGAAACAACCGCGGCCTCGGTCTGGACGGCGCGACGCGGTTTGTTGTTCATACCATCGGCCAATTCGGCAATGTTTGCACCCGCGTCCACCAAATCGGCCATTATGCGCAAAACATCACCACGACGGGCAAATTTGAAAAAACCGGTATCGGTCAATATAGACACCGACAACAAATCGCGAACAATATCATCAGATTTCCAATTTAATTCCCGCATTATCTGATACACAATTTGACCAGCGGCCATTGCTGTATCATCGTCGATGCACAATTGTGCCACATGCGCGTCATTTATATGATGGTCGATTTCAACGGTATACCGCGCGTTTTCCAAAATAGGCATTGTGCCACCGATGTTTCGTGCCGTACCATAATCCATCACAATCGCAACATCAAACGGGCGCGCCAGATCCAAATGTTCAAAATATGTTATGCGATGCCGTTCGGGCACATTATCCAACGCATCGGGAATATTACCATCGTATGTACAAATTGGACGACGACCATAATTTAATTCTATCAACCGCGCCAATGCCAACACGCTGCACAACGCATCACCATCGGGATTTTTATGTGCAAAAATTGCAATCGAACGCGCCGACCGAATTTTCTCGTCAAAAATTTTCAGTTTATCATCCATATATAAATCCTATATTGCAATATCTTCAACAAAGAATTGCGCACTTTTGCGGCCATTATATTCGTTTTCTTTCAACCGCCCCAGCATTGTAATTGTAGTGTTTGTGTTTGCATCGTCCAGTAAAAAATCACCAACCGGCGTTCCAACCAGATTAAACCCGACAAACGCCAATTGACCGTTGCTGGTCATAACATTGCCGCGCAAATGCGCGCCATTACCCATAACACTGGCAAAGCGCAACGACGCCCCATGCAGAATCAACATTGGTTCGGGGTTGCCCTGGCCGAATGGTTCCAGTGCGCCCATTTGTTCAATCAATTTCATATTTGCAGCACCGGCGTCTAATTCGGCATCGGCCACAATTTCACATGTTGGGATTTCGCCATTTAATTGCGCTCGCACGGCATTTTCCAGAAATTCGCGGAACGCGGCCTCGTTTTCCGTACGCAAAGAAAATCCCGCCGCCGCCGCATGACCGCCGCCCTCGGACACAACGCCCGCCGCCAATGCATCGTGAATAATGCGGCCTAAATCGACCCCGGCAATAGAACGGCCCGAACCATTTATCATACCATCGGCACGCGTCGCGACGCATGATGGCAAATTATATTTATCCTTTAACCGGCCTGCAATAATTCCCATAACACCGCCATGCCAATTATCGCCACAAACAAACAAACTGCAATTGCCGGTCTGTTTGCATTTTTCGGCCTGGGCATCGGCACACAACATAATTGCATTTTGAATATCAATGCGTTCCTGGTTCATGTGGTGCAATTTATTTGCCAAATCGCCCGCAATCAATGGATTATCGGTCAACAGCAATTCCAATGCCGGTGCGGCCGAATCCAACCGCCCCGCCGCATTCAACCGCGGCCCCAACGCAAACCCGGCCGCATATACAGATGGCCGACGAATACCCGCAACATCCATCAATACGCGCAGCCCCAAATTTTGGTGCAACCCCAATACTTTCAGTCCCGTTGCAACAAACGCGCGGTTTAATCCAACCAACGGCATAGTGTCACAAATGGTCCCCAACGCCACCAAATCCAAATAATTCATCAAATTCAGATTATTCACGCGCGCCCGCATATCATCGGATAAATCGCGCGATTTTAATTCACGTCGCAATGCAACCATTGTCAAAAATGCAACACCAACCCCCGCCAGATATGATAACCCAGACGTGTCATCCGTGCGTTTTGGATCAATCACCGCATCGGCTGCCGGCAAAACCGCGTCGGGTGAATGGTGGTCGGTCACAACAACCCGCATTCCCAATTCGCGTGCATGTGCGACATCGGACGCGCCGGAAATTCCACAATCAACCGTTATCAGCAACTTTGCGTCCTGGGACGCAATTTCATCAATTGCATGCGCGTTCAGGCCATATCCTTCGCCCTCGCGGGTGGGCAAATGCCAAATACAATCCACCCCCAACGCCCGCAAACATTTAATGCAAATTGCGGTCGATGTAATTCCATCAACATCATAGTCACCGTATATTGCAATTTTATCACCACGCAAAACACTGTCTGCAATGATGCGCGCGGCATCGTCCATATCGTGCAGCACAGATGGATCTGGCATATATTCTTTGATACTGGGGTTCAGGAACTTTTCCTGGGCATCGGCCCCAGTCACACCACGACTGACCAAAATTTTTTGTACTAAATTATCAGCCCCGGCGGCGCCATCATCAGATGTCGCCACCATCCATGCCCGCCCCAGCATGGATTTATCTACTACTTTTCTCACGCTATACTCTTTTTTTATTATCAAGAGTATTATAATCGAAAATTATTCAAATAGCAACGGCAGGATACTGTCAAGAATTTTTCCCGTTGTTGGCACCGCATTCCATGCCGCCGTGCGCAATCCCCAGTTTTCTTTTATACCCTGGGGTTCGTCCAAAATCACCAATATCGTATATTGGGGTGCCGCCGCCGGGAATATTCCGGCAAATGCGGTCAAATTGCGTTTACGGTCAACACGTCCATGCGCATCATATTTAACCGCCGTTGCAGTTTTGCCGCCAATTTGAATTCCGGCGACACGCGCCTGTTTACCACTGGTTTCTTCGGCAATGCGCAACATTACCCCGCGCAGACGCGCCGATATTTCATCGGACAACACGCGCACGCCACGCACCGCGCCAACATCGCGTTTTTGTAATGTTGGATAAATATATATTCCGCCATTTGTCATAGCATTTACCGCCAACAACAAATGCATTGGTGTGACCGATATACCGTGCCCGTACGACATTGTTGCGCGTTCAACAGGCCCCCATTTTGCCGGCATAATCGGATGTTCAGTTCGCCCAAATTCCAAATCCAACGGTGCATCAAAATTCAGACGATGGAAAAATTCGCGTTGGGTTCCATCAGGTAAATCCAATGCGATTTGCGCACTGCCCACATTGCACGAATGCAACATAATCTCTTCGACGGACAAATATGGACGCGGTGGTTTAAAACTGGAAACATCGGAAATTCGCGCAGCCGTGCGGCCAAATTTATCGGGAATTTTGAACGGTTCTTTGATGTAATATTCTTTGTTTATACCATTTTCCATCGCCATGGCGGTATTAAATATTTTGAATATAGACCCCATTTCATATACGCCACGCAACGGTTTGAACAACCGATTTTGTTCAAATTCACGGTTGCGAACCTCGGGATCAAAATCGGGCAAAGACACCATTGCCAACATTTCACCTGTTCGCGAATTCATCAGCATACCCATGGCTGATTTTGCCTGGTATTTCTGCATAGCAATTGACAACTGTTCATAAAATACCGATTGAATACGCGCATCCAGCGACAACCGCAATGGCATAGTATTTTCACGCAGGTAATCGTCGTATATGCGCTCTACCCCCTCTTGACCATGTTGACCATCACGACTAACAAAACCAACGATGTGCGAAAACAACCGACGTTTCGGATACCTGCGCTTTTGAATCGGTTCTATTTCCACCCCCTCGATACGCGCCTTGGATATTGTTTCGCGCTGGGTGTCACTGACAAATTTTTTCAGATAAATAAATTTGCGATCTGAATTTATCAAATTCAATGCATCCGCGACCGTATAGTCAAACGGCAACACCTGGTGAATCAGATTGGCGGCCTTGTCCTTGTCTTTATCTTGGATGCGATTCGGATGCAATGTGATATGCCCCGACATAATATTTTTTGCCAATATATCGCCATTGCGGTCAACAATATCGGCACGTGCCACAACCCACGCGCCATCGCCACCCGGCAACCGCGATCGGTCGGTTCCCTGGACACCCAACCACAATGTGCGCACGGCAAACAATACAAATGCAATTTTCAACAAACCATAAACAAAACGCAACCGCGAATGCGCAACGCGGTCGCCGCTGTTTGCAACAAATCCAGATTTCAAAATGTCTTGACCGACATCAAACATATCTATTTATTATCCCCCGGGACATTGCGCATTGGTAAATCATCAACAGAAACACTTTTGTGAAAACTTATAACCTCGGGATGGGGGGGAATGTTATCAACCAAATTGCGTAATATTTCGGGGCGAACATACGATGCAAAATTAGCCTGGCGGGCGGCAATCTGTTGTTGCGTTTGGACAATTTCATCACGCACATGCCGGCGCGCCTTATTCTGTGTACGATAACATACCTGTAATGTAGTGGTCAGCAATATGACCGCCCCCAGCGACCATACACCAATTTGAAACATTCTCTCGTCTTCATTCATCCCTGTGTGCCTGTGATTTTATATGGTACAGTGTATCACAAATTTTGCAAAAAACTAATCATAGAATTCACACCGTTTAACCGTCCCGCCCCCAGCGGCAACCCCAGCGCAGAAAATTCGCCCGCCAGGTCCATTTTTTTTATCTCGTCGGGACTTTTACCATCAACCATCGCCGTTATAATTGCGACAATCCCGCGAACAATTGCAGAATCGGCACGGCCATAAAACCGATTGCCATCGCGGCAAATTTCGGCATGTGATGCGCACCCAACAATATCGCTGCACACGGCCGCATCGGGCACCGCCGGCGCATGCGCCCCAATGTCCATTACCATTTCCAGTTTTTCGGCCGGCCCGTCCACCATGGCCAATGTCGATTTTATTTGTTCGTATGTCATACAATTACCACCCATGTTCGGTTAAATCCAATTCCAATCGCGCCGCGTCCGACATACGCGACAAATCCCACGCCGGTTCCCATACCAGGTTTACATGCACGGGCACATCTATGACCGCCGCAACCGCGGCGCGAACTTGGTCCAATAATTCTTCCATCATGGGACATGTCGGGCTGGTAAAAGTCATATCTATATCAACCGAATCGGGGTTTATATCAATTTTATATACCAACCCCATGTCCCAAATATTTACGGGGATTTCCGGGTCAAACACGGTTTTAAGTGCCGCAATAATATCATCACGCGTAAACGCCATTTTATTTCACCACACTGTTTATAATTTCGACCGCCTCGCGCGCGTCATCCATTGTATTATACGATCCAACCGATATACGCGCACTGCCCGGGATTTCCAACATTTGATGTATCCACGACGCGCACATATTTCCCACACGCAGGCACAGCCCACGCGCCCCGACCAACGCACCAAAATCCAGCACATGCATATCGGAAATAATAAATGTTAAAATCGACGCATCGCGCGCAGTTAAAATTTTTATCCGCGGATTTTGCGATAATGCATCATACATATATTTTATCAACCCCGTATCCGGCCGATGTAGCGATATGTTTTCAATTGCCGCGGGCAATCCAGCAATTTGAGTCAATGGTAATGTTCCGGCCTCCCAACAATCGGGGGTTGGCTGTAATGTGAATGTGCCATCAGGCAAAACGCGATTTACCATACCACCACCGAATTTATCGGGTGCGAATCGCGATGGGTCTTTGATATACATTATGCCCAAACCGGTATCTGCACCAATTTTATGTGCCGACCAACATATAAAATCGGCATTCCATTGCGACGCGTCTATTTCATCGTGCACGACATATTGCGCCGCATCAACAACAATAATTACATTCGGATTTTTTTCGCGTGCCGCGCGTACAATTTCTGGCACATTTTGGGGGCGCCCCAAAACATTTGACATTGCCGTCACAACCAATACATCAACATTCGGCATGCGTCCCGCATCAATATCAAAATTTGCATCCAACGTGCACTCAATAATATTGCACCCCGCAGCAACCCACGGCAAGCGCGCACTGTGATGATCCAACGCCGACACACCGACGCGTGTTGTTGCATTTGGTCGAACGATTCGCACCACACGGTTTAACCCATCTGTCGCGCCCGATGTAAATACAATCTGGTGTGGGTCGGCCCCCATAAATCCGGCAACCAAGCGCCGAGCGCGCGCCACCATTTCATCAACCGCCACCGCACGCGCACAAATGCCCCGCCCCGCGTTTGCATACGCATCACGCATAAACGACTGTTGGGCCTGAATAACAGACTCTGGTTTCAACGCCGATGCCGCCGAATCTAAGTATATGATTTTATTCATTTTATATGTTTTCTCTTGCATTTTGTCTTGATTATAATACACTTGCCCAGAATATCAATAGCAGAAGGAGAAAAAGATGGCTTTGGAACACGCAAACGACACTAATTTTGATTCAATGTTGGCTGGTGGCATCACATTGGTTGATTTCTGGGCATCTTGGTGCGGCCCATGCCGTATGTTTGGCCCGATATTCGAAACAGTATCTGACGAAATCAGCGATGTTAAATTCGTTAAATTTGAAATTGATGAAACAAATCGCCGCACACCTGCAAAATATGGTATTCGCAGTATCCCCAGCGTTTTGGCATTCAAAAACGGCGAATTGATTGAGGCCAGAACCGGTCTGATGGACGAAGACACATTAAAACAGTGGATTAATGAATTAAAGGGATGATAAAAATGGCAGCAAAGAAAAGTTATAAAAAAATTGAATTGCCCCCAAAATACACACCGAAAAAATCGGAACCATATATGTGCCCAGAACAGTTAGCATACTTTTATCGTATGTTGATGGCACAAAAAGATGAAATTGTTCACGAAAGCGATTCCGTGTTGAGTGCGGTACGCTTGGCCGAAAAGACCGAGGCCGCCGGCGTCGGCGACGATTCGGATAACGCCACATACGAACAGGATATAACAATGAACCTGCGTATGTCGGAACGCGACAACAATTTGTTGAAAAAAATCAATGCCGCGTTGGATCGCATTGAAAACGGCACATACGGATACAGCGTTGTATCTGGCGATGAAATTGGCCTGAACCGTATGATGGCGCGCCCCCTGGCAACGATGACCATCGAAGAACAGGAAGAATACGAACAACGCCGTGAATAAAAAATAATGATGGAAAAAAGCGCGAAATAAATTCGCGCTTTTTTTATTTCTTGGCCACCTTTTTAACGGGTGATTTTTTTACTGATTTTTTGGCCGGATTTTTTGCCACTGATTTTTTTGCCACTGGCTTTTTTTCTGCCTTTGGCGCCGCCGCATCAGATGGTTTATTTTTTATTTCCTTTTTGAAAACATTTATCCCATCGGCCAGATTTTTCATCATTCCCGGTATTTTCGCACTGCCAAACAGAATGACAACCAAAACAACAATTACCAGAATTTCGGCCCAACCAAGTCTTCCAAACATTTTATATTCCTTTACTTTAATTATTTTGCGACATAGCAGCTCAGCCCGTCTGATTTTGCATTCTGGCAGAAACCATTTGCATCAGACGCCGTTGCGAACGCAATACGCAGACGATATGTCGTTGTACCATTTGGCAATTGCGCCGCCAAAATCACAAATTGTTTACCAGCAAACAATCCGCTGTGCTGGGCCAGCAATTTACGCTGGGCAGATTCCGCCAATGCGCGCGTGCTGTGCGAACCAAATTGTACATACCAACCACCATGCGCCGGTGCGACATGTTGTTTAACCGCTTTTTTAGGTGCGGGCTTTGCCGCCGCCTTTTTCACCGCGGGTTTTGCCGCCGGTTTCGACGCTGGCTTGTCTGGGTTAAATGTGACGGACTTTCTGTCCTCTATAATGCGAACTGGGGTGCCGTTTTGTTCGGGCTCTGCCACTGGCGCAGGCGCCGGTTTTGGTGCCGGTGCGGGCGCGGCCACGGGTGCTGGTGCCGGGACATCTGGTTTAACCTGGGCCGGAGCTGGTGCTGGACGTGCCGGTGGCACAATCGCATCACCATCTTCAATAATTACGGCGGGTGCATCCAAATCAACCTCTATCGATGACGAAGAATTTCCGCCCACGGTGCGAACGATAATATATGTCGCCAAAATAATGACAACAACGCTGACCGCCATCAACAGCCACGGCTTTTTCGGGCGCGGCGTGGAAAACGGCGTGACCTCGGGCAAAGCCTCTTCGGTTGTGGTGTCATCATCCAAATCCAATAAATCCAAATTGTTGTTATCTTCGTTCATCAGGAAATCCCCCCATAGTTCTTTGCAGTAATTATATCATAAAAAAGCCAATTCACAAAGAATATATGACGAAATTATTTAGGCATTTGGCCAAAATGTGGCGGAACAATCAATTTGTGATTTTCCGCAACAATTGGTTCGGTTTCACATGTCTGTGTGCACGCCGACAGCACAATCGGCATTGCCGCCACCACCAACAACAAAATTACTTTTTTCATTTTCCTTTCCTTTATATATAAAGCGATGGCGCGCGGAATTACCCACGCGCCACACCGATTTTACCGCGGCATTTTAACCGCGTCCGTCATCTGGGCAATAAATTCAGACAACGGCATTGTTTCCTGTTTATCCACGCCCAAACGACGCAGAGTTACCGTTTTGTCTGCGGCCTCTTTTTCACCAACAACGGCGATAATCGGCGTTTTGGCCAATGACAGTTCACGAATCTTGTAGTTTACCTTTTCGTCACGCAAATCGGCACGTGCCCACACGCCTGCGTTGCGCAATTCATCGGCAACCATTGTTGCATATTCCGCAACCTTGCCCGAAATTGGTGCAACAACAACCGGCTCTGGCGATAACCACAATGGCAGATTGCCCCCCGTTGATTCCAGCAAGATTCCCATAAAGCGTTCAATTGAACCCAACATTGCACGGTGCAACATAATTGGGCGATGCTTTTCGCCATCTTCGCCGACATAGGACAAATCAAAACGTTCTGGTAAATTCATATCCAACTGAATTGTGCCACATTGCCAGATGCGTCCCATTGAATCTTTCAGATAGTTGTCAATTTTTGGGCCATAGAACGCCGCGTCACCTTCGGCAATTTCGTATTCAATGCCATTGTCATCCAGTGCGCGTTTCAATGCCGCCTCGGCCTTGTCCCAGATTTCATCCGACCCGATACGGAATTCAGATTCTTTGCGGGTTGCCAATTTCATTGAAATTTTATCAAATCCGAATTTTCCATAAATGTCCTTGATGAAACGCAGAATCTTTACAACCTCGGTTTCCAATTGTTCTTCGGTGCAGAAAATGTGCGCATCGTCCTGGGTAAATTCACGAACGCGCATCAGGCCGGACAGACCGCCCGCCGCCTCGTAACGATTTACCTTGCCAAACTCGGCCAGATACATTGGCAAATCTTTGTACGATTTAATACCCTGACCAAACACCAGCATACCGCCCGGGCACGACATCGGCTTTACACAGAATGTTTTTCCATCCTGGGTTTTACCAGAATAATTGTGTTCACCATATTTTGCCCAGTGACCACTGCGTTCCCACAATGATCTGTCCATAACAGACGGGGTGGAAATTTCCAGATACCCTGCCCGTTCTTGGCGACCGCGGATATATTCAATCAATTTGCGATAAATCTTGTATCCCTTGTCGTGCCAAAACACCGCACCCGGCGCATAATCTGGTTCAAAGTGGAACAAATCCATATCGCGCCCCAATTTACGGTTATCGCGCGCAGCGGCCTCGGCCACATTTTTCAAATGCTGATCCAATTCTTCTTTTGTTGCAAATGCATCAACATAGATACGTTGCAACATTTTGTTTTTTGCGTCCCCCTTCCAGTATGCGCCCGCAACATTGCGAATCTTGAACGCATCACGCGGCAAATCCTTGGATGATTCAACATGTGGCCCACGGCACAGGTCGGTAAAATCACGGAAAGTATAGACCGACAACGCCTCGCCCGCGGCATCGTATTCGTTTAACCATTCCATTTTATATGGCTGGTCGGCGAACAACTGTTTGGCTTCGTCCAAACTGACATTACGTTGTTCAAATCGGCCGTTGGATTTAATCAAGGCATGCATTTCATGCTCAATTTTTTCAAAATCTTCTTCGGAAAATCTGTGTTCTGTATCAAAATCATAGTAAAACCCGTTTTCAATTGCCGGGCCACCCGCGAATTTGACATCTGGGTACAGTTTCTGAACCGCCGCCGCCATAACATGCGCCAGCGAATGACGAATCGTTTCTATTGGATATGACATAATTATAAACCTTTATTACTTTGGTCTTTGTGTTGTTTTTTTTGTTTTGTTTGATTATTGCACTGCGCGGTAAAAACCGCAAATAGAAATTACACCCCCGCGGGGGTTGTAGTTGTTGTTGTGAATGTAAAAATAATCATAAATTCTTTCATGTCCCGTGTATTTTATGACGATGTTATACAAAAATCAATAAAAAATGCCGGCGAACCGGCATTTTTTAATAATCAATTATGCACCCGAACAGCACCGCGAAAAAGAAGCACACACTGCCCCCGATTACAAACAGATGCCATATCGCATGCGAGAATTTTAATTTACGCCACAGATAGAATATCACACCCACCGAATATGACAGGCCGCCGGCCAAAATAAACCACATACCGCGCGCCGGGATATATTTTATCATTGCCGGCAAAATAAACAGCAATGTCCATCCCATAACCAGATATAACAATACCATCCATTTTGGCTGCTGCTTTGGATTACGAATTTTCATAAATGCTCCAAAAATCACAATTGCCCACAGGATACCGAATACGGTCCAACCAATCGGCCCGCGCAAATTCACCAACATAAACGGCGTGTATGTGCCGGCAATCAACGCATAGATGGCAACACTGTCCCAGACCTCGAAAAAACACTCGCCAGGTTTGCCGATTGTTGCATGACACATGGTTGACCCGAAATACAGTGTGAACATGGTCAAACCAAAAATCGCACACGACACAATTGCCCACGCATTGCCCGCCAATGCGGCATATACAACCAACAGCGTCAATCCCGCAATCGCCAGTCCAATACCAATTCCATGGGTCAGAATGTTCAAAACCTCTTCCCCTTTGGTGCTGGGGCGTTCCCAACGAAACAGGCCCGTCGCACGCAATATACGCAACAGACGTCCGCCCCGTGCATCGCGTTTAACTTGCTTTACCTCGGTCCGTGAATGTTTCTTCGTTTTAACCATTTATAATCTCCTTTACTCTGTGCTCAACCATATCGCCACCCATTACCTGCATTACAGAATACAGGTCGGGCGTATTTGTGCGTCCTGTTATCGCCACGCGCAAATTCATTGCAACATCGCCATTTTTAACACCAGCGTCCGCCGCAACCGCGACAATCTTGTTCCACCATTTGTCCTTGTCATCGGTTGCATCATACGTTGCCAAAAACGCCGACAACAAATCACGGTTGAATTCAAATTCTGTATTTTTATGGTACAACGCGGGCCAGAAATATGCAACCTCGGCCAATGTTTGACGCCACGTGATAAAATCCTTGCGAATGCGCTTTGGATTATCGCGTTCAATCCCCAACACCGCGGCCAGATAATCGGTATCCGCAACCTGCATTTTGTTGTTATCGTCACCGTATTCATTTGCCCACGCAACGACATGCGCCACCAAATCCGGCACAGACAATGTTGCGATATATTCACGCGCCCACCATTCCAATTTTTTCATATCAAACAGTGCGCCGGAAATAGGAATCTTTTTCACGCGCAGGGAATACTGCCAGATAGATGACACCTGGCCTTTGGATTTGGCCTCTTCATACCCCGACGCCGCAATATTACCCAAATATTCCAGCACCGCTGCCGTCGGCCAACCATCTTGCAAAAAGAACGCAACATTGGCCTCGGGGTCCTTGCGCTTGGACAATTTACGCTGTTTACCGGTTTCATCGTCAATTTTATCAATTGTTGATGTGTGAATATACATTGGTGGCATCCACCCCATCATGCGGAATAATTGGGCATGCAACGGGAATGACGGCAACCATTCTTCGCCACGAACAACATGCGTTGTGCGCATAAAATGGTCATCAACCAAATGCGCAAAATGATATGTTGGCAATCTGTCGTTTGATTTAATCAAAACAATATCTTCATTATTTTCTGGAAATCCGATTGAACCACGCACCGCATCTTTGCAGAAAATGCGTTTTGACGGGTCGCCGGTTGAATATAAACGAATCGTTGGCACGTCGCCCCTGTCCAGATGCGCGATAATTTCATCATCTGTTAAATCACGGTCGCGCGCAAATTCGCCATAAATACCGGTGGCAAAACCCGCCGCCTTTTGATTTGTGCGGATTTGTTCCATATCGTCCGCAGTTAAAAAGCACGGATACGCCAACCCACGCGCCAATAAATCGGCCGCCACACTGTGATAAATATCACGACGTTGGGACTGGTAATATGGGCCATATTCCGGCACATCGTTATATTCCAAGCCGAACCGATGCATTGAATCAACAATGATATCAACGGCGGACGCAACCTCGCGCTTGGTGTCTGTGTCTTCGATACGCAACATAAATACGCCACCCGTATCACGCGCCAATTTACAATCAACCAGCGCACCATACAACCCACCCAAATGCATAAATCCCGTGGGGCTGGGCGCGAAACGCGTCACAAACGCACCATCTGGCAACGCACGTGGTGGAAACTTTTTTTCCAGTTCGTCCAGCGTATATTTCGGTGCCGCCCCCAACACACGTGCGATTAAATCTGATGATAAACCATTACGCATCTTTATTTTCCTTTACCCAATTATTATTTTGTTTTAGCGAATACAACTATATCACGTGGCACGCCATGCAACAGCATAAATTTGCGCAACACCCCTTCGCGCGTGTATCCCGCGCGCATCGCCACCGCCTGGGATGGATGATTTTCAGTATCCACATGAATTTCAATTCTGTTTAACCCCAGCGCATCAAAGCCGTATTGTTCCAGCACGTCCACCGCGCGTGTCATAATGCCCCGCCCCATTGCATCGCGGGATAACCAGTATCCGATTTCACCGCGCTTGTCAGCCTCGTTCAAATCAACGAAGCCAGCGCACCCACGGATTGCACCATTTTGCGTGATAAAATACGACCCTGCGCTGGTATCAAAACCCTTGACCAATGCGGGGTATTCATCTTCTGGCGTTTTAACGAATTTTACCCAGTTTAACCACTGGTGCAAATATTCGCGTTGTCCATCAATCAATGCAAAAACAGCGCGTGCATTATCAAATGTCGGCGCAATTTTTTCCAACTGAAAATCACCGGCCGATATGACCCGTGGGAACTCTGCCATTAATTTACCTTGTTTTATATAATATCGGATTCTATACTAAATATATGGAAAAACAAGAAATAAGAACTTTTGGCCGCCGACACGGTAAAAAATTATCTGCACGCAAGCAATACTTGCTGGGCAATATTTTACCGGCAATTACCGCAAAAAACACCGAAAATGCCGGGAATTTTAATATTCTGGAAATCGGATTTGGCGCGGGCGAACACGTACGCACATTGGCGCACGAAAACCCAGACGCCACGATTATTGGTGCCGAACCGTTTGTAAATGGCGTTGCGGCATTGCTGGGTGCGATGACAGATGAAAAGACAAACGAAATACTGCCTGAATACAAAAATATCCGTATTTACCCGGACGATGTGCGCGATTTTCTGCGTGCGGGTAATATGAAATTTCGCCAAATTTGGGTCCTGCACCCGGACCCCTGGCCCAAGGCAAAGCATGAAAAACGCCGCCTGTTACAAACCGAATTTATAAATCTGTTGGCATCACACCTGACCGACAATGGCGAAATCATCATCGGAACCGACCATTGGGGGTATTACGATTGGATTATTGACCAGGTATCGCAAACAAACCTGAACACGACCGTACCCGACATTGCGACAATTCAAACCCGGTACCAGCATAAAAATATGGCTGAAACCGACGCACCGAAATACCTGGTTATTACCCGATAAAGAATTTCATATTGTTGACCAATTTTGGTTGCAACGCCGCAATCAACCGGCGGGTTTGGTCAATACGGGCTTCATTTGTTCCAAACAGAAAATGAATATCGCCATGCCATGCGTCATCCCACGCGCCAAGCAACCCATACAGCCGCCCAACAAAATCGGATTTATTGCCCACATCGCGCGGAAACGCCAACAGCAATGAGTTTGCCCCGCATGCTCGCAACGCATCAAACAATGCAAGATAATCAGACGGATTTATTTCATTTATATCCAACCCAATTGATAATTTTTTATTAAAAAATAAATCGCTGCGAATAGGCGCGATACATTTAACAAAATCCGCCAGGTCATTATATCGCATAAATACCTGGGCCGTGTCGGCGCCATATTTGAATGTCGTTGTAATTTGTGATGACACATCTGATATATCGTCGGCCACCAACCCAGAATCGCGTGCTGGCAAATAAAACCGGGCCGATATTTTTATCGGTGTTTTTTCCAACCATGGCCAAACTGTTTTAACCTGCTCGGGCGATACGGCCACATCCGCTATTCCACGCGATGCGGCAATTTCCATCATGGCCGCCAAATCGGTATCGTCAACATCACTGGCACACCACAGTGCCGCCGCGTCGGCCAATTCATCAAAAATGTCATCCGTATCAATCATTGCACTTTTTACTTTATCACAAATGTGGTATAATTGAAATGAAATGAGAAATAAAATAGATAACATTTTATTGGGCCTGTTGTGGCTGTTGGCCATGACACTGGTCGCGTGCTTTTGGTTTAACACCAAATTTGGATTCAACCTGTTTTCGGTGGCACATTGGCAATATTTATCATATATGCAGGTTGCCCAAACACCGGTTCGCCCCGCATTCTATGTTTCCTTGGTAATATTTGCGTTTATTATGCTGTTTGGTCTGTATCTGATTGTGCGGCCACGGCGTCGCAAAATACATCTGGCAACAAAGCCGGCGCCGCGTATGGTCACACCGGTGGCGCATATTGCGCCATTGCCGGCCCCCGTTGCGGCCCCAAACCGCCCCGCCCCGGCAAACATCGACCCGCATGCAACAACGCCACAACCATCACCACAAATGACACGCCCACGCGCATTGGTGACATCAACATTTCGGCCATTGCAAACACCACAAAACATTGTCCAGGCACCCCAGAATAATTCTGAACACGACCGCGCGGAAATTATAAAAATATTTGAATCAAATGGTTATATCGTTAAAAAGGCGACATCCATTGTCGGCGTTCACCCCGATGTTTTGGCAATTGGCACAAATGAAACACTGTGGATTGGCGCAACAAACATTGATACCGTCGATTTGCGGCACGCCATGGATAAACTGGCGCGCGTGTTTGCCGACACATTAGATGACATTTATATAAACATAAACGGGTTTGTAATTGCGGCGCGCGACGCGGCCACGAACACATCGGACGATATATTGATGTTTGCATCGGTTGATGAATTGCGTGAATATATGTCGGCACATCGCAATCCACCGCCCGCCGCCGATGATGTGGAAAATTTTGACGCCTATTCTGAATACATAGACACCGTTATAAATTACATAGGTAAAATCTGATATGCAATGGTCCATGGATACGGCCCAGCGCCGAATGCGTGAAATGAATATGGATGATGTTCCATTGATTTGTCATCGTCCGGTTGCCGCACGCGTTGATGCCGATTGGTTTTCCAAATATAAAAACCTGGTACGGCATTTTATGGAATCGTTGTCTGATTCAGTGGACAGTTTGGCATTTATGAACCTGACCCAGGATGAATTTATGGGGCTGTTGATGGGGCGGCGTATGCCCGAAAATATGTCTGTTCGGTTTCGCGTGCCATTGGTTTGGGGCGGCGCATTGGATACAGAAAATTTATTTATGTGCCAAACATTTCCACATGCGCACAACATGGACAGATTTATAATTGAGCAATCTGGCAATGATATGATTTGGTTGCCCAACCCCACGAAAAAGGTATATGTGCCCGCGCACACCGGTGGCGGTGGCGATGGCGGAAATGCAACCGAAGATCGCCTGGCCCAAATGGCGGCCCAAATTGCCGAATCACGCGGGATGGAATAACAAATTGGAAAAGCACCCATGACAACGACCGAATTTTTATCCGCAATAAAATCACGCGGTGGCGTTTATGGCCCGGCGGCGTCACACGGCGCGGTAATGTTGGCCAACACGGCATTACAGAATATGCGCGCAGCAATGTTACCAGCATTTATCATTGATTTGTATAAATGCGCCGGCGCAATAAATTTGGGAAACGGATATATATTTGGTGTGGCGGAATTTGCGCGCGGCACAAAATTTCCGGTTCCAGATATTGTCCAAATAAATCGCGAATTATCGACAATAAAAAAATTGCGCGGATTGACAGTTTTCGGTCGAAACGACCTGTTTTGGTTTGCATTTGACAGTTTTGGCACATGTGTTATGCTGGACAACCTGAATTTATCGGTATTGCGCAAATACGATGACCCATTCCGCGCAATGTCCGATTGTTTAATCGCCGGGAAAATATAAAATGAAAAAATTATCTGTATCGCTGTCTGGACATCATACCAGCATTTCATTGGAACCAGAATTTATTGACGCATTACGCGAAATTGCAACGCGCCGCGGTGCGACCGTTGGCGCAATAATAAATCAAATTGACCAAAACCGCAAAACCACAAATTTATCATCGGCAATACGCATTTGGGTGTTGAAAAATTATCATTAAAATACCGGTATTTACCGGTATTTTTTATCAAAATAGGTTGCGCAAATACATGCAAATACCAATATGATTATCATCATCCCATCGCGGCCAATATATCGATATGGTGTTTTATGCGCCCCCCATACCAAACCATCAATCGCGCCAACCGCCCCAACATCCATTTGTGCAATGACATCACCATCCGCGCCAACAAACGCACTGATTCCAGAATAATTTGCACGCACAACCGGCAAACCACTTTCAATTGCATACCGGCGCACCATATCCAAATGTTGGTATGTGCCTGGGGTTGTGCCAAACCAATTATCATTTGTAATATTCACAATTGCATCCGGATTTGCCCCGCGTGGCACCAATGAATCAGTAAATATAATTTCATAGCAAATTGCCGGAACGAAATTGAATTCACCATGCGGCAATTCAATCGTTATCATGCGGGGCCCGGTGCCAGCCGATAAATCGGCTGGCGATGGCATTATGCCAAATGGACTGTATTCACCAAACGGCACCAGGTGCGATTTATTATAAATATCACTGGCGCGCCCCGCCCCATTTGCAACAATCATTGAATTATAAACATTGCCATTTGCAATTGATGTTGCACCAATAATCATTGCACGCCCCAGTACGCCCGCCATTGGGATGATATCATCAACCATGGCGAACGGATATGTTGTTTCTGGGAAAACCACCAAATCTGGGTTTCCAGTATCCGTCGCCAATGTCAACAAAACATTTATGTTTTGTTCGGCTTGTCTTATTCTATCAATGCGGGATGAATATTGTATTTTGGTTGATTGCGATTGTGCGGGTTGAACAATTCTGATTATATTTGATTTATATTCCGCGCCGACATCCGCCATACGCATATTGTGCGCGCCATATATTCCGCCACATACGCCCAACGCGACAAAAATCACCATTGGCATAAATATGCGGCGACAACGCAGAAATTCAACCGCGCCAGCAATGAATCCGATAATTATAAATGTCAATCCCAACGCGCCCCACAGTGACATTGAATTTGCCAGCACCGGAAATGGAAATGCAATATTTGCAATCGGGTTCCATGGAAACCCCGTGCCCACCCATTCACGCATCCATAAAACAAATGCCCACATGCCTGCAAAAACAAATGGCCGCGCCGCCGGCATAACGCGCGAACGCACCACCAATACAAATGGCCACACAAAAACCAACGCGCCGAACAGCGCCAAACCAATAACGGCCGGCACGGTCCATACCGCAAATTGCGATTGTAATTCAGGCACAACATATATTGAATGGAGTGTCCACCAAAACATTGCCACACTGTACGCCGCGCCAAACGGAATTGCGCGCACCCACAATTTCCAAACACCACTGTGCGCTGCATCGCGCGTCATCATCCAATATGCCGAGCCAATTGCAACGGCGGCGGGAACAAAAGCATAAAATGGTGCGAATCCAAATGCCGCAACCACACCGCACAATGCCATCAACACATATTGCACCACGCCATTTGGCCGAAAACGCAACCGCCCCAGGAACGAAAACAACCGCGCCCCTGGGCAACATTTTTCATTGTCGCACGCGGCGCCATCCTCGCCGGCATAGGGATTTTTATATCCCAATTTTTCCATAATTTTTATTTCCATGGGCTCCATAACGGCGGCCTGGGCATCGGTAATATGGTCATACCCCATCAGGTGCAAAGTGCCATGCACCGCCATGTGCGCCGTGTGTTCAGCAACCGATATTTTTTCATCGGCTGCCTGGCGCGCAACGGTATCCAATGAAATATATATATCACCTAATAATATCGGGTCACCCAATTCAAACGACAAAACATTGGTTGGTTTATCAATGCCGCGATATTGCCGATTCAGTTCGTGGATTTCGGCATCATTGGTCAGTGTGATTGAAACCTCGGCATTTTGGTATTTGGGGCCGGCCGCCGCACGCACGATTTTTGCAAAATCGATTTTATATTTTTTCCACCGCGTATCATTATAATTTACATATACTTTCATTGTAATATTATCCCCTGGATTCATATTCAGATAAATTATTGTATGCGGCGTATTCCGGCACATAGACAGATTTTTTTATACTGTGTCGCGCGGCATCAAAACTTAATTTTTTATCACGATGCGAATTATCTTTTTGTATTGCATGTGTGACACGGGTTATGGCACTTTGTGCATCACGATTTCCGTTTGCCAACGCCAATTTATAATTAGCCAGCGCCTTTTGCAGGCTGCCCTTTTTCTCGTACGCGACGCCGGCATTATAATATGCCGAACCATATTGTTTTTTATCCCCGATGCGGCGTGTAATATCACGAACCTGGGCAATGGCATCATCATATTGCCCCAACCGGTTATATGCCGCGGCCAAATCATTTCGCACCAATGCATTATCCGGATATTTGGCAACAATTTCATTGTACTTTTTCGCCGCATCATCATAATCGCCATCGCGATATGTACGAACCGCCACCGTATACATTTCATCATAACCCAAAACGTATGTTTTTACTTCTGTGTTTTTGTTCAGGTTTGTGTCCATTGAAATTTCGCGATTGCGCTGGGCCAATGCGGTGTTGCCAAATTCACATTTTTCATTTTCGCACAATGCAACAACATCGGCGGGCATAAAATCTTTGACCCGTTTCCATTTTGCCAGCGACTGGCCTTGCTCGTTCACGGGATTCTGCAACCATTGGCGCAAATTGGCGTATGTTTCATAATTTACTTGACGGGTTGTATCATTGTCGCCAATGAAAAACGCATCTTTACGTTGGCCCATGCATTTATAAAATTCATACATTCCATTTACCGGGCAATCCAGCAACATTTGTGGTGTTATTTCACCGGTCAACAGTCCCGCCTCCATCCAGCGACGCCACCGTATTCCGCCACCCCCGGCCAAAAAATTACCCAATTTATCGGCAACATTTCTATTCGATTCGCCATGCAGCCACGCGCGTCCAAACGATGTTTCATCGCAAATTGGAAATTCAGCAAACCGCCCGCGCACCAAACTGTCCGGTATGGCAAAACCATATTGTTTGAAATCGTCACGCAGATGCGCGAAACGTTCGCGATGGTTTCTGTCGTCTTTATTTTCAACCAATTTGGAATATGTATTATACATAATCGAGCCCATACCCAACGCCTGGGCGGTGTTATCAATATTCGCGCTGTCTATGGCGGTATCATAACAATACATAATAAAATATGTTTCTTCATTTTCCAGATGCCAACGCGCCAATTCGTATGCCTCGTCATTGGTGATTGGTGCCGTATTTTTTGTGACCGATGTCCCGTCCTTTAATTTTGTAGAACCGAAACCAATCGTCCAAATCCCGCGTGAGTCCTTGTACGGTGTATGGAGCCCCGTTTTAGAATCAACATGCACACCTTCTTTGGCGATTAAATCGGCAATCAAAAAAGGTGTAATTGATTGCATTTTATCCAAAAATTCCGCGTATGTGCCGCGTTTCGCCTCGCGCTCGGCACGATCGGCCTGCCATTCTTTGTAATTTTGCACCGCGACCGGGCCGTATTCGGTTGCGACCTTGCCCCCGCCAATAATCATGGTAAACATCAGATAATATAAAATATGCGCCGACAAATTTGGATTTTTTTTCATAAATGCCGACAATTTTTTATCGTTGCCAGATTTGTCTTTACCAACCTTCATTTCGCCCAGCATTTCTTCGGCGCTGCGCAAAATATGATTATCCAGCGCAACATATTTTGTTGCCCACAATAAAAATTGAAACAGTCCGGCGGTGCCAATTCCCATAACCTGGGCCGTGCGACCGGCGCGATTATGCGGATGCGCGTTTTCTATTTTCTCACGCAAGCGCGCCAATGCCCGATGCGGCGCATTTACAATTTTTCTGAATTTTTCAGACATTTTTATTTACCCCGCTTTGATTTCCCCAGACCAGATTTTTTGGCTATTTTTGAACGCCGCGCCGAATAATTTGGCGCAACCATCGGATAATCACCCGGCAACCCCCATTTGGCACGATATGCATCAGGCGTTAAATTAAATTTACGACGAATATAACGACGCAGCATTACATGCCACGAGCCATCGTTCAAACATTGGATTTTATCCGGCTGTACCGATGCCGCAATTTGCTGTGGCGAAACAGATGCCCCCCGCAATGTTTCGCGCGCTGATGCCACCGCCGCCGCCATTGACAGCCCCGGATTTGCCGCCATTGCGGCCGCGGCCAGGTTTGCAACCGCCAATGCAAATTCGGAATCGCCGTTGTTATTTACCAATTGATAATCCCCCAGATTTCTAATACAATTATTATACCACAAAATGAACATTAAATAAAATTAAAGTAAAATATACCATGTCCAACGACACCAGACCTTTGGCCGATTTAATGCGCCCACAAACAATTGACGATATTGTGGGGCAAACACAATTACTGGGCGAAAACGGTTTGGTTCGTCGTATGGTTGATAACCATAAATTATCGAACCTGATTTTATGGGGGCCGCCCGGATGCGGTAAAACAACAATTGCGCGCGCGTTGGCCAATTCGGTTGATATGGATTTTGTGCCAATGTCTGCGGTATTTTCCGGCACCGCCGATATAAAAAAGGCGATGGAGACAGCAAAATTAAACCGCAATTTGGGTCGCAATACCCTGCTGTTTATTGACGAAATTCACCGTTTCAATAAAACGCAACAGGATACATTGTTGCCATATTTGGAAGACGGCACGGTTGTATTCATGGGTGCAACCACCGAAAACCCCAGTTTCAATTTGAACAACGCTTTGCTGTCACGGTGTCATGTGGGCGTACTGTCGGGATTATCACACGATGATTTAATGGAATTGATAAATCGCGCTGAAAAATATACCGGCAAAAAATTGCCACTAAACGAAGATGCGCGTAATCACCTGGCCGAAATTTCCGATGGTGATGCACGGTTTTTGCTGAACACGGTTGAATATCTGATAAACGCAAATTTCAAAAAGACATTGGACACCGACGCGTTAGATTCCGTTATACAAAAGCGCGCACCCCTGTCCGACAAATCTGGTGATGAACATTATAATTTGATTTCCGCCGTGCATAAATCATTGCGTGCATCGGATACCGATGCAGCCCTGTATTGGACGGCGCGTATGATGACATCGGGCCAGGATCCAATGTACCTGTTCCGGCGACTGGCGCGGTTCGCAATGGAGGATGTCGGTCTGGCCGACCCCAACGCAATGCAGGTGGCATTGGCCGCATGGCAATTGTATGAACGCATGGGCAGTCCCGAAGGCGACCTGGCGCTGACCGAATTGGTAATATATTTGGGCACCGCCCCGAAAAGTATTGGAAATTACCGCGCACAAAACGCGGCATACGCCGCCGCGCGCGCCACGGGCAGTGTTCCGCCCCCAAAAAACATTCTAAACGCACCAACAAAATTGATGAAAAATATGGGATACGGTGCGGGCTATGTATATGACCCCGACACAGCATTGGGTTTTTCAGGGCAAAATTGTTTTCCAGAATCTATGCCACGGCAAAAGTTCTATACCCCGGTTGAACGCGGCTTTGAACGCGAGATAAAAAAGCGTTTGGATTATTGGGACGCATTGCGTGAAAAATTAAACTCGAAAAAATAATTTTTAAAATAATATGTTTACCTGGGTTCCGAATTGAATTTCTTCGCTTTCAAATTCGTAATCAATGTGCCCCAAATATTGCGTACGCCCGTATTGACGAACAAATTTACCACCTATCCATTCCTGGTCATAATCCGGGTTGGTCGATTTGCGCCATGTAAAATTCATACCAATACGCATATCGGCATCCAGACGAAAATATGCCTCGGGCGTCATATCAATAAACGACATTCCGCGCGTATCATCAAAAATCCAACTGGATTTAATTGTTGCGGCCAATGTCACGCCGGTCATTTGCCGACCAAAACGCAACCCCGCGTAATATGTGGAATCGGCAAAATATGGTGTACGCACATGCGACGAACCACCAAATTTAAAACCAAACAAAACATCAGATATTAAATGCGCACTGTTATCAGCACCGGTCGACATACGATATGCACCACCCAAGTCGATTGCAGAAAAACCATCCTCGCGACCATCAAAATCAATTTGATAATGAACATTTGCGCCTAATGTCAATCGGTCATTCAACCCATACGACACAGATTGCCCCGCACGCAAAACATTATCCCAATACACCAACGATGTTTGTGATAAAATTTCCTCGATTCCCTGCATATACAGCGGGTCCGATGTATCACGCGCCAACTCCCCATCGGCACGCGCCGGGCTTGCACACACAATCAATGAAACCAATGCAAATATTGAAAATAATTTACGCATAATCTACTCTCTCTGCCATGAATATAAATCCGCGACCGCGGACAAAATTTTCCCGACGCACGCATCCCGCACGTCGGGCACGAATTAAAATACTAGAACTGGAATATAGCCTGTAATCCGATGTTCATTTCAGTATAATCACTGATTTTCGCATCACCCTGGTACAGCCATTGATTCAGGTATGTGCCACTGCCCGCCGGATATTCAACGCCATATCCATAATACGAAATGGTTTTGTCATCGGCACTGTCATAAATGGATGCCTTGCCATACAGATTGATTGCAACCCAATCATTCGGTTGCCACCCGATGGCCGCCTTTAACGACGCCTGGTTGTGCCAATCATAGTTTCCAAATATGGCTTCAAGATTAAATGTCCAATCCTGGTCCAGAACGGTGAACACGCCCAGGCCACCTTCGACAAATAATGCACTGCTGGTATCTGTTTTATATGCCAGGAATATCCCCGCATCGCGACCATCGGCGGTTTTGCCCATAATGCTGTTGCCGTATGCATCGCCATCAAAATTCATATACCATGCGCGACCCAAACCGTATATTGTGGATGAACCGATTTTATATCCGCCCTTGATATCCAAAATGAAATCGTTCGATACATCTTTCTGGTGCTGGTAATATGCCGACGCGGTTGCAATCCATTTGTCGTTATCAACAAAGCGCCATTGCGCGCCCAGGCCGAACATATTCAAACCATTATCATCCATGGAATCGTTCGGCGTTGTCGGATTTGACCAATCAAATTTATATTTTGATGAATCATAACGCAACATTCCCAAAACCGCAATACGGTCGGTAATACCATAGCTGAAATCTTCCTTGATTGCGAATTGATCGGTCGTCCATTTTGCGTTGGCGTCAGATATACTGGCCCCGGCGGTCGGTGTCAACGCAACTTTGTATGAAGAATTGTTATATGACAAATCGGTTATAGAACCAAATTTTCCGCCCAACGGTTGAAAGAACGGATGTGCCAAGAAATATTTGCGTTTCAATTCCGTGCGCAGTGTTTCAGACCGTGTTGTACGAACGGTTGTGTTTTTATTGGTACGCGCAGCGTCATAATTTTTATACAGCGCGCTGCGGTTTTGCGGTTGGCTGTAATAAATGTTTTTCGCGTCTTTGGTTTCGTAAGTTTTGGTCGTTGTGCGCGTTTGATATTTATTATAGTTCACATTGGTATTCGTACGCGTACGTGTGGCGGGACGATTGCTGAAATCAATACTGGATGCGGCACGCGCACCGGTATTCGTCGCGGCAATTGCCGGGACCGACGTCAATGCAGCCATTACACACATAACACCAAACATCTGCTTTTTCATATCAAAAATCTCCTTTATTATCATCGCAATTATATCATAAATATCGCCCATAAAAAAGAATAAAACGCGCCAGCAATTGCTGGCGCACCATATTATAAAATATGTCGTTTATTATTGGCGTCGGGCGGACTGACAATACCCTCTTGTTCCATACGTTCCATAAAACCGGCGGCCTTGTTATATCCGATTTGCAACCGTCGCTGGATATATGAAATAGTCGGTTTTTTGTCGCGCAAAACGCATTCTTTGGCCTGGGAATACAGGTCGGCATCTTTGTTGCCTGCTGGCGCGCCCATACCCGGCGTCGTCGCCGCGCCACCATCAACATCGCCATCATCGGTAATACCGGCAACATATTCCGGCTCGCACTGTGCGCGCAAGAAATCACCAATACGGGTCAATTCTTCGTCCGATATAAACGCGCCATGGATACGCACCGGCGGACGACCGGCCTCGCTGAACAACATATCACCACACGCCAACAATGTTTCTGCGCCCTTTTCGCCCAATGTTGTCATAGAGTCAATTACACTGCGCGCCTGGAACGACACACGCGTTGGGAAATTCGCCTTGATAACGCCGGTAATGGTCGTTGCGTCTGGACGCTGGGTCGCCATAACCAGGTGGATGCCCGCCGCACGCGCCTTTTGCGCGATACGCTGGACGCATGCCTCGACATCCTTGCGCGCCAAACTCATCAGATCGGCGACCTCGTCAATAACTATGACGATGTATGGCATATCGGACAGGTCAACCTCTTGCGTTTCAAACAGCAATTCGCCCGTTTCTTCGTCCGTGCCAACGGCAACCCGGCGCGTAATTTTTTCGCCCGCCGCACGTTTGGCCGACACAATTTCATTATAACTTTCAATATTGCGCGCATTGACCAATTGCAGTTGCTTGTACCGCTCTTCCATTTCACGAACGGCCCATTTCAATGCATTGACCGCCGCGTTCGGGTCCAGTTTTACAATCGGTGTTATTAAATGTGGGATGTCATCCCAGAACCCAAAATCAACACCCTTGGGGTCAATAATCATCAATTTGCATTTGTCCGGTGTAAAGTGATAAACGATTGATGTAATAATGGACTGCACGAATACAGATTTACCAGACCCCGTGCGCCCCGCAATCAGCATGTGTGGCATTTTGGCTAAATCGAAATACATATAATTACCACCAATATCCACGCCCAACGCCAACGGGATTTTATATTTAGATGTTTGGAATGTTTCACTGGCCACCAGACCGCGAAACCGCACAGTCTGGCGTTTCAAATTCACCATTTCAACGCCAATCAGTGGCGTACCAGGAATTTGCGCAATACGAATGTTTTCGGTCGCCATGGCGCGCGTCATGTCCTTGACCGTTTTGCTGACATCGGCCCAACGCGTACCACTTTCCGGCATCAATTCATACAGTGTCACAATCGGTCCGGGGCGAATACCGACAACCTTGCCGTGCACATTATATTCGGCAAAGTGTTCCTCCATTGCGGCGGCATTGCGTTTTAATTCGGGCGTCACAACATTTTTACCAAAATTAGAATCCTGCAAGAAATTTGGTGTTGGCAATTCATATTCTGTCGCATCGTCGCGATTTGTTGCGCGACGCGTCGCGGTGCGCGTTGCCGCGCGCGCGGCCCGGCGGCGGGTCCGCGTTGGCGCCGCATCGCCGTCATCATCTGCGGGGGCCTGTGGTGGCGCATCATCTGTGGCGGCATCGTCATCCGCATCATCCACATCATCGGCCGCCATCGGGCGCACCAAATGGAACACCGACAACACCCAACGCACCGCGCGATAAATTGTCACAATTGCACTGCGAACCTGGGCCCAGCGAATGTGCAGTATAGACGCTGCAAACCACAGAAAACCAACCAAGCAAAATATGCCAACAATTATGCCCCACTGGCCCATAATGGCACCAACATCGCCCGCGACAATCGCACCGCACATTCCACCAAATGTGGCGCGCGGCACCATTAAACCAAAGCCCGCGACACCAAAACACACGGTTATAAAAATGCGCAATAAATTATATTCCGGTGCAACATCATCGGTCCAACCGAACATTGCGCATACCCCCGCGCGCACAATACACAGCAACACAAACAACGCCGGTACAAACCCAATGCCATATTCCAAAAACGCCACAACATTTCCCATTATGGTTTGCGCACCAAATGTACTGGCCGCGGCAAAACCATCCAGATATGGATTCAAAAATATCATTGCGCATATTGCCCATACGCCCAATGCAACGGCCGCCCCGCCCGCGACGCGGCGCGTGATATTTTTCAACGCATCAGAAACACGTTGTGGTAAAAAATTAGATTTTCCATCCATACGCGGTATTTTATCACAAAAAAGAAAAAAGTTATAGCGATTTGGTCTAAAAAAACGCACACCAGAATTTTCCAGTGCGCGATTGATTTATTTCAATACCGAATTTCGTTTTATCCAATATTTTACAAAATCGGCCACAACCATACCGATAAACGCCCCAAATATAACATCGGTCGGCCAATGTGCCCCAATCGCCACACGCGACGCCCCAATAATTATTGCCAATGTCCATGTGAATGGCTTTATGCGCGGCGCCAACATTCCCAACATAACCAGCCCTGCAAATGTCGCAACCGTATGTCCCGATGGCATTGAATTAAACGCCCATTCATTTGACATTGGGAAAAATCCGGTCATATCCAGTGCCTCGAAAAATATGGGACGGGCACGGCCGATAATAATCTTTAACGCCTTGGCAATAACAGATGCCGACAATACCGAACAGAACACGAAAAACGCATAACTTTTTTTAATTTTTGCAAAAAAATCAGTAAAAAATAATCGAAAGTCAAACTGATTTCTGTCATTTCGGAAACTTATGCCTGATTGTGCGACCTTTTTCCCATAAAAAGCGCACATCAAAACGAACGATGCAATTATCCACATTTTTGCATCAAACGCAACATCAAACAGCCCCCACAATTTGCAATTAAACCGCCGCATAAGCAAAAACAGCGGCTTATCAAACCACATGATTCCAGTTGCAACAATCACGGCGACAACACCGGTACCCCACGCCAACCATTTCCATTTTAATTTATTATCTGGTGTTAAAAACATTTATCCGCCCCCGTGGTGTTATTCCACTATCAATTTATTGTAAACCTGTTTATCGGTCAAAATTTTTGCCGACACCGCCGCGGCCAACGCGTCCTCGTCGGTGCCATTGGTAATTGTTGGGCATCCTGCCCGAACCGCCGCCGCATCAACATTTGGCTCGTTGTTAAAATCGCGCGCGTTAAAATCGTTGTTTATTACATTCAAGAAAAACGCATCTTGCTGGGCACTGCTGCGAATATTAGACAGACATACAATCGGGAACACGCCACGGCCATCAATATTGCGCCCTGTTCCACTTTTAATAGATTTATTTAATAATTCCAATGCGCCGCCATCCGACAAATCAAGTCGCGTTGCAATACGTGCACGCCCCGCGGTTGGCGTTCCAACCAATACACCACGTTCATATTCATAGAATGCGGCGGCCAGTGCCTCGGCTGTGCCACGCGTTTGATCCGACACCAACACAACAACAGGCGCATTCGTCACCGCGTCACCACCCGGGACGACCTCGACCTGGTCGGCGGCGGTTTGAACAATTCGCATTACCGGACGTGCCCCAATGAACAGCCCCGCCAACTTTGCCGCCGCACGTTCATCATCACCCGTGGCCGCGCGCAAATCCAAAATAATTCCGCCCAGGTTCGTATATGTTGCCAATGCCTCGTTCACTATTGATGCGGCATTATCCGACACATTGTGTACAACAATTTCCAACACATCGCCGGCATCGGTCACCGGTGATGCGCGATGAACAACATCGGCATCCGCCAACACAACCGTTGCACGACGCAACACAACATCACGCGCGCCCGATGGCGTCAATAATTTCATTTTTAACGTGCCCGAATTAAACCCGGCAAAATCAGAATCCAATTCGCCATCGGAAATTTCCGAAATATCACGGCCATTTATTTCGGATATTAAATCGCCATCACTGATGCCGGCCGCATCTGCGGGCGAACCCTTGAACACGCCATTCACGCGCCATGCGCCACGCGAATCACGATACCCATTTAATCCAACACTTGTCAATATACGACCATCTTCATTTATTTCGGCCGCACGAGAATAAATATACCGACCATTTTCATCAATACCATGCATCAATCCATCAACCACTATTTGATATACAGTTGATTGCGATGCCGCACGCAGTGACGCATCGTATGCACGCAATTTCAAAACCAATGCTGTTGTGATTTCACCAAACGCGTTCCAATCATTTTCCGCGGGCCGCGGATAGTTTGCAATAATTTCGTCGTCCCATACCAAAACAACGCGTTGATCGGTCGCCGCAATATGCGCACGCGAATTCAAATTTTCCAAACTTTCAATCGCAACATTTATATTTTTACCAGCCCACTTTACACTGTCCAATTTTTCATAAATGTCGGCAAATGTTTTGGACATATCAAAAACAGACAATCCGTCCTGAACCGGCTCATCATCAAAAAACAGGCTGTCCGCCGCATACCCAGGCACCATCACCAGGCTGAAACACAACATTAAAATTATTTGTTTTAATCTCATACCTATCCCCCCTGGTGATGGTTAATATATCAATACTTCGTGTCACGCAAATTAAAGTGATACAAAATAACATTAGAAATATAAATACTGGTCAATGTACCCATCACGACCGAGAATGTCATTGCAATCGCAAATTCTTGCAACATCACCCCGCCCCAGAAATACAAACCGACCATTGCCAATATTGTCGACAAACTGGTCATAATTGTACGATGCAACATTTCATTGACCGACAAATCAATCAGTTCTGTCATTGGCATCTTGTGATATTTTTTGATGTTTTCATCAATACGGTCATAATTTACAACCTTGTCATTGATGGAATAACCAATACCCATCAAAATAACCGCGATGGACGTCTGGTTAAATTCCAGACCAGTCACGGAAAAGAATCCAAACATCAAAATAAAGTCCAAAACCAGCGATACAAATGAACCAACCGCATACCCACCGCGATAGCGAATCCAGATGTACACACTCATCAACACAAACGATACCAGAATCGCCAAAATACCACCGCGAACCAATTCGCCACCGATTTTTGGTCCAACGATTTGAACCTGTGAATATTGTACCTTGTCGCCCAGAATCTGTTTAATTTCGGCAACACGCGTATTTTGTTGTGCATCAGTTGCCCCCTTGGGCAGGCCAACGCGAATCAAGATGGAATCATTGTCCACAGATTGCAATTCTGGACTGAACGCAGACAGGTCACTGCGCATCTTGTCAATCGTATAGTTGGCTTCGATGGGTTTTACCTCCATCGAAATACCACCAGCAAAGTCAATGCCGTAATTCAACCCATGTGTCAACAACGACACAATTGACAATGCAACCAAAATCCCAGAAACCCAGTACGACAGTTTCCGATATTTCATAAAATGGAATTTCATAACATAACCCTTTTTATTTATTTTTAATGTAACCAATCTTTTTATTTTTGCCGTTCATATACCAGTCAATCAACACACGCGACAACATCAGGCATGTGAACAGTGTAGTAATAACACCAATCGACAATGTGACCGCAAACCCGCGAATTGGGCCCGCACCAAACTGGAACAAAATCAAACTGCAAATCAGGTTCGTCAGGTTACCGTCCATAACGGTCTTGATCGAACGCGTAAAGCCCAAATCAACTGCGCGCAGTGTTGGGACGCCTTCGCGAACCTCGTCACGAATACGTTCAAACGGCAGAATATTTGCGTCAACCGCCATACCCAGCGTTAACACAATACCCGCAATCCCCGGCAACGTCAGCGTCGCACCCAAGAATGCAGATATACCAATAATCATGGCCAAATTCACCATCAAAACAATGTCCGCTATTAACCCAAACGTACGATACGCAACCAGCATAAACAGAATTACGAACAATACACCAACCGCCGACCCAACGCGCCCTGCCTCAATCGCATCTGCGCCCAGACCCGCACCAACCGTGCGTTCTTCGATAACCTGTAATGGTGCCGGCAATGCGCCCGACCGCAACAGAACAGCCAAATCTTTGGCCCCCTGTAATGTGAACCCGCCAGAAATCTGGCCACGCCCGCCTGGGATTGGTTCACGAATTGTTGGGGCAGACAAAACCTTGCCATCTAAAACAATCGCGAAACGTTCGTTGACGTGTTCTGTGGTCAGACGCGCAAACTTGCGTGCACCAGTTGCATCAAACGCCGTTGTCACAACAGGCATATTGTTTTGGTCAAAATCGGCCTGTGAATCTTTTAATGATTCACCCGACACCTCAACCCTGGTATAGACCGGAATCAATTGCTGTGGTGCATCAATCAACGGCAAAAATTGTGTGCCATTGGGCGCACGACCAGACGCTATTTGTTCGGCCGATACACTTTCATTTACCAAATGGAATGTCATTTTTGCGGTTTGACCAATCAATTCTTTGATATGTTCCGGATTGTCAACGCCCGGTAATTGAATCAAGATATATTTGCCGCCCTGGGATTGAATTGACGGTTCTTTGGTCCCCAGCGCATCAATACGACGACGTACAATTTCAATACTGCGCGCCAACGCATCTTGAACCATTTCATTTTTCTGTTTTTCAGAATACGCCAATGTTATTGTGCGACCCGACGATGAAATATCAACCGATGTCCCCAGTACGTTTTTCAACCGGCCCTTGGCACGCGAAACATCTGCATCATCGCGAACAATCAACGATACAATACCGTCATTATTACGCAAATTTGAAAAACGAATGACACCCTTGTCGCGGTCAATCAACGCGGCGCGCGCTTCGTCATACAGTTGTGCTGCTTTTTCTTGGAACATGGTGTTTGTGTCCACTTCCAATAATAACTGTGCGCCGCCTTTCAAATCCAAACCCAATGGAATTGGACGCGCCCATGACGGGAAATACGGCGCCAATGTCGGCGACATTGTCGGCACGGCCAACAGCACGCAAAACACCGCAGTAAATATGATTGCCAATTTTTTCAACATTTCCACACCCTTTATTCAACACTTGCAACGGCGTTTTTGTTTACTTCTATAACAACGCCCTTGGCCACTTCCATTTCAATGGTTTTGTCATTTATTTTTTTAATTTTACCGTAAATTCCGGCCGCCATCACACGATTGCCAACCTTTAACGAATCCAACATTTTCTGATATTCTGCCATTCTGCGCTTATTAGGACGCACCATAAATATGTATATGATTGCAAATATCACAATGCAGTACAACAACATTCCAAACCAATCGCCATTTGGCGCCGGCGTGGTGTTTGCAACAACTACGGCTGTTTCTTCCATATTATTTTCTCCTTGGTGTTTATTATGGTTGCCAGAATAGTAAAAAAAAACGCCAGTGTCCAGGCAAAAAACAATGAATTCAACCCGTTATTTATATGCGTTCAAACCAGGCATCCATATCAACAATCGGAATAAATTTGTATACTGGACGCCCATGATTACATTCGCCGCCCCGCTCGGTCCGTTCTATTTCACGCAACAAGGCATCACAACTGGCCATATCCAACGTCAATCCGGCGCGAACACTGTGGTGACACGCATAATTTGCCAATTTCAAATGCAGTTTTTCGTTCAATTGTGACGAATGCCCGTTGGCGCGAACCTCGTCCGCGATGTCGTGCATCAGCGTGTGCCAATCCATGTCCCAATCGGCAGGCTTTTCAAAAATGGCAATTGCATCATCGCCAAAGGCATCAACATGCAGCCCCGCCCCACGCATTTCATCAGCAATGGTCAACACCGCCGCAACATCATCTGGCCGCAGGTTTATAACAATTGGGGTCAACAACGGCTGGGATTTTATTGCATGCCGGCGCAGGCGTTCATACGTAATGCGTTCATGCGCAGCATGCTGGTCGACCACCACCAAATTATCGCCCGATTGTGCCAATATATATTTATTGCCAATTTGCCCAATCACACGTCCCAATGGCATATCAGACAGTGTTGGCGACGCATTATCAACCGCCACCGCATCGGGTTGCGAAACCGGTGCATTAGAGTGCGCGAATATATTATTTAATTCCGCCATTTCTGCCGCCGATTTCGGCTGGCAAACATGGGCGGCAACCATTACGCCGGGTGTTGTCACATGCGGCATGGCAAATTGCGTTGGAACATGGTGCGCAACATCTATATTGGGCGCCTTTACCATAGTTTGCGACAACGCATCCCGCAAAGATTTAATGATAAACCCGCGCACATGCGCCGGTTCCAGAAAATGAACCTCGGTCTTGGCGGGGGAAACATTCACATCAACACTGCGCGGCGGGACGGTCAAATACAGCGCGCACAGTGGAAATTCACGCGCGTGCATAACATCCATATATGCCGCACGCAATGCACCAACCAAAACCTTGTCTTTTACTGGACGGCCATTTACAAATAAATATTGATCAACCGATGAAGCGCGACGCAATGTCGGTTCCGATATAAACCCATGCAGTTCCAATCCACCCGTGGTCGTACTGTGCGCGGAAACCGCAATCATACGGCCCGCAACATCATCGCCCATAACCGCAACAATTCGGTCGGACAAATCCTGGTTTTTCGGAAAACGCCATTTATTATTTAATGTAAAGCCAACATCCGAGCGCGCCATGGCCAAACGCCGCACAACATCCAAAACAGAAATCATTTCGGCGCGATCACCACGCAAAAATTTCAATCGCGCGGGCGTACGCGCAAATAAATTCGCCACACGAATTCGCGTGCCAGATTCCCAATCAGATGGTCGAATATCACCACTGTTGGTATCCAACCGCCACCCGTTTGCCTCCGCACCATTGCATGTATCAATCGTCATATCAGACACCGATGCGATTGATGGTAATGCTTCGCCCCGGAAACCCATAAAATTGATGTTTAACAAATCGTCATCGGGTAATTTTGATGTTGCGTGCCGCTGGATACACCGTGCCAAGTCATCACGCGACATTCCCCCACCATTATCAATAACCGAAATCAGTGTGCGCCCGCCATCAATAACATCAATCACAATTTGGTCGGCCCCGGCATCCAGCGCATTTTCGATTAATTCTTTGACAACGCTGGCGGGGCGTTCAACAACCTCGCCGGCGGCGATTTGATTTATCAAAAAATCGGGCAAAACGCGTACAGGCATATTTTATTATTCTTTGAATTTAACATCCAAAATTTCAAATTCTTTTTCACCGGACGGCAATTTAACAACGCAAGTATCGCCCACACAGCGACCAATCATCGCGCGTCCAACCGGCGATGTACATGAAATCACCTGTTTGCCATCAGATTCAATATCCGACAAAATCCGGCATTGCATACGGTTGCCATCTTCGTCTTCGGCAACAACGCGCGCACCAAACACAACACGGTCGCCCGACAATGAATCGATGTCAATAATCGCGGCGTTTTCGATTACACCCTCGATAAACTGAATGCGTTTATCAATCTGGCGTTGTTTTTCCTTGGCCGCGCTGTAATCGGCATTTTCAGACAAATCGCCCAGCGACCGCGCCCATTGCACGGTTTTCAATATTTCTGGGCGTTGAACTTCCTTTAAATCTTTTAATTCTTTGACCAGAGAATCAAATCCCTGGCGTGAAATTGGTCTTTTTTCCATTTTATCGTTCCTGTATTTTTAGTACCCAAAATTATAAGCATTCATTTTAATTTTGCAATTATCAAATCAACACTGTATACTTTTTTAATTGGAATAATTAAATATGTTGAAAACAAGTATTTTGACCCGATTTTTGATGCGCCGCTTTTTCGGGGGCGTTGGGTTGGTTATGTTGGTCGTATGCGGCATTATTTTTGCCGTCACATTTGTAGAGCGTCTGCCATCTAATCCTGGGGCGATGGCGGCATTGATGGACGCGTGGACGCGTCTGTTGGAATATGTGCCCCTGTTTTTGCCACTGGCGGTGTTTATGGGGACACTGTTGGCATCATATAATCTGACCCGATCCAGCGAAAGCATCATTGTCGCCAGTGCTGGCATGTCACCATACCAGGCGGCGCGGCCATTTTTGGTTGGTGCGGCGTTGATTGGAATTTTTGCTGCAACCGTCATCAATCCGTATTCGGTCGAACTCAGCAACCGTAAAATCACATCGGACCACCTGCAATTGATTGACGGGGCAATTTGGTTGCGTGAATCATCTGATGATGGTTTTATAACAATGAACGCCAAAAATATGCACAAAGACGGCGCTGCGTTGTTATTTGAAGACGCGACAATTTATGTTCAAAATGCATCATTCAAAATTATCAATCGGGTTGAATCAAAACGCGTGACATTGTCCGACGATGGCCTGTCGGCACAACGTGCAAATATATGGGACGAAAACGGCGCCGAAACCCGACGCGATTGGGCCGCAAAAACGCGTTTAACCCCACGCACGGTTTTGGACCGGTATCTGCAACCAGACCAGATTTCATTTTGGCAATTGCCGGCGTTTATCAAGAAAATGCAGGCAATCGGTGCACCAGTGCGTGGTCACCTGGTTCAGTTTTGGACACTGCTGTTTTTGCCATTGTCGTTGATAGCGATGGCGACATTAGGCGTTGCGTTTTCACAAACGCGCCAACGTCGTAATTACAGTTTTGGCACTAAATTTGCATTGGGTGTTATGACATGTTTTGCCCTATATTTTATAACAAATATGTTTAACGCGTTGGGGGCAACGGGCGCATTGCCAGCAATATTGGCAATTGTTGCACCGCAATTGATTATAATTGCCGCCGCCGCAACATTTATTGCCAGTTTTGATACAATTTAACGGGGGTAAAAATGCCACTGCGCAACAAACAGAAAAATACTTTACGCAATAAAATAATTATATGGTCACTGGTTGTGATTCTGGTGGCGTTGATGATAATATCATTTTCCGCCCCACATAATGTCACCGAAATAGTTTTATACCCATGAATTATATAGAAATATTTTTAGAGGCCCTGGCCGCCGAAAAGGGACGCAGTGCAAAAACACTGGAAAGTTATGGCGCCGACCTGCGCGCTGCAGATGCGGCGTTGCCTGGCGGGCTGATGTCGGCAACTGCAACGGACATCCAGGGGTATTTGTCATCCCTGCCTGATCGCGCATCATCAATTGCGCGCCATGCCAGCGCACTGCGTGGGTTCTATAAATTTTTAATGTTGGAAAAAATCATTACTGAAAATCCGGCGGCAAATTTGGAATTGCCGAAACGGGCGCGGCCACTGCCCAAATTTTTATCGGTCGAAGAAATAGAATTATTGATTTCATCGGCGGGCGATGTAAAAAATGCAACCCGTTTGCGCGCAATGATTGAATTGGTTTATGCATCGGGATTGCGCGTGTCGGAACTGTGCGAATTACCATTGACGGCAATTCTGGGCGATAAATTATTGATTCATGGCAAGGGCGCCAAGGAACGAATTGTCCCAATGCATGCTGGCGCGGTTGCGGCATTGAACAAATGGTTGGATATACGCGACGACGAAAAATCAAAATATGTGTTTCCGTCTGGCGGCGCGTCTGGCCACATAACCCGCGACGGATTTTTCAAGATACTGAAAAAATGTGCGGTTTTGGCCGGCATTGACCCGCACCGCGTGTCACCACACGTGTTGCGCCATTCGTTTGCGTCACACTTGCTGGCCGGTGGGGCGAACCTGCGCGCGATACAAACCATGCTGGGGCACGAGGATATTTCCACAACGCAAATTTACACGCATGTAATGCCGGAACAATTACGCGAAACAATGCAAATGCACCACCCACTGGGGCACGCAAAATCAATGGATGATAAATAATGATACGAAAATGTGACCATACGGGCTGTACCAAGGCCGGAACATGTCGTGCACCAAAATCGCGCGACCTGCGTGAATATTGGTGGTTTTGCCAGGAACACGCGGCGGAATATAACAAGAATTGGAATTTCTATGCCGATATGACGCCCGATGAAATAGAGGCCGATTGGGAACGGCAAACATTTGGCGCGCCACTGAAAGATAAAGACACCGCCAACAAGGACGAGGCTGATTATGTAAAATTCCTAAACGATTTTATTACAGGCCGCAGCGCATTTGACCATGTTGCCCCAAAACCGCGCGCGAACGCCACAATCAGCAACGCCCTGCGCACATTGGGATTACCCCCAACCGCCACCATGCGCGAGATTGGTGCAAAGTATCGACAACTCGCAAAAAAATACCACCCCGATACTGGCGGCACGGCAAATGCCACAGAATTTACCAAGGTAAATGCCGCGTACCAAACGCTGAAAAAACACTTTGGGAAAAAATAAAGTTCAAAGTTCAAAGTGCAAAGTTTATCCGTCGACATTGAATAAATTAGAATGGTGCAGATGTGGTGGTTGTGACAAAGGGAGTGTACGAAACAGGTACACGACCGGCGTCAGAACCGCCACAGATGTGCCATTATAACTTTATTTGAATAAATTAGAATGGCGGTAGATACACAAAAACCCGCCAACGTAGTGTACAAGCGCTACATGAGTTGGCGGGTTTTGGCGGAGATACCCCATTATAATTTATTCAGGTATGCGATGGCGTCCATGGCCGCGCTACACCCCGTCCCGACGGCGGTTGCAATTTGCATTTTTATATCTGATTCAACATCGCCAGCGACAAAAACGCCGGTCGGTAAATCCGATGGACGCAGGCGCCCCAGGTTATCACGCACGACATCTTCGGATAAATAGTCGGTGTTGGCCTCGTGCCCGATGGCAACAAACAGACCATCGACGGTAATTTTTTCATCGGCGGTGGTGGTCACAACCAGACGGTTGTCATCGGTTGCGGCAATCTGTTTCAAATCGGTATTGAACAAGCATTCAATGTTTTCACGTTCAGCAACGCGGCTGCGCAATATAGCCTCGGCCCTGGTGAATGCACCCTTGCGATAAACGATTTTTACGGTTTTCGCAATATCGGCCAAATACAACGCATCGTTCAGCGCGCTGTTGCCGCCACCCATAACCATAACCTCTTTATCATAATAGAAAAATCCATCGCATGTTGCGCAATATGACACGCCATGTCCAAACAGTTCGCGTGCGCCCGCAATTTCCAATTTACGCGGGGATGCGCCCGTTGCAATAATCACCGATTTGCCAACATATTTTTTGCCATTGTCGCACGAGATATTGAATGCACCAACCGCATCGCCAGAAATATTTTTTGCCGTCGTAAATACAATTTCCGCGCCAAAAGATGTTGCCTGTTTTTTCATAAATTCGGCTAATTCCGCCCCAGATCCGGCCCAACCCGGATAATTTTCCAGTTTTGCAATTCCAGCCATTTGACCGCCCAGCGAATCGCCACCCAGCACAATCGTCTTTTTCCCGCCACGTGCACAATACAACGCCGCCGTCAGTCCCGCCGGGCCCGAACCTAAAATAATTACATCATACATAATAATATCGTTCATGATATGGTACCTTTCCATTCGTTTTAATTCACCATAGCATAACGATATTTGTCGCGCAAATCAAAGATTTTATTGATTTTGCCAGCGGCCGAAATTATAATACAGGCCAAATGACATTGAATTTTGCATTTTTCAGTCGCATCTCGTCCCCGTTGGGGGAATAATTTTCATGACTTTATTTATTATTTAATAATTGCGATTTTCGTCGCAGAACCTTATTATTAGCACAGATAAAAAACCAAGGACAAAGAAATGTTGGATATAAAATTTATTCGTGAAAACCCAGACATCGTTAAAAACGCATGTCGCGTCAAAGGGTTCGAAGACCATATTGACGAATTGTTGGCGTTGGATGCGCGTGTGCGTGAATTGAAAACCGCAACACAAACAATGACGGCCGAAAAAAACAAAATCACACGCGAAATTCCAACCGCGTCTGACAAGGCACCACTGATTGCGCGCAGCAAGGAAATCGCAAACGAAATTGCCGCCGACATAGCAGAATTGGCCGACAAAGAGGATAAATTAAACGATTTGATGCACCGCGTGCCACAGATTCCCGATGCGTCCGCCCCAATTGGTCCCGACGACAGTTTTAATACCGAGGTTCGCCGCGTTGGCGCCCCGCGCGAATTTGATTTTGCCCCGCGCGCCCAGTGGGATTTGTTGGATATGAATGGTTGGTGGTTGCCAGAAAAAATAGGCAAGATTTGTGGCACCCGCACATACGCCCTGGTTGGCGAAGCCGCCGAATTACAACTGGCCATTGAAACATACGTTATTCAAAAATTGATATCCAAGGGTTTCCGTTTTGTTGAATGCCCGTCTATCACCAAACCACAAACAATTTTTGATGCCGGACACTTTATGGGGTCCGACCTGTCGGTGATGGATAACGATGTATTTATGTTGGCGGGCACCGACCGTTGTTTGGCCGGCACCGCGGAAATCATTTTGAATTCGTTGCACAGCGGCGAAATTCTGAATGAACGCGATTTGCCAATTAAATATGCCGGTTTTTCACCATGTTTCCGCAAAGAAGCCGGCGCGGCGGGTCGCGACACACGGGGCCTGGCCCGGTTCCATCAATTTAACAAGGTTGAACAATATATCTATTGCACCCCGGCACAATCAGACGAAATGCACGAACACATTTTGAACAATTTGTGCGAGGTTATGGCCGACCTGGAATTGCCGTACCGCGTGATTGCAAATTCCACCGGCGATATGGGATTTAACAAGGTTAAAATGAACGATGTCGAGGCGTGGGTTCCGTCTGAAAACGCTTACAAGGAAGTGGGTAGTTGTTCATCCATTGGTCAATTCCAGGCGCGACGCACCAACACCCGTTATCGCGATAAAAATGGCGATGTACAATTTGTGGCGACACTGAACAACACAGGTATTGCCGTGCCACGTGTTTTGGTTCCGTTCCTGGAAAATCATCAAAACGCCGACGGCAGTGTCAGCATCCCTGTAAAATTGCAACCGTTGATGGGCGGTCGCACAAAAATTGGTGGAAAACACTGATAAAAAACGGGGCGTTTGCCCCGTTTTTTTATTTTAACCTTTTTCTTGTCTTGCTGATAACCACATAAAACATATTGTTCTTGAACCGCATGACATTTATGGCCCATCGTGCGGCATGAGATATTTCCTGCATTAACAAATATGCTGTGTCTCGTGCTGTTGGGCTTGTTGATGTACGCGTATATTCCCATTCTTGAATTGCACGGCAAAAATTATAATATCGCTGGCCTATATCGTTGTTATTGTAAAAGGCCGACAATGACGCTGTATAGACTAATTCTGCCGGTCCCGGTATAACATAATATGCACTATATGCCAATCTGTTCTCTATGTTATTCTTTGCGCACCACGCGACAGCACGTTTGTTCCAATCTTGTTCTGTATATTTTCGTGAAAAGTATTTTTCCGGATTTCGGGCATATTCCCTTATATTTACCAATGCACGTACAGACGCGCATCGTTGCGACAATGGCATATCAGTCCAATTATCACGTATTCCAGCACGAGCCAGCCGTTCAAATGCACAAAAGCCCGCAGATATATTCTTATAAACGTCCGCTCGATTTTCGTAATCCATACTATGTCCTTTTTGGAATTCATCATAAAATAATAGACAAAAACGACACAATGTCAAGTTTTGTATAATTTTTTTGTATATTTCTTGAATTTTGAAAATTATGGTATAATCTAGCGTTTACGAAAAAATTTTAAGGCAAACACATGAATATTCGCAATATTGCAATCATTGCACACGTTGACCACGGCAAAACGACCTTGGTCGACAATATGTTAAAACAGGCCGGCACATTCCGCGCCAATGAAAAGGTCGAAGATCGCGTTATGGACAGTGGCGACATCGAACGCGAACGCGGCATTACTATTTCGGCAAAACCCACATCTATTTTGTGGCGCGATTATAAAATCAATATCGTTGATACCCCAGGGCACGCGGACTTTGGCGGCGAAGTGGAACGTATTTTGTCCATGGTTGATGGCGTTGTGTTGTTGGTTGACGCGGCCGAAGGGCCCCTGCCCCAGACCAAGTTCGTTTTGTCCAAGGCATTAAAATTGGGCCTGCGTCCAATCGTTTGCATCAACAAGGTTGACCGTTCCGATGCCCGCCCGGACGAGGTTTTAAGCGAAACATTTGACCTGTTTGATAAATTGGGCGCAACCGATGCGCAACTGGATTTCCCATACCTGTATGCAGTTGGTCGTGATGGTTGGGCGGTGCGCGATTTGAATGACGAGCACAAGGATTTAACCCCCCTGTTTCAATTGATTGTGGACCACGTTCCGGCACCCGATTGCAACGGCACCCGTTGCCAATTGGACGCGCCATTTTCTATGTTGGCCACAACATTAGAGGCCGACCCGTATGTTGGTCGTATTTTGACCGGTAAAATTGAATCTGGCACCGTGCATGTGGGCCAATCGGTCAAGGCCATAAATATGAATGGCGAATTTATCGAAAACGCAAAAATTACAAAAATCATTGAACACCGCGGTGTTGAAAAGGTATCGCGCGACAGCGCATCGGCGGGCGACATCGTCGTTGTTGCCGGTTTTTCCAAGGCGACCGTGGCAGACACCCTGTGTGACCCATCGGTGAACACACCAATTCCTGCAATGCCAATTGACCCACCAACCCTGACCATGACATTTTTTGTGAATACATCGCCATTGGCGGGTAAATCGGGCAAGAAATTGACATCACGTATGATTGGCGAACGTCTGTTCAAAGAAGCAGAAACAAACATTGCATTAAAGGTCACCCAGAGCGCAAACAACGAATCATTCGAGGTTTCTGGTCGTGGCGAATTGCAATTGGGTATTTTGATTGAAACCATGCGCCGCGAGGGATTTGAACTGTCCGTATCGCGGCCGCGCGTTGTTATGCACGATGGCGCAAACGGCGAAAAATTGGAACCAATCGAAGAAGTCGTTATTGATGTAGACGACGAATTTTCCGGCGTTGTTATTGAAAAAATGACCAAGCGCAAGGCAACCATCACCGAAATGAAGGCGTCTGGTGCCGGGAAAACCCGTATCGTGTTTTCTGCGCCATCACGTGGGCTGATTGGTTACCTGTCTGAATTCCGCACCGATACACGCGGCACAGGTATTATGAACCGCGTGTTTGCCGAATATGGTCCGTATCGTGGCCCGATTATGCAGTATCGCCCAGGCGTGTTGGTTTCCATGGAAAATGGCGTGACCGCGACATACGCCCTGTTCAACCTGCAACCACGTGGAACATTGTTCGTTGGCCCCCAGACCGAGGTTTATTCCGGTATGATTATCGGCGAACACAGCAAAGAAAACGATTTGGAGGTAAATCCTGTCAAGGGTAAAGAATTGACCAATGTGCGCAGCGTAACCGCCGATGAAAAACTGTTCTTGGCACCACCGCGCAAAATGTCACTGGAAGAATCACTGTCGTACATTTTGGACGATGAATTAGTAGAGGTTACCCCTGCGACAATTCGTCTGCGTAAAAAAGAATTAGACAGCAATATTCGTAAAAAAACGCGTAAAAACGTTGAAATGTAAAAACAGAAAAACACCGGCATTTGCCGGTGTTTTTTATCCTATTTTTAATACGCGTTGCATCCAGTGACGGAAATAGTTTCTGTTGACGCGTCCAGGAACGAAACACGCCAAATAACGTACCAATTTGTGTTTGAATTTGTTAAACCGGACACTGCCATGTTCGGCACAGAATTTTGCCAACACGGCGTCATATTCCGCAACCTCGGTCGGGTCTGGGATGGTATCAGCATCGGTATATTTGAAACCGTTTTCATCAAAGAATTGGCGCATATATTTTGTGACACCAATAATTTGGGGCGCATTTCCGCCATGGTCGGTTGCCGCACGTTCGACCGAACCAGAAATAAATATGCCATTTAATTTTTTAACCATATTTATCAGGTTCTGCGTATCGGCGTTGCATTTCATGCGCCGGTTGCGTTTTATCTGAATTACGGTGCCACCGCACGGCATAAACAGCGCCATGTGCAACGCCGTCCCCGCACACCCCGCTAAAACGTGGCAATGTTTCATTGCACCAACTTGTTCGGCCAATGACATTTTTTCTGGTCTGATTATTTTGAACCCGTTGTTTTCAAATATGCGTTCGACAACATGTTCACCGTATGTGCGGCGCGATTCCAGCGCATCACGTGACATATAAATTTTTTCATATTTATCGGTGTCTGGCACGCCGGCGGCGATATGTTCGTATGCGCGAACAAATTCATCGTTTGCCCAACGCGCAATGTTGAACCCCTGGGCCGGAACGATCACACGACGAAAACGCGTTGTTTCGGTCAAAATTATAACACGGTCACGTGGCACGCCCATCATTTCAATCAATGCGTACATATATTCCGGAACCGTGTCATAGTTATGTTCGTTTACCAACACCACGCGCGCACCATTCGTAATGTCATGCAGCAATCCCCACGCCCGGTTCATGTGCTCCAACAAAAAGTGACCGAATTGTGGATACACATTTCCAAAGAACACAACCGTTTCATCAATAAATGGCGTGTCCGCATCAATATGAATATGCGAATGAACAACCTGGTTATTATTACCACGAATTTGGCGACTGGAATCAACAAATCGCCCATCTGCGTCATATACACCGAAACCCGCGCGCCCCTGGACAACAATGGTTGCATTGTCCACAACATCTATTTTACTGGGGATAATTTTTTGCCCCGCCGTGCGCCGACGGAAAAACCGTTTATATGCAGAACTTGAATAAATTTTAACCGACACTGTTTTTCACTCCATTGTTGAAAAATATCTTAAAAACATGTAAATTATAAACATAAACTAAAAAAAATTCTATGAATAAAAGACTATTCTTGTTCGCGGGTTTTAATGCCCAACATATCATCGATGACGCATTGGTCTATTATGTGCGTGCATTGTCAAAATGTGGCGATGTCGTGCTGTGTATGGATTCCGATTGCAGTGATGCCGAATTACAAAAATTGGCACCGTATGTTTTACACGCGACCGCGCGCCGTCATGGGGAATATGATTTTGGTTCATATAAACGCGCATACATGTATGCGACTGACACGGGCATTCTGGATAAATACGATTTTGTATATATGGTAAATGATTCTGTATACGGCCCATTGATGGATATAAAACCATCATTGATAAAGATGGAGCGCACAAATTGCGACGCGTTTGGTTTGGTATATAACCCGTTGGCGTCGCGCCCACACATTCAATCGTGGTTTATCGGTATGCGCAAAAATGTATTTTTGTCCCCATGGTACGATGAATTTATGCGCGCCATTACCCACCAAAATGACAAGGGCGCAATCACATACATCTATGAACAGGGGTTCACCGAAATGTTGCGCACGCACGGGGTAAAATTTGCGTGTCTGTATAATTGCCCGGGACGCAGCGTATATAACAATGTTGCCGCCCTGTTCCGTCGTGGTATGCCATTTATGAAAAAGGTTGCGTTCACCCGCGCCGATGGCGCATTGGGAAATCGCATTTTATACATCTTGCGCCGCGCGTCCCCTGCGGTGTGCAATATGATTTTGACATCGGCGCGTGGCCAATATGGTGATGAATATATCAAATGGGTATTGACGCGTAATCCAATAAAAATCGCATATCGTCATATCAAACACACTTTGCGCAAGATATTTATCGAGGGTCTGTAAATGAAAAAATCGCAACCACAAAAACAAAGCATTCGTATTGCCGCCGTGACAATGGCGCGCAACGATGAATTTTTCTTGAACCGCTGGATTAAATATTATGGCGGGCAAATCGGGTCTGAAAATTTATACATTTATTTGGACGGACTGGACCAGAAAATCCCATCGGGTCACGCAAATGCAAACATTAAAAAATTGCCACATCGTGACGAAGAACGTCAACGCGGGGATAAAACCCGCATATTGCTGTTATCTGATTTGGCAAAAAAATTATTTGCCGATGGCTATGATATTGTTATCGGTTGTGACTGTGATGAATTCTTGGTCGTGGACCCAGACACCGGTATGTCATTGGCCGAATATTTATCCAAAATTAAAAATCGCATAACGGTATCGGGCCTGGGTCTGGACGTTGGAATGGATTTGGAATCTGAAAAACCGTTGGATGCGCGCGCACCATTTTTGACCCAGCGCAAATACGCGGTTCTGTCCACGCGTTATACAAAACCAGTTGTCTTGTTCCGCCCACGCACCTGGGGCAGTGGTTTCCACAGTGTCAAGGGAACAAATTTCCACATTGATAACAACCTGTACTTGTTGCATTTTGGTGGCGTAGATTTAGATATGATAAAAAATAAAATCGGCGACCGTACTGCATCGTGGGGCGCACACCTGAAAAAGCGCGCCCGCACAATTGATATTATCACGCACGCAAAAAACAAGAATCGCCCAATGCGCGCCGCGCGCATATTGCAGACATTCCTGCGTCCGATTTATGATTTGAACAAACCTGCGATGTTAGGACTGAAATGGGTTGCAACAATCCCCGCGCGTTTTGCAAAAACAGGCATTTAAAAAACGGGGCATTGCCCCGTTTTTCAAAGTTCGAAGTGCAAATAATGTGTGCGCCGAATGGCGCACTGCTTTATATACTTGAACTTTGAACTCTGAACTTTGAACTTTATTTTATGACTTTCATTATCTGTTCAGTGATTGTTGTGGCATCAAATCTGTTCAAATTTTTGGTCGCCGTATCTATCATTTTTTTTGTATCCACACGACGCGTCCATACGTCCATCATACGCAATGCCAAATCTGTTGCATCACCCGCAACAAATAATAATCCGGCGCGTCCATCCATCAGAATCTCGCGCGGGCCATTGCGACAATCCGACGCGATATTTAATGTTTGGGTGGCGGCGGCCTCGACCAAGACAACGCCCATCCCTTCGGAATAACTGGACAATATATTCGCACGGGCATGCGCCATGTAACCAAATGGATTTTTGCTTAGCCCTACAAATTCAAACTGGCGCGATGCAGGCAATGAATGCGCAATCTTTTTATATTCATCGGACAAATTGCCATCACCAACAAAAGCCATTTTAATATTTGGCCGCCCCGCATTTTGCCAAAACATATCAAAACCGCGCAGTACCGTTTCAATATCTTTATCGCCCGTCAATCGCGCCACACAGACGAAATAGTCACCACGAATAAACTTGCCCTGCGTCGCCAAATCGCGCGCACGCGCAATATCAATCGGGTTATAAATCTGAACAATCTGGCCAGCGTATTCAGGATATCTTTCGCGTAATTCTGTTGCCGCGTCACGTGTCAACATAACCAATTTATCGTACCCGTGCATATAACGCATACGACGTTGGGCATATAATGCATCAATTGACGAATGCCACCATGTAATTTTGCGACCACGAAACTTTTTGAACTCGCGCGCGAATGAAAAATTATAGTAATCGATAAACACATCAACGTCATCAAATCGACGCGATGACATTGTTATATATTTATACCAACGGTATATATCGCGCGCCACGTGTTTTATAATCCGCCACAGGAAAAAGTGTGGCATCTGTGTTCCTAAAAATCTGCACGGATACAACGCGGTCAGTCTAATTTCGGGATGCCGCGCGAACCAATCGCGATATTGCGGTACGCTGATATTCGTGTATGTTATTACACGAATATTAACATCATCACGCGCCAACATTGCAGCAAGCGTCTGAATCAACACAGATTCAACGCCGCCGACCTGCATATCACGCAGACATATCGCGATTGTTGTTTTCTTCATTTTTTTATGCACCCGCATTTGATAAAATCGTCTATTCCGCATCTGATTTTGCGCGCCCAGCCGTATGGCGGCGTGTCCAGTGCACCGCATGCACGCAAATCCGAAAAGCATTTTTTAGCGATTGCAACATCATCGGCATTGTCCAAATATTTAATCTTGCGATATGCCCACTTGATAAAATACCAGCGGAATTTGCGCGACCATGCGTCCATTTGATATGGGGTCGCTTTTTCTTTATACAGTTTATATGATGTTTCGATTCCTGTGCACAAACTCTGCATTATGCGCAATTGTTTGGCCGACAACACAATTCCACCAAAATTTGGCACATAAAAATACAGCGGCAATGGCGCAATTGTCACACGCGGATTTTTTAACATAATTGCCGACCACCATGGGAAATCTTCGAACAAAATACCCTTGATAAACGGGGTATCGGCAATCAAATCGCGACGATACAGGTTTTTCCAAACCTGGCAATGTTTAATCAGCCATTTGCGTCGCGGGTTAAACGCATTGTGTGCGCGTTCGGTTGCATATTCAAAAACATCATCTGTGACCACGGTTTTTATCGCGGCAACATTGTATTTTTTATGCATGCGCCCTGGCACCACGGAATCGGTATCCATTCCCAAAACATGCCGCACCATCAATTGTGGACGATAAATTCGATCGTATGTAAATGACACAATGTCCGACCCATCGCGTACCGCAAAATGATATGCAATTTCCATTGTTTGCGGGTGGATAAAATCGTCACTGTCGACATACAAAATATAATCACCCGTTGCAACCGCCATACCGGCATTTCGCGCATCAGACAGACCACCATTTTTCTTGGTCACAATTTTGATACGCGGGTCGCGATTGGCATATTCAGACAAAATGGCGGCAGACCCATCCGGGCTGCCGTCATTTACACATATCAATTCCCAATCGTGGAAAGTTTGGTTCAGCACACTGTCGATACATCTGGGCAAATATTTTTCAACATTATACACAGGCATTATGACGGAAATCGCTGGCATATATAATCCTTATTTTTTGTACATTCGGTTTATCATTTCGTCGGCCACACTGCCCGGGATGGGATTTTTCGCCCATGGGCTGCTGTATGTGGTTTTCTGGAAAAATGCGCCCGATGTATATTTATCAAATAATTTTTTGCTGTACGGTTCATTTGCAATTGACCACCACAACGCGTGTGTTGGGGCTTGGTCAATATGGGGCATTGCATCAAAATACTTTTTTGCAATTGGGTCATTTTCAACCAATGCCTTGAACATCAATTGATGCATAAAATAATCAAACTCGCGTGGTTCATGCGTCCAAAAATCCAAAATCATTTGACGCCACGCGGCCAACAAATACGACCCACGCCGCGCACGAATGAAACAGTTTTGAATAAAACTGTACGCACTGCCCACCATATTTCCCGCCATATAGACAAAGAAATCCTGGTTAATTATCTCTTTTGGAATTGGCGCGGTTGCAAACGCGGTTGAATCCAACCAAATGCCGCCGTGTTCATATAACAATTCCACACGACAGATATCGGCAAAGTGCGCATGCTTTATTTGGCCCGCTTTGCGTTTTGCAACAATTTCTGGTGGCAACGTAATGTAATCCCAAATAGTGTTTTCATCCAACACAACCAATTCTTGTTTGCAATTTGCACGAATACTGCGGAAACAAGCCTTGACCAATGGTGGTGCCTTGTCCTCGCCCTGCAACCACAATGTCCATATTTTTTCATTTTTGTCATCGTGCACAGGTTTTGTTTCAGGCACCACGCCCGGTGCCGCAACATACCGACGCATATATTTTGGTATTGCAATTTGCGCAACATTACAACGATGGTCACGGCGCCGATCGCGCGACCACCACAGTGGATTTAATATATGCGCACGCACAACAATGTTTGTCAGCGCCCAAGTTCTGGAAAGTTTCATATATTTTCCTTGTGTTTTTATTCTTCAATTGTTGGCAACGCGTCATCGTCGTCATCGACCGGGCCCGTTGTCATTTCTTCGGCAATGCCCGATGCGCGCGCCATAATTTTATCCAACAATTCTTGCTGTACATCCACGTGATCTTTCAACCACTGGCGGGCGTTTGCCTCGCCCTGGCCCATGCGTTCGTTGTTGTATGAATAGAAACTGCCCGCTTTTTCAATCAGGTCATATTTCACACCCATGTCCAAGATTTCGCTGATGCGCGATATTCCTTCGCCATACATAATTTTGAAATCAACCGTGCGGAATGGTGGCGCAACCTTGTTTTTCACAACCTTGACACGGGTTTCATTACCGATAACGTTTTCTTTATCTTTGATTTGCCCTGTGCGGCGAATATCTAAACGAACCGACGCATAGAACTTTAATGCATTACCGCCCGATGTTGTTTCCGGATTGCCAAACATAACACCAATCTTCATACGAATCTGGTTGATGAATATCAGCAATGTGTTGCTGCGCGAAACCGAGCCCGCCAACTTTTTCAAACTCTGTGACATCAGGCGCGCGGTTGTGCCAACAAATGAATCACCAATGTTTCCCTCTAATTCGGCCTTGGGCACCAGGGCCGCGACCGAGTCAATTACAACCACATCAACCGCACCAGATTTAATCAGTGTATCTGCAATTTCCAATGCCTGTTCACCAGAATCCGGTTGCGATATAATCAGGTTTGCAACATCAACGCCCAATTTTTTTGCATACGATGGGTCCAATGCATTTTCCGCATCAATGTATGCGCATGTGCCACCTTTCTTTTGTGCCTCGGCCACGGCATGCAATGCCAATGTTGTTTTACCAGAACTTTCCGGGCCATAAATTTCAACAATGCGGCCACGCGGATAACCACCGATTCCCAACGCAATGTCCAAACCCAATGAACCGGACGAAATCGCCTCGATATTCTGTTGCGAACCATCGCCCATTTTCATAATGGCTTCTTTGCCAAATTGTTTTTGAATTTGTGCCAACGCAGATTCCAATGCCGGATTTTTTGCTGGTACGCCCGCGTCTTTTACTGCTTCTTTCTTTGCCATAAATTTCCCCTTTACTTTATACCAAAATCATACACGGAATTACGCGCGCACGCAATGAAAATAATAGGAAGAAAAATATGACAAAAATTACTTTTTGGCGACCAGCACCAATGCCGAAATCGTGCCAATTACCGCTGTCACAACCCACACGGCCGATGTTCCGCCAAATATTGTAATGCACGCCGCACCCAACATTGGTGCAATAACATTAGGCAAATTCACACTGGTTCGAAACACGCCATAGAATCGAGTTTGCTCGGATTTTTTGGTATTATCAAAAAACAGCAAATCATGAACTGATTCCATCAATGCACCCGAAACTTGCCAGGCAACAAATATCACCAACAACGGATACCCCGTCACAAATGTTGCCAGTACCGATAACCCCGCAAACGACAACAACCCCGACAGCAACCAAATTTGTTTGCCAAAACGCCGCACCAGGCGGGCCATGGCCTCGGACAACAACAAATACGGAACAATCCCCAGGGTTAAAACCCACCCCAGCGCATCGTTTGAAAAACCGTTTTCAATCACCACAATTGGCACATACAAATACCGCATTGCGCGCAATGAATAATAACCAAAATTCACAATATATGCACGGGTCATACCGGGCTTTTTGAAAAAGGCCACCGCATTGCGCCACAGTGCGCGCGCCGTGCGACGCGGACTGACCGGCTTTATTTGTTTATCTTGCTGGACAATTTTGAAATATTTGAAAAACATCCATCCGGCCAAATATATCACCGCCGATGCAAAGAACGCCGCCCTGTTCCCAGCACCATCGGCAATAGCCATAGCAATGGTTGGCGCAAATAATGCACCTATGTTCAACCACAGATGATACCGCGAATTTAACCGCGCCATACCAATGCCGCGTGAAAAATCCGACATAAACAACGGAATCAACATTGTGGTCAATGTCAACGCAATGCCAGTCGTATAATCCAGAATGATAAATGTGCTGGGGCGGATAGAAAAACTCATCATTGCATAGCACACCGCCAACATCAGCATTGAAAAATAAAACACACGCACCTTGGAAAATTGGCGAAACAATTCATTAGCAAACAATCCCACAATCATACAAAACGCCGCATACAGCGCAACATATAAACCAACAATCGCCGACGATCGGAATATTTCTAATATGACCAATGAATACACGGCATTATAAATACCATCGGCAAACCCGGTGAACAACCCCAGGTTTGCGAATGAAAAACCACTGACGGAATTTCTAACTGATAAATATTTATCCTTGGCCATGGTGGGTGAATTTTATCATAAAAATACGAAAATTCAAAAAACAAAAAGCGCCCCGATATGGGGCGCCACGGAAAGAAAAAATGAATTTCTTTATTTTGCGTTTGCCGCCGCGTTTTGCTTTTGTTCATACAATTGTGCAAAATCAACCGGCTGCATCGCGAATGTTGGAAACCCAGATTCCGATGTCAGACGAACAATCAGACTGCGTACCGCTGGGAACAACAATGTCGGAACATCAATCAACAATGTACGTTTTTTCGCCTCGTCATCTTTTTCTTCCTCCATTTGAACCAGACCAGAATATGTCGATTCAATCAAGAATATAGATTTGTCGCCCGCTTCCAGTTTCGAATGAACCTTGGTAATCAAATCAACCATAAACAGGTTGTTTTCCGCGCCCTTGATTTGAATATCAATATTGATTTCCAATTTTGCCTGACCATTATCTTGCTTAAAGAACAATTCTGGGACATTTGGACTTTCGAATGAAATATCTTTCAGAAACTGTGAAATAATTTTGAATTTTGCCATTGTGTTTTACTCCTGTTGTACGCTGGGGGTAAAACCCGTCTGGACTTAGCCCCACCTTTTATGATAATATAGCATCATAAATTGATTTTACAAGTGGGGGGATGTATAAAAAATGGCCAAAACGATTATTTCGAAAATGATACGGGCTTTTGCGGTTATTTGTGGCGTTGTCGCATTGGCGGCGTGTGACCTGTCGGCGCCAACACACAGTGGCGACAATGCGGTTGTACCAAACAATCTGCGACGCGTGGGGTATGATGCCCTGCCCGGGTGGCACGATGACGATGTGCGCTATGCATTACAGGCGTTTCGTAATTCATGTCAGGCAAAAATTCAATATACCGGCCGCGTAATTCCAGACCGCGAATTATTCGCCGAAAAATGCCGTATGTTGCCATCGGCATCGGCCGACACTGCAACTGTGCGCGCATGGTTTGAATCAAATTTCCAACCATACAAGGTATATAACGATAACGGAACCGACCGCGGAACATATACCGGATATTATTCCCCGATAATACCGGCATGCCGTACAAAAACGGCACAATGCAATGAACCATTGATGGGCATTCCAACCGACGGCCGTGCGTACAAAGGCATTGCAAAAAAAGACATTGTTGAAAAGCAAATCGGTCGCGTTTTGTATTGGGCAAATATTGTTGATGTTCAGAACATTCAAATCCAGGGCAGCGGTATGTTAAAACTGGACGACGGCACAAATGTTAAATTGAACTTTGCCGCCGTAAACGATATGCCATTCAAATCAATTGGCGAAGAATTGCGTCGTCGCGGCATTCGTCCCGATGGCGGATATTCGGCCGATGCGGTGTGGACATATCTGAAACGCAATCCGGATTTGGCACGCGATGTAATATACAAAAATCCGCGGTATGTATATTTTTATGAATCAACCCCACCGGATGTAATTGGCAAATTGGGCACACCATTGTCTAAAATTCGTTCGGTCGCCATGGACGACAGCATATATACCCTGGGGATGCCGGTATATATCAGTACAAACCTGTCTGATGGTCGTCGTTTTCGTCGCCTGATGATTGCCCAAGATACCGGCAGTGCAATTCGCGGTTGGATTCGCGCCGACATATTCTTTGGCAAAGGGGACGAGGCATACAAATACGCACACGGCCAACATGCCCAGGGCGAAATGTTCATATTGATGCCCAAGGAATACACCTATGTCAAACCAACCAGATAAATTTTCACACCGCGTGGCGCGCCCTATGACATTGGCGGGCGCAATTGGTGGTCTGTTTCGCCATTTTGGCGGACGCGCGTCTGATGCCGATTTGGCAATGCGATGGCGCGAAATTATGGGCACCGAAATTGCCGACATTGCAACATTGGCCGCGGTAAAAAAAATGCGCGACGGCCGATACAATGTCACTATTCGCCCGATAAACCCGGCAATGACATTACAATTGTCATATATGCAAAATGAAATCACGACAAAATTAAATAATTATTTCGGGCGTGACGCCATTGGAAAAATCAGTTTTCGTAAATAAAAAACACCGGTAAATTCCGGTGTTTTTTTATTTCTATTTTTCATTACAACTGTGACGTTGCCACCATATTGCCAGTGCCGGGACCAAGAAAAACAAAATCCCCAACATTTGCCACAATGCAATTCCGCTGACCACGGAAAAGAACATCATCATTGGCGATATTCCCGTCAATACGACCAATGCAAACAAGAAATACGGTACGAACAATGCCAACGCCCCAATGATTAAACCCAAAATAACATTTATGAAAAATGCCCGAAACAGCGCACGCTGTTTGAATAACATTTTTGCATCCAATGCATCATAAAAATCTGCTTTCATTTTTATTCTCCTTGATGTGAAAATTGTACCATATTATTTTGTAATTTTAAAACTGAATCTTGTCATATTTGCGTGTGCCAATGCCATGGCAATCGCATCGCTTTCGTCGGGCGATTTTGGGTTTGCGGCGGGCAACAATATTCGCACCATTTTGTAAATTTGGTCTTTGTCCGCATGCCCCGCCGATGTCAGTGCCTTTTTTATTTTATTAGGTTCATATTCATAAATAGGTATATTTCGACTGGCCACCGCAACCATCGCGGCCGCACGCGCATGTCCCAACATCAATGTCGTGCGCGGGTTTTGGTTTACAAATGTTATTTCTATACTGCATTCATCGGGTGAAAATTTATCACACAATTCCGCAACACCATTAAATATATTTGCCAATCGCATCGGAAATGCATCGCGCGATGGTGGCAAAATTACACCACTGGCAATATATTTTCGCACCGATCCGTTTGTATCAATTATTGCCCACCCGGTATGCAGCAACCCCGGGTCAATACCAATAATTCTGGCCATATTCATTCCTCGGTCTTTTCAATCTGATACCATAGTATCCAGCAGACATTTTGTATATATACCAATTAGATTCATCACAGTATAACTGCAAATCACGCGACAGATATTTTATAGATTTATTTATTTCACATTGCAACGATGCCCCGCCAGATTTACATTCAATGTTGGCACCGATGCGCGTTGCACAATATGTATCAAAAATATAATTAGACAAAACCGTGCGAAAAACATCGGTCAATTTATGTTGTTTTTCTGATGCAAATATATCATATATTTTTCCGTTATTCATAATGGCTTCGTCATCCAGTGATTTTATACGATTTTCAAATAATTCGTATACAACCCCCGCACAATTATTATTATAGGTAACATAACTATCTTCGCGAAAATACCTGTTGCACATTATCCCCAATTCCAATGCAGATATAAATATCACATTACTTTTTTTATCAAAATATCCCTTGTCTATGATAAATTTCAAAAATTTATCTGTGTCGGTTGAATTCATAAATATACTTTGTAATTGTGGTGCAATTGTTTTATACGGGAATTGTAATTTTGTCGACATATTTAATGTGGGGCTTACCGAAAATCCCTCTGCGGTATTTGCATTAAACGATGCCATAAAAATAAATAAAAATACCAATATGCGTTGCATTAGACTAGATTCCCTTGGCAATAGAACGTGCAGCCCGTGCTGGATTCAAATACGCGCCATACGTTTTAGTTCGTTTGTTATACCCAATCACCCAATTACGAGAATTGCACATTAAATCCAGATCGCGCAATAAATATTGTGTATGTTCCGTTTTTTTACATGCCAAACGTCGTTCTGGTTCACATGAAATTTGCGAATTTGAAACATCAACACAATATTTATTTACAATATAGCGTCCCAGCTCACCCATAAAATTTAATTTCAAATCATCAATATTTTGCGCGCGCACATATATTTCGAATATATCATACGGGTTACCGACATTTGTCTTATTGTATCGCGCGCGTGCCAACGCATCACCAATTACACTGTATGTGGCCGATGCGCATGCAACGGTATCACCACCAATAAATTCATGACACGCCATGGCCAGATTATATGCCGATATACTGATAACATTATTCTGGTCGTCATAGAAACCGCGCTCTATTAAAAATTGTGTAAAACCATCATCACGATTATCGAAACTGTACAATTTTGAAAACGGGGTTAAATCATCGTACACTAAATCAACCGGCGTATGCATATCCAGTGTATCCAGAAACGCATAATCGGCCCGGGCGGTTGGCACCGCAAAAAATATCACCAGCAAAGATAATAATAATTTTATCACTTTAACGATTCCTGGCATGCATCCGATATTTCAATTATTTCACGAGCGGTTTTGATTTGGACCGCATTAAACACCGTTGAAACCGCCGATGTCACCGTTGTTGCCCCAGCCAATACATTCGACGCTGTATTCAAGTTGTTTGCCCGATTTGCATCCCCGCTGCGCGTGTTGTCACTGTTCGCGACCGCCGATGTTATTGTACCACTGATGCCGGTGCCCGCACCAATTGCACTGGATACCGTTGCCACGCGTGCCAGGTCATTTATTTTATCAGCATTTACATTTGCATATTTGCCACATGCGCTGATTATATTATCCGCACGCACCAATTCATATTCCGTTGCGCTGTTATTCATACGCGATTGCATCTTGACCGTGGCCAATGTGTTTACTGCCGCGATACAGTTTTGTATTTTATCCTTTAATTCCGAACTGGCTTGGTTTTTACCCGCAATTACCGCGCCCGCTATGCTGGTTGCGGTACCAGCCGCCATCAATCCGGTACGTGCATTACCCAAATTTTTCGATTTTTCCACCGCCGCGGCACGTGCCATTTCCAGTTCTGAAACCTTGGTTTCATTGGCCGGGGTCGCATCACCACCATTTATTGCCGCCGCCAAATCCGCCGCACTGAACCCGATTTCAGAATATTCTGCGTCAGATATAATTGATGCGCTACTCTTGAATTTTTCCAACGCCGCATCAATATCTGCGATTTCTTGGTCCGTATTATTTTTCATAATACCGGTTGCAACCGCACCCGCACCAACACCGGTACCAACACCAGTTATGGCCGTATTTATGCCCGCCATTTTTTTGATGTTTTCAAATTGTTCCGATATGCCACCACACGCCGCGCGCGCATTGTTCATGGCGGCGGTCAATTCTTCATCCGTCGCATGTGCGCACAGTGGCAATAACACGCCAAATAATACCAATATTTTTTTCATGCCGTCCCCACAAATACTTTCGCATAATTATATCATAAAATGACACACCGCCCAAACAAAAACCGCCTATCTTGGTTTTGATAGGACGGATATTTGAATATAAAAAAACGGGGCATTGCCCCGTTTGTAATTATGCTGCGGCTGTAAATACTTTCTGGACATCGTCATTGTCGTCCAGCGCATCCACCAATTTTTCTAACTTGGCATACGCTTCGTCATCTAAATCAACCGGCATATTTGGAATCCATGTCAATTCGGCATTATCTGGTTCGCCCAGCGTGTCATTCAACGCCTTTTGCACGGTCATGAAATCGTCCGGCTTTGTTGTGATAATAAAACCTTCGTCTGATGTTTCCAGATTGTCCGCGTTCGCGTCCATAATGATTTCCATCATTTCATCTTCGGTTTTACCGATGGATGCCGGATACATAATTTGACCCGCGCGTGTGAACATAAATACAACAGACCCCTCTTCGCCCATGTTGCCGCCATTTTTCGCAAATATATTGCGGATTTCTGGCACAGTACGACGTGGGTTATCGGTCAATGCCTCTACAATAACGGGAACCGCGTTCGGACCATATCCTTCGTAGCGCACGGCAACATAGTTTTCGGTATTGCTGCCCGACGCCTTGTCAATCGCGCGTTTAATGTTATCGTTCGGCATGGAATTCTTGCGTGCCTGTAATATTGCCAGACGCAAACGCGGATTATTATCCGGATTTTTATCGCCCAGTTTGGCCGCCATTGTTATTTCACGCGCCAGTTTTGTGAACAAACCGCTGCGCGCGGCGTCCACGGCACCTTTTTTATGCTGAATATTGTGCCATTTGCTGTGTCCACTCATATTTGACCTTTTACTTTAATTAGATTAGAATTACCCCAAAAGGATAACAAATGATTGGCAAATTGCAAGGGGTTGTTGATTATATTGGCGACGGATTCGTAATTTTAATGGCGGGCCCTGTCGGATACAAGGTTTTTACCCCAGACACGCTGTCCCCACGCGAAACAGTCGCGTTATGGATTGAAACCGTCGTACGCGAGGATTCAATTCGCCTGTTCGGGTTCAAAACGCTGGCGGCGCAAAACCTGTTTGTACAACTGACAGGGGTATCGGGCGTCGGGCCCAAGGGGGCATTGTCTATATTAAACACATTGCCAACCGACACACTGATGTCCGCCATTGCAACGGGCGATGCCAAAACAATCACCGCCGCACCCGGCGTCGGGAAAAAGGTGGCCGAAAAAATTATTGTTGAATTAAAGAACAAAATTGCTGGCAACGCGTTTAACTTTGACGCCGCGGCGGACGCTGGCGGTTCTGCCCTGCCCGATTTACTGGCGGCATTGGAATCATTGGGCTATCGCCGGTTGGATATTGTTGAAATGGCACAAAAATTGGTTGCCGCAAACCCTGGGGCGGATGTTGCGCGCCTGGTTCCATTGGCACTGAAAGAAATATCTGGAAATAAATAATGAACAATAACGATACAATTTTTGCCCTGTCATCGGGGCATGGGAAAAGCGGCGTTGCAGTTATTCGCATCTCTGGCGAAAACCTGCGCGATTTGTTTGCGCGATTGCTGGGGCGCAATAATTTTGATGCGCGCCACACATATTTTGCAAATCTGGCCGATAATGCGGGCGACCTGATTGACCAGGTAATTTTAGTTTTCTTTGCCGCACCGCATTCGTTCACCGGCACAGATGTTATTGAAATCCACTCGCACGGTGCGCCAGCGGTGATAAATAAAATATTTGATTTTCTGGCCACAACCGGTGCACGCATGGCAACCCGCGGGGAATTTTCACGCCGCGCGTTTTTAAACGGCAAAATGGATTTGGCGGATGTTGATGGCCTGGCCGCATTGTTGGATGCCCAGACCGAACGTCAACGCCGCGCGGCAATTCAATCAATGACCGGCCGCGACAGTCGTATTTACGACACGTGGCGGTCACAAATGATTGAAATCGCCGCATACGCCGCCGCGATTTTGGATTATGCCGATGATGAATTACCAACAAATATCGGCGACAAAATTCGTAAAAAAACGCAAAATTTATACAATGAAATCGACAGTGCAATTTCGCGCTATGCCGCGTCCCGCGCTATCCGCAGCGGTTTTAACATCGCACTGGTTGGCAACACAAACGCGGGTAAATCATCATTATTTAATCGCCTGGTTGGGGAAAATCGTGCGATTGTGTCTGACACGCCCGGTACCACACGCGATGTCGTGACATGCACATTGGATATTGATGGATATATGGTAAATATCGCCGATACCGCCGGCCTGCGCGATACCGATGACACAATTGAACAGATTGGAATCCAACGCACAAACGACGAAATTAAAAATGCCGATTTGGTTTTGCATGTAATTGACGGTGGCCAAAGTTCAGAGTTCAAAGTTCAAAGTTCAAATAATGAAATCACGGTCGTAAATAAATCCGACCTGTGCGATTGCAAAAATAAAAGCAACGCGATTTATGTATCGGCCAAGACGGGCGACGGAATTGATAACCTGATGATTGCAATCCGTAAAAAGATTGATGAATTGGTTGGAAATTCAGAATCACAAATCACGGTCAATGCACGCACGCGCACCCTGATGATGGACGCACAAAACGAATTGCACGATGCAATTGCCGCGAATGATAATTATGATATTTTTGCCGAACACGTACGCCGCGCCGCAGATGCAATCGGAAAAATTCTGGGGACAATCAGTGCCACCGACGTAATGGACGCCACATTTTCACAACTGTGTTTGGGTAAATAAAAACACCGGCATTCGCCGGTGGTTTTATTTACTCGTGACGGATTGGGTATTTGCCGTCAATCAAATTCTGCCGCACCACATGATGTTTCACTTTCTGTGTGCTGGTCATTGGCAGTTCATCGGTCGTCATGGCAAAGTGCGTTACCCATTTATATGACGCAACCTTTTTATTCGCCTGGGCAATCGCGGCAGACAATTTTTCCAGTGTCATATCTTTATCCACACTGAACACACCGTATGTCACCGTTTTATCTTTGACACGATGTTCAAACACGGCAACATTTTTGACCCCTGGGATTTTCATAAATAACCCTTCCAGTTCATCTGGATAAACGTTTTTACCACTGTCCAAAACAATCACTTGTTTTTTACGGCCGGCGAAATGCAATTCACCATTTTTATCCATAGACACCATGTCGCCTGTGTTAAAGAATCCGCGGTCGTCAAACACCTGTTCGTTAACGGTCGGATTATCCAAATACCCGCCAAACACCTGATGTCCGCGCAACCACAAGACACCAACGCCATCTTCGTTTTTGTCGCGAATTTCGCATTCGTTGTTTGATGTTGGCGCACCAAATGCAAATGGGAAGCGTTTTTTGGTTGGTTTGGAAATACAGATTGGCCCAACGGTTTCGGTAAGTCCATAGCCCTGAATAAATGTCAGGCCCAAACGTTCATAGAACTTTTCCACCTCTGGCTTGGTCGCGGCACCACCAGCAACCAACAGACGCGCACGTCCCCCGAATATTGCCAGGACCGGTTCTTGAACCTTGCGCACCAGGAATCCCAGTCCCAATTTTTCCAATGTTTTTCCGTATTTCAGAACGAACGATGCCATCCACCACATACGTTTTTCTTTCAGGGTGTCGATGATACGGTTTCTGATAACCTCGAACAGTCGGGGGACCGCCGGAATAATCTGGGGTTTGTATTTCTTGAAATCCGCCATAATTTCCTTTGGATTGACGGTTGGTTGCAACAGCATACCCGACCCATAGTGCAATGTCGCCAGGATTTCAACCGCGAAACCAAATATGTGATACATCGGCAGGAACCCATACATAATGTCGCCCGCACTAATCCATTCATGCATATCCTGCAATGAATTTGCACATTCAATCAGATTAAAGTGTGTCAGTGGCACAACCTTGGGTGTGCCGGTCGAACCCGATGTAAACGACAGCGTTGCAATCTCGGTTGATTCAACCGGTGCCGCGGTCAAATCTGGGTTTGGTTTACCATCTTTTTTCGTGATGTCATAAAACTTGAATTTATCTGTTTTATAGAAAAACGACTTTTCCGCGCAAACCATTTTGCAGTTTGTGATTTCCGCCATATTGTCATATTCAAACGGCGTCAGATTTGTATCCAGCAGCAACACGCGTCCACCCAGATACCAAATCGCAAACATTGTAATTGGAAATTGGGGAATATTGTGGGACAAAACACCAACAACATCACCACGGGTAACCCCCGCTGCATGCAACGATGCTGCGCGCGCCTTGACCAAATCCAAGAACGCCGAAAATGTGACTTCTTCACGAACCAGAATCAAATAATCTGGCCATGTTACGACTGCCTTTTCCAGCAGTTGATACATATTCATCTTACAAATTTCCTTGTTTTTTTTATATTGGACTGCCAGTATTATATAACCAAAGGTAAAGATTGCAAATATGAAAATTTTAACACTCAACATAAATTCAATTCGGGCCCATGTAGAAAGTTTTATTGATATTCTGCGTGCCGGCGAATACGACACAATTATGGTCCAAGAACTAAAAGTTGAAACCGCCGGATTTCCACATAACCTGTTTGATGAATACGGATATAATGTCAAGGTTTTTGGCCAAAAAAGTTGGAACGGCGTCGCAACATTTTCGAAATATTCTATCGAAGATGTGACAATGGGCCTGCCCACATATTCCGATGTAAATGCGCGTTTCTTGGAATGCGTGGTTGATGGGCGCGTGCGCCTGATAAACGTGTATATGCCAAATGGCGATACGGTATCATCGCCAAAGTTTCCATACAAACTGGAATGGATGGCGGCATTCACTAAATACATTTCGCAATATACCGATTCCCAAGAACCGGTAATTATTGCGGGCGATTTCAATGTTGCACTGGCGGATATTGATGTATGGAAACCCGCAAATTATACAGACATTGCAATTGCCGCGCCCGCCGCGCGCGCCGTAATGCAATCATGGATTGACGCCGGATGGACCGATGTGTGGCGCACCCTGCACCCAAACGAAGTCGGTTTTACATGGTTCGGATACCGCGGTGGCGACACCGTTGGTAAAAATATGGGATTGCGTCTGGATTATTTTATGGCAAATCCGGCGGCAATGAAGATGGTTAAAAATTGCGAAATTGACATTGCCCCGCGTATGGCGTCAAAACCCACCGACCACTGTGGTTTGATGATTACATTAAAATAGGATTTTTACAAATCGCGATTGCGGGCAAAATCATCATAGATGTGATATTTAGCGTCGTTTGTTTCGTGGTATTCGTATGGTGCACCACCCGCCGAATACATATTTACCAATTCTGTGGTTTTTTGAACCGCCGCGTTTATCATTGCCGCGGTTGTCTCGGCATCATATTCAATTGGGCGCACATTGCCATTTTGCAATTGCAAAAACACCATAATTGGTGCAATTGATACCTTGCCGCGAATTGGGAATCCACCGGATTGCAACATATATGCCTCCAGTGGTAATTGCGGCATATTGCCCGCCATCAATTGCGATTTGTTTGGTGCCGCACCGGTTTTTATATCCAGCACCCCGCCCGGCCATATTATATCGGCACGCGCACGAATATTGCGCCCAGCAATGTTTACCATGCCGCCTGTTTCAATCATTGTATTCGGGATATTGCGCAAATACTCAATTGCAATTGGTGCGATTTCCATAAACCGTTTATGCCAGAAATGAAACACAACACTGTCGCCACCAACAATCGCGCGCGCGCGCGAATCCATATCAGCAACCAATGTATCAACCGTTGTATTCGCATTCATATTTTCCAACGCCGCATGCACCATATTACCAAACGCACGCGCATCGGGCGCCGCCCAGTAATCATCCAAAACGCGCAAACGCAATATATGCCGCACATAGAACGCATACGGATTATGTATCAATGTTTCCAGTTCCGTCACATACACATCAGACCAATCGGCGGGCGGCGCGGGCGCACTGTAATCCAACGGCCGCGGCGCCACAACATCACGCGCACGCACTGCATGCAAAATATCATCGGCCAATTTTCTGTCAAAATTTCCACCACGTACAATCACGCGTGATATGAATCGCGACTCGGTCATTTGGGTGCCACCAGATACGCGACTGCGTGTCCAATAAACATCCGTCCCACATGACAGATTTATAAAATCTAACGATTGTAATGAAACCTTGCGATCCGCAGATGGCAAGCCAATTTGCGTTGCAATATTTGTTGGCAACCATGCGTTTTCGTACCCGCGCGCCGGAAACATTCCATCATTCAATCCGGTTAAAATTACAACATCGGCGGTCTGCATACGGGATTCTATTGTACCCAACACAACAACGCGCGCATCATCCGGCGCAATACCGCGAACGGTCACCGATGAAATTGCGTCGGCTAAAAACGCACGTGCATCGCGCAACGATAAATCTATTTTCGCCGCCCTTATACAATCGGACATATTTTTTATTGCACACCATATCTGGGTGGCGGTGGCATCCGATGCATCAAACGCCGGCGCGAAACCATCACGCGCGTCATCAACCATACGCGCAACCAATTCAAACAGGTTTCCTCCCGCATCCGTATACATTTTATCAAAACGTGCCATGCCATCGGGGGCATCAATTAAATCGTCAAACGCGTTTAATATCGCGCGCCCAGCCGCCGTCATTGTGCCTGACACACCACCAGAAAAATCGGCGGGAATATTGCGCGCATTTAATTCATTTGCAATTCGTTGATTTCCAGCGGCATCGGGCGTTATAACCAAAACCGATTTATCCGCCGCAATTGCGCGCGCAGCAATTTCTGCAACGGCGGCGGCCTCTTCGCTTTCGCGGGTACATTCAATTAAATGACAATGGTGTACGGCATCGCCCCCCGATACCAACGCGGTATCGTTTCCAAATGCATAGTTCAAAAAATCAACCGATGAGGCGCCAACATCAATTGGAATAACATCGGCCGGCGTCAACGATAACGAATTCAGAAATTTGTATTCTGCATTATACGGATTTGTGTTGCGCACGAAATCATCGCCCCGCCCCGAAATTTTACCAGATAAAATTATTCGACCATTTTCACGCATTGCCACCGCGCGCATTAAATCGGCGGTTGCCGGAACACTGGCCGTTGATGCACAAACCACAACCAAATCATATTCGCCCAGCGCATCAATCCACGCACGAATTTCCGTATTACGCGCCGCAGTTTCGGTGACGCGTCCCGGAAAACATGCGGGCAACGCGCGCGTTAAAATATTCAGCAAATCCGCCTTGCGCCGGAAATGCGCGGCATACGCATCGCCAACCAACGCATCCCATTCAATGGCACTGGCGTCCACGCCCTCGTTTTCCAGGTAATCTGTCATACGCACCAGGTCGCGTGCCACGGGCAACGCCGACGACACATCACGAATTGTTGCATCTGCGGACAACAATTTTGCCAACATAACCACACGCGCCATATTTGACACGGCGTCTTTTACTTCAATATCCGATTGATTGGGTTCAATGTCATCAGGTCCCTCGCCCAGGGCAACCAAGTGTGGCAAAATCAATGCGCCACCATGTTTATCAACCAACATTTTTTCGACCGTGCGCACGGCACGGCGACTGGGCAAAAATATCAATACGCGTGACAAATCGACCCCGGCGCCACACAACAGTTTCCACAGTGCGTCGGACATTTTTGCCGGGTTTGTCGCATAAAATATATTTTTATTTAATGCCAATTTGCGCCCTTATTGATTCCAGCCCCGTTTTGCGTTCGGCCGATGTTTCCAGAATTTCCGCCATCATTGCCGGATGATTTTCATGCGACAACAGGTGTTGTTCAACCTCGCGCACACGTTTGTCTTTTTTTGTCATAACAATTTGATACCCAATACCATTTACATCACAGAAATTCATCAGTTCTAAATCCGACGGACGCGCACCAATGCGTGAATCAATCAATATATATAACCGCGCCAGTTTTCGCGTCATTAAATATTCTTCCAATCGCGCCAACCACCGCATTGCATCCGTGCGCGACGCGCGGGCATAGCCATATCCCGGCAAATCAACAATCATCACGCGGTCGTCCAGGTTAAACATATTTATCGACTGTGTACGCCCTGGCGTGTTCGATGTGCGCGCAACATTTTGCCCAACAATTGCATTTATCAACGACGATTTACCAACATTACTGCGCCCAATAAACGCATATTCGGCAAACCGCGTACGCGGCAGGGACGCAACGGTTTCAAAACTGCCCACGAATTTAATCATTTGCATCCCCCTTGGCCAGCATACGACGATATGCCTCTTTTTTAGAAATGCCGGCACGCGCCGCCAAATCGGCCGCCGCAGATTTAGTAGAATTTGCCACAATGTCATTTACAATTTCGGTAATTTCACTGTCACTCATTTTATATTCTGGGGCGGGCGCAACAACAATCACAATTTCACCGCGTGGTGGTTCAATGTTCATCAATTCAGCCGGATATCCGATGATTGCTTCCTCGTGAATCTTGGTAATTTCGCGAACAATGGCTATCTGGCGTTCAGGCATAACACGCGCCATTGCGGCAATGGTTGCCATTATGCGATTTGGACTTTCGTAATAAATAATAGTATGGCGAATTTTATTATCATCACGCAATTTCTTTTCATCAAAAAAACCACAGAATGTAAATCTGTCGGTTGGGAACCCGGACAACACTAACGCCGAAATCGCGGCCGTGGGTCCCGGCACAACAAACACCGGCACACCCGCCGCGCGTGCCGCACGCACCAAACGAAACCCCGGGTCCGATACCGCGGGCATTCCCGCATCGGATACGGTTGCAATTGTTGCGCCCGACTGCAATTTTTCAATCAATTCCGGCACAACATCGCGTTCGTTATGGTCATGGCACGCAACCCGCGGGGTTTTAATATCAAAATGCGTGGCCAATTTACCGAAAACACGCGTATCCTCGGCCGCGACCAAGTCGACGTTTTTCAACACATCAATCGCCCGCGGCGACATATCAGACAAATTCCCGATTGGCGTTCCAACAATATAAAGCCCAGATTGCATTTGAAATCCTTTTATAGTAAAATGATACCGAACAAAAACGGGATTTTCAATGTTTATAAACAGATTTTTTGCGTATGTTGCACTTGGTTTTCTGGTTGCCGGATGCGGCGGTTCGCCGCGCGATACCGACTGGTCGCAAATGTACGGCACCGAAATCGTTGGTGCACCATCGCAATTGCAATATGGCGGTTTTGCGGCGCACGACGACGCCACGCATCGTATTGCGGTGCTGTTGCCATTGTCTGGCGATACCGCGCCGGTTGGCCAATCAATTCGCACATCGGTCGAAATGGCGGTACTGCAAAGCGCCCCAAAAACATTGTCGGTCGCATTTTATGATGCAAATATGCCGGACGCAATGCAAAGCGCCATTGCCGAAAACCCCGACATATTTATTGGGCCGGTGTTTTCCGAAAATGCGCGTGCACTGCGTGCGGCAAAGCCCGATACAACACCGGCGTTGGCATTTACATCGGATGCACAATCGGTTGGAAATGGCGTTATGACAATGGCATTGATGCCATCTGACAGTATCGAAGCCATATCCACCGAAATGGCATCTGACAACGCAAAAAAAATGATTATCATTGCCCCGGAAACAGAATCCGGCCGATTGATGGCGGGCGTTGCAAACGAAAGTGGCGAAAACAACAATATTGAAACGGTCGGCATATTTTTCTATACCCCCGGCGATACGGAATCTATACGAATGGCGGCAATAGATGCATCGATGAACACCGCGCGCGTTGCAGCAAATAATCGTGCACGCGAAATATTGTCTGATATTTTAACAAATGAAAAATTGAACCAATTGGAAAAATCATCACTGACCGCACAATTGGAAAAAATATCTAAATCGGATACATTGGGCCCGGTGCCGTATGATGCGGTTTTATACCTGGGCGACGGCGCTGACACAACCAGTATGGCATCATTCTTGCGGTATTATGGCGTGTCAAATCACGATGCACACTTTTACGGAACGGCCATGTGGGACGGTTCAAACATTGCATCGGACATAACAATGATTGGTGCAAAATACGCGGCAATGCAACCAATATCGCCAGCATTTGCCGAAACATACGAACGCATTTCTGGCGCTGCACCATCGCATCTGGCGGCATTTGGATATGATGCCACCAATATGGCCATGGGTATGATTTATTCGGGCGCAACACCCGCGGCATATCTGTTGGACCCCAGTGGTTATGTTGGCACCGACGGACTGTTTCGGTTGCGTCCAAATGGCGACAGCCAACGTGCATTGAACATATATAAATTAAACGGCTCGGCCGTGCCATCTGTTGCGGGCACGGCACCACGCAATTTTATAAATCCAGTATACAATATTGATGTGCGCCGCATATCACCGGCAAAGAAAATGGATATAGAATCTGATGGCATAAACCCAATGGATTATATATTGATACCAAACAACCTGCACGGGAAATACAAATCAAAAACATACGGGAAACACAAAACAGTTGCACCACAAACACCCGCGCCCGCCCAACCCGTTATATTACCCGAAGACGACAGTGAATCCGTCGCCACACCCGATTTTGAATCGGCCCGTCCGGAATCGGTCGCCCGCGAATATATTGACAGCGTGGAAATATCCGAATAAAATAACCCGCCATTCGGCGAGTATTTTATTTATCAAATTCATACACAAACAACCGATGCGGATACGGCACACCCTTGTATTGCGTTACACCATGTCCAACATCAATAATTCGCACAGGCCGCATTTCTGGAATTTCAAAATCAAGTGTGATTAAAACGCTAAATTTATCTTTGTATTCTGATAACACCGGGGTTAATTTTGGGCCCAGATATGCGACCGCTATATCAAAATGTTTATCTGTGTTTTTCATATATTTCAATGCATCACAACGAATTGTACGCGATTGCCGACAAAATAAATCACAACACCATGACACACACGCAGAAAATGGCATATTTTCCAACGCAATTACATTGCAATTGCACCGGCGCGCGATGTATCGCGATAAACCACCAAAACCCGAACCTATTTCACATACTAATTTTGCACATGGGTAATTATTGCATACGACGTTGACGGTCGCACGCCGCAGATATTTATTACTGGGCACAAACGGTGGTTGATGCCGAACAAACGCACAATATGCGTATTCAATATTTTTGAAAAACAAAAAAATATCCAGCCCCGCAAGCAAAAACACCAACACCCATAGAAATATACGCATAACCCAATCCCCAAAAATCAAATAAACCGCCAAATGGGAATTTGACGGCCGGGTATTTTCAAGGTCATAGAATGAATGACTCTGTGGGTTTCGGCAAAAACCTGTTATATAGCCACAGATACCCGACCATACAGATCAGGCAATAACGGTGCGAAAGCACCATATATGCAAGTGGATAACGATGCAATCGCACCGCATTCTATGGGTCTTGAAAACCCGAACCCAACTCCCATTGGATTCATCAACAATTTTACATAACCAATGAATTAAATCAACAGATAAAAAAACGAACCCGTCGCACCAAAATTTTTAATTCAGGAAAACCATTGCTATCTAATGCTCAATGGACTATTTTTATACCGATATGACAAAGATATTTACGATTGGTTTCAGTGGCAAAAGCCCAGAAGTATTTCTGGATGTATTAAATGCCGCACGCATAAGTTGCGTTTGGAACATTCGTCTTTGGCGAACCAGCACATATGTGCCATATTATAACGGTAATAATCTGGCCATGATACTGGGCAATCGTTATGAGTATCATACAGAATTTGCACCTGCGCCCGATATTTTGGCGGACTACAAAGATAAAAAAATCAGTTGGGCAGAATACGAAAAATTGTATCGCGAATTATTGCAAAAACGCGACCCGTTGCAGAATTGCAACATATCAAAACTTGATAGAATCTGCCTGCTGTGCACAGAAAAATCCGCCCTGCAATGCCATCGCAGGTTGACCGCCGAATATATTGCGGAACAGATACCAGACATTGAAATTGTGCATTTGTAAAGAACACAAATGCCGACCACAACGGGAGTGGCTGATTCCCTCGCCCACGCTGGTGGCGTGGGACTGCGGGGCATTCGTATGTTGTGTGTCACGCGCACCGCGCCACACAACAACTCATAGTCGAACCAGCAATCAAATGATTGCGTGACTCAAATCCAATACCACATTTCACCAAAATAAAAGCACCCGGCACGCGGGTGTTTTTATTTTGGTGGGAGTGGCTGGATTCGAACCAGCTCAGGCTTAAGCCAACAGATTTACAGTCTGCCCCGGCTCTCCAACTCCGGCGCACGCCCAATCTCTTGGTGCGGGCAGCGGGAAACCGAACGCACAAGAACACAATGAGTTGCGTTATTAGCAACGAATTGATGTTCGCATCGCGAGGTTACCCAACATACCGACGCATCCCTTATCCTTGGTGCGGGCAGCGGGAATCGAACCCGCATTTCAAGCTTGGAAGGCTTGCATACTAGCCTTTGTACTATGCCCGCAACAAATTGAAAGCCTGCCTATTATAAATCAAATTTACTAAAACGCAAGGCCTTTATTACTGGTCCGACTTTTTTGTTATTGGGGGTAAACAATCGCCGCCGCTTTTCGGACAGCACGCAAATGTTCCGCCCAAATCTTTGAACAATTCGTCCGCACAGCATCCAAATTTATTTGGTTTCGTTCCGTCCCCACACAGTCCCGCCGCGATATTCGCATCAATTTCTGCGGCAATTTCGGCGTCTGTTTTTTCGGGCTTTTTATCCGCGGCGCTGTCTGTGGTGGATTGTTTCAGCACCATTGGCGTAAAGCACATACCACCACCGGCCGGGCAACAATTGAACCCGGCATCACCCATATCGGTATATGTTTCACCCGGACAGCATCCGTTTTCATCGGGCACATCGCATGGTGCGGCCGTATTTGCCGGCGCGGCATCTGTTTTTGGTGCCGCGGACGCCGCATCGGGCGCAGGCATTGCACGCGGCGATTGCGTGGCAACCGGTGTGCGCAACATTGCCACCGCACGCGTACCGCGGCCACCCGCACGACGCGAACAATCGCGTCGATATTTTGCACGCAATTCATCCAATTCGGCGTTTTCATCATCGGTCAAATCGTCACGCGCGGCCAACGCATCAATTTTTGATTGAACATCGGCGCACGATGTGCGTTCAACAACCGCCGGCGTTGCAACAACATCTGTTTCAGCCACATCAACATCGACATCGTCGGCATACGCCGGGCACGCCAACACACAGGCAACCAAAGCATAAATAATTTTTTTCATATTTTCCCCCGGTTTAATCTTCGTCTATGATTTTTTCCAGTTTCAAAATAAAGTCTATGGCCGGATCGGTCATTTTCTGTAATTTATTAATGACCTGTTGCGCGGCAGCCTGCATCTGGATTTTTTTATAGACATCAACAACATCTTCGACACCAGATTCATCCATTTCATCAACCGGCAATAATGCGGTTGCTATTTGAATTTCACGCGCGGCCAATGCGCGATATTTATCGATATTTTCTGCGCACCCATTTTCAGACATACGGGCATAGATTTCCGCATTTTCCAAATGCGCATCGTATTCTGTGTCATCTTCGGAATTCAATCTGGCGCCCAGCAATTGTTCAATTCGCACGCATGTTGCAATTGGCGCATCCATTTCAATTGTTGTGTTTGCCGCGACCGGTACCATACGCGATGTGTGCATACCCGCACCAACAAACACACCACACACAAACAGCCCCACCAACGCAACAATTCCCCATGCCTTGCGCGCGGCCGATACGGTTGTTTCATTTTTTTGTTTTATGTTTGATGTTTTTTTCATGGGTTCTCTCTCCTGTGATAGCATAATTATTTATTTTACGATTCCATCCCGAATAGTAATTGTTCTGTCGGCACGCGCCGCCAAATTCATATCATGTGTGACGAACAACATTGCCATTTTATTTTTACGCACCAAATCCAACAACAAATCAAACACGGCCGTTGCATGCGCCGGGTCCAAACTGCCCGTTGGTTCATCGGCCAGCAATATTTCCGGATTATTTGCCAATGCGCGGGCAACCGCCGTACGCTGTTGTTCACCGCCCGACATTTCGCCCGGCAAATGCGACGCGCGATGCGCAACCGACGCCGCACGCATCAGTTTCATTGCGCGCGCAGTTGCGGTTGTTTCATCCACACCTGCCGCCAACATCGGCAACACTACATTTTCCAACGCGGTAAAATCAGATAACAAATTATGTCGCTGGTACACGAAACCGATTTTATTACGACGCATCATTGTGCGGGTATCTTCGTCCATTCTGTGCACGGCCGCACCATCCAACATAATGCTGCCACTGGTGGGTTTATCCAGCAAACCAACGCATTGCAACAATGTCGATTTCCCAGACCCCGATTGCCCGACCAACGCAATGATTTCGCCGCGATGCAAATCAAACCCACCCCCGCGCAAAATATGCAACGGCTGGCCGCCTTCGATAAAAGTCTTTTTAATATCACGCACAGATAAAACGACATCTGATTTATTCACACGCGACAAAGAATTCAATATGCCTGCCATTTTTGGTCACCTTTATTCATTACGCAATACATCGACCGGGTCGGTTGATGCTGCCTTCCATGCGGGATAAATAGTTGCCAGAAACGCCAACGCAATTGCCAACACCGCAATACCAATCACCGTTGTCGGCACCAATTTAGATGGCAATTCCGACAAATAATATAATTCTGCCGGGAACAAATCACGACCGGTTGCCCACTGGAAAAATTGACGTATTGGTTCAATATAAATTGCAACAATCACACCAAATACCGTTCCAAAAAACGCGCCAATAACACCGATACTGGTACCCGACAAAATAAATATTTTCATCATAGATTTACGCGACACACCGAATGTGCGCAAAACAGCGATGTCTTTGGATTTGTCCTTGACCAACATAACCAACGACGACACGATATTAAACGCGGCCACAATTACAATCAGCATCAAAATCAAAAACATAACATTTGATTCAACCTGTAATGCGCCAACAAACCCACGATTTAATTCACGCCAATCGCGCACCACAAACCCATCGGGCAACAATCGTGCCAACGCGTCACGCACGGCCGCGGTATCTTCGGGATTGCGCAAGAACAAATCAATATGTGTCACCGCGTCGCCAATATTCAAATATTTCTGGGCGGTTTCCAACGGCATAAATATATACCCAGAATCATATTCATACATTCCGATAAAGAACGACGACATTACCGGGTACGCCATAATCCGTGGCATCGAACCAAACGGTGTTGGTGTTGCACCATTTGCCGAAACCAATGAAATTTTGTCGCCCATGGTCACACGCAACGCACGCGTCAATGCCGACCCCGCCACCAATTCACCATCACGAATTTCGGATAATTTTTTACCATAAATTTTTGTTCCGCTTTCCGTTTTATTTGCCAAATCGGTCATACGAATTCCGCGTATCATGGCGCCAGTATTGTTTCCGCCGGCGGTTGCCATAACCTGGCCTTCGGCAATGGGGACAATGCCGGTTGCATTGGCGGCAACGATTTTGTTCTGTTTCATTTTATCAATCAAGTAATCAAAATCGCTGATTGCGCCATCTTGGTGATATACAACGACATGACCATTCATTCCGACAATGCGCGACAGTAATGTTTCGTGAAACCCGCCCATTACCGACATAACAACAATCAATGTCGCCACGCCCAGCGTGATTCCAATCAGCGACACCCACGATATAACCGAACCGAACCCGCGCTTTTTCGCGGCCAGGTATCTGAATGCAATTTTTCGTTCCAGTTTGGAAAACAACATTTCTTTGTTCCTTATTCACTTAAAAATTCACGCAATGCATCACCCACCAATGGTGTCATTTCGCCCGCCGGCGCCGTGGCCGCATCAACAATAGATATTATACGCGGCGACATAAATACGACTAATTCCGCAAAGGGCGAAATCAATGTTTCTGGTGTTGTCACAAACGAATGTGTTGGAATACCAATAATCACATAATTATCACCCACGCTGGACGGAATGTTAAACGACGACAATTCACCGTTGCTGGTGCGTAAAACAATCTTGGCATCAATTTTATTGCGCCCACCAAAATCGCCATATTTACCCGTTGCACCAATTATCAAATCGGTTTCCAGCCGCTCTTCTTTGCTGCATTGACCAATATCAAATCGCGATTGCCAACCGTTTGGAATCACAAACTGGCCCTGGGATATTAAAACAACATTTGCCTGTTGCGATAAAAATTCTTGCAGTGTTTTGGTGTTTATTTCGGGGCTGACCACCAGTGCGCGCCCAACAACGCCCGGGATAGACATTTTGATATTATTTTCACCAAACGCCGGCAACATATTCATCCACACAATTGGATTATCGGTACGCGGATATACGCGATATACATCAATGTCCCATGCCAACATATATTTTTTTGACGCGACATCGGCAATGATTCTGGACACCTCGCGTTCGGTCTGGTAATTGCCTTCGAATACCAATGTTTTGTCGTTCCAATCAACCAACAAATTGCGCACATCGGCACCACGCATTGCGTCAATCAGCGCCATGATAATTGATTGGTCATGCGGCATTTTTATCAGCCATTTTGCGCGATGGGTCAAATGAATTTCGCCGGCATCCGCATCATACGAATAATATGCACGCCCCATTTTCGACATCAATTCCACCGCATCGCCCAGCGCACCCGACGAAATAGACCCGGTAATTTTTTCGTACATAGTGTCATCTTCGACAACGGAAATATCGGTACCATCCAGCAATTTATCCAGCGCGCGTTTGACGGTCAATTCTTTGAATTCATAATCCGAAACCTTTAATTCCGGCAACGCGTCACCGGTGCTCAGCCGTATCATTTCAATTTTTTCTTCGGGTACAACGGAAACGACCGCCTGGTTATCCCAATTTACCTCGCACCGTTTGGGCAAATCCAATGAAAACCGCCGCGCCGTATCGGTGGTCAATGCCGCCTTTTTCGGGAAAATAGGCACGGAATTTTCATCAATCACCAAATTATCCACCACGGTCACGGTGTCATATTGCGGAATATTCTGATTTTGTTGGTTGCAACCAAATGCCATTACAACCGCCATCGGCACCAGAAATATTTTTGCACAAATACCAAACAATCTAAAACGTTTCATCAATATCTCCTTTGCCTATTTGTATCAGATATTCATAATTTTTTCAAATTCTTCCAATGTCATTTCATAAATTGGTTTTTGTGTCGGGGTGGTTAAATCGCGAACCAGTTTATAATTCTGATTGAACCGTTCAATCACCGCGATAATTTCCGGCGTCAATTCTGATTTTTTATCGTTCATTAAACGCCGCCCATATTCCGCCACAAATTCCAATGTATCGGCCGCGAAAAATCGCCCGACATAATTTTCCATTGCAATTCCGCCCTTTTCTACACATATTGCCGACATCATCATCGTCATCTGGTTATAAAAATTAGCCAGTTTTATAAAGTTCTGGGCGGTTATCGCCATGTCATTCTCCCTTGTACATTTTTATACATTATAAAAACTATTGCCCCCCCGACGCAATTAAATTATAATATAAAGTATGAGAATAAAATATTTTGCATTTGCACTGTTATTGGTGGCGTGTTCATCCCCAAACCGGGGCAGTATTGATAACGCAACCATATTAAATTGGGAAAACGAATCCGTCACCATGGAACAATTCGTCCGCGACCACAAATCGTGCCTGGGGATTGACCGGGAATCGTACACCCCGCGCAGCCGCATTGCCAAACTGATTGCCCCGAATCAAAGTGCCCAAATGCCCGATTGGGAGGGTTTGTGGGTGACATTCCAATCAAACGAATACAAAGATGCCGGACAACGTTCATTGCTGTCGGTGCCCCGCAACACCACATCGAAAACCGTTGGGGCATATCGCCGGTGTATGTTTCGCCGAGGGTACCTGTTGCGCGCCAGCTGATTTATTTTCGCCCTGCCCTTTGCGCATTGGCTTTTTTGTGATATAATTATCGGCATGAAAAAGTCTATTCTGTTTTGGATATATTTCATTGTTGCCATATTGTTGGCAATATACTTTTTAACGCGAATTACAATGACCACCATGGGCCACGGCCAATTGGCCCGCGTGCGCAGCATTTCCGTGCATGCCGACGCCCCGAACAAGGATTTATCCGCATTGGCGGCGGCGGTTGCCGTGCCGCCTGGGGCGCAAACATATTCATTGTCGCTGTCGCAAATAAACGCACGTGTTTTGTCCGTGCCTGGCGTGCGCAGTGCATCAGTTCGGCGCCGCCCCGATGGCAATATATCTGTTCGCGTAAAGTTATATCGGGCGGTGGCATTGTGGACCGATGGGGTTGACTATTTCCCGTTGTCCGCCGATGGAACCATTGTAAACCAACCGCACACCGAACGCAATGCTGGCACCGTTTTATTTCGCGGTAAATTGCCCGATGATATTGGCGAAATAACAAATACCGCCCACAATTTAATTGGATATTTGGATTATATGGAATGGATTGAAAATCGGCGTTGGAACATTGTGACCAATGGCGGAACGACTATAATGTTGCCGGAAAAAAATCCATCGGCGGCAATTGGCCAATTGATAATATTGAATAAAAACCACGCAATATTGGATCGTGATATAAAGATAATAGACATGCGTGATGACGCGCGCATATTGGTAAAATAAAATGAATTTAATAGATTCGGCATTTTTGTGTCTGGACATCGGGTCATGCGGCGTACGCGGCATGGCGCATCGTGTACGCGGCGCAAAAATCGTCAAATCTGCATTATTCAACGTGGACAGTTTCGATACTGTTTTCGCATTACGGTCGGTAATTGACGAATTGGAACATCAAATCGGGTCGCATTTTGACTCGGCCTATATCACGGGGAATTTTGGCCAATCTGTATTTGAAATGGTCGCAAAAAGCACCGCGTGGGACGGTGAACACAAAATCACCCCCATGGACATCAGCCGCCAAATTTCACAAATCGCGCCCCCCGACGGGTATTTTCCGATGCACATTGTGCCACTGCGGTATGATGTACCATCGGCGCGCAATATAATGTCGCCCATTGGTTATACCGACCGCGGGCTGATTTCGGCATTTGGTGCGATATTTTACCCGCGTGACCGAATGGAATTTGTAATGGTCAATCTGCGCCATGCACACATAAACAGCACCGGTTTCTTTGACCCACAATTTTTATTAAATGCGGCATTGCGCACAAAAAAGCAAACCGTTATGTTCATTGATTTGGGCGCGGAATTTTCATCGGCATCAATTTGGACCGACCGTGGTCCTGTGTGGCACACAAAAATCGCACACGGCGGCACAAAAATCACAACCGACATATCGGAAAAATTACACATCGATTTTGACGAAGCCGAACGTATAAAGCGAAATGTTGCATCCCTTTTTCCCAAGGAAATGGACCGTTTTACCCCGGCCGACAGCGCATACGAATTTTCCCGTGGTGATATAAACGATATTTTCTTGCCACACATGGTCGATATTTCTGCGGAAATATCAAATTCAGCACGGGCGGCAATCTCTAAATATCATCCAACAAAAATAATTCTAACTGGCGGAGCGGCCATGGCCGATGGAGCAACAGAATTTTTTGAAAACGCGTTTTCCATTCCGACCGAAAATATGCACACTGATGCAATTGTTCGCGCCGCATCATCGTACATCTGGAATGCCGAGGCCACACACCGCGGTGCATATATGGCGCGCGTAGAACGCTGGCGCCGGCGCTGGTCACGCATTACATCATTGTTTCGTCATCGCGCACCGTCGCGTCCACAATTTATTCCAATTATGCCCAGCACACTGTGTTTCAATATGAACAGCGCATCAACATATTCGCTGTTTCGTGCGGGCGGAATTTCAATAATTCATGTTGATATCATGGATGGTTTTTATGTTGATCGTGTGGCGGGCGGAATTTCAGAACTGAAAATGATTCGCGCCCACACGAATGCTCATCTGCATGTACATTTAATGACCGAAAGTCCATCCGTATGGGCGGCGGATGCAATTGCGGCAGGTGCCGATACAATAATTATGTCGACAAATACGTCCGGCCTGCGCAATGCGGTACGTGGTGTTCGCGCCGCCGGGCGACGCGCGGGCGTTGCAATCAACCCCGAAACATCTGTTGATATATTAAAACCAATACTGCGTGATTTAGACGAGGTTATGATTATGACCGTTCGTCCCGGTGCGGCCGGTCAAGAATTTCAACCAGATTGCCTGAAAAAAATATCTGTATTGGCCGCCACACGCAAAAAATATGGATTAAAATTCACGATATCTGTTGATGGCGGTATAAACGACAAAACCGCGCAGATGTGTTGGGCCGCCGGTGCAGATTTATTGGTCAGCGGTTCATACCTGGCGCGCAGTCCTGATTTCCCGTTGGCGGTTCAAAGTTTACTGAAAAAATAAACAAAACGCCGACGAATGTCGACGTTTTGTTTTGAACACTGCATTTCATGAATTCTGACGAATCCATATAGGGATGTGGTTCGGGACTGTGCGAACAGTCCATGCATGTGTTCGCGTTGTGAATGTTTTGCATCCACATCAACATTATGGCACAACACACAAAAACCGCCACAGGTGTGTTTTCCCAAAATTATTTTATAACCAATTTTCGCCCCGCCCCATTTTCACTCAGATAAATATGAATTGTTCCCGCCGGCAAAATATCCGCCGCAATATCGGGCCATTCAATCAATGTAATATCATTTGCAATTGCATAAGGCAAACCAATTTCGGTCAATTCCGACGCATCGTTTATACGATACAAATCAAAATGTGAAATGCCATCATAGTTTTGAACAATCGTAAATGTTGGACTGGGCACGACCGTATCCGCCCCACGCAATGTTTGAATTATTGTACGCGCAATTTCACTTTTGCCCATACCTAAATCGCCGTGCAACGCCACACATACCGGCGCATGCAGTGTGCCCGCAAATTCCCGGGCCCACGCGCGCGTTTCATCAACATTGTTTAACAAATATTCTTTCATTGTTTTTACTCCACCAATAATAAATCGTCTTCCAATTTATGGATTGCATCACGCAATTCGGCGGCCGTCTCGAATTCCAGGTTTTCCGCCGCTGTGCGCATTTTCTTGGTCAAATCTTTTATCTGTTTGCGGATACTGTCCGCGTCCATAACGCCGCCCGATTTATCATATACAAACCGGCGCGCCTTGTCCGTTTTTTCTTGTTTGTCGCCAACCTGGGCAAATACGGCCTTGGACACCGTGGTCGGGGTGATGCCATGTGCGGTGTTATATGCCATTTGTTTTTCACGACGACGCGCCGTTTCGGTCAATGCCGCATTCATAGAATCCGTCATAACATCGGCATACAAAATTACGCGCCCATTTGCATTACGCGCCGCACGACCGATTGTCTGAATCAGTGAACGCGTTGAACGCAAGAATCCTTCTTTATCCGCATCCATAATCGCAACCAATTCGCATTCTGGCACGTCCAATCCCTCGCGCAGCAAATTGATACCGACCAAGACATCATATTTACCCAATCGCAAATCACGCAGCAATTCAATACGTTCCAGCGTTTCAATATCACTGTGCAGGTATCGCGCGCGCACGCCATTTTCGTTCAGGTAATCAGTCAATTGTTCGGCCATTTTTTTGGTCAATGTTGTCACCAACACACGACCCGATGTTTTTTTAATTTGAGACAATAAATCATCAACCTGGTTTGCGGTTGGTCGTACATCACAAACCGGGTCCAACAATCCCGTTGGGCGAATAACCTGTTCGGCAACAATCCCGCCCGATTGATTCAGTTCCCATTCCGCCGGCGTTGCCGAAACAAATATCGTTTGCGGGCGTAATGCGTCCCACTCGTCAAATGTCAGCGGCCGGTTATCAATACACGCCGGCAGGCGAAATCCATATTGCGACAATGTTTCCTTGCGCGCACGGTCACCACGCGACATAGCAGAGATTTGTGGAACGGTCACATGACTTTCGTCAATAAACAAAACGGCATCACGTGGCAAATATTCAAACAGTGTTGGTGGCGGCATACCCGGCGCACGCCCCGACAGATATCGCGAATAGTTTTCAATACCGCGGCATGTTCCGGTCGATTCCATCATTTCAATATCAAAATTCACACGCTCGCGCAGACGTTGTTCTTCGATATACTTCATATTTTCATGAAAGTATTTTAACCGTTCATCCAAATCTGTTCTGATTTGACCAATGGCCTGTAAAACACTGGGCATTGGGGTGGCATAGTGTGTGTTTGGGTAAATCGCAATTCGGTCTAACTGGTGCAACTTGGCCCCGGTCAGGGTATCAAATTCCCAAATCTCTTCGATTTCATCGCCCCAAAAAGACAGTTTCCATGCCCGGTCCTGGGAATGCGATGGAAATACATCCAGGCTGTCGCCGCGCACACGGAAATCACCACGTTCAAACGCGACATCATTGCGTTTATACTGAATATCAACCAGCGCATGCATAACGTCCGCTTGGCCAATTTTATCCCCCACATGCAAAACCAATTTCATACCCGAATACTGTTCTGGTGACCCCATACCGTAAATAGACGATACCGATGACACAACAATAACATCGCGTTCTTCCAACATGGCGCGGGTTGCACTGTGCCGCATACGATCCAGTTGTTCATTGATGGACGCGTCCTTGTCAATATATGTATCGGTGGTGGGCATATATGCCTCGGGCTGGTAATAATCATAATACGACACAAAATATTCAACATGGTTGTGCGGAAAAAATGATTTCATTTCCGTGTACAACTGTGCCGCCAAGATTTTATTCGGTGCCATAATCAATGCCGGCCGCGACAATTCTGCAATTACATTGGCCATAGTAAATGTTTTGCCCGATCCCGTCACCCCCAATAACACCTGAGACCGACGGCCATCACGAACACCCGCCACCAATTCAGATATGGCCGCGGGCTGGTCCCCCATGGGGGCATAATTACTTTCCAATGAAAATATACTTTTTT
>CAKQNS010000003.1 GCA_934255455.1 uncultured Alphaproteobacteria bacterium
CCGCTGCGCACCATTGACGATTGAATGACTAAATCAACAGGTAATTCAGGGCGATTGGCCTTGTACGCGGGGTAAATATTTTGACGGAAAGAAATGCGCGATGCGTCAAAAACGCACACAAATGCGTCGCCATCGTGCGCCGATGCCAATACCGGCAACATCATATTGAAAAATCCGTAAACCGCGCCAACGGGGGTGCCGTCGCGCCGCGTCAGACGGCTGTGCACGCCATAATACGCGCGAAATAATAACGAATTTCCATCAATCAGTGTCAGCATATTTTACCCCGTCAATTTGGGGCGCCATCGCGCCCCGTTTGTTGTAGTGAACCGTTAGAATATATAGCGCAATTTCAAGCGGCCTTCGTATTGCAGAACATCGGGTTTGCCATCGGATGTGTTATACACATCGGGCGCGTATACGGCGCGGGCCTCGGCATCAATTTTGATGGGCAATACCGGTACATCAAATGTCAACCCTAACATACCTTGGTATGCGGCGCCGTGCGATAAATCAATGTTGGCATTTTTGACACTGCCACCAAACACGCCGCCAACACCAACACCCAAATACGGGTGAACAACCGTTGATGGCATTTTCAGATACAAATTCGCCATGGCGGTGTGCATCTTCAATATGTCGTTGTTGCTCATGTTATATTCGGCCTCGATACGCAAGACGGGAATATCCAGACCCAAAACTGCGCCAAATGATTGGGCATTTTCGGTTTTATTGTTGTGTGCGCCAAATTGGCTGATTGCGCCAACGCCAATTGTTGCGCCGGCGTAAAAATCGTACAGAACATTGCTGGCATTGGCATTTGCGCCCATAAACATCACTGAAATTGCGGTCAAAACGCCCGCCGTTTTTAATTTCATTGTAATTCTCCTTTGTATGATATTATAATAAAAGAAAGAGATACCGATATGCAAGAAAATAAACCTGTTTTAATCGTTGGACTGGGAAATCCCGGGGGCGAATATGCCCGCACGCGCCATAATGTTGGTTTTATGGCGGTGGCGCAATTGGCCGGTGCGAATACCAAATGGCGGCGCGAGCATAATGCGTTGACCACGACTGGTACAATTGACGGGCGACGCGTGATTTTTGCCATGCCACAAACATTTATGAACGCGTCTGGCGATGCGGTGCGGCCATTGATGGCATATTATAAAATTCCGTTGGAAAATCTGGTTGTGATTCACGATGATATGGATTTACCGGTCGGCGCGATGCGCACGAAAATCGGCGGGGGCAGTGCCGGTCACAACGGCATAAAATCAATTGATGCCGCCGTTGGGCGTGAATATATGCGCGTTCGCATCGGCATTGCACATCCGCGTGATTTTGATGTGGTAATGGATCCGGCCGATTGGGTGTTGGGACGCTTTACCGCTGAACAACTGGAAAAAATAAACGCGGCAATATCCGAAATACAATTATTTTAATGGTGCAAAAAAATGCAGGCTAAACCTGCATTTTTTTGTTTTGTCGTTGTAATACCACGCGGGGGGGGGCGCGGATGAAATTACTGTGTCAGGTCTTTTTTATTGATGATAACCTCCCATGGCAGGCCGGTCGCCCGGTATAGGTCGTTGGCATTATCACCAATGCCAGACCATATTGGTTTGGCGCTGTATTTCGTTTCTGCATAGTCCAAATCATAGCGTGTTTGACTTACTATGTAAGATTGTTCCAGAATATCCCCGGCATTATGCCCCTCGGTTGAGTTCTTATATTCCGGGATTATATATCTGCCGTTTAATACTGCACCGTTGTTTGTTTCTTTTTTTGGGCTTTGTAATACAAGTACATAGTGCCCATTATCACAGTTTAATGTTTTTCCGCCTGGATATGTTGGACTCACGTTGCCATCAGAAAGCTTACTGGCTGATTTTGAATCATCCGGAACACAAATTACATACATATTGCTCGGTGTTGATGCAATGGATGTGTCGTCGACAGGAAATTGTGCAACTAAAAATGCATTTTCTGGTAAACACGCCCCCGTAGCATCATCCTTGTTTGTGGCGCCGGTGGCCTGAAGAAAATTATAAACAAAGTTATTGTTGTCGGCCTGAATACTGCCAAAACCACCGTTTGTGTTGTTGATTAATAAACTGGACCCGCGCAAAGTCGATGTCCGACCGCTTAGACAGCAATTTCCAAACGCATCCTTTGTACCGGAGGTACCATTGGAATCCTTGCAGCAGTTCGTTATGGTCTGTTCGGTATTGTTGCGTATTGTTGCGACGTTCAGACGCCAGAATGAGGAAGGTGGACAAAATTCGCCGTCATCGGTCAAATTGGCAGCATCAACACACATGACTGTTCCGTCTGTGCCTATATAGGGTTTTTTCCCGGCGCCACATGATGTATCACGGCACGCTTCAGAACTGCTGTCGGTGTTTGTATTTTTTGCAAACCACGATAACAATGTTTCGTCATCTGAATTTTTGAAATGGGTCTTGATATAATTGTGACTGTATGTTTCTTTCAGATTCGTGTCGGGTTTAAATTCGCAATTTCCCCAAACTCGTTCGGTCAGACGACACACTTGACAGGCGTTTTTATCATACGTGCCGGATTCGGTGTCGGTGTCGCATTTTTCACTGCATAAATCATATATTCCGCATTCCTTGGAGGCCTTGGTTGCAGTATTATTTGTGTCCGCTGTGTCCGCGGTACAAGGGGCGGAAATGGAATTACTATCATACACATTGGCATAAAAACTATAGTTGCCGTTGGCGCTGAACACGTCTGTTTTGCGGGGGAAGATTTTGTTAATGGTGGCAATGCCTGTTTGTTCAATACATTTTTGAACCTCGTCCCAGCAGGCAGTACGGTTTATAATTGATTTACGGTTGACCGACGTTTGAATGTCTTCGCACAGGCCAAAGTTGCCCGATACAGATTTACATGCCTGGATAATGCATGCACGTCCAACCTCGCGGCATGTTTGCATCAAAGTATCGTATGTTTTGTCGGTGGCGATTTCGCCCATACCGGTGGCCCAATCAGAGTCTGTAGTTTCGTCCCCAGTGACAGAGTAATTCAACACCGCAGTGCAAGCGTTTTTGATGCTGGCACACATTTCATTTACGGTTTTATCCGCCAATACACCGAATGTAGACAACGCGCGCGCGTCAAAGTCCTGGATTGTTTTGGCGGTGTCGGCCAAACATTGCGTGGTCAATGTGGTACAGCTTTGGCGGACATCTTCCAGTTTTTTTGTTTGGGCCAATTTGATTTGCGCCAATGCGTCCTCGATAAATGCATCCCATACAGCATCGGCAATGTCCTGGCAATTTTCCATTGCAGGGGCCAAAAATGTTTTCTTGGAATTCAGATATGTGACAAACACTTGATTCGCAGGAACCGATGTCCATGCTTGGTCGGCAGATGGCCGCATAATCAGGCTGGCCAAATTGACCAATTTATCGGACAACAGTGCCTCGCCCGTGGATGGGTCAATGTATTGCCCGGTTGTATCCAGACATTTGCCCAGCCCGTCACCGCAAACGGTTGAATCGGTCAACATGGTCAGCATTTTTTGTTTGCATGTTAAAATATCGTCGGAATTGCGTTCCTGGTACACATCCAGACGCGACATATCCAACAGGGCGCTGCCCTCGCGCACCTTGTCGCGGGCCTGGTCAACTTGGGTTTGGTATGATTTTTGAACCGCGTTGCAATCCTGTTCAATAACCATTTGATAACCGCTTTCGGCCAAGGATAATTCGTCGTCGGAACAAACCTCGGCCGCCATTTCGCGACAGATTGGCAGGGCCGCCGAATACAACGCCGTGCCGGTTTTAGCCGTGGTTGATGCGGCCTGTAATGAATCAACCGTGTCAAACGCCGAATCGGTATCCACCGACAGCGATATAGATGTCATTGATTGATTGAAATTGGTGTCATTAAAACTGGCGTTCAATTTTTTGGAAATATCGTCCAGCATCTGTTTGGATTTCGATGTGTCCTTTTGCAGGAATGCGGTTTCGCCCTCGGTCGCCTGGTTTAATGCGGCGGCGTCTTCCTTGTCCATATTTACGGTCAACAGGCGTTGGTTGAAATCCAACATTTTTTCTTCGACATTGGCCAGACGCTTTTTCGTGCTGTCAAATTCATTTACGCGCGACGAACACGCACAGCGCTTTAATTGGCTGTCCTTGTTTGCACAGAATTCATCCATGCAATTATAATAAACCTCGCGGCATTTTTTATAGTTTGAATTGATAACAGTGTCAACGGTGTTTGCTGTGGTTGCTGCACGCGCCACGCGTGACGATGCGCCGGTTGTGCGCCGCGCCGATGATGCCGATGATGTGGTTGCCACGCGTGCGGCGGTGGTTGTGGCGGCGCGCGATACAGACACGCGTGACGCGGCCCCCGCCGATTGCGTCATTGCTGCAGTGGTTTGTGGTGCGCCGATTGTACCACGAACGATTGCCGCGCGTGATGGTGCCGAAATGACATTAGTGCCGGCCGTGCCACGGGTTTTAGTGCCCGATGTGGTGCGGGTTGATACGGTTTTGCGGGTGGTTGCGGTGCGGCCGGTATCCGTCACAACATTTGTGCCACGTGTGGTTGCCGTTGTTGTCGTGCCACGGCCACGCACGGTTTGGGCGGCATTAGTTGTGGTCGATTTATTGGTTGTGTTTGTGATGCGTGACGTGCCGGTTATCGATTGTGGGGCGGCGGCGGTTGAATTTCCACGTGCGGCGGCAACAACAGACGACGCACCGCGACGCGTTGCGGCGCGCGCAGTGTCATCAGAATCAGCCGCCCGGGCGGGCTGAAACGCCCACAGCCCAAGGAACAGCGCAAAAATTAGTCTGAATCCTTTCATTCTGTATGTGGTAATGTTAGCAAAAATTCAAAACGCCGGGCAAGGGAAAAAACAACTTTTTCTTTGGTGCGGGCAGGGGGACTTGAACCCCCAAGGTTTGCACCACAGCATCCTTAGTGCTGCGCGTATACCAATTCCGCCATGCCCGCGGCAAATCAAAAACTTGGCTATATTCTTATCAAGTTGGCGTTTGTTTTTCAACCTTTTTTATGATAACATATATGTGAAAAAACGGAAAGGTAAGGATTTTCAATGACAAAATTACCACGATTTTTGTTGCGGGCATCGCTGGTCGCGTTTGCACCGGTTGCGGCCAATGCGGCGGGCACATATTATAATGGCAACTATCAATCGCCCCAGTCGCGATATAACACCCAAACATACGCCCAACGTGGATACAGCAATTACAACACAAACACGCAATCCAGAAATTATAACACCGGGTACAGCAACAGTGGTAATTATTCTTCATACGCGTCAACACGACCGGTTGTTGGTACGCGTACCACGCAAACACAATATGCGCGTACCACAAACAGCGCGAACACCACAAATAATACCGGGAAAAAACAGGGATTTTGGGTTGATGCCGGCATTTCGCACGAATTTGCCCAGTGGCAATTTGAAATGAAACAATCCGCATCAATATTGCACTATGACAATATTGGGTGGAATGTGTTTGATATGCGTGGCGGATATGTATTTGGTGGCAATACCAAGATGCAGGTTGATGCCGGGTTCCGGTATGGTATTCAATCTGGCGACAGTTCCATGGTCGACGATGATATTACCAATGGCGGATATTTGGTCACTACCTGGGTAGATAGCAGCAACAATATCATTGGAAATCAAATTGGGCATGCATTATCTGTTGGTACCAGCAGTGGCGGCAATATGATGGGATTTAATATCGGGTTTGGATTGACCGACTTTTTCAAGTTGGGCAATGTGAAAATCACACCGTCTGTTGGGTATCGGTATTTGAAATATAAACTGGAAACGAAAAATAATTATGGCTTGTCGGTTGATACGGCGGCGTGTTTCCGGGTTAATGGCAGTGACGAAATTCAATGCGACCCGGCAATTGTTATTCATTTGTCGGATGGTCAACAACAGATTATCTGGCGCGACAGTTTGACCGGCAAAATGCAGGTGGCGTCTGGCGCCGAATGGATAAGCAGCGAGGGTTCGTATTATTACGAACAACCAGGCACATCCCATTCGTACGAGGTTGAATGGTCGGGTCCGTATGTCGCGTTGGATATGGATTACACAATAAACCAGAATAATTCCATCAATGGACGCGTGGAATTGGGGTTGCCGGGGTATACCGCTACGGGCGACCAGCCGTATCGTTTGGATTGGGCGCACCCAAAAAGTGTGGAAGACAGCGCGGGTATGGCCAGTGGTCTGCATCTGGGGTTGGGAACAAATTGGGTGACCGCAATAACCAATACCGTGTCGTTGTCGGTGGGACTGACATACGATTATTATACCGTCAGTGATGCCGATGCAAAAACATATCTGAACGGCTCGTATTACGATTCGTTGTATGCGGCGCGTGAAAAGGCGTGGACCGATGCTGGTAAAAGTTTGGATGACATCTTGGACCCGACGAATGGCGACCCGGTTGCGATAAATATCAAAGAATTGGAATCGCAGTGCAGTGGTTGGACCTGTACGGCGGAAAACGAGGTTAAATCGTTCTATAAATCCATGGGTATTCGTGTTGGGATCAACGCAAAGTTTTAATGATGGGTGTTATGTCAAAATTTTTATGTGCTGTTTTCGGAATGGTTGGCGCAATGGCAACCGCGGCGAATGCCGCGCCGTTGTCGGGCACGGCGTCGGTAAATATTACCAGTGAAACCGCGGCGGCGGCCAAGAACATTGCCATGGACGAGGCGCGTCGTCAAATTCTGTTTGAAAAATTGTCACAATATTCTATGCCGGACCAGTTGCGCGACGCGATTGGTGCGGCGACGAATGCCGATTTAATGAACCTGGTTGGGGCAACCAATATTTCCGGGGAACAGCAATCTGATACGACATATTCCGCAAATATCACCATGGTTATTGATAATGCGGCGGCAACAAATTGGATGAATGCGGCGGGCGTGCAAAACTGGATGCCGGCGGCAACGGGTGGCGATAAATTTACGGTCGTTGCAAATATGACCGATCCGATTGCAAACTGGGCAAATTTACAGGAAATTGCGCGTGCCGAAAAAATAGATTTGGCAACCAAATACATTGATGCCACCACGGCAACAATTGAATTGCCGGTGGCGGTCCGTGGCGAATTTACCGCCGCATTGCGCGCGGCCGGGTGGAAATATGCCGATGACAATGGTGTGTTGCGAATTTCAAAATAGTCGTGGGGTGAAAATATGAACAAGATATTGTTGGCCGGATTGATTGCCATTGTTTTAATGCCGTGCGCATCGCGTGCGGATGATGTTGCGCCGGATGCGGGCGCGCCGTCGTTGAAACTGGACATTCGCCGCATAGGGCTGGAATTATCCAAAACATCGGTAAAAAACGCCCGTGAATATGCGGATTCGCCGGTGTCGGCCCTGAATGCATCCAGCCAGGATTATATCAAGGGCGTGTTTGATACCGTTTTGGAATACAATAAAAACAAATTCAAATGGGATAACGGTCTGTATGCGGAATATGGCAAAACAACATTGCGTCCGTATGATGGCCCAACCACAACCGACCAAAATGCCGATAAAATCATCGCGTCCAGCGATTTGTCGTATGCGTGCTGGGAATTTAGCGGGTTAAAATTTGGCCCGACGGTCCGTGGCGCATACGATACACAATTCCGCGATAATCCCGATGCCCCGCGCCAGAATATTATCCGTGCCAGTGGCGGTTTATCGCTGTTTGACCATAAAATCTTGAAAAGCCTGTATGTGACGGGGCTGTACGAATATGATTTCACATACGCCGGCGAACAAACCAGCAAAACCGGTGCCGAGGCCGGGTGGCGCGCCGAATATGCTGTGCGTGATGGGGTGAAAATATCTACCAGTGGTTATTATCGTGAATATTTTAACTATTCTGATTATGTGAAAACCGACCTGAAACGCGATTTGAACGCCGTGTTGCGTCTGGATACTAATTTGTGGGGCGATTTAACCATGGGGCCGTATTTGAAATATCGTTTGGCCAAGGCGCGTGGTGCCGATGTATACGGCAGCAATTTTATGATAGGCGTTTCGTTCAATTACATTACTAAATTTGATTTGATGTAATCAAAAAACGCGGCAATGTGTGCCGGTAATTATTTTGTAAATCCATAAATTCTGCGGGTGCGATGTTGCGCACCTGTTTTTTGTGTGGGCGATGGCAAATTTTTATTTGGCCGCGGCGCGCGCAGAAAAATTTCCAGGTGTATATTCGTTGTTTTATATACAGAAACGATAATCCAAGGAGTTTAATGTGATATACGGGTATGTTCGCGTTTCCACCGATCACCAGACAACAGAAAATCAACATTTTGAAATAGAGCGGTTTTGTAAAAAACAGGATTTAATCATTGATTGCTGGATAGAAGAAACAATTTCATCAACCAAGGAATTATCAAAGCGTAAACTGGGGCGGTTACTGCAACAATTGCGCAAAGACGATATGATAATCGCGTCGGAATTGTCGCGTCTGGGGCGAAATTTATTACAGGTAATGAGTATTTTGCATCACTGTATGGATGTGGGGGCAAAAATTTGGACAATCAAAGATAATTATCGATTGGGTTCGGATATTACCAGCAAGGTTTTGGCTTTTGCGTTCGGGCTGTCTGCGGAAATTGAACGAAATTTAATATCCCAGCGCACCAAAGAGGCTTTGGCCCGTGTGCGGTCCCAGGGCGGACGCATCGGGCGCCCCACGGGCAGTAAAAGTATGTCAAAATTGATAAACCGCGAGGAATATATATTGCAAAAATTGTGCGACGGGCGCGCCAAATCGAAAATTGCACGACGCCTGGGTGTGCATCGCGATACATTAAATAGGTTTTTGAAAATACGGCACAGGTTGCATGCCGAATACCTAGAATCGTATGTTCCAACGGCCGACAACGAATAATTCATCGGTGCCGTATGGGTTATCAACAAACCCGGCGGTTAAAAAGTTATATTTGGCCGTGAATTCAACCGATGGACGGGTGGCTGATAAATCTATGGTATAATCATTGTATACAATGGTACCGTCCGCCATGCGACCAACCGGGGTGCGCATTGTCATATTGCCGGAAATAATTGTGTCTGGTATGCGCATTGCAAATTGCCAATCGCGGACGCGTGCGCCAATTGCCGCCGATGCGGTTGTTATTCCGGAAATATCGGTAATCATCGAATTGTCGTTCGTATGTGGGCGACCCATGCCAACCGATGCCGTTTGAAATAATGTTATGTTGTCCAATTCCCACTGGCGTGTTGTGGATGCAAAACTGATGAAACTTTTGTCGCCAATGCCGAACAGCCCATCGGCCGGCAAAAAATCCATATCGCGAAATCCAAATTCAAAATTGCCAGCGGCCGTGGCCACAATGTCGTCATTCCCATGCAGGTGTCGCCATGCCTGGGATTGGTTTTGAATTGTTATGTTTTCAGATATGTCTGCCGAAAACGCGCGGCCGTATTCATCAAAGAACGCAAACTGTGGATTGGCGGATTTTATATTATGTGCAATTTGCCCCGATACACGCGCCGCGGCCAACGGTTGCATTGTGCCGCCAATTGGCACCAATGCCGTGCCAACTGGGCGGGTTGCGCGTTCCAAATCCAACATACCGTGACCATATACATCGTCAACCCCGGGTGCACCCAGGTCGCGCGCGGTTTCGAATAACAGCGATGTTATTTGTGATGCGGTCATATATGGAAATGCCTGGCGCAAAACGGCGATTGCCGCCGATACAACCGGGGCGGCAAAACTGGTCCCATAGGCCGTCGTGTAATCGGTGTGCAGTGACCCCGGCGCGGTTATGCACCAATCACGCGTAATGCCGCATGCGTTGCTGTAATCGGCCAGTGCCCCTGTTGCGTCGTCAAACGCAACAACATTTACAAAATGGCCATTTAATTCGGGAATAACGCGGGGCATGGCGGACAGGGTACTGGATTGTGCCATACCATCATTGCCGGCCGCCCACACAAATATTGCGTCGCGTGTGCGTGCGGCGGCGGAAATTTCATCAACAAAATGTTTGTCGGTCACACGTTCCAGTTGTGCGCGCGATGTTAAACTGGTCGCGGACATTGACACGGCCCAGCTGGAATTATATATATTTGCGTCCGTTGCGCTGGCAATTGCGTTGCCTATTTCGCGATACGACAAAAATTTCATATTTTCATCAACAATTTTATATTGCACAACATTGGCGTCTGGGGCAATTGCGCCCGATGCAAACGATGCCACGGTTTTCCCGTGCCATGTATCGGCCCCGGCGTCCAGTACTGCAATTGTTGTGCCGCGCCCGGTGTATCCGCGTGCCAGTGACCACGCCAGGCGTATATTATTATATTGGTCCATATTGCGGACGTACGACGCGTTTTGCATAACGCCGGCCAGTTCTGCGGCACTGATATCGTTTCCAACATAGGCGGGCACGGTCAATGTGGGTTGGACCGGGGCGGATGTACCACCGTCGCCGCCGCTTGATGCGGATATGCCAACCAATGCCAATGCGCCGCCAACCAGCCCCGCCACACCAAAGAATGATGTTGCGCCATCAATGAAGAATTGGCATTCAATCGGATTGTTTTCACGGTATTTTTCGTCGCTGCAATCGCCGGCCATCGCCGTGCGGCAAACCATGGCCAAACAAATAATAATTGCAAAGAATCCGTTCCTTGACTTCATACTGGAATTATTAGCACATAAAAAATATTTGTCAACTTTTCTTTTGCGGGGTGGGTTTATATTCAAATCATTAAATTTTCCTTGATTTTATTGGGGAATTATTCTATCATCGGGCTACACGCCAATGCGTGAAGAACACAACCGTTGGACAAAATTTCTGTCTGGATTGATAAAATCTGGTCTGGTGCCCACGGCGAGGATAACAACAGAAAAAAGGATAAAATCATGGCATTGCCAACATTTACTATGAAACAGTTGATGGAAGCGGGCGTCCATTTTGGTCACCACACACGTCGCTGGAACCCGTTGATGACACCGTATGTTTATGGGGTCAAAGATAAAATTCACATCATCAATTTGAACAAAACTGCGCCGTTGATGTATCGTGCGTTGGTCGCATTGGAAGCTATCGCGGCCGCCGGTGGCAAGGTTCTGTTCGTTGCAACCAAGCACCAGGCCAAAGACATCGTCAAAGATGCGGCCGAACGCTGTGGTCAATATTATGTCAACAACCGTTGGTTGGGTGGTATGCTGACAAACTGGACAACCGTTTCCCAGTCTATCCGCCGTCTGAAAAAGATGGAATCCGACATTGCAAACGCCGAAAAATTGGGTTTGACCAAGAAAGAAGTTGGCGTTATGACCAAAGAAGTTGAAAAACTGCGTGAAATCTTTGGCGGTATTTTGGAAATGCATGGTACGCCCCAGGCGATGATTGTTATTGATGTGCCACGCGAAATGAATGCTGTCCGCGAAGCGCGCAATTTGGATATTCCGACAATCGCCATCTGCGATACAAACGCGAATCCTGAAATGGTTGATTACCCAATTCCGGGCAACGATGACGCGGCACGCGCAACACAATTGTATTGCGACCTGTTCGTGGATGCCATTTTGTCTGGTATTGAAAAACGTTTGGGCGGTGCGGCTGGTAAAAAAGCCGAAGCAGATATGTCTGCGGCCGATGATTTCGAAGCCGATACCAAGGACAAAGAAGCTCGCCAGAAATCCAAAACATCTGAAGCACGCGCGGAACGTCGTGGTAAATTGGCCGACAAAGCCGACAAATAATATAAACATATAAATTATGGGGGAAAACAATGGCAGAAGTAACCGCAAAAATGATTCAAGAACTGCGTGAAAAAACATCCGCAGGTATGATGGATTGCAAAAAAGCATTGGTTGAATCAAATGGCGATATCGAGGCAGCGGCCGATTGGTTGCGCCAGAAAGGTATTGTCAAGGCGGCATCCAAGGCCGGCCGTGTTGCGGCATCGGGATTGGTGACCGTTGTAAAATGCGACAATATGGGTTGCGTTGTTGAATTGAACGCCGAAACAGACTTTGTGGCGAAAAACGACAAATTCCAAAAATTGGTTGCCGATGTTGCGGCCAAGGCTTTGGAATTGAATGGCGATTTTGACGCGACAATGGCGGCGGTCAAAGACGACATTGCGGCGACCATTTCCACAATTGGTGAAAATATGAACCTGCGTCGTATTGCACGCGTTTCGGGTCAACATATTTACACATACATCCACAACGCGTTGGTTCCGGGTATGGGCCAGATTGGTGTTGCGGTTGCAATTGATGGCGATTCCGAAAAAATCGATGAAATTGGCAATAAAATTGCAATGCACATCGCGGCAAACAAACCTGAATTTATGACAATTGCCGATGTTGATCCGGCCGCCGTTGAACGCGAAAAGAAAGTGTTCATTGAATCCGGCGCAACCGCTGGTAAACCAGAGGCCGTTGTTGAAAAAATGGTTCAGGGTCGTATCCATAAATACTATGCGGAAACCGTTCTGGAAGAACAGCCGTTCGTTATGGATCCATCCAAAACCGTCAAAGAAGTTATTGCAGAACATGGTGGCAAATTGGCCGGTTATGCGTATTACGTACTGGGTGAAGGTATCCAGAAACGCGAAGATAACCTGGCGGATGAAGTCGCGAAAATGTTGGCATAACAACATTTGGGTACAAACAAAAAAATACCGCCGTTCGGCGGTATTTTTTTTCAAAGTACAAAGTTCAGAGTTCAAAGTTCAAATAATAAATATTTGCGCGGGGGGCGAAACTCTGCTAGCATAATGGACACAAGGAAAAAGATATGAAAAACGAACTATTACAGGAATTAGAGGCACGCGGTTTCATCAACCAATCGTCAAATATGGATGGATTAAACGATGCGTTGAACGCGGGGCGCGTGACGGCATATTGGGGAACCGATCCAACTGGGGATTCGTTGCATGTGGGACACCTGGCGTCGTTGATGTTGATGCGGTGGTTTCAAAAATATGGTCATCGACCAATTGCGTTGGTTGGTGGGGCCACGGGGCGCATTGGCGACCCATCGGGCCGGGACAAGGGACGCCCAATGTTGACTGATGCGCAAATTGAACACAATTGTGCGGGATTGCGTCATTCAATTGAAAAATTTATTCATTTTGATGGTACGCCGACTGGTGCGGTTATGGTTGATAATAACGATTGGATGTCGGGATACAGCCACATGGATTTCTTGCGCGAATTTGGTACCGATTTCACCGTGCCGCGTATGTTGGGTATGGAAAGTGTGCGCCGCCGATTGGAAAACGGTATGACATTTTTGGAATTTAACTATATGACATTCCAGGCGGTTGATTTCCTGACACTGTATAAAAAATATAACTGCACTGTGCAATTATGTGGCGCCGACCAGTGGGGCAACAGCGTTATGGGTGTTGAACTGGTTCGTAAAAAATTGGGGCAAGAGGTTTTCGTCCTGTCAACGCAATTGATTACCGATGCCAATGGAAATAAAATTGGCAAATCGGCGGGCAATGCCGTTTGGGTGAACGAGGATAAAACATCGCCATACGAATATTACCAGTATTTCCGCAATACGCCGGATGATTTAGTGGAAAAATTCTTGAAAATCTTTACGGAAATTCCGTTGGATGAAATCGCACGTCTGGCCGCGGCGCGCGGTGCGGAACTGAATGCGGTCAAACGCGTGTTGGCGTTTAGTGCAACCGAAATCGCGCATGGTCACGATGCGGCGGTTGCGGCGCAAAATGCGGCGGATGCCTTGTTCGGCGGTGGGGCAAAATCCGAAAATATGCCAACGGCAGAAATTGAATTTGGTGCGGCAATGGGTATCTTGGATTTCCTGTGCGCAGCGGGGCTGTTCACATCGAAATCCGAGGCGCGTCGTAATGTGGAACAGGGCGGTATTCAACTGAATGGTGAAAAAATTATTGACCCAAAACAGATTATTGCGTCGGCCGATGAAATTGTTGTGCAAAAAGGCAAAAAAACATTCCTGCGTGTTGTGAAAAAGTAATGAAAAAACTGGTGCTGTTTTTGATGATTACGTTGATGGCAAGCCCCGTGTTTGCCGCCAGCGAACTTTCACAAATAAATGCCCAGATTGCCAAAACCGAACAGCAAAATAAACAATTGAGCCAACGCGTTGCATCATCCGAGCGCGAGGTTGCATCGACCAAGAAAAAATTAGTGCGTGCCGCTGACCAGGTTAGTAATCTTGAAGAACAACGCGGCGCGGTTGCGCGAAAAATTGCCGAATTGGATGCCCAGCGCGATAAATTAAACAAATCGTTGGATGAAAATCGGAACCGGATTGCGGATTCGGCGGCCAGTATTCTGTTCATATCTATGCACCCTGGGTTTGATGCCGACAATATGCGCGAATATGTTTTAACATCGGCCATTTTGTCGGGGACGGCGGCGCAATTTGATGCCGAAATCCAGGATGCCACGGAAAAATTGCGCGAACTGGAAAAAATCCGCGAAGCGCGCGCAATTGAAAAAGAAAAACTGGATCGTACCGCAAAAAAATATACCGCGGAAAAAAATCAGTTGGATAAATTGTTGCGTACGCGTGCCGCCCAGAACGAACAGTTAAAAACCGAGCAGGCGGCGTTGCAGAAAAAATTGCGCGAATTGTCGGCGCGCGCAAAAAGTATTTCGGAATTGTCCGCCGGCGTAGGGAGTTCGCAAATGTCTGGTGATTCGCGTTTTTCGTATCGTAAATTGAACCAACCAGTGCGCGGTCGCGTGGTAGTGCACTTTGGTGAAAAAACGGCACTGGGATTAAAATCAGACGGTTGGCGTATTCGCACGCGTGGCGATGCATTGGTGTTGGCGCCAGCAGATGGTACGGTGAAATTTGCCGACAGTTTTCGTGGTTTTGGTCGTGTGGTAATTATGTCGCATAAAAACGGGTATAACACGGTTATGACCAACCTGGGCGATATTAATGTTATGCTTGGGCAAGAGGTATTGGCCGGCGAACCAATTGGGCGTATGAATCCGGACAAGCCCGAAATGTACCTGGAGGTTCGACGCGGCGACGCCGCGGTTGACCCGGCACGATTATTCAAAGAAGATTAAATTTATTATGCCTTTTCGGCGGCGGTGCGGGCTAGTTCATCACATCGTTCGTTGAATTCGTTGCCGTTGTGGCCGCGCACCCAATGCCAATGTATTATTATTGCGTTTGATAATTCGTCCAATTGCATCCATAAATCTTGATTTTTAACAGGTTTTTTATCCGCTGTGCGCCAATTATTTTTCTTCCAATTTTTTATCCAGGATTGCATTCCGTTTTTTACATATTGACTGTCGGTGTGCAATTCAATTTCACTGTGTCGGCGCGCCGCGGTCAGGGCGCGAATTACCGCGGTTAGTTCCATACGATTGTTGGTTGTGTTTGATTCGCCCCCACATCGCTCGGCGATATTTTTCCCATCGGTTGCAACGAATGCCCAACCGCCACGGCCAGGGTTGCCCAGGCAACTGCCATCAGTCCAAATTTTTAACATTTTATTACACCTTGTTTTGTGATATAATATCACAAAATGAAATTTGATGCCAAACAATTAGCCAATATGTCCAGTTCCGTTCGCGCGCACGCGCTGAACGCGGTGCGTCATGCGCATTCGGGCCATTTGGGAATTGTGTTGGGTGCGGCCGATATTATTACAACTGTTTATGCAAATTTCTTGCGCCCAGGGTGTGACCGTTTTGTGTTGTCGGCGGGCCATGGCAGTGCACTGTTATACGCAACATTAAAATTGGCGGGATATGATATTGCCGATTTGGAATCGTTCCGCACAATTGGCGGTTTGCCGGGGCATCCGGAATTTGGTATTGATGGCGTTATGGCAACGACGGGCCCCCTGGGCCAGGGTGTTGGAAACGCGGTCGGTATGGCGTTAGCGGCAAAAATTCAGGGCTCGGATGAAATGGTGTATTGCCTGTGTGGCGATGGCGATTTATCCGAAGGCGTTGCGTCCGAATCAATTGTGTTTGCCGGTCGGTATAAATTAAACAATTTGGTTTTGTTGTGGGATGATAATGGCATTACCATTGATGGCGCGGCGTTGACCGATGTTGATGTCGCGGCGCGTATGCGCGCGGCGGGGTGGCGTGTGGTCACGGTCGCGGGGAATAATTTTAATGCACTGGACCGTGCGTTGCAGATGGCGGGTGCGGCGACGGCGCCAACATTTATTCGTTGTCGCACGGTTATTGGGGCGGGCTCGTCATTGGCGGGCGCGGCGGCGGCACATGGCTTTGAAATTCCAGATGCCGAATTGGCGCAATTGATTGAAAAATATGCGTCCCCGGCGGGTGATGAATTGTGGGCGACGGTTGCACAAAATGTCAGTGCGAAATATGTGTTGAATAAACCAGATGTCAGTGTTGCGGATATGCCATCGCTGAATTCAGATGCCGATATTTCCACACGTGAATTGTCGGGCATTTATTTGCAATCAATGGTTGCGGCGGGCGTGCGCCTGGTCGGGGGCAGTGCGGATTTATCGCACAGCACAAATGCAAAAACAGCCGCACATCGCGACATTGTGCCCGGTGATTTTAATGGCAATTTTATAAATTATGGTGTGCGTGAACACGCAATGGGTGCCATTATGAACGGGTTGGCGGCGTCGGGTCTGCGGCCGTATGGTTCAACATTTTTGGTGTTCAGTGACTATATGCGTCCGGCAATTCGCATTGCGGCAATGTCGGGGTTGCCCGTGATTTACGTGTTCACGCACGACAGTGTCTGCGTGGGCCAGGACGGCCCAACGCACCAGCCCATTGAACAACTGCCGTCGCTGCGTCTGATTCCGCATTTGAATGTGTTTCGCCCATGTAATGGGGCCGAGGTTGCATACGCATGGCGTATGGCGGTGTCGGATACCAATTGCCCATCGTGCCTGGTTTTGTCGCGCCAGAAAATAAAACAAATTCCAACGCCCGATGGTGCGGATATTTCGCGTGGGGGATATATTATATACCCCGCCACCGCGCGGCGCGTGCGCGCAACAATACTTGCCACCGGCAGCGAGGTTCCATTCGCCGTTGCCGTTGCAAAAAAATTGGGGGCATTTGTCCAGGTGGCCAGTGTTCCGTGTGTTTCAGCATTCCGCGCCCAAGACGTGCGGTATAAAAAACAAATATTGCGTGGATTTGTTGTCGCGATAGAGGCGGCGGCGTCCGCCCCATGGTTTGAATTTGCCGATGCGGTTGTTGGAATTGACCGGTTCGGGTTGTCTGGGCCGGGCGACTCGGTGTACCGTGCCATGGGTTTTGATGTTGATGCGGTCGCACGCGATATTGCGCAAAAATTGAAATAGCAATTATATGTCTGAATACGAATTTATTACATCGTGGGGGGAACATATCCCAATTGTGATTGAAACGCGGCGTGGGCTGCGTAATATCACATTGCGCCCAAAAACGCGTCCGGTGCGTGAAATTCACATTTCAAAACCATGGTTGGCAACAACCGCGTCGGCCATGCGGTTTTTGGAACAAAAACGCAAATGGATTGAACGCATTTATGCCGCCGCCCCTGACAAGGCGCATGTCCACCCCGGGGGCACAATTGAATTTCTGGGGCGTCGCGTTGCATTGTCGCATGACCCGTCGCACCGCGGAAATCGGTTTATTTGCAATGAATATGAATGCACTTTGATTATTGGGGGCGATGCCGATATGTTTGAACGCCGCGTTCGCGATTTTATCAAAGAACGGTTCCAGATTGCCGCACGTGAAATGATTAAAACCGCGCCACGCGAACTGTGGCCAACGCGCATTGCGGTGCGTGACACGACCAGCCGATGGGGCAGTTGTTCGTCAACTGGTACGATTTCGCTGTCGTGGCGATTGGCGTTTGCCCCAACAGACATTATGCGCTATGTCATTATGCATGAATTGGCGCACCGGGTGCATTTGGACCATTCACTGGCGTTCTGGACAACGGTTGCGCAATTGTATGGCGATGGGGTGGGGCGCGCAAAGCGTTGGCTGACCGTGCATGGCGCGGAATTGCACCAATATTTTTAACAAAATTGCTTGAAAATGCCCAAAAATCGGCTATGGTTTTGGTATGAATAAAAACGCAGTTATCTTTTTTGCATTTCACCACGCCCCACGGCGTGAATATTAGCGTTTTGCATTTTTTATGATATAATTGACATTGATATGTCGCAGTTTTCCGTATAAACCACAGGAATATAAAATGGAATTAAAGCCAACGAAACCATTGTCGGGTTTCATAGAATTATTGCCGGCGCAACAGCGCTGTTTTGACGAATGCGCGCGTCGTATGTTAAATGTTTTGCGCGTGGCGGGGTTTTCGCAACTGGATTTGCCGGCCATCGAACGGGCCGAGGTTTTGACCGACAAAGACAACTGGGACGAAATTGAAACCCAAATGTTCTTGTTCCAAAAAGGCGATACGAAAATGGGTCTGCGCTATGACGGGACGGTTGGGTTGTCGCGTTATGTTGCGGGGCATTTGAATGATCTGGTGTTTCCATTTCGTGCGTCACAATTTTCAAAACGCTATCGTGGGGAGCGTGCGCAAAAGGGCCGTTATCGCGAATTTTATCAAATGGATATGGATATTATGGGCATCAATTCGTTGTCCACGAATTATGATGCTGAAATTATTTCGGTGATTGATCGCGCGTTGAAATCGGTTGCCGAATTTATTGGACCGTCACGTGTGCTGGTTGGGTCGCGTCCGTTTTGGGATGCTATGTTTGCGCACCTGGGGTTGGATGACGCGCAAAAGAAATCGGTCTTTGTTTTAATTGATAAAAAAGACGCCATGGGCGACGACGAATTTGCAGCGGGACTGCGCGATGCACTGAACGACACGGCCAAGGAAGGCGAAATTAAATCTGTGTTCACACGCGGATACACCGAATTTACTGGTCGCACACCGGAACTGGACGCGGCGATTGATGAACTGACGCATTTTGTTGGGGTGCTGCGCGATATGGGCGTGAATAATGCGGAAATAGATTTGTCGATTGCGCGCGGTTTGGCGTATTACACGGGACTGGTGTTCGAATTCAAATTGATAAATCACCCGGAATTGGGCACGGCGACCGGCGGGGGACGTTATGCCGATTTGGCCGGAAAATTTTCCAAGACAAAAATTATCGGCGTTGGCGCGGCAATCGGTTTTTCGCGAATCTTTGTCGCGTTGCTGGACGCGGACCAGATTGATTTGACGCGTTTCAATGCGCCGATTCGCGCGGCGGTTTTGGTAATGGGCGATGAAAATTTGGCGTATGCGTCGACGGTTTTGAACGCACTGCGCGATAATGGAATTGCATCGGTGTCATATCTGGATACAAATAAAAAATTCAAGAACCAGGTTGAATATGCCGATAAAATCGGTGCCGAATACAGCATAATTATCGGCGAATCCGAACGGGCGGCCGGGGTTGTCGGGGTTAAAAATATGCAGTCTGGCGACCAGCGTGCAATGAACCTGGATAATTTGATTAAATTGTTAAAGTAATGGTATAACAGTATGATTATAGAACAAAAATTAAAAGATATACAAACGCGTGCGGCGGAAATAGAGGCCCAGATGAATTCGGGTAATGTGTCGGGCGACGAATTGACCAAACTGTCCAAAGAGTATTCGCGTTTGACGGGGATTTTGCCGTTGATAAATGAATATTTCCAAACGACGGCGGGTATTGCCGACGCGACTGAAATGCAACATGACCCGGAATTGCATGCTATTGCGTCGGAACAGTTGGCGGAACTAAACCACCGTTTGCCAGAAATTGAAAAGAATTTGCAAATCGCATTACTGCCGCGGGACGATGCCGACGATAACAGCGTGATTATGGAAATTCGTGCGGGCGTTGGTGGCGAAGAATCGGCGCTGTTTGCGGGCGATTTGTATAACCAGTATAAATCGTATGCGTTGCGCCACGGTTGGACGGTCGAAGTAATCGAAGAAAACGCAACATCCCTGCGCGGATACAAAGAAATCGTATTCAAAATTGACGGTGTTGGGGCGTATGCGCGTATGAAATTCGAATCGGGAATTCATCGCGTGCAACGCGTGCCTGAAACCGAGGCCGGTGGTCGTATTCACACCAGTGCGGCGTCTGTCGCCGTTATGCCCGAGGCCAAAGATATCGACGTTGTCATTGATGACAAGGATATTCGTATTGATATTTTCCGTGCGTCTGGGGCGGGTGGCCAGCACGTAAATAAAACCGACAGTGCGATTCGCATTACGCATTTCCCAACCGGCATTGTTGTTACATGCCAGAACGAACGCAGCCAGTTCCAGAACAAGGCCGCGGCCATGGCGGTTTTGCGTTCCAAATTGTATGAAAAACAGCGCGCCGAACAACAGGGCGCCAGCAACGCCGCCCGTAAAACCATGGTGGGCAGTGGCGACCGCAGTGAAAAAATCAGAACCTATAATTTTCCAGAACAACGTGTGACCGATCACCGTATAAAATTGACCCTGTATAAATTGGACGATATTTTGGCGGGGGGCGCAGCATTGGATGAAATGATTGACGCACTGATTGCCGCCGACCAATTGGAACGATTGGCAAATATGGAATAAAAATCGCCCCATCTGGGGCGGTTTTTATTAGAGAGCAATGAAGCGCACCATTCGGCGTGCTTGTTTCATTTTTGCCACAGGGACAAATAAAAAACATCAAAATCGTTGCAATGCTGCTGTGACATCAATTACTGGTACAACAAAATTAAAAGGTATTGCGTTATCGCGCCTTTTAAAGAAACAAGCAGATGTAATCTTTGTTATCGTTTTATTGCCGATGGTTGTTGCAATGGGGTGGGGCGGGGACTATAATTGCCGATATGAAATTGGAATCAACCGGCATTTTAATATCTATGCGCCCATTTGGTGAACGTGATGTTGTGGCGCGTGTATTTACCCGCGATTTTGGTATTATGTGCGGCACTATGCGGGCGGCGCAAATTATGACGCGGCGCAAACCGTTGGTGGGGCAAATTGGCCATGTGGCGTGGAATGCGCGCCTGGATTCGCAATTGGGGGCGTTTCATTGGGATGCAACCACAAATCCAACCGCACCAATTATGATGTCGGCAAAAAAATTGGAATTATTTAACAGCGCATTTGATTTAATATCGGTATTGTTGCCAGAACGCGAACAGTACAGGGAACTGTACGATGAAACAATTGGGTTTGTAAAAAATTTATCAACATCAGACGATGATGATGGCGCCTATTTGAATTGGGAAATGGTGTTATTGCGCGAATTGGGATATGCGCTGGATTTGTCGCATTGTTCGGGGTGTGGGGCGCGTGAAAATTTGCATTTCTTGTCGCCGCGCACCGGGCGCGCGGTGTGCGATAATTGCGCCGCGCCGTACATTGGGCGACTGTACGAATTGCCACCCACATTGACAACGACATTGCATTTTATTGAAAATGTTTGCACGGCCCAGGGTGCAGACATTCCGCTGTCGCGGCGGCGGCTGGGCGATAAATAAAATATAACTTTTTGAATATTTATTCCTTGCGCTGGGTGCAAATTTTGATTATGGTATTCGTGTTCAACAGAAAGGAGAAAACTATGACTTGGACAATACTGGTCCTGGTTTTGGGAATCGCCATGTATATGTTCGGTGGCATGCTGCTGAAACATGATGCAAAGAAACCCAGCACAGGAATCATCTTGGCAAAAAAATCTATTAAATTGATTGCCATCATCTTGGTCGCAGGCAGCGTTTGCCGCTTGTTTGTGCCATATTACCTGACATCAGTAAATCCGCTGATTATCCAGGAAATGGCCAACGGTGCCCAGGAACAATTGAATGCTGAAAAGAACAAGGCTGTTCGTGCATTCGTTCGTGAACACTCGGATATGATGATTGCAGATGCCCCGATTTTGGGTGCACCAGACGCGAAGAAAACAATCTTTGTTTGGACCGATTTCAGCTGTCCATATTGCCGCCGTGTTCATGGCGAATTGGAACGTGTATTGGCCGATCGTGATGATGTTCGCGTTGTTATCAAAAATTTCTCGATTCATGGCGCATTATCTGATGCCCCAGCCAAGGCCGCTATCGCTGCAAAATTGCAGAGCCCAGAAAAAGCAGCTAAATTGGTTGACATGATGATGAGTCGTAATTTCTATACCCAAGACGATTTGAAAGATCAGTCCAAATTGGGCGAAAAGGTCGAAAAGAATGTTTTGAAAATGGCCGAAGAAGCTGGCCTGGATACAGCCCAGTTGAAACAGGATATGTCCGGCGAGGTTGTCGCACGTGAATTGGCGAACGTTCGTGATTTGGCACAACAGTTCGAAATCAGTGGCACACCGTTCCTGATTATTGGTGAAGAAGCGTTCCCGGGTGCAATCCCACACGCACAAATCATCAAAGCATTGGACAAATAATAAACGGGGCATCGCCCCGTTTTTTTTGTAAAAAAATCCGCCCAAATGGGCGGTTTTTAATTGCTTCTTTTTTTGTTGATGATTACATCGTGAAATCCTCGCCCAAATAGACCTTTTTAACCATTTCGTCTTGGACGATTTCATCGGTGGTGCCTTGCTTTAATATTTTTCCGTCATGCAGAACATAACTGCGGTCGGTAATGCCCAATGTTTCGCGTACATTGTGGTCGGTAATAATCACGCCCAGACCGCGATTTTTTAATTGGGATACCAAACTGCGGATTTCATTTACGGCAATTGGGTCAATGCCAGCGAATGGTTCGTCCAGCAATATGAATTTTGGGTCGTTTGCCAACGCGCGCGCAATTTCAACACGACGGCGTTCGCCGCCCGACAGGGCGGTTGCCGGACTGTGCCGCAGGGCGGATATAGAAAATTCGTCCAACAATGCGTCCAGTTTCTGTTGCCGTTTTTTGCGGTTGGGCTCTACGACTTCCAGAATAGCCATAATGTTTTGTTCCACCGTCAGACCACGGAAAACACTGTTTTCCTGGGGCAAATACCCAATGTGCATACGGGCGCGTTGGTAAAACGGCAGGTGCGTTATATCCTGGGAATTCAGGAATATTTGCCCCCCCGTTGCCGCCAATTGTCCCGTGATGCAATAAAAAGCGGTTGTTTTGCCCGCGCCGTTCGGCCCCAGCAACCCAACCGATTCGCCCTGGTGGGCAACCATAGATATGTCCCGAATAACCATACGTTTGCCGTATGATTTAGACAGGTGTTCAATGCGTAATACGGATTGTTTCATAATTTTATCACCAATTCGTCTGTTAAAACCTTGTCCCCGTTGCTGGAATCAATGCGAACATTGCCCAACAGTGTAATTGTTTTGGCCGTACGGTTATATTTTCCTGATTTGGCGCGAATTTTATCTGTTATTTTTGTGCCGTTTGTTGCGCGCACGACACTGCCCGATACGCCATCCAGAAATATTATATCGGGTTTGTCGTATTCCTGGCGACCAGATGCCGCGTGCAGGCGAAATGGTTCGCCATTGGTATCGGTGCCGGCGAACGACGCGTTTGACATTTTGAATTGATTGCTGACGATGTCGGACATATTTATCGCTGTGATAGGTGTCCATAATAATTGTTGGGTAAACAGGGCACCCGCGACCAACGCCGCCACCATAACCAGACCCCAGCCAGTAAAGAAAAACTGCCACAGGCGCTTTAATCGTCTGTGTTTGGAAAAAATAATAAAACTGCGTTTGTCGGTCTGCACGGTGTCCAGTTTAGCGCGCCAGATGACAAAAAGCAATTTTTATATTTATTCAATGTTTTTTTTGTGTTATAATGCAACCACGAGAGATGAATAAAAAATTACTGTCTTTGTTGTGTGTATTTGCGTGCCTGGTGTCTGGTGGCGCGATGGCGGCGGTCACTGTTAAAAAGGCCGCGTCGGTTTCAACCCAAAAATCTGACACGTCCACAACGGCCAGTTTGGTGCCCTCGGTGTTGGGCTTGGTTGGCAATGTGCAACAATTAAGTTCCCAGCAAAGGGCTTTGACCACCGAATGTGTCCCAAGCTCGGCGGAAATCACTTTTGTAAACAATACCATGAAAGAATGGGCGCGCGTTGGTGAAATGAATGTAAATGATGTACAAGCCGCGCTGAAACGCAAACCGTGCAATGTGGCAACTGGTGGTTATGCGGCGGCTATTACGCGTTCGGCGGGTACAGAATTTACATCTATTTGTTATGACTATTTCGCGGGTGACGGCAATGATGGCCAGGTATGGGCTGGTTTTCCAATGGCCGCGGTTGCAACATATTGTGCGGACGGGTCGTTGTCGTGCAAGAACAAGGAAACCGTGTCGGACATATACGAGATATTTAACCTGATTGATTTTTCCGAGGCCGATTATACTAAATCCGAAGCCACAATGGCGGCGCGTCTGATTTCGAAAATTGAAAATTGCAGTTCTGCAAAATTGAGTGCCAAGAAAAAAGCATTGTGGGGCGAATTTTTGACAAACACGGTCAGTGGCGTTGGGCAAAAAACAAATACGACATCTATTATGGATGTGGCGGGCAGTGTTGCCGGCGGTGGCGGTGGGCTGTCGTCGTTGGGGACAATTGTGTCACAGTTTGCCGACCGGTGATATTATTCAAACTGCATCCCCCGTGGGGGATGTTTTTTTTGCTTTACTCATATACCAAAAAATCGTATAATACAGGGGATAAGGAAAGGAAATTTCGATGAAAAATAAATCTGTATCAACATGGATTGTATCACGAATGATTGCGGCGGCGTCGGTGGTTGCATTGGCGGCATGTGCCGGAAATGATAAAAATGTTGACTATGGCCCCGTGGACACGCCAACTGTTGACTATGTTGAACAATTGGATGTGTATTCTGCGCCGCACCAGGATTCCTTTCTGAACCAATTGGCGATGAATTATCGTTCTTATGCGATATATAACGCCCGCACCAGCGGATATTCCGAAATGGGTGAATTGTTCGCACAAAAGGCCGTGGCCGCATTCAGTGGCGAGGTTCCTTTCCCAGAAACATTGGATAATTGGCCGGTGGATGACGAACAAGAATCATTTGAATTGTACACTGCATACAATGAATTGCTGGATCAATTAAAGAATGATGCCAGTACCGATAACCCGCAACTGGCGGCCGAGGTTCAGGCGAAATTTGATTGTTGGTTGTCTGCAACGGCCAGTGGTCAAACAGGTACCGCCGCCGAATGTCGTGACCGGTTTCAAAAGGCGTTGGCAACACTGCGCGATTGCAAAAATGGCAAGGTTGTATCCACGGTTGCAAAAACAGAAACCAAACAGACAACGGTTGCCAAAAACACTAATGCCAGCAACCGCGCAACCAAAACATATTACCCAGAAACGCGTTCGCTGCGCGCAATGGATGGCGCCGCCCGCACGCGCGAGGGTGTGATTATTGTAAACAATGTAAATGTTCCGGAACATCTGATAAATCCGGTGCCGGTTCAGGAATCGCGCCCGTTGATATTTAACCAGAACATTTATGGTGGCGATAAAACAATTTCTAACAGCAACAACACGTTGGCGATTGATTGCATCGACGATGTTGAATGCGTGGCCGATGAACTGGCGCCGGTTGCGAATGAAATTCCAACCGTCAGCGAAGAATATGTCACACGCCAGGAATTTATCAATATGATGATGGCCATGCGGGATGAACTGGCGGCAATCAATGCGCGTTTGGATAAAATACAGGCGGCCCAGGGTGAAAAAACCATCATCAAGGTGCAGCAAATTCCGCTGGAACCAAAACAACATGTTATGGAAGAAGTGTTCGAGGTTCGTTTTGATTTCAACAAATCGGTAATTAAACCCGAATACCAGGCATTGATTAAAAAGTTGGCCCAGGCGACCCAGGCAAACAAGAATATAAAGGTTTCGGTTGTTGGGCATACCGACACGATGGGGACCAAGGCATACAATTACGCATTGGGCGGTCGTCGTGCCGAGGCGGTGCAGAAAATGCTGATTGAATATGGTATTCCGGCCAGCCAAATTGTCGCGGTTTCCGCGGGCGAGGAGGATTTAGCCGTTCCGACCCCAGATGGCGTTGCGAATGCGGCAAACCGTCGTGTGCGTGTTGTCAAGGAAACGCATTACACCGAACAACCACAGCAGGTGCCAATCGTTGTTGAAGAATATGCGATGGACGAAGAATGTGGTATGTATGGTTGTGATGAATAAAAAGTTGACAATAACGCTTGACAAAAAAGTTTTGTTGGTATAATCTGACAGGTGTCAGAGAGGTGTTTTTGACAAAGGGCATTAAAAATGACTGATAATGTAAGCAAATTTAATACCGCAACCAACGCCTTGAACAGCAAGGCAGCAGGGGCAGGGTACAAGAAGGGTATAGCGGCGGTAAATCTGGCGGCCGAATTTATGGCGCGCGGTGTCAGCCTGCAAAACCACCAGCAGAGTGAAAAATAATTGATGTGCCAATGACAGTTTATTTCCGCACAGGGGGCTTTTGCCCCCTGTGCGCTTTTTTATGCTTGGGCACACATATAAATGTTGACAATATTTATATTGGTGCTATGTTGCGCAGACCAAGGATTTATCGATGCAATGTGAAATAAGTGAACAGCAATACAAACATTTGATGAAAAGCCGTCGCGGGCGTTGGATGGTGTCATGCGGTACGGTTTCCGTTTTGCCAAATGGTGACCTGTTGTTGGATGTTCCAAATCGCTGTCTGCACAGCCGTGAACGATTGAATGAACACAAAATTGAACAGATTTTGGGGCATTATGCAACCGATATGGTTTATTATAATTTCGACAGTCACGCATTGACCGCTTTTGGTCAAACCGGTTTGGTGTCGGTAAATGAATATCCGATATTAAAATTATTCAAATTCGTTTTTGATACTTGTATGGCACCGGAATATGAATTGGTTGCCGGCATTACGATGAATGCCCATATTTCCAGATACCCCGGTCGTGGCAATGGGGCGCAAAATATGTTGGCCGATTGGAATTCTGGTGCGATTGTTGGTACGATTATTCGGCGCGACTGCAATACCGGCAAATTGGACCGCACCTCGCCATTGTGGGTTGGCATAGATTTATATTTGAACAGTGACACCGCCGCCAGCCGCGCCATGGGTGAATTTGTTTATGAATGTGTCGTAAATTCGGAATTTCGTAATGCGTTGTTTACCGAACAACGGTTCAAAACACGGTAAATATATTACTTATTTTTTAGATGCACAAAACAGTGCCCACAACCAACCGATGCCGGTCCAGAATAACAGCCAACTGGCCAATCGTACCATAACCATATTGTACCCGTCTTTGGATGTTTGGCGCGCGACCCATGCGGGCGCCATCCACACGCCAACCAAGATTGCTATTGCAATCGCATATTTGGCAACAATCAAGATTCCGTTCACAATATTCATACGCACATAAAACAAAAAAAGGGGACGCATTCGCGCCCCCCATTCGCTATTTCCGGTCGTATTATATACCATATTTTGCTGATTTGTCCAGTTCTTCTTCAATACGCAGCAATTGATTATATTTTGCCATGCGGTCGGTGCGCGACATAGATCCGGTTTTTATCTGGCCGGCATTTGTTGCCACCGCCAGATCGGCGATTGTTGTATCTTCGGTTTCGCCACTGCGGTGCGAAATAACAACACCATATTTTGCATCTTGGGCCATTTTTATCGCGCGCAATGTTTCAGTTAAACTGCCGATTTGATTCACCTTTATCAAAATTGCGTTTGCAACGCCCATTTCAATGCCGCGGGCCAGACGTGCCGGATTTGTCACAAACAAATCATCGCCAACCAATTGGATTTGTTTGCCAATCGTGTCGGTCAATTTGCGCCATCCGTCCCAGTCTTCTTCGGCCAATGCGTCTTCGATTGAAATGATTGGATAATCCGCAATCAATTTTTCGTAAAACGCAATCATTTCATCGGACGATAATTTTTTTCCTTCGAAATTATATACGCCATCGGCATAGAATTCCGATGATGCCACATCCAAACCAATTGAAACCTGGTCACCGGGGGTGTATCCGGCCGCGCGAATTGCGGAAACAATTGTATCCAATGCTTCGCGACACGAATGAAAGTTTGGTGCGAAACCGCCTTCGTCGCCAACATTGGTTGAATTGCCGGTTTTTTTCAAAATAGATTTCAAATTGTGGAAAATTTCCGAGCCCATACGAATCGCCTGGCTTTCAGATTTTGCGCCGTTTGGAATAATCATAAATTCCTGGGCGTCCAGACCATTGTCGGCGTGCATACCGCCGTTGATGATGTTCATCATGGGGCGCGGCAAGATACACGGGTTCGCATTGCCGTATATTTCGGCAATGTATTTATACAGTGGAATTTTCTTGGCCGCAGCCACCGCGTGTGCAACCGCCATGGATACCGCCAATATCGCGTTTGCACCCAATCTGGCCTTGTTCGGTGTGCCATCCAATGCCAACATTTTTTCATCAATTTCGGTTTGATGTGATGCGTCCATACCGATGATTGCCGGGGCAATAATTTCATTCACATTTTTTACCGCAGTGATAACGCCTTTACCCATATATGCGTCGCCACCGTCGCGCAGTTCCAGTGCCTCAAAACTGCCGGTGGATGCGCCAGACGGCACCGCCGCGCGGCCAAATGCACCGTCCGATAAAGTAATGTCACATTCAATTGTTGGGTTGCCGCGGCTGTCCATAATTTGACGCGCGTGAACCGTTGTTATTTCATACATATTTTTCTCCTTGGCATAATTATAAAAAGTGATTTATGGGGGCAAGTTTGGTCTTGTCCTGTTTTTCTATTTATGTAATAATATAACCATAATTCTGATCGGAATAAAATAAAAATATGATGAAAAAATTAGTTTCTTTCTTGTGCTGCCTGGTGCCGTTTGGTGCAGGCGCCGCCGATTTCACACCGGGTACGGGGAATTCTGCCGATTTGTCGGGTTTGCCGGGCAACAGTACCGCGGGCGATAATGTTATAATTACCAATGGTAATGGTATTTCGTCGTCGGGGCCGCTGACGGTTGTGGGCAATATGTATATTGGGCATGATGCCACGGGGACCACCGGGACAAACGGCGATGTGTATGCGTTGATTGGAATTGATTCACCGTTTTCGATTTTAACGGGTGGAGCGTTAAATATTGCTGGAAATTTAGAGGTTGCATCCGGGTATGAATTGCAAATTCAAAATGCCGCATCGGTTGCCGCAATAGATGTCGTTATTGGTACTACCAGCGCCAACAACACAATCACCGCGAATGGTGCACTGAATATATTAAATGTGAACAATTTAACATTGAATGGCGCATTGACCGCGGCGTCCGATTTAACATTGTCGGCAAATAATATTCAGGCGAATTCAATTGCTGCAAGTGGCACAACCGCAACAATTACATCGACGGGCAACATAGATGTGGCCGCCGCGTTGCAATATAATGGCGCGGGCACCGCAAATGTGACGGCGGCAAACGCTACAATTACCGCGGGTGAAATTGGCAATGGTAATGCGGTCGGCAAAATGACGATTACGGCCGGAAACATAAACACCACGGGCGATATTAAAAATTCGGGCACGGAATTAAACATTGCGGCGGCAAATGGCGATATTATTTCCGGTGGTCGCATCACCAGTGATAATGGTGCGTTGACCATCAATGCCAAAAATTTAACTGTAAATGGTGGTTCGGGTAATGATGCGTCGTTGGCGCTGACTGGTGGAACGTTCACTGGTGTGGTGTCGGGCGCAACGACATTCGCAAATGGCATCAGTTTTACGGGTGCAAATAATTTTTCGTTGGAAACCGGCACGATTGATTTTGGTGTGGCCCAGGAATTACAGTGGGGCGATGGCAAGGCTAAATTCAAATTGGAAACAACAGATGTCACAAATGGTAATATCGCATTGGCATCAATCAACAATATGTCGGAAATGTTGTTGAATTCTGCACGCAATATTACGGCGAATTCTGTTATAAATACCGGAACATTGGGGGTTGGGGCGTCCGGCGATATGACCGTGGGTGCAATAATGACATCGGGCGCGGCCGGGAAAACCGACATTAATGTTGGTGGCAATTTGTCCGCATCATCGGTAAACAATGTCGGTAAAACCACATTACAGGGCACAAATATAACCATATCTGGTGGTGTTGATAATGCTGGTACATTGTTGACCATCGCCGGTGGCTTGAATTCCGGAAATACCGTTTCATTGGGCAATGTCACGAATACCAGTGGCCAGATGAATGTTTCTGGATATGACATAACAACCGGCGCATTGACAACCAATGCCGGTGGCATGGTTTTCAACGCAACCAATAATATGACAATCGGTGGTGCCGTGTTGGTAAATGGCGGCGATATGGATATGTCGTTGTCGTCGCTGGATGGTGTAATTCGTGCGAATGGTACGGTTGTGGTTGGACAAAACGGTGCGTTGAACATTGGGGGAACCACGCAAAAATTCCAGGCATCAGATACCATTACAATTGCGGGCGATGTAAACGCTGCATCGGGCGATGCGGAAGATGGCGATTTGAAGGTTGATGTGACAACGGGTGCGTTGACCATTCAATCAGACGAAAATATTATTATTGGCGGTAATGTGAATGCAACCGACACCGCGGTGTCACGCACGATTCGTTTTGATGCAACGCAAATTGATGTTGGTGGCGATGTTTTGGCGTCGGGCCAGGGCGTTCTGCAATTTGGTTCGGCAAATACCACAAATGCCGGGGGCCAGAAATTTAATGTTTCCGGCAATTTATCGGCGACAGATGGCGGGCGCGGCGATATTTCGGCGGGCACAACGGTAGTTGATGGCACATTGTCAAACAATGCAACCGGCACATTGGTGCTGCGTGGCGCGTCGGTCACGGCGGACAAAATTGATTTGGTCGGCGGCATATTGGCCGATGGCACGCCGGATCGTACGAATGGCGTGTTGGTTGCCGATACCGATGATTTGACATTGACCACCACAACCAACGATATTGTGATTGGTGGCGATATTGTTACCAAGGATAAAAAACTGGCGCTGAAATCTGCGGCTGCGGCAAACATCACGGGTAAATTGGAAACTGAATCCAGCACCAGTGAAATTGACATAGATGCCGCTGGCGATGTGACCCTGGGCGATGACATTATAAATTATAATGGTGCAACGGTTAAAATTTTGGCGGCGCATATTGATGCGGCGGACAGTGCGGTGACAAATAACGCCAATGCAACAATGGAATTGGGCGGGTCGAATACGGAATCGGTCACAACTGGAAATATTACCAACAGTGGCAATTTGAAAATTACCGCTGCGAATGTGACCGCAAATGCAATTGTTGCAAATGATGGTGCAATGGATATTACCGCGCCAAATGTTAACGCGCATTCAATCACTGTAAATGGCGGCGCAATAAACACAACGGCGAATAATATTACCGTGACCGATGCGATTGCAATTACCGGCGATTTGAATCATGTATTGACCGGTGGTGCCACGACAAATGGATTTAATATTATTGGCAACAATGCACAGGCACTGGTTCAAGCGGGCGATTTGAACGTGTCGGGCGCGTTAAACGCAAATACAAATTCGGTCGGGTATGTTCTGTCTGGAAATGCCACGATTGATGGCGGCATCAATGTTGTGTCGGGCGCAACCACCAGTTTATATGCATCATCAATCACGGCGGGCGGCGTGACGAATGCCGGTAATTTGCTGCTGAACGCGACAAGTGGTGCAAATTTGGGTAATGTTGTTGTGAATTCTGGGATGTTGACATTGAATTCGAATACCGCAACCGCGGCCAGTGTTATTATGTCGGGACTGAACATCGTTGCGGGTAATGCCGAATTGCGCGGACGCGGAATTACCGTAAATGGCGATTTTAATGCGGGCATTTTGTACCAGAATTATAATGGCGATATAACCGTGCGCGGGACCGATGTAAACATTATTGCGAATGATTATACCATTAATGCCAACAGCATCAATGTTGCTGGAATTGACCAAACGGGCAGTAATCTGAATTTGAATACTTCGGATTTGACGGTTAATGGGGAAATTGAAACGAATGGTAATTTATTGACCATTTCGGCGCATAATTACACCGGCATCAGTGCCAAAATTACTGGTGATGTTTCGGGTGGCGTGCGGTTTAATAACCTGGGTGGTTTGACTGTTGGGGGCGATTATATATTTGATAACAACAGTCGTCTGGTTGTTGCTGGTGGTCCAACCAGTGCATCGCATTGGTCAACAATCAGCCTGGCCGATGATAATACATTTGGCCAAATTTCGAACAAGGGGGCAAATCTGGCACTGGTCAAGATTGCGGGCGAATTCAAATCGCAAATTTCGTTGGCGAATCTGGCGTCGGGGACCGGTTTGATTGGCGTTGGTTTGACCGAATTGCCCGATATATCCAAGGCATTATGGTTGGCACATGCTGATGGCGGAATCAGCGAACAGAATGGCCTGGATAAACTGCGCAATGTGAATGTTGTGATTTGCAATGCGTCGGGCTCGATGTGCTATACATATTTTGACCCGGCGGATTTGGTTGACACCAGTGATATTGCCGGCGCATATTTGACGGTACGAAATGGCAGCGATATTTATATCGTGTTTGATGACCGTTTTGGTGGCCCGATAAAGATTCAAAAAATTCAACCGATTGTTGAACGCGTGCCGGGATATTCCCCAGATGCCGCGGTATCGGCGGGTGCGTTGGATAATTTGATTGCGGGGCTGCAACAGAAAAACGGTTTCAGTGGCACCCAGGCAATTGAATTGTTGCCGTTGGTGTTCCGTGACGCGGGGCTGGGCACGGTGGGTGACGAATTGTACAAACGGTTGGAAAACTATGATGAATATCGTAATGGGGCGGGGCTGGAACGTTTCAGCAAATTGTTCCAGGCGCGCGAAATTGAACAAATAGCCGGAAATGTTGCGTTGAATGAACACACAAATGCGCGTTCATTCGAAGACCGTATGTTCGATGAATTTATATGGAACCGCAACCGTAAATTGAAAAAGGCCTGGGTTGATACAGACTTTGGTATGTTGTATCAAAAAACGACCGACGGTTTGCATGCGGATGGTAATCGGTTCAGTGTGTCGGGCGGGTTTGATTGGCAACATTCCCAGACGGTTATATACGGTTTGACGGCGCGCGTGTCGCACATGTCAACCGATACGGCCAGCTCGCTGGATTTGGCGTACAATGCGACCAATGATTACATTGCCGGTCATATTGACACATCGGTTGCCGATACAAACATTGGTATGGGCGGATATATGATGAAAATATTGGGCAACAAAACGCGTTTGTATGGTAATGCGTTCCTGGATTTGCATCTGTTTGATGTTTCGCGCAATCAGACGTATGTTGATGGCGAAATCACGGGTAATGGTTCCGCGTTCAGTTTGACCAGCGAATGGGGGCTGTTGCACGATTGGTTGAACCAATATATCGTGGGCAATATGTATGTGCGCGCGGGGTACAACACCGGGTTCAATGTCACGGAAAAGGTTGGCGGCCACGATTACATGAAAATGGAATCTGATGGGTACCTGATGTTGACACCTGGGTATTCATTGATGGCGCAAAAACGTATTTATCCATCAATGTGGTTCCAGATTCGCCCGTATGCGGCAATCGGTATTGAATACGATGTATTGGGCGCGCCAGACACGGCGAAATACAAATTTGCCGCGGCAAACAGTTTCACCGAATACGATTTGAATATTGACCCAATGTGGGCGAATATTGGCGGTGGTGTGGAATTTGTTTCGGCGACCGGAATCCAGGTTGGTTTGGATTACCGCTATCAATATAACCAGGATATCCAATTACATAATATCAAGATATCTGGTTCGTATCGGTTCTGAAAATAAAATCCCCGTCGAGTCGATGGCGGGGATTTTTATAAAACAACGGCATATTTGCCGATGCGCACACGGACAAAAACAGTTGCAGTTTTTACAAGTTTATCATAACATTATCGTATCAATTTTTGAACAGGAGGAAATCAAATGGCAAATAAAGAAAATTGCGATTGCAACCAGGACAAAAAATTCACTCGTGGCGGCAGATTGGGCGCTATTTTGTTGCTGACGGTGGGTATTGCATTGGGGGGATTTTTCCCGGGATATTATTACTATCAATCTAAAATCAGGGCGAATTTTGTCACGGTCAAAGGCCTGGCAGAAATGGATGTTCGTGCTGATTTGGCGGTGTGGAATTTGCGATTCGTTATTACATCGGACGATTTAACCGCCGCGCAAAAGAAAATTGACGCACAGCGCGCCGTAATCTATAAATTCCTGGCCGAGCAAGGATTTGATGCCGCCGAAATCAGCGACGGGCGCATAGAAACAAATGATTTGATGGCAAACCCATATCGCAGCAGTACCGATATGACATCGCGCTTTATTTTGAATCAAACGGTGACCGTGCGTTCGAAAAATGTTGATTTGGTTGATCGTGCATTGCGCCAAAACGGTGATTTGGTTGCCGCCGGTATTATTCTGGACAATCAATATGGTTCGCCGGTGTCGTATATATTTACCGGTTTGAATCAAATTAAACCACAGATGCTGGAACAAGCCACCAAGAACGCTGCGGCCGCGGCCGCCGAATTTGCCAAGGCATCGGACAGTCGCGTTGGCAACATTCGCCACGCCAGCCAGGGTGTTTTTTCCATTTTACCACGGGAACAGGGCGCCGATGGTTCGGAATCCCAATCCATAGACAAAACCGTCCGCGTGGTATCCACCGTGGAATATTGGTTGGATTAATCGGAACAAATATTCGTACAAAAAATCTCGCGGATGCGGGATTTTTTGTTCTATGATTAATGATAATAAATTGACTTGAATTTGTCGGAATAAAAACATAAAGTATACATGAATCCAAAGGGATTTGGGTTCGGGGCTGTGGTGGCCCGCAAACACGGTGCAAGGGCATCGTAATCTGATGTTTTCGGTGCTTTTTGCATCGTTATCGTCCCTGATACATAAATTGGTCGGGGAGCCGTTTACCGCAAGGAACGGAGCAGTTGTTTGCTGACACCAACTCCCCGGCCGCCAAATCTCGTTGGCGGTTTTATTTTTAATCGGGGAGGTAAACTGCTATGAAAATTAATATTAAATTTTGGTGTGTTTTTGGGATAGTATTTTCTGTTGTGTGTGCTAGTGAATCTGGCGCAGAAGAAATGCAAACTTGCCCACAGGGGTGTTTTTGTATATATGATGGCAAATTTCCAGCGAAAAAGAGTATGGCCAATATTTGTGGGCATGGGGTTGCTCAACGCGTGTCTTGTGACGATGCCAATAAAGTTGTCAGTTTTTCCTATGCTGGCGGGGCTTATGAAGGTACGTTGGCATGCGCGCGTGATAAGCAAGCAGAATATTATTTTGATGAATTTTCTGAATTATATATAACAAACACAGGTATGTATGGATTTATAGGGCAAGATTTAATAACAATGCCTTTCGTAAAAGGTTATGGCAGTGAGTTTGGGGTATACCAATGTCCCAGTTCTTATCCATCATCGCAAGCCGGTGCAAAAACCGTATTTGATTGCTATAAATACAAAGATGGCAAAAAAGTTTATTATACAAACAATAATTATGAAAATTGTAATGAAGCGCTTGAAAGTTTATTGGCGAATTTGCGATTTTCCCTGGATAAAGTAAATAAAACGGCACAATATTTACAAAATAATTTGAATAATCAAGAACAAAAGACTATCCAAACAGTGAAGGACAAGGCGATAATAAATACGGAAATACCCGTTGCCGTCAATGAAAGAGAAATAGAATCGAAACAGACGATAATAAGTGCAAAAACATCTGATTCTTTCAAGAAAATAGAACCAGACAAGGCAATGATAAATGTAGGAATATCTGATTCGTTAGTTTCAAAAAGCAAGAAAGAAAAAATAGATATGTTGAAAACGCAAAAAACAGCAATGGGGAAATCAATGCGCTCGTCGGGAACCAGATACGTGAATGACGATTTGGAAACGAAATCTGACATTGACACATCATCCAATGATATAGGAACTGGGTACCTGAATAACGACTTGGAAATAAAGAAAAGGATGATAAGCGCAGGTATATAAGGTGAGTGAATATATATATAAGTTGCGAGCAAACAGGATGAGAATTATGAAAACTATTGAAAATTTTTTGTTTATAATGGTTGTGTCAATGGGCTGGTTATTGGATACAACCGTGTATGGGGCGGAAAGTAAGAAGCCTTGTTCGCCGGGGTGCTTTTGTGTGAATAATGGGCAAATTTCAACAAAATATGATACACAAAATATTTGTGGTTATGGTGGCGCACACAGAGTTTCTTGTTTTGACCCTGATGTGAGTCACGCTTTTGGTACAGGTGAAAATGGAAAGGCCTATGACGGGGTGGTGGCATGCAGTCGCAATAGTTCGGCACATGCAACATATTATTTTGGTGAATTTAATGAGTTGTTTGAAGGCAAGACAGGAATGTACGGTTTTATAGGTGACAATTTGATAGTAATGCCTAGTGTCTTTAAAGAATTGAATATGTTTGCTAAAGAAGGTGTATACCAGTGTCCCAGTGCTTATCCTAATTCCGCGTCTGGGGCAAAAAGTTTGCTTGGATGTTATAAATATGATGGGCGCGGCAACAAAATTTATTATAAGAAAAAATCAAAAAGTAGTTATGGAAGTTGTAATATTGTCAGAGTTGAACCGGCGATAGAGAACTTACAATTATCTTTGGATGGTGCATATAGTGCCGCAAATGTTTTACAAAATGCATTGAAGACAAAAAAAAGTAATACAGATATATTGATGAAAAATTTACTGGATGCTGTTGGAGAGGCAAATAACGCAGAACAAAATTTACGGGCATTATTGAAATAAACTATGTGTTTTGTACCAGTAATTAAAAAACTCGAAACTAGGTGGTAAAGTCGGACGGGGCGACAATGAGTAGGTGCGGGCGTGTATAAGCACGACCAAACCGTCACGAATGCCCCGCAGTTGTGGCGTGCCATAACGAGGGAAAGATGAGAACCAAGTTCGAATCCGCGTCCCGTGGAAAAAATAAAAAACGACCCAAAGTGGTCGTTTGTTATTTTTTGGTCGGGGCGAAAGGATTCGAACCTTCGACATCTTGCTCCCAAAGCAAGCACTCTACCAGACTGAGCTACGCCCCGAAACGACACAGATTATAACAGCAATTTTTTGAATTGCAAATGTTTATATTATTTTGTGCTTGAACGCGGGGGGTAAAAGTTTATATCATAGTGGTGATGTATAGGTATTTGGGAATTTTGATTATTGGGTGCCTGGTGGGGGGCGTGGCGCAGATTGGTGCGTATGCCGCCGCACGCAGTGCGCGCACCACATCGTCAAATGCCGCCGCCGGGTATGTCAGCGCGAATACATATAACAATTTATACCCATATATGAACAATAAAATGCGGACCAGTTTGAACCCCGGGACCACACCAACACAAAATAATGCACAGATAAATACGCTGGCGCGAACCGTTCAAACGGCGTCGTCCAGCAATCGTCGCGTTGTGCCGCGCACCACAACGGCGGCGCGTGCCGCCACAACAACCGGCACAACGGTGGCTGCCGCGTCAAGTGCGAATTCAACCACTGCGCGTCGTGTGGTTCCGCGGCGCACAACCACGCGCGCGGCAACGGGCAATGCAAATATGATGCGCGGTGTGGCGTCGGCCACGGGGGCCGCACGCGGGCGGGCGGTGCGTGATGACGCATCAACGGTTGTGCGTTCGTCGGACAATTTGGTTCAAACAACCACAACGGGCGAAACGATAACATCGGCGCGTTGCTATGCGGATTATACCGAATGCATGAATGATTATTGCCAGCGCAAAGACACGGCGTATAATCGTTGCTTTTGCAGTTCCAGATTGGCCCAGATTGACGCGACATATCAACCGGCAATTACGGAATTGGTGAATAAAATATTGGCGTTGAAAACCACGAAACAGTGGTCTGATGATGAAATGAATGAATATTGGATGGACCGCGTGGGGAAATATACCGGGGATAATTCGTGGACTAAATTGGATAATTTGTTGGATATTGACTGGTCCAGTGCGGATAACCGCACCAATGGTCAAAATGCGTTTGTGGCGGGGCACAGTTATTGCGCCCAACATTTGCGTGGGTGCTTTTATATGGCGACAAACCTGCGCGATGCGTATCGTTCGGAAATTGCGCGTGATTGTGCGTCGTACGAACAATCGCTGCAAAAAATTAAATCTGCCGCCGAAAGTATAGTGGGGGCTTATAAATGAAATCTTTATTTGGAATTGAATATGGGCGCGGCGCGACCGCAAATGTAGTCTTGGGCGGGCCGGCATTGGCCCCGGCGGCGGTTAAAAAAATGTTTCCAGAATATGATTGCACAACCGTTGTGCCAGATGCGTATGATGCGGAACTGTGGGCGCGTGACCGTTTCGGTGAAAACTTTTTGGTCCAGAAAAAAATCTATGCAACAACACCGCGTACGCCGCATGTCCTGATTGGTGGCGACCATTCTGTGAATTTTGGCCATTTTGCCGCGTTGGCAGACCGTATCCCAGACCAGGATTTGTGCCTGGTATACATTGATGCGCATTTGGATATTCACACGCCGGAATCATCCCGTGCCCAGGCGTCTGGTGCGCCACACGGCACAAATGTGCGCGCATTGGTGGGCCAGGGTGATGAACGTTGGCTGGGACTGCAAGAACGCATGCCGGCATTAAACCCCGAAAATATATTCTATTTGGGTTCGCGTTCGTATGAACCAGCGGAGATAGAGTTCGTTCGTGCCAACAATATATTTATGCGCACGCCCGATGATTTGAATTCGCCGGACCGGCTGGACGCCGTAATTGGGGAAATATTCCGTCAAATTGACGGTCGCCCGTATGTTGTATCGTTTGATTTTGATGCAATTGACGCCGATGTGTTCAAATCTGTATTGGTGCCCGAACCAAATGGCATAACATTGGCTGCCGCGCGCCAGTTGACACACGCGTTTGCGCCCGATGCACACAGTTTTGAATTTGTGGAATATGCTCCACGCGATGATGATGCACAGAGTGCGGAAATCGTGCGTGAATTGGTTGGCATTGCGTTGGCTGATTAAATCTCGCCACACATCAGATTATGTTGATAAATATTGCGGGCCAAATCGTCACTGATTTGGCCCCAGTCATTTGCATGTCCATAAATTGGTATGCATGGTGGGCAAGTATTATTCGACAATGGTGTATTTTTCGCGCAAGATGCGACGAATATCACGCATGCCAGTATGCATAGTTTTCTCATTTATCTTTACCTGGTGTTGAATAATTTGTGTTTGTTGCGTTGTGGTGGTACGTGCCGTATTTCTTTCGCATCGCAGTGTGCCGATACGCGCCCCGGTGGCAAACGCAAATAAAATAAATGCGGCCATCGCCGCAATCAGATATATTTTCATCGGGTTGTTTCCAAAAAAAACGCGCCATTGGCGCGTTTTTGTTATTGATTCATTGAACTGAAAAAATCAGCATTTGTTTTGGTCAAACGCAATTTATCCAGCAAAAATTCCATGGCCTCGAGCGTGCCCATTGGGTTGATGATGCGGCGCAAGACATACATTTTCGATAATGTGTCTTTGCCCACCAACAGGTCTTCCTTGCGGGTGCCGGATTTGGTGATGTCGATTGCCGGGTACACGCGTTTGTCGGACAGTTTGCGGTCCAAGATGATTTCACTGTTGCCGGTCCCCTTGAACTCTTCGAAAATAACCTCGTCCATTTTTGACCCGGTATCAACCAGTGCGGTCGCAATGATGGTCAGGCTGCCGCCACCCTCGATATTACGGGCGGCACCAAAGAAGCGTTTTGGGCGTTGCAACGCGTATGCGTCAACACCACCGGTCAAAACCTTGCCGCTGGATGGAACGCATGTGTTGTACGCACGGCCCAGACGTGTGATAGAATCCAACAAGATGACGACATCTTGGCCGGCCTCGACCAAACGTTTGGCCTTTTCAATAACCATTTCGGCAACCTGGATATGGCGCGCGGCGGGTTCATCAAATGTGGACGAAATAACCTCGCCCTTGACGCTGCGCTGCATATCGGTCACTTCTTCGGGGCGTTCGTCAATCAGCAACACAATCAGTTTTACATCTGGATAATTCGTCGCGATTGAATGCGCGATGTTTTGCAACATAACGGTTTTTCCAGTGCGCGGTGGTGCAACAATCAGACTGCGCTGGCCCTTGCCGGTTGGGGAAATCAGGTCAATTACGCGTGCGGACAGACTGCGTCCCTTGTCCTTGTCGTCCGTCACCTCCATCCGCAGCATTTCGTCGGGGTACAGTGGTGTCATATCGTCAAACGACACGCGGTGGCGCAATTTTTCCGGCGCATCGCCGTTGACGCGTTCAATTGTTTCCAGCGCAAAATAGCGTTCGGATTCGTTTTGTGGGGCCTGGATTTGACCCTCGACATAGTCGCCGGTTTTCAAACCGTATTTTTTAATCAAATTTGGCGACACATACAAATCATCTGGCCCGGCCAGATAGTTGCTTTCCGGCGCGCGCAGGAACCCAAAACCATCCTGCATCCGTTCCAGAACGCCGTCACCAATCAATGTAATTTTGTTATCGGCCGCAAACACGCGCATCACGGCAAAGCGCAATTGTTGCACATTTAACTGTGACGGGTTTTCAATGCCCATATCTTCGGCCATTTTCAGCAATTGCTGTGGCGATTTCGCCTTGATTTCATTTATATGCATAAATAATCCTTTTGTGGGAATGGGGTGTTGCGAGAATTCGCGCCCAACTTGTCTTTTGACCCATTTATTATACGCCTTTTGCCCCAAAAAGTCAAGATTTGTTATTTTTGCTTGATTTATTGGCGCGTAATTGCTTTCATTAAACATACAATTAAACAAAGGAAGCGAATATGGCAGGCAGTATAAATAAAGTAATATTGGTTGGTAATGTGGGTCAAGAACCCCAGGTGCGCACAATGCAAAGCGGACAAAAAGTTGTCAGTTTTTCATTGGCCACATCGGACAGATGGCGTGACCGCACGACCGGTGAACAGAAAGAACAAACAGAATGGCATCGCGTTGTGATTTTCAATCCTAATTTGGTTGATGTTGCGGAACGTATGTTGCAAAAGGGCACCAAATTGTATCTGGAAGGTTCGTTGCGCACACGCAAATGGCAAAATCAGCAGGGCGCCGATGTTTTCACGACCGAGGTTGTGTTGAACCAATTCGCGGGTCAAATGGTTATTTTGTCGGGCGCAAAAAGCCTGGACCAGGGTATGAATGACGCCCCGGCGGCGGCCCCAGCCCCACGCGAAGAAATTTCCGTTGCCGACATCGGTGACGACATCCCATTTTAATGGGTGGCGTCACCGGATTTTGCGTATGCAAAATCAATCGGTGATGAAACCAAGCGCCGGCGCAGGTTCCGTGTAGCCGCGCGAAACGACATCCCTTTTTAATAAAAACCGCCCCATGGGGCGGTTTTTCAGAGTTCAAATACCAAAGTTCAAAGTGCATCCGTCTCCGCTGTGCTCCGCCGTGATAAAAATAATGTGTGCGCCATTCGGCGCACTTTTTTTATTCCCGTCGCGGTCTAAAATCCCCTTCGCCCGGCGAAGGGGTGCCCGCATAAGCGGGCGGGGTAGTGGTATTGCAATATCGGTAATCGTGCACAGTTATGCCGTTTATATGAATTTTTGCCGATGCGCAGGACTTGAAACGCGGGGGTAAAAGTATTACAATGTTAATCACATAGACAAGGAAAGGGAGTTTAATATGCCAAAAAAAGAACCAGTTAAAAAATTTGCACCAAAACGCGTGCGCGCGACCCACGTGCGGCGTGCATCATCGGACCCGGCCGCGGCGGCGGTCCAGCGCCTGTACGATAAATCGGCACCATTGTTGGTATGCGAGGCCATATTGTTTGGTGCCGCGGCAATATGGATGTTTTTCAAGCCAGTTGTCATTTTGACCGTGCTGACATTCATTATTGGCATCGGATTGGTGCTGTTTGGAATGTATCGCGCGATTTCCGGATTCATTGTGTCGCGTAATATCGGCGGCGGTTGGGTTGATGTAATATTCGGTTTGATAAACATAGTGTTGGGTGTGCTGTTCTGTGTGTACCCGACCGGTTCAATTATCGGCATTGCATTGATTTTTGTGGTGCTGTTTTTCTTCAAAGCATTGCGCGCATTGGTGTTTGCCATCAATATGGCGCGTGCGCGGTTTGGACATTGGGTAATTGACCTGGTTGTTGCAATTGCGTTGGTCGCGTTGGCGGTGGCATTGTTGTTCCGGCCAATGGCGGCACCGGTTGCGGTGGTGTATTACCTGGCCGTCACATTGTTGTTGTATGCGGCATCAGATATATACATGTATATCGAATTGCTGAAATTAAAACGCAGTGTATTGGATTAGTAAACGCAAAGTATAAAAATCCCCGCCAGTTTGGCGGGGTGTTTTTTTGTGAAACTGGCGCGCCCTGCAGGATTGGCTGACGCCGCCCGTGCAAAATCGCCTGCGGCGAACGGCGTGTTTCCGCCTTTTTGCGACGGGTCGAACCGCTTAACTCGCAGGTTCAAATCCTGGTGCTCGCACAAAATAAAAAATACCCACGGCTCACACCGTGGGTATTTCTTATCTCTGGCGCGCCCTGCAGGATTCGAACCTGCGACCTGCGGATTAGAAATCCGATGCTCTATCCAGCTGGGCTAAGGGCGCACGGTCGCTATTCTATACTATCTTTCGGGAAATTTCAAGTTTTGTATAAATGCACCCGGGAAATCGTTCCTGTGGCGGGTGGGGCGGGGTGCGCGGTATAATTTGGGTATCAGAGTTCAAAGGAGAGCATACATGCGACGTGTATTTCAATTTATTTTGGCCATGGTGTTGGCGTTTATTCCCGATGTTATTGGTGCCATGTTTTCACCACATGGGCCGTCCGATGTTTGGTATAATGCGTTGAGCAAATCAGCACTGACACCCGATGGATGGGTGTTTGCGCTGGCGTGGACAATATTATACGCATTGATTGGTGTGTCGTTATTCTTGGTCATACGCAGCGACAAAACGCGCCGTTCGAAAACGCCGGCATACTTGCTGTTTTTGGTTCAAATGGTGTTGAACGCAATGTGGTCGTATGTGTTCTTTGGTCTGCATTTGGCGGGTGCGGCATTGATAGTTTTAATTGGTCTGATTGGCATCACCATTTGGATGATGAGTGTGTTTCATGTTTTCGATAAATGGGCGTCGTATTTACTGTGGCCATATTTATTATGGATGCTGTTTGCGACATACCTGAATGTTATGATTGTTTTGTTGAATTAAAAAATCCCCGCAAACGCGGGGATTTTTAATGGCTATATTTTCAAAATCTTGAATTTAGGGTCGCCAATGTTCAGGTATTTTAACCCCAGTTCCTGGACATAATCGGGGCTGGCCGATTGCAATAATTCAATGTGGCGGTTTATGGCGTCCAGTTTTTCGCGCTGGGTCGCCAATTCGGTTTGCTCGGCATCCAAACGCCATATATTTACAATAAACCGTTGAACATTCACCGTGCCCCAAAATATGCGCACAAACATAAACAGCGCAAATGCAACCATTAAAACGCCAATCTTGCCACGCCAACTGGCATCCCAGGCGCGCCCAATAAACCCAAAGAAATTTTTGATTTTTTCCTTCATCGGTGCCATTATATCACAAATGTTTAGTGATAATCAAATTTTTGCTGCACCGTTAGCGGGAATTACCGACCGGCCGTTTCGGCGGGTCTTGCGTGCGTTTGCGCCAAATGCGCCGCTGGTCACGGAAATGATTTCATGCCATTCGTTGGTTGCGGCGCATAAAAATTGTCCGCGTAATTTCGACCGATATGATGACGAGGACCCCATAGGTGCCCAGATTTTTGGTGCCGATGTGAATTTAATGGCCGACGCGGCGCGCATTTTACAGGACGCGGGTGCACGGTGGATTGATATAAATATGGGCTGTCCCGTGCCCAAGGTTGCAACGCGTGCCGGGGCGGGGGCGTACCTGATGCGGGACCATTTGTTGGCCGGTAAAATAATGGCGGCGGTGGTGCGTGCAGTCGATATTCCGGTGTCGGTCAAAACCCGCCTGGGGTGGGATGATGCGCATCGTGACTGGCGTGAACTGGTGCGCATTGCCGCGGACTCTGGTGTTCGGTTTGCCTCGTTGCATGGGCGGACGCGTGCCCAATTATATGTTTGCCCGGCGGCGCATCCCGATGTGTCGCACGCGCCGATTCCGATTATTGCAAATGGTGATATTGCGACCGCGGCGGATGCAGCCGACATGGAAAAATTGGGCTATGCAGGTGTGATGATTGGGCGCGCAATGTTGGGACGTCCATGGGTGCTGGGGCAAATTGCGGGGCGCGAATGCGCACCGGACAATGTCGGTCGTGTGGTGTTGCAACATTTGGAATATGCAATTGAATACTATGGCGCGGCGGTGGCGGTGCCCATGTTTCGCAAACATGCCGCATGGTATTCAGCGGGGCGCCCGAATTCGGCGGGCTTTCGCATACGGGTAAACCAAATTACCGATGCGGATGCATTGCGTGATGCAATTCGTGAATTTTGGGGTTGCGGCCTGGAAAATATAGGTTTATGATAGTGCATAACAAGGAAAAATGACTATGAATGAAAATGACGCTTTACCACAGTTGGAAATTACCGCCGGCGAAATGTTGCGCAACGCGCGCACAACCGGTCGTCGCAAACGCGAAATTCCAACCATCGCGAAGCAGTTGTGTATTCGCGAGGAATTTTTACAGGCACTGGAAGATGGCAATTACAATGTGATTCCAGAACCGGTCTATATTTTGGGTTTTGCGCGTAATTACGCCATGGAATTGGGGTTAGATCCGGATGAAATCGTTGCAAAGTTAAAGCGCGAAATGGGGCTGTCTGGTGAATGCCAGGCGCATTCTGACAAAGAAGACGCCGCCGATGATGGCGTCGCGTGTGCTTGTGCGGGGCGTGGCCAGACATTGCGCGCGTGGTTTCAACACCTGTGGGCGTTTGTTCGTGTTCATTGGAAATGGTTCGCAGCGGGTATATCGGCGCTGATTTTGTTCATAATTTTGATGTCGTTACTATTGTCGGGGGGGCAATCGGTGGCTGATGCTGCTGCTACGCCTGATGATGTGGCGGCCACTGAACAGGCGCCAGTTGAGCCAAAATTCACGGTTGCTGTTCGCGAACGCTTTGGCGCCGACAATCGTGCCAAGGGCACCGTGGTTTTGCAGGCAATTGATGAATCCTGGGTCAAGGTCGAAGATGCGCGTGGCAACACCGTATTCAGCCGTGTTTTGGTGCCGGGCGATGTTTATTATGTGTCGGCGGCCCAGAATCAAAAGGCGACTTTTGGTAATGCTGGCGGCATTGATATTTGGGTCGGTGGCAAATTAGCACCGCGGGCAGGGGCGGATCACACCCGTAAATCCGGGATTTCATTGAACCCCGACAAATTGAGGGCATCGGCCAATTAAATAAATTCACAGGGGCGAAAGATTTTTCGCCCTTTGTATTGAAAATCGCGACAAATTATCTATATCAATCACTATGAGTGGAATAATAAAAATTCGCGGTGCACGCGAAAATAATCTTAAAAATATTGATTTGGACATACCAAAAAACAAATTGGTGGTCTTTACTGGTGTGTCTGGTTCCGGCAAATCGTCGTTGGCGTTTAATACCATTTATGCCGAGGGTCAACGCCGTTATGTTGAATCGCTGTCGTCGTATGCGCGCCAGTTTTTAGATATGCAGAAAAAGCCCGATGTTGATTTAATAGAGGGGCTGGCCCCGGCAATTTCTATTGAACAAAAAACTACATCAAAAAACCCGCGTTCAACGGTTGGCACCGTGACCGAGATTTACGATTACCTGCGTTTATTGTGGGCACGTATTGGTGTGCCGCATTCGCCGGTGACGGGTTTACCCATTAAATCGCAAACTATTGCTGAAATGGTTGATTGGACCATGAAAATTCCGGCGGGCACGCGCATTTACATCATGGCGCCACTGGTACGCGAGCGCAAGGGCGAATACAAGAAAGAAATAGCATTCTTGATAAAGCAGGGGTATCAGCGCGCCATTGTTGATGGCGAATTGTATGATTTGTCGTCTGTGCCAGCGTTGGACAAGAATAAAAAACATAATATATTTGTAATTGTTGACCGTCTGGCCATGCCGGCGGCGGACGCCGACAGCAACGCGATTGATGAATTCCGCAGTCGTATGTATTCTTCGTTCGAGGGTTCATTGCGCCTGGTGCCAGGATCGGTGTTGGTGCGTCGCCTGGACACGAACGAGGATGTGTTATATTCGCAAAACTATGCGTGTCCAGTCAGCGGTTTTACCGTACCGAAAATTGAACCGCGCCTGTTTTCATTTAATGCACCATTGGGCGCGTGCCCGGCGTGCGATGGTTTGGGTGTTCAATTGAATATGTCGCCCGATTTGGTAATACCGGATCCGTCTAAATCGATTCTAGACGGTGCGATTGCGCCGTGGTCGCGTGGCGGTATGCTGAGCCAGTTTGACCATCTGTTGGATGCGTTGCATAAAAAATACAAGATTCCGTTGTCGAAACCATGGCATACATTGACCGCCGAACAAAAGAATTTGATTTTGTATGGCAGTGGGGATGAACCGATTAAAATCAACTGGAACGGATTTGTTTATGAAAAACCGTACGAGGGCGTAATCCCGAACATAGAACGCCGCTGGCGCGAATCGGATTCCGAGGCAATGAAGTCCGAACTGGCGAAATACCAATCGGAAAAGCCGTGCCCAATGTGCCACGGAAAACGTCTGAATATCCAGGCATTGTGCGTGAAAATCAACGGGTTTGACATTATGGATGCGTGCGATTTGGCGGTGGATGATTCGCTGCGTTGGTTTACGGATTTGCCGAATCATTTAACCCAAAAAGAAAACGGCATTGCGCGTGTTATCTTGCGCGAAATTACGTCACGTTTGCAATTTTTGCAGAATGTTGGCTTGGGTTATTTGACGCTGTCGCGTATGGCGGGAACCCTGTCCGGGGGCGAGGCACAACGTATTCGCCTGGCGTCCCAGATTGGCAGCGGCCTGTCTGGCGTGCTGTATGTGTTGGATGAACCGTCAATTGGTCTGCACCAAAGTGATAATGATAAATTGCTGGAAACATTGAAAACCCTGCGGGACAAGGATAATACTGTTATCGTTGTTGAACATGACGAAGATGCCATGCGCGCGGCGGATTACTTGGTTGATATTGGCCGCGGTGCGGGGGTAAATGGTGGTAATGTTGTTGCCGCCGGAACACCGCAACAGGTGATGAAGTGCCGGGATTCTTTGACCGCACAGTATTTGACGGGCAAGCGCAAGATTGATGTTCCCAAAACGCGTCGTGCGGGCAACGGCAAATCAATCACGATTACCGGGGCGCGCGAAAACAACCTGAAAAACATAGATGTGGAATTTCCGCTGGGTAAATTTATTGCGTTGACGGGTGTGTCGGGGTCGGGTAAATCGACACTGTTGCTGGACACATTGTATCCGGCATTGATGCGTGCGCTGTATAATTCGAAAATTGAAATGGGCGCGCACGATATTATTCGCGGTATGGAAAACGTGGACAAGGTTGTTGATATTGACCAGTCGCCCATCGGGCGCAGCCCGCGCAGTAATCCGGCAACATATACGGGTGTGTTTTCAAATATCCGTGATTTCTTTGCCGGCTTGCCCGAGGCCAAGGCCCGCGGATATACATCGGGACGCTTTTCATTTAATGTCAAAGGCGGTCGGTGCGAGGCGTGCCAGGGTGATGGCCAGATAAAGATTGAAATGAATTTCTTGGCCGATGTGTATGTCGAGTGCGACAAATGCCACGGCACACGATATAACGAAGAAACATTGGCGGTAAAATACAAGGGCAAATCAATCGCCGATGTGTTGGATATGACAGTGGACGAGGCGTATCACTTGTTCATCAATGTGCCACAAATTGCGCGTAAATTGGAATTGCTGAAACGCGTGGGGCTGGATTACATCAAACTGGGACAAAGTTCATTGGACCTGTCTGGGGGCGAGGCCCAGCGTATCAAACTGTCCAAGGAATTGGCGGCGCGCAGCACGGGGCAAACGATTTACATCTTGGATGAACCAACAACCGGGCTGCATTTCGAAGATATTAAAATGTTGCTGTCGGTGTTGCACGAATTAGTGGACGCAGGCAACACGGTTATCGTTATTGAACATAACTTGGACGTAATAAAAACCGCGGATTGGGTTATTGATTTGGGGCCGTCGGGTGGTGCGGGTGGCGGCCGCGTGATTGCCACTGGTACGCCAGAGCAGGTTGCCGCGATTCCGGAATCGTTGACGGGAAAATACCTGCACAGATACCTTGACAAAACTACTAAAAATGCCACAATCAAAAAATAAAATAAGGAGTAAAACATGTTCGGATTTGGAAAAAAGAAACGCGATAATGTCGCCGCAGCATCGGTTGACACAAATAATACCCCTGACCAGGCAAAACAGATAGAGGATAAAATTCCATCCGGTATGAAGGAGACCGCCCAACGTATGATGTCGGGTCAATTTGATATGAATGATATGCTGGCCCAGTTAAAACAGATTAAAAAAATGAGCAATTTCAGCGGCCTGTTGAAAATGGTGCCGGGAATGTCTGGCGCGGTTGCAGCCATGAAAGAAAAAATCAAAGACGGCAGTGTCGATGCCCAGATAAAGATTCTGGAAGCGATGACACCCGCCGAACGTGCCGAACCGGACAAGATTTTTGTCAATGCCAAGACCCGCATTGCCGAAACCGCTGGTTGCACGGTACGCGATGTTGAACACATTATTAAACAATATACAAAAATGCGCCAACAAATGGCTCTGGTCCAGCGTATGGGCGGTATGGAAGCGATAATGGAAAAAATGAAAAAACAAGGAAATCAGCAAAATGCAAATAAATTTCAAAAGAATATTTAATTGGGATATTAAAAGCGTTTCTCCAATTCAGGCGGTTATGGTGCCCAAGGGATACCGTGGCGAAGAATTGGTGGTGGAATATGCGTTTGATGTTGAATACAAACACCATGGTACACGTCATGTCGTGACCGATTCTGATGACGAACGCACGCATGTTATCTATGGCGGTGCGGCACGCGCGGCCCAGGTTTTGCATCGTGATTATGTTCGCCGTATGAACGAACAGCGCGCACGCTAGGTGGGCTCGCACACGGGGCACCCCGCAACGCACAGGCCACGCGGAATGACAATAATATGAAGATACTAAACAAAAAAATTGCTGCACATAAATCATCGGTTGCATGGTTACAACGCCAGGCGTCTGACCCGTATGTGGCGCGCGCACATCGCGATGGGTATCGCGCACGGGCGGCATATAAATTGATAGAAATGGATGAAAAATACCATTTCTTGAAAAATGGCCAGGTTGTTGTTGACCTGGGCGCGGCCCCGGGGTCATGGACACAATATGTTGTGCGCACATATCCGCGATCACGTGTTTTTGCAATGGATTTATTGGAAATCGCCCCAATTCCGGGTGTGGAATTTTACCAAGGTGATTTTACGACCGATGCTGCGCTGGATTGGTTGGTGGAAAAATTAAATTTGCCGGCCGATGCTGCGGGGCGGGGTACGGTGGATGTTGTGTTGTCTGATATGGCGCCGAACACAGTTGGGCATAAAAAGACCGACCACCTGCGTCAAATGGTGTTGTTGGAATACGCGTTTGATTTTGCGTGTCGCGCGCTGAAACCGGGCGGGACATTTGTCGCAAAATCGTTTACCGGTGGCACAACTGGCGAACTGATTCGCCAGATTAAACAGCGTTTTGAAACCGTACATCATATTAAACCGCCGGCATCGCGCGCGGACAGTGTAGAAATGTTTATCGTCGCCACGGGATTTCGTGGATAACCCCCGCCCGTGGCGCGTTTTGTCAGAATATATATTTCAGGCTGGTGCCCCATGTCCAACCGGTGCGGCCACCATCACGACGCCCCAGGTTGATTGACATATTAAATCGGTCTATGGATTTTTCAATGCCTATGCCATATTCGGAATAGTTATCAAAATCTAATTCGGCCAATCGGACGCCCATCACATTGGCGTCGCCACCATGTGCAAAATGAAACACATATTTGCCGCCGATAAATCCAAACCATCCATCGCCCAGATTCTTTATCGCGCGGGCGCCCGGCGCAATTTCAAACAAATTCATATTTTGGTTTTCGATGTATGTGCCGTCGCCCATTGTGTAATTTGCCGACTGAACCCAAGTATAGCCGCCGTATACACCGGGCTGTAATGTAAATGTTGGGTCCAATTCAATGTTATATGTCACATTCATGGCCGCACCAACCCACGCGTTTGCGTAATCGTGGCCGCGCATCGTACGTGTTGCCGCCACCGTGTTAAACAGCGCGCCACCATTCGCCACCACTGATAAATTCAGCCCGCCAATGGTATATCCACTGTACACGCCGACATAGCCGCCGTTTTCGTTAATGTCGATTAAATCGTTTTTCTGGGTGCCACCAACATAGCCCGCAAACAGCCCCCAATCGGATATACCGTTACCAAACTGGGCATCGCCACCGGCCAGACCAATTGTCACCAGGTCATAGTCAGAATCGACCGTCGCAAAATCATTAAAACTGGCATCGTCGGCGACATGTTGCCAATTCATCCAAACATTGTTTATTGTTGGGCGGATGGTTGCGATGTCGTCACCGCCGCTGCGCCCGCGCAATACGGTGCCATCGTCGCCATATTCGCCGTACATTGCCGGGGTGCCGTATTCGGGCATGCGGCCATACATTTTCGCACTGTCGCCACGCGCACGTGGGGTGGGGCGATTGGCTGGTGTGACATTATCAACTAGTTTACCACGAGTGCCCAAGGCCGCCGACATAGTGCCCTCGAACGTGCCGATTGTGTGGTTCATAATGGTGTGCTGAATTGCACCAATGTTACGCACAGAAATGCCATTGGCCAACGCGTTCGCAGATGTCGCCGCCATGGCCGCGCCGTGCGATGTGCCAAATGCTGTGGCAAAAAACGATGCCAATGCTAAAACAGATGTGTGTTTCATATCTCTTGCCCCCCGTTGTTCAATGACGATTATATCATATTTTTTTGTATTTTATAAAATAAAAAGCCCCATTGGAATAAAAGTGATATTTTCAATTTTTCATTTGAGGGTTATAGCTTTTTCGTGTATTATTTGGGGCATGATTGAGAAGAACAAGATAAAAACTGATAAACCAATTGTTATGGTCGGCCTGATGGGGGCGGGCAAAACCAGTGTGGGGCGCGCATTGGCCCGAAAACTGGGGGTGCCGTTCGTTGATTCCGATAAAGAAATAGAGGCTGCGGCTGGGTGCAGCGTGGTGGATATTTTTGCCCTGTACGGCGAGGATGAATTTCGTCGTGTTGAGCAACGCGTGATTACGCGACTGATGGATACGCCGCCCACAGCCAAGGTTATTTCCACCGGCGAGGGCGCATTTATTACCCCCGCGGTACGTGAAATTTTGGCGGGCAGGGCGGTAACAATTTGGTTAAAGGCAGAGTTGGATTTGCTTGTTAAAAGGACAAATTTTCGCAATACGCGTCCGCAATTATTACATGCAGACAGTCGAAAAATTTTGGCTCAATTGATTAACGATAGGTATAAAACATACGCGCTGGCGGATATTACGGTCGAGACTCGCGATGAAAGTCTGCGCAAAACGTTGGACAAGGTTTTGTCGGCGGTTGATAACCATTTTTCAAAAAAACGGGGGTGTGAATATGGCAAAAAGTAGTTTTCTGAAAGAATTTCGTTCGTTTGTTGAACGTGGCAGTGCTATTGATATGGCGGTTGGTATCATTGCCGGCGGTGTTATGACCAGCGTGGTCAATTCGTTAGTCAAAGATGTTATTATGCCACCAATAGGGTTGTTGGTTGGTGGTGTAGATTTTTCGCAGTGGTTCGTTGTGTTGGCGGGTGGCGCACCAGGTGTTCATTACGCCACGGTGGCTGCGGCCCAGGACGCTGGCGCAACCACAATAAATATTGGGCTGTTTCTGAATTCAATTGTCAGTTTCTTGATAACTATGTTTGCGGTGTTCTTGATTGTGCGGGTTGTTGGTAAAATGCGCGACAAAAAGGCTGTGACCACGCGTACATGTCCGTATTGTAAAACAACAATAAATATCGCGGCGACGAAATGTCCAAATTGTTGTTCTGATGTTAAACCGCTTGCGCCGGGCACAGATGAAGAAAGCGACTTGAAAAAGAACCTTAAAAATCTGGCGGACGCTGCGAGCGCGTCGGTTGCAAAAATCAAAAAGATAACAAAGCATTAAAGTGTATTTGTAATAAAATAAATTAAAGATAAAAAGCAGGGCTGTTGGCCCTGTTTTTTGTGCCGAAATTTTGTAAATTTGGTGATTTTTCTGTCGCACATCGTCGAAAATTATAACATCAGGCGGCATAACAGGGCGATTATCGTTATAACCAGGCGAAATAATGCGTGGTGCGTGCATGTTAGTTGTTGATAGCGAATATAACAAATCGTGAATACTAAATTGTTTATACAAATTTTTATAGAAATTGTTTTGTAGTACAGGTGCATTTCTTTTCTCCTTTCATTATTTTGGATTTGTTTCCTTGGTTGTGTGTTGATGGGGTGACCATGGCGGGGTAATATATTATAAAAAGGCGCATAATGTATATTATGTATAGTTATGGATTGTGAGAGGGGCGAAAACAGTGAAATGAATATAAATGGACGAACAATTGTGTTGGGTGTTTGTGGTGTGGCTAAATAATTTTTTGATGGTGCGCGGTATGAAAAATATATTTTTGATTTGTGTTTTTGTGCGGTGTGATTTTGATATGCGTATGCACCATATTAAATTGAAATAATTTATAACAATATTTATATATCATTTTGTTATTACGATTATAAAGCGCGTCGCGCATATTGTTGCGGTTTGAATATTTTTGTGGTGGTAATTATGGTGGTTTCTGGGGTCAAAAATCGGTAAATACGCCCTATTTTGCCCCGAAAAATTGCAAAAAGTGGCGGATTTCTGCGGTTTTTATGCGTTTTTTTGGGTCGTTTTTTTGTGTTTTTTTGGTGATTTTCGGTGGGGTGGTGGGGTAAATTTGTGGTTTGTAATTAAAAACTTTAACATAAGTTTATATTTATTTGTTTATTGATTTGTTTTTTAATTTTATGCCGCGTGAAAATATTGTGTTTTTGCCGGCATTTTTTATAATGTTGATTTTTAATCCGCGGTAATTTATTATGTACGTGTTATGAGATTAGATGTTGCATTGGTTTCACAAAATATTTATCCAACGCGGGCGCGTGCCATCGCGGCGGTACATGCCGGATTGGTGACGATAAATGGTGTGGTTGCCAAAAAGCCCAGCCAGCCCGTTTCCGATGTTGATTTGTTGGTCGGGGGCGATTTGCCCTATTCTGTTGGTCGCGGCAGTTTGAAATTGGAACGCGCGCTGGATGAATTCAAAATAAATCCGGCTGGGATGGTGTGTCTGGACATTGGGGCCAGTACCGGTGGCTTTACATCGGTTTTATTGGCGCGTGGTGCCGCGCGTGTGATTGCGGTTGATGTTGGCACGAATCAATTGGTGGCCGAATTAAAAAATGATGCGCGCGTTTTATCGCTGGAACAGACCGATATTCGTAATTTGAAGCCGATGTCGCCGGTCGATTTGGTGGTGATTGATGTGTCATTTATATCATTGGCAGATATTGCGCCGGTGTCGCGTGCGTGGGGGGCGCGTACAGTAATTGCGTTGATTAAACCCCAGTTTGAAGTTCCGCGCCACATTGCGGCGCGCAGTGCGGGCGTTATAAAATCGCGCGAATGGCACGAATATGCAATCAAGCGCGCCACAGACGCGTTTCGCGATGCGGGCTTTGTGTGTCGTGGATTAATACAATCGCCCATTCATGGCGGCAGTGGCAATACCGAATTTTTAGGGCTGTTTTTGGCCGAATAAATGCGATTTTTGCCTTGAATTTCTGGGCGTTCGCGTATATCATTTAATCCGATTTTTAACAAAGGTATAAATTATGGCAGATGACATCACAAAAATCCAGGAACGCGAGGCAAAATGGCAACGCCGTTGGCGTGCGGCACAGGCATTTGTGCCGAAAAATGACGGTTCAAAACCGCGTTTTTATAATTTGGTTGAATTTCCGTTCTTGTCCGGTGCGGGAATGCACGCGGGCCACATGATGAATTATTCTGGTATGGATGTGATGGCGCGTTTTCGCCGTGCACGTGGGTACGATGTATTGTTCCCAATGGGGTTCGATGCAATGGGAATTGCCGGTGAACACTATGCTACAAAAATTGGTCGCCATCCGGCGGATGTTGCACGTGATTTGATAAAATCGTATTCAGAAATGATTGATCGGGTTGGTTGGTCGGTTGACCCGGAAACCCGCATTGCGACATCTGATCCGGAATACATCAAATGGACTCAGTGGATGTTTATCCAATTCTGGCGCGCGGGATTGGCGTATAAATCGGCACTGCCGATGAATTGGTGCCCAGAATGCAAAACGACATATACCAACGAGGAACTGGAAGATAACAAATGTCCGCGTTGCCATGGGGTTATTGAAAAGAAAGAGAAAATGCAGTGGAATCTGGCATTATCAAAATATGCTCAGAAATTGCTGGATGGGTTGCGTGATGTCAAATTCGATGAACGCATTAAAAAGGATGAAATCAATCTGATTGGGCGTTCGACCGGTGCGGATATTGATTTTCGTGTTGGTGACGATGTTATGACGGTGTACACCACGCGCCCGGATACCATATTTGGTGTGACATTTTGCGTAATTGCGCCAGAACACAAATTGGTGCGCAAATGGTTGGACGAAGGTCGCATTGAAAATGCCGATGCTGTGCGTGAATATATCCGTGCCGCGGCGGCCAAGACGGAAATTGAACGCACCGACGCCACCCGCGAAAAAACAGGTGTCCAATTGCGTGGCATAACCGCGATAAATCCGTTTACGGGTCGCGAAATACCGGTCTTTACATCGGATTATGTGTTGGTTGACTATGCGTATGGCACAATTATGGCGGTGCCGGCGCATGATGCGCGCGATTGGGATTTTGCCAAGAAATTTGGTTTGGAAATAATCCCTGTTTTGGCGGGGGGCGAGGCCGACAAAGTATGGGAAGGTGACGGCACGCATATAAATTCATCGTTCTTAGACGGTATGAACAAGGCGGATGCAATCGCCGCGGCGATTAAATATGGTACTGAACACGGTTTTGCACGCGGAACGGTTAAATATAAATTAAAAGATTGGGGCTTTTCGCGCCAGATGTATTGGGGTGAACCAATCCCGATGATTCATTGCGATAAATGTGGTTGGGTGCCGGTGCCGGATGAACAATTGCCGGTGATGCAGCCGCACATGATGGATTATCGTCCGACCGACAGTGGTGAATCGCCACTGGCGCGCGCGACCGATTGGGTGAATGTGCCCTGCCCGTGCTGTGGTGCGCCGGCGCGTCGTGAAACGGATACTATGCCGGGATGGGCCGGGTCATCGTGGTATTTTTTGCGCTATCTGGACCCAAAAAATGGCAAAGAATTTTGCTCGCGCGAACAAATGGCGCGCTGGATGCCAGTCGCACATTATAATGGTGGACATGAACATAACACACGCCATTTAATCTATTCGCGTTTCTGGCACCATGTGCTGTACGATTTGGGGTTGGTCAACACCGCCGAACCGTATGCGCGCCGCACGGCCCAGGGATTATTGATGGGTAATGATGGGTATAAAATGTCTAAATCGCGCGGGAACGGTTTTATGGTGGCCGATTTAGTGGCGGCGGTTGGCGCGGATGCGGGACGCGTTGCGGTACTGTCGCTGGGGCCATGGGAAAACAATGTTGTGTGGACCGATGGCGCAATGGCAGGTGTTCAACGTTTCTTGAAACGCGTGGAAAATTTATCGGATAATTTGACCGATGTGCCAATGACCACCGAACAAGAACGTTTAATGAACCAATTGATTGCCGATGTCACCGAACGTATTGATGGTATGCGATTTAATACCGCGATTTCCGCGATGATGGAATATCTGAATGCGTTTCCGGGTGGTACAATGCCGCGTGCGGCGTATGTTGCGCTGGTGCGTGTGTTGAACCCGTTTGCACCGCATTTGACCGAAGAAATGTGGGAAAAATTGGGAAACAATACGATGTTGGCATTGTCTGATTGGCCAACATACGATGCATCGAAATTGGCCAAGACCGAAATGACAATTGTCGTGTCGGTAAATGGTAAACGCGCCGCCGAATTTACCGTGGCGGTGGGTGCATCGGCATCGGAAATCACAGATGCGGCGCATAAAGCGGCCGCGGCTAAATTGGATGGCGCCGAAATAATAAAAACAATCGTGGTGCCAAACAAGTTGGTAAATTTTGTTGTAAAGAAATAAAAAACGGGGCAATGCCCCGTTTTTTATGAGATTTTTTGAATTCTGCGTACACGACGTTCACAATCGTCAAATGGACTTTCCAGGAATGTTTGTGCAACAACAAACGCCATTTCAATATCAATGTCATCGGCCGCCAGTGCCAAAACATTAATATCGTCGTGGAAACGATCGTCGCGTGCCTGTTCTGGGCGTTCACAGCGCGATGCGCGAATGTGACGATAACGATTTGCGGCAATCATAATGCCAGCGCCGGTGCCGCAAATTAAAATTCCGCGCGATTTTTTGTCAGATTCCATTGCGTCGGCGACGGTTTTTGCAATGTCTGGGAAATCAACGGGCGTGTTTGGATCGTCGGTGCCCATGTTTACAACCTGGTACCCATCGGCCGCCAACATTTCAATCAAGTATAATTTCAGCCCCACCCCACGGTGATCTGATGCGATGTATATTTTTGATATGTTTTTATTCATTGTTTCCTTCCTTGCGTTTTTCCAGTTTACATTCCAAACCGGTGTTGCCGGTAATGTTTAATGTGGTATATGCCAATGTTCCCGTCATTTGGGCGTTGCTGAACACATTTGCAGTGCCAACAACCGCCGGACCATCCAATGTTCCGTGCAGAAACAAATTATCCGCCGTCACGCGTCCTGAAACGCGGCCACCGCGACCAATAACAACGGTTGTGGCAACAATATCGCCAATAACCGTACCGTGAATTTGCACGATGTGGTCGGTCTGGATGTTCCCAGTCAATTTGCACCCGGCGCCGATAATCGTCGGTGATTGTTTTTCAGTTGCGTTTGTAAATGCCAACATATCATTTTTCCTTTACAAATGTTGAAGGGTTAAACGGCACGCCCTTGTATCTGATTTCGTAATGCAGGTGTGGCCCCGTCGAACGGCCCGATGAACCGCCCTGTCCCACAATTGTGCCCGGTCGCACCCAATCGCCACGCGACACCATTACCTGGGACAAATGGGCATATAATGTTGTAAAGCCCAGACCGTGGTCAACCTCTACCGTGGTGCCGTATCCGACGCGCTCGCCGGCCGAAACAACGCGACCTGGGGCAACGGCCATCAATTCGGTGCCAATGCGACCCGCAAAATCAATTCCGCGGTGTTTTTTAGGTTTGCCGGTAAATGGGTCGTTGCGGGTGCCATAGTTTGATGTTATGCGCACGCGCTTGACCGGGGCGCCCAATGGCAGCAATGTGTTTAATTTAGACAGTCCATTCCATAATTCCAAATCGTCGGCCAATTTTTGATATTTTGAATCCAATTCTTTGTCAAATTCAACCGGACTGAATGCTGCGCCGACCAGCGGACTGGCATATTTGTTGGCGCTTTTTACCAATATTGCCTGGTTCAGCCCCAGGGACGCCAGTGTGCTTTTAATTTGTTTTAATGGTTTGTTTAATGTTTCGATATTGTCCGATGATAATTTCCCAACCATATCCACAATTTGAATATCGGCATCGGCAATTGTTCGCATAGATTCAACCATTTGCGCGTTGCGCTTTTTCAGTTCCGCATTTTCCGCGCGTGTCAATTCGTATTCCGCCGATAAGTCAGATAGTTTCGCGTATTCCGGTGCATAGTCCTCGTTGGTGAACATTTCGGACAGGCGCGTACGCAAGAAATCCAATTCGCCCCATGTTTTCAGGCGACTGTTCATCAAATCTTCTTTTTCTTTATCGGTCAGTTTTTTCGCGTTCAAAATTTTGTCGTCTATGACATTCAAACTGCGCGTTAAATCGTTGTATTTTTTCAAATAGGTCTGCAAATCGGTCATGTGGCGTGCGTGCAGTGCGCGTTCCTGTTCCAATTGTTGGGTGCGTTTTTGCAGCAACGGGCGGTGATACACAAACACGTATGTTGACCATGTAGCCCATATAACCAGCCCTATTTTGCCACAGAATTTGGTAAAACGCCAAAAACTGGATTGTTTGAAAGTGTAAACATTGCCGCGTGGAGTGTCCATAACCGTGAATTCGCGCGGCGGGAATACACGCGAAATCAGTCGCCATAATGCACGAAACGGCGATGTAATCAGCGCCCACAAAGATGTAAAATATCTGGTTATGAAACTTATCATTTGGATTCCAGTCTAGACAACATCTGGGCAATAGTCAAGCCGTCGCGCAAAACATCATCATTGTTCATGGACAGACCACCGTGAATGGTTGCCCCGCCCCGAACGCCCGTGCGACCGGTGATAATTACGCGTTCGGCGGTATGTTTTGCACCAAACAGCGGGAATATATTTATGTCGCCGCACAGTGGTACCATGGCCGAAATAATCCGGTCGGTTGCCGCCGCATCAACAATTGTGCAAAAATGTCCCCGTGGTCGCACCCGGCGCAGGCACGCGCGTGTCCACATAATCAAATCAGCATTATGGTGCGCATTGTGCGCGGCCGGTGTACCGGTAAAATACGGTGGGTTGGTCATAACCAAATCAAATCTGCGGTCGGTTTTCCAATTTAATATATCGGCGCATACCAATTCCATATCGCGGTGGTTTAATTCCGCGTTTTTCTGTGCGGCGTCCAGCATATCGGGCGATATATCAATTCCGGTGTATGTTGCCGCCGGGTTATGTGCGGCACAACATAATGCCACCGCGCCCGTACCGGTGCCAACATCCAGAACCGTTTTTGCGGGAACGTCCCCGGCCATTGCCGCCAACCATACCGCATCAGATGTTGGGTTATATATTCCCGGATTGCACCAAACACGGCCACCCATCAGGCTAAAAATCTCTTGTTTTTTCGTCATATCCCCATATAATAATTCAACAAAATCAAAAGGCAAGTTTATGTTTGATGATGCGATGGTTGTGCAAAGTGCGATAAGTGCGTTCAATAATGCGGCGCTGTTTGCCCCAGCATTTTTGTTCTGGGGGCTGTTGATGCTGCCACTGTTTGGTATGGTTTACTTTTATGGGGCGGATTTCTTGGCGCGTTTTGGGTGGAACGCAAAAAATATGATTCCGCGGACATGTATGACCACGGTTGTAATGATACTGATGTGGGTGGTAATGTTTGGTGGGAATTATGGTGTGTTGCGTGACAGTGCAACCGTTTTGCCGTTTATGGTTGCTGCGACGGTGTTCGTTTCATCTATGTTTATTGCGTCGCGCATGCGGAACAAGAATGTATTAAATGCCTGGCGTGCGGCGCGTGGTGGCGGTCGCGTAGGAATGATTGCGGTTGTGTGTGCAATTTTAATTATGGTTGGTTTGTCTGATACGCATGCGTGGTGGGGGCCGATATTGCAAATTGGTGCCCTGGTGTGCGGCTGGCTGTTTGGGCGCGTGGCGCGTGGTGAAATGCGTGATGTTGCCGGGTGTGTGTTGATAATTATGGCGACCAGTACCGCGATTTTGATGCAGCCCGAATTTTTCAGATTTGGCCAATTGGGGGCATTGACCGTATTTCATCTGGTTGCGCTGGTTTTGGTTGGTGCGGCGGCGGCGGCAACGGTTGCGTTGCGCAATGTGGCGCCGCATGGTCGCATTCACCAATCGGCGTATGTTAAATTAAAATGGATGGCGCGTTTTTTGTCGGCGTTGTGTGCGGTACTGTTTGTGCTGACGGAATCTGTGCCGGTGTTTTTGGCAATGTCGATTATGTTTTTTGTGTCGTTTGCAATGTCGGTATGGCACGCAAAAATATTGCCCGCCGCATTGGGCGATATGGCGTTTGCGGCGTTGCTGATGATGTTTGGACTGATTACGGTTATGCCGGTTATCAGTGCGCTGGGGTTGGTTTTATATAATCAATCGGCACGGTCGTGCAGTGTGCGTGATGGACGCGCGTTGTTATAATTTGTTATATTTATTGTATACCAATTTATGCGGTGGTGATGTATTATAACGCTTGAAATTACTGTAAGAAAGCGAGTGTTATCATGACAAATATACATCCAACGGCAATTATTCGTGACGGTGCCGTAATCGGCGCCGATTGCAAGATTGGGCCATATTGCATTGTGGGGGCAAATGTAGTTCTGGGCGAACGCGTGGAATTGATTTCTAATGTCGTAATTGATGGAAAAACATCCATTGGTGATGATTCTATCGTTTATCCGTTTGCCGTTCTGGGCGTTATGAGTCAGGACCTGAAATGGCAAGACGAAGCCGCCATGACCGGCCTGCGCATTGGTAAACGGTGTAAAATTCGTGAATATGTGACCATTCATTCGGGTACGCCCGCATCTGATGGCACGGTTATTGGTGACGATTGCCAAATTATGGTGAATGCCCATGTTGGCCATGATTGCAAGGTTGGCAACAGTGTTGTTATGTCCAATCTGGTCCAGGTCGCCGGCCATGTCGAGGTTGAAGATTTCGCAATCTTGTCCGGTGGCGTTATGGTGTTGCAATTTGCGCGCATTGGCCGCAATGCGTTTATTGGCGGCATGTCGGGTGTTGGAAATGATGTTTTGCCATACGCAATTTATGATGGTAATCCGCGCGCGGTATATCGCACAATTAATCGCGTCGGTCTGATGCGTCATGGTTTCACGAACGAGGATATGCACGCAATTCATAATGTATATTCGGCGGTATTTCGCGAAACAGATGGTACGGTTGCGGAACGCTTGGCGCGCGTTCGCCGCGAGGTGAAAAATAACAAATACGCAATGGACGCAATTGATTTTATTGAAAATCGTTCAAAGCGTGGAATTGGCACGGCGAAAAATGCAGAATAAAAAATTGACCGTATTTATCATCGCAGGCGAGGTATCGGGCGATGTCCTGGGCGCAAAAATAATGGCGGCTATGCCAGATGCGCGTTTTGTTGGTGTCGGTGGCGAAAATATGATTGCCGCGGGACTGGATTCTTTGTTTCCAATGGGTGATTTGGCCGTTATGGGTGTGATAGAGGTTGCCGCCCATGCGCGCACATTGATGCGTCGCATTCGTCAAACGGCAACCGCGATAATTGATGCCGCGCCGGATATTGTTCTGACTGTTGATGCGCCGGGTTTCGCGCGCAGCGTCATCGCACAGGTTCGCAAATCATCCGCAGGACAAAAACTGATTGCGCGGGGCTTGCGATTTCATCATGTTGTTGCGCCCCAGGTTTGGGCATGGCGTCCGTCGCGTGCAAAGAAATACGCCAAAACATTTGATAAATTGTACGCGTTTTTTGATTTTGAAATTCCGTATTTTACAAAATACGGGCTGGACACCGTGGCGGTTGGCCACCCCGTGTCGGACGGTCTGATTGGGAAATACAAATCATCGCATTGGCACGATGGGGATGCTGATAAAATTATAACCATGGTCCCCGGCAGTCGTATGTCCGAGGTCAAACGTCTGATGCCGATATTCCGTAAAACGGCGGAAATATTGGCGGCCAGTGGATATGTGGGATATAAATTTGTGATTCCGACGGTTGAAACCACGGTCGATTATGTGCGGCGCAATGTGGCACATTGGCATGTGCCGGTCACATTGGTTGATGCACCGCGGCGGTACGAGTTTTATGCAAAATCATATATGGCTATCGTGGCCAGTGGCACTGTATCGGTCGAATTGGCAATGTTGCACATCCCAGCAATTGTTATATACAAAATGAATCCGATAACAACGTGGTTGGTACGCCAGGTAATTCGCATTAAATGGGCATCATTGGTGAACATTTTGTTGTCGCGTGGTGTATATCCAGAATTTTTGGGAACCGCGGCCACGGTCGAAAATGTATTGAACGCCACAACCCAATTGGCAATACCCGCGGTGCGCAAACAAATGATTGCGGATTTGACGCGTGCCGATAAATTGTGGCGGCGCCCTGATGGCGCACCGGCGGAATTGATTGCCGACGATATTCGCCACACAGTAAAATAGTTTATTTGTTTTTTTATATACAAAAACACCGCCGATTGGCGGTGTTTTTCGTGATAATACGCAACATTACTTATTACAAGCCTTTGGGCAAATTGGTCAGTTCGGTATTAAAGGTGCATGTGTCTTTGTTCTCTGTTTTTTTACCACCAATCGGACATACTTGATTGCCAGACGATAACACCAACTGTGTGCACCATGCAGTGACATCAGTTTTCGTTTTATCTGCCGGATAAGTAATAGTAGAATCATTATCAGTGTCTGTGATTTTAACTTCTTTTGTAATTTGTGCTGTTGTTGTGTGGTCGGCGCTACAATTAACACCATCTTTGGCTGTTGTGCTTTGTAGCGGTATTGCTGCCTCGCACTTGGTGCTGGCGCCCCATTTGCTGCGGCGACCACCATTTTCCCAACACAGACAAGCGCCCCATGATTGCGTGTCAACACTTTGTGTGTAGCCGCGTGGACACATATCTTCACCAACAAACAGACCGTACATTTCTACAAGATCTAGTCCCCCAGAGGTATTGTTGTATTTAGAGTTTTTAAAATTGGCCAGACAGAAATTATTACTATTATATAATCCCAAATCAATGAATTTATATTCCAAAAACCGCCCCTCAACATTGGAACATTGGATAATCAGGGTATCCAAAATCTGGTTATATATTTCAGTTGCAACGCCAATTGGGCGTGGTGTCCGATTATTGAATGGAATAATTTTTTGTGGGGTTGATCTGCCGTTGCCTTTTTGGCCGTCATAGTATATTTCTGAAGCAGGGTCAGAAATAAGACCATACCCTTTTTCCACATTGAGATCATCGTCTTTTGCTATGTATGCCTTGGTTTGGGTATCGTTTGCAACATATCGCACAATATTCGCGCGGTTAAACCCGCCAAATGCCCGTTCCAACATATCGTTGCTGCTGCATGACGAAATTTTTTTCAATTGTTGGGCACATGGTGATACCAGTTTTTCTTGGTTGGGTTCTGTACCTTTATACTCATACAATGTAAACCAATCCAGCGCAGCGCCAGATTTGAACAGGCCACTGGATGGATAATAGAAATTTTGATACCCACTGCTCCCAAATTTATCAAAGCATTGTTTTGCAACCGCACGGCACGCCGCCAATGTGTCGACATCTTTGCGGTTCTCAATATATTTTGCAATTATGCCGTTGCCGGTATTGTCACCAAACATCTTGTCGCATGATGTGATGTAGTCATTGCACATATTGTTTGATAATGTGATTTTATCTGGTTGCAGTACCAACGCAGAATCGGTGGATAATTCTTTCATCGCGGCGGTCAGTGCGGTTTCGTTGTTGATATAGCACGACGATACGAAATCAAAACAGCCCTGTTGAATTTCTTTGACCTTGGATTGTTGGGAATAATATATGGTCAACAAAGCCTTGTCCAAATATTCGGCCCATGCGGTATCGGCTTGTTCCGTGCATTTATCCAGTGCCGGTTGGGCGAATTTCTTTACCTTGTTTTCAAATGCTTGAACAAATGTGCGGTTTGCGTTGACCTTGGATAATTTTTGGTTTGCCGCATCGACACCATCGGCAAATTTTAACATTTCGCCCAGTTCGTAAAAACGTTCAACACCCGCAATGGGTTTCCCGGTTGAAATATCAATAAATTCGCCGTTATCCAGACATTTGTGATAATTTGCACCACATACTTCCTCGCTTAATATGGCGGCCTCGACATTGTTGATACATGTTGTTAAATCGGATGAATTGTGGTTTTGGCGGTTTTCGACACGCGCCAAATCCAACATAGCACTGCTTTCGCGAATGGCCGATTTGATTTTTTTCTGTTTGGTTTCGATTGCTGTTTGAACGGCATTGCAATCTTGTTCAATCGCCATCAGATACGCGTTTATCGCGCGTTGTAATGCGGCGTCACTGCAATCGGCGCGAACGGCACTGCGACACTGGGGATATACGGCACTGTACAGGTTTTTGCCGTTGTACGCGGCGACCGCCGCGCCGGCATCCAGTGTGCCAAACGAATTGGTTGTGTCAAATGCCAGACTGATACTGTTCAAATCGGCGTATTTGCCACCAACGGTCGTGTCCTCGCCCTTGATAGAATTCATAATGGCCTGTAATAATGCCTTGGATGCCGATTTATCCGATGTCAGTGCGTTTTCGCCCTCGGACGCGGTTTTCATGGCCGATGCCTGGGCGGCGGTCATACCAACTGTATCCAGGTTTTCATTAAACACGGTCAGTTTATCACTGGCATCCTGCATTACATTGCGAATTTCGGCCAATTCCAGAACGCGGTCACTGCACGAGCACCGGCGATAATCGTCGTTTTTCAATTGGCAAAATTGGTCCATACATGTGAAAAACGCCGTTTTGCATTGTTCGTATGCGGCACCTGTGCGCGTTTCAGACATGGCGGTTGTGGTCGTGTCGGTGGCGCGTGCGGTGACCGATTTTGTTTGTGTGGTCGCATTGCTGGCGGCTGGCGTCCTTTGCGATGTTGCGGCGCGCGATACGACCGGCTGAGTGGTCTGGGTGGTGGTGGCGCGTGATGAAATTGTGCGATTATTTGTTGACGATGTCGTTTTGGCGCGTGCATTGCGTGCGGTGGTGTTTGTGCCAATGCGCGCCCCACCTGTGCGACCACCGGTCGATTTGACGGTCGTATTTACACGTTGTTGCGATGCAGACGCCGCGCGAGCCGTGGCATTGCCATCACGCACAGCCGCGTCGGCAATACCGATGCACAGCATCCATGAACATAAAAACGACAGAATTTTCTTCATCTCTGATTGAATGTTAGCAAAATTGCGAAAATCAGAGCAAGCGAAAAAACATAAAAAAACACCGACATCGGTGTGATAAAATATGGTGGATGTGATTGGACTCGAACCAACGACCTCTTCGATGTGAACGAAGCGCTCTAACCAACTGAGCTACACATCCGAAATCGGAACACCTTGGTGGGGATAGTGGGACTTGAACCCACACGGTCGCAATGACCAAAGGATTTTAAGTCCTCAGCGTCTACCATTCCGCCATATCCCCAAAACCGTGTGCCGTAAAATTCTAGTCCGTTCGCCCCCACACGTCAAGCGGAAATTGCGAATTTTTTTAATAGAGTTTTCGCATGGCGATATAAATGGGGGTCTGGAATAGATAAAATATAAAAACACTACATCAATAAATGCGGTGGTTTTTATTCTGAAATTATTCCATGATAAGCAAAACCAACCACAAAAGTCCTATTATTGCTATCAGCCACATCATTTTGAAAACAAAAGATACTGAACCACGCACAACACGTGAATCCAGCACAGTCGTCACAGCATTCATTGTTGTTGCCGCCGATACAACAAATGCTTTGTCAATTGCATTGTCGGGCAACTCTTCTTTGTGAAATTTAACTTTGGGAAGGGGTTGTCTTTCCTTTTTAGTTTCTGTTTTGCCAAAAATTGCCAAACATAGTGCAATAAACCATCCAAAAGGTATAATCCATATAAACGACAGCCAATATACAGTGTTGCGTTTGACTGTTTTTCTAGAATCCGCGATTAGTGGTGGAATCAGTAAAACAAAGCTGATTATGACTGCTCTTGCAATAAAAAATTCTTCATGTCCGTATAACCGAGCTTGGGGTATGGCATAAATCCATAACATTGCAGCACTTATCAACCAATACCAACCCCAAGGAGTGTATTGCGTTGTTTTAATGTTTTGTTCTTTTTTCATTTTTCTTTCCTTTTATTTTGATGCGTTTATTGATTTTATCAATCCATTTATTGCAGACGGTAATACAGATTGCATGTCTAGTGCCTGGCATAATTCTTGTTTAGTCACGCCAACCTGCAAGCGCAGCATTTCCAAAGAAAAATATGCAAGTTCCGCTGATTCATTTGATTGTAAGAACTCGTAATGCATACACGATGCGTATTCGTTACCCATGATACGTTTTAATTGATTTTGGGCGTCTTTCTTGTATGGGGCTATATCTTTTTGAAATTGTCTTATAAATTTATATGGCACAGAGTATTCTGCACAATATTTTGGCAGCCAGTACGTTATGGTGGCGTCAGTATGAAAAACTGTATACGCCCATAAAGCATCACGACTTTGTTTGAAACGCTGGGTTTGCGCATCGTCTTTCAGACACGCAGAACCAGTTTTCATGTTGTTTGCCAGTTGATTCAGCAATTTGTCATAATTCCCCTGTTTTACGTCCGTTTGAACTCTAAATACTTCTTTTTCAACCTCCGTCCAAATATCATCATCTGGATTAGTATGGTCTTCCCATTTGTCTAGACACTTGAAGCTGTTCATAAATTGCCAGAATACTGGTTTAGAATCATCAAATAGCACACGTGCATCGTTTTCATTGCCAGCAATTGTCATACATACTAGTGTAATTATAGTGTTTTTATACCCAACTATTGTATATAATGCTTTTGAATAAAATTTTATACCGACTTGCTCATAAGCATGCTCAGCTTCAATCATTAATGCGGGATTGGCGTCTGCTTGTGTGAATATTGAGCGCAAAATGTTGATTTTGTTTTCCAACAATCCATTCTTGATATCCGGCTCTAAGAGCACATACCTCCATTCATACGGCGACAAATTTTCTCCAACATCTATAATATTAATAACACACGTGCGTCCGCGGCGTTCACCTGGACTGTTATATTTTTTATCATTAAATTTATATAAATTATTTGGGCTAATGCCGGGTTGTGGCTCCCACGTCTCTGGATATTCCACACGAATCTTGCGACCGTGTGTTTTCGGATCATTAGGATCAGATGTGTAAACACGCATATTTTTACTGAATGTCGGCTGTTTCACTTGTTGTGTGTATGTTTTTTTATACGGTTGGGGCGCGGTCGTCTGTAATTGTTCTAATACTTTTGCATCTATTTTTGCACGATTATTATTTGTTGATGGGTTTATTGTCGTGCTTTTTGTGTCTTCTGGAACGTATGTTGCAGGCGTGGCAACGCCACGCGTGAAGATACTATTTAACATGGAGTTTTTTGGAGCTTCGCGCATCCTGTAATAGCCCATATAATCGTATTCGGGCAATTTCCCTTCCGCACGCAAAAGTTGCCATTCGGTTTTTGGGTTATTGGGATCAGATGTGTAAACGCGCATATTTTTACTGAATGTTGGTTGGTTCACTTGTTGGGTGTATGTTTTTTTATACAGTTGGGGCGTGGCTGTCTGTAATTGTTCTAATACCTTTGCCTCTATTTTTGCACGATCATTATTTGTTGATGGGTTTGTCGTCGCACTTTTTGTGTCTTTGGGAACGTATGTTGCGGGCATGGCAACCCCACGCGTGAAAACACTATTTAACATGGATGGTTTGGGGGCCTCGCGCATCCTGTAATATCCCAGATAATCATAATCAGGAACCTCGTTCGTAAACACCATCATTTGCCATGCGGCCTTGTCTGGCTGTGTGGTGTTTAGTTTTGCATATTTCCCCAATGCCGGAAGATACATGTCAAACGGTATGACCTCTTTGTATCTTTCCACTGGGTCCAAGAAGAACGGGTCGCCGCGCTCGCCAGTTATAGGCCGACGAGCCCCCGCAACCCCAGCAAGGTTGCCCTGGCCATCGGATTTATAACCTGTTGAAAAATCAATCAGACCGCTTTCATCTTCTGGATTTACCTGTTCGACCCGCATTGGGTCATGCGTGCGAATATTTGTTGCGGGCAACACATCGTGCAGCGGGACCTTTGTCTTTTTTGCGGCCTGCAATGTAGGCTCGTGGGCACTGTATGATGATGCAATCGCCGACCAAGATAAAATTGATTGTAGTGCAGTACTAAAAAACAATGTTGATATAACGTATGCATATTTCATAATTTTTCCTCTTTTTATTTGGATTTTTTCTCATTATCACTACGCTTTACGGTAGTGTCTGTGTATTCGGAAACAAACATTAACAATCAACAAAAACAACATAATTGGGCTTATAGCTGCCAGTATGTATCCGACCTGTTCGGCCACATCGGCATCATGGTCTCTCGGTAATGGCTCCCCCTGGTTTAACAAGTCCAAATATTTTTGAGCTCTATTTACAACCAAGTTTGAACTTTTTCTATTTTCAGCTTCAACCTGTGCCAGCATTTTGGTTGATGCCTCTTTTGAAAATATTCCAACTATCGCCGATGGGAAATACGCATATGTTGACGCGGTTGCTCGGTGATACCCTTTCATAAATGCGGACCACAAGTCTTCCTTGAAATCCTCTGCCGGCATGTACTCATAACCGAAAAAGTTCTCTTCAGGGACATCAAAATAATCATGTGCGATAATCATAGAACCCTTGTCTATCGGTGGTGATGTAAATGCGCCCGCTGAAGAACCAACTATACCGACTGCAAACACAGCACTAAAAATCAAGGTTGATATAATTTGTAAATATTTCATATTGTTTTCTCCCATCAAAAAACCGCCAAAGCGAATTGGCGGTCGGGCGTTTTCAAAATCATACTGTAAATGATCCTGTTGCTTTCAATATATAACAACAGACGCCCAACCAGACAGTCAGGCATTTCGATGCGAGGCATCATAAACATTCGGATTACGATGCAATCGCACCGTACAGTATGGGCTTTGAATGACCCGAACCCAATTCCCATTGGATTCCCCGTAATTATATCAGGATTATTACCCCATGTAAAGCAACGCGGGTAGCAAAATTTCACACTGGCGCATTTTCCCCTTGCAAAAGGTGCAAAGTTAGTATAACATAAGCACCGCAATTGCGGATATGGCGGAATTGGTAGACGCGCTAGTTTCAGGTACTAGTGGCAGCAATGCCTTGGAAGTTCGAGTCTTCTTATCCGCACCAAGTTTTGGGGTTGTAGCTCAGTTGATAGAGCGCTACGTTCGCATCGTAGAGGTCGTGGGTTTGAGTCCCATCAGCTCCACCATAAAAATTCAAACGCCGTTTATCGGCGTTTTTATTTTTCCCGGGGCGGGACAAGAACCCACGGACGTGGGTTTGTACCGCCGCAAAAAGGCAGACGGGAGTATACCGGTTTATGTTTTCGGCCGTTTATGCTTGTATTTTCGTATCAGATATTGTATAATTCCCAGTGCAATGGCGGGTTGCCATTGTGGGGTTTAAGAGCCCGGTATAGAGCGTCCGAGATGACGATACATCTCCAACCAAACCGGTTGGAGGGCGTGAATATATTGAATAAGCGCACTATACTCTATTATAGCTCTTAACCTCCAACCACCTGAATTTTCTGGTGGTTTTCTTTTTGGGGTGCAATATGAGAATTGGACTGGAAATAGAACAAATCCGCCAGGAATTGGGATTGTCGGTTGTATTTATGTGCAACGCAATGGATTTAACAACGGGCGAATATCAAAGACTGTTATGCGGTCGGTACCGATTAAATATATTCCAATTGATTGGCTTTATCGGTGCAACCTGTCGCCCTTTGCCGTTGAACGAACATCCGTCGCTGCTCTATCCCGCCACAACACAAAGAAAAGTTGGTAAGTGATATAGTGATGAAGTGATAGAGTTTTAGAATAAAAAAAAACGCGCCGGTGGCGCGTGTTTTATCGCAAACCCATTGCGCGACAGCATGCCGATGCGCCACTGCGCCAATCGGAATATTGTTCGGTTGGGTTGCGCAGGCTGCGCCACGGTTGCCACCCGTTGCATTTTTTCGCGGCCCCCGTCCCCGTGCATTTGACATAGCGACGCAAACTGCATGTTTGGTCGGAAACCTTGCCCATATCGGTGGTGCATTTTACAACCACATTCTGATTGCGGGCATCGTTTTTACCCAATTCCTTGGATGATAAAACCTGGTACGCAGATGCGGTGCATACCGATGTTAAAACAATCATAAATGCCATCATAAAGCGTTTCATGGTGCCCCCTGTCCTGTTTTCTGTTGTTATTCATATTATAAGAATTCGTGGCGATAATTACAATGGGAAAATTTTATCAATCGTTATGCGTGGACCACGGGTCTTCGTTCATAATCAGATAATAAATTGATGGATTGTCGGTCCCGGGGTTGCGCAATATTGGCCGCACAACATATATATCAACATCGCATGCGTTGTTGTTTGCATCAGATTGCGTTTCGGTCAAATCTTGGTAAAATTTTGCCGCCATATCCATGGCCTGCAAATATGCGGCATCGTCGTCGGCGGGACTGATTGTGTCGCCCAACCACATCAACCACATTCCATGATTGACAATGTTTTCTTGCCCCGCCAAGTCATCCGCCGACAGCAACAACAATGGTGCGAAATCAACGCCACTGGTGAATTCTCCGGTGCTGGTTTCGGTCCAATCGTACATACCGCCAATAAATTTTATTGCGCCATATATTACGCCGCCGGTGGCCTCCATCTTGGCCAACATGCCGGCACTGCGCATGGTGGAATTGAACAGCCAATCGCGAATGCGACCTGATACGGCACTGCTGCGGGCAACGCGGGCCCCGCGGTTCAGCATTTTGTTGCCGGTGTTTGCCGCACGCAGCGCGCGCCAACCGCGCGCAACAACATTGCCACGCTGGGCGGTTTTCAGTCCGCGCAACGCGTGGCGATATTTGTTTATTTCGGCATAACTTTTTGTCGCCTGGGTGTATTGTTTAACCTGGTCCGATGTTTGTTCCATTTCGCGCATAGATTTGGCCAAATCGGCAACCTGGTCCGATTTGCGTGCATATTCGGCGGCATTCGCGGCGCGATCTATTTTCTTTAATTCTTCCGCTGCACGGGCGTATTGTTGCGACACACGGATATAGTCGCGAACCGCGTCGGTTTTTGCCAATGTGCGGATGGTACTGCCCAGGTTTTTCAGCGTTCGCGACGCGCGCGCGGCCTTGGTAGTGCCCAGCAAAACCGTGCCACCCCCGGCGGTCACAACGGTTATGGCCACATCCAGCCCTATTTCCAAATATGACACCCAACGCAAATCGGCATCGCCCGCGACGTAGTAGTCATTTGAATCGTCGTCCAATCCAACGGTTTTATGCATGGCCACATTTATCATATCGCTGTCGTTGGCAAACGCGCTTTTACTGGTACAACGATTGTTTTGCGGATACAATTCGTCAATGTTGTTTTTTATATATTCCAGTGAAATTGTGTGATTTGTGCCGGCGGCGGCAAATCGGTCCAGGGCGCCATGTTGCACAACCATAATGGCATACCACGCCGGGTCGGTATTGGTCCATACGGCATTGTCCCCGTCGCCACCAATGCGCGGGCTGTCGCCCGCCGGTGGCATTGCGGCGCGCGTGGCCAACATTAAACGCTGGTGTAAAATCCTGGGTTGGGTTTCGTAATTGATAACTATTTCGCGGCCGCCCGGAAAAGTGTATTTTATTGGCAAAAATTTCACTGTTTCGGTTATATCAATACCCGAAATTTCGGGGCACGCCAAAACAGTGCGCAATACATCGGCGTCGGCAAATGTTTTTTGCACCCATTGTTGAATAACAATTTCATCGTCGGTTTCAGAAACAGTATTCGCCGTTGCCGCCAACGCATTTGCAAACGCCGCCGTCGCACATTCGGTGGTTTCAAGCATCGCACGTGCCGTAGTGGCCCACAGACATATACATAGTGCACAAAATGCGATTTGAATTCGCATGTTTTTATTTCAATCCAAATCCTGTATCCGTGTTTTGTGTTCCACAGAAATCAATTATACGTTGACGCTCGGCCTGAATATTTTTAATGGCGGTCGCATACGGGTCAGCGGTTGATGCCGCCCCCGGCGCATTTGGCGAAACTACGGCGGTGCCACCTGCCGCATTGCCATCAGATGTATAGCATGTATTACCAGATTTTGTATATCCCGTTTTGCACACCCAATTCCAACAGAAATTTTCTGTGTCTGGTTGATATTCAATGTATTCTTCCAGACCACGCAATGGGGCCTCGCCGCAGAAACGATATTGGCATTCCGGTTCCCAAAAATCGTCTTGCCACAGACCGTCCCACCACGATAATTCCGTGTCAGACCATGTTTCAGAACCATTTTTTATGTCACCCTGTAAACAGCGGCGCACGCCGTATGCAACTGGTTGACCATTGGAATCGTTCACGGCGCAAAACATATAGTCACCAATTTCCGCCTGGCGTTGCCCCTTGTTAAACGCGGTGTGACAGCATGTAAATGCGCCAGTAATCGGGTCATCCAAACAATCTGTTTCAGAAAATAATTGTGACCCAGTGATTACGCCGCCCAGGACCATGCCAACGCCCGCGCCAATAGCGGTGCCGATGGCCGGTACAAAACTGCCAACGCCGGCGCCAGCGGTACCCCCACCAACAACACCACTGACAACATCCCAAGCGGAATGTTTTGTATTGCCAGATGTGGCCGAGACGACGGCGGCTGTGCCGCCAACAACCGCTACGCCGCCAGCAACCTTGGCCTTGGTGGACATACCCTTCCAATTGTTTTTGACTGCGGTACCAAAACCGGTTTTCGTGGTATTGGGCGTGTTGACAACCGCAGGTGCCGCACCAGCATTGTTGGGGGTTGATGGGGGCGCAGCAGCGGGCGCCGGTGCAGATGTCGCAGCTGGCGCAGTTGTCGTGGGGGCTGATGTAGATGTTGTTGTTGCTGTTGGCGCAGATGTCGCCGCCGGTGTGGTTGCCGGCGCGGCATTAGGATTTATACCATTCGCGGGCATTCCTGTTGTATTAATGAATTGGCCAGTTACGGCATCGCGCCATCTGTGGTCTGACAGGCTTTGTACTGGAACAACATTCGGGTCGTTCCAATTTAACGCCCACGCATCGCTCAATAATGCGCACAATGAACACAAACCGATAAAGCACACACGATTAAATTTCATCAATATACCCCCTGGGTCTGACAACTGGTGAATGGGACGCCGGCCGATTGACATTTTTTCAGTGCCGCCAAATCGGCGTCCAATATCGCCAATTTTTGAAAATATTTTGTGCAATATGCGGCGCGACGCGATGCCTGGCGTTCGATATATTTTTCTTCGCTTTCGATGTTTAATTGGCGGTATGCACTGGTATCTTTGTACGGCGCATATCCAGCGGCCGCGTTTTCCACGCGTTCGGTAAACGATGCATCGGCGATTGTTGTTGGAAATGCGGCGCGTTCAACATGTTCAGTGCCCGCACCATTTTGCGCCTGTAATGTTTCCAATGTTTCGGCACGTTGTTTCATTTCAGTGCCCCATTCCACGCCGTTCCATGTTGGCGATTGTGGTTCGTATGGATTATCTATTTTGAATTCAGAATTGGCCGATGCGTTGGCGGCGGTTGCCGTTGGAAATGCCGTTGCACGACCAGATTTTGGCGCCGCAATGGCATAGTTTGATTTATATTCGGCAAATGTGGTGTCAATAAAACCGGCGCATGGTGTCACATAGTTATGGTTTGGTAAACTGGCCAATTGCACGGTCAATGCCGGGCGGGCGTCATCCAAACTGACCCCGATGCAATTGTTATGTGTTTGGCAATACGATGCAACCAATGCCGAAACAACACGTGCGCAATCGCCCGTGTCAACATCGGTGCCCTGGGCATATACTGGTTGGGGCATACGCTGGTTATACGGGCTGGACGGTGTCCAAAATGGATTAGACGAATAATTTTGCACATTTTGAATTTGCCCATATTGCGACATAATCTTTGGCGTTGCGGCATTCAGCGCGCCCGCACCAAATAAAGAGCAAAGAGCAGAGAGCAGAGAGCAATGAAAAAATAGTTTATTTTTTATCATCGTGTTTTTTCTTTTTTTGTGTTTTGTTCTGATTTAATATTCTTTTCAGTTGTTTTTGTTGTTGCCGCCAACATTCGTATCAGTTCTTTGCAATCACGGGTCATAGAATTGTACGATTTGTTGTCGATATAATCGGTTTCTTTCAGCAAGCACAGCCAGTACAAAGTCTCGGAACATTCTTTGTAGGCGATGTATATTTTTGCCAGAAAGTCTGATTTTGTAATGGCGCAGTCCGCTTCGGATATATTGGCGCCAATACTGGTTCCAGAACGCAAAATCTGTTTAGACAGAACAAACTCTTGCTGATTGGTGCACAAAAACTTGTACAGATTTATAATCCGTATCGCAAATTTTGTGCTTTTTTCCAGGGCTATGTTCTCTCTCATTGCTCTCTGCTCTCTGCGCATTGCTCTCTTTTAATAATAATTATATCAAAAATGCCATTGTTATTAAAGCCAAAATTATGCCGGTGATAAAGAACGGCGCAAACGGAATGTATTTCTGGTGTTTGGCGGTGGCCCACACGGCGCCGGTCACACATGCCACAATCAATGCCAGTGATACGCCCTGGACCCCGGCCCACACGCCGCCGGTTGCAATCAATTTTATATCGCCCATGCCAATTGGGGTGCTGGCATCTGGATTTTTCCAGCGGCGCACCGCATCAAACACAAAACCGGTGCCGGCCGCCAATGCATATCCAAACGCCGCACCAATTGCCGCGCCGCGCGGCCCAACCGGCCAAACGAACCAATTTGTTATCAACAATCCAATCAGCATCAACGGCCACAGAAACGCATCGGGTATAATACGGCGGCGCAAATCGGCCCGTGAAATTTGCCACGCGCACCATAATGCAATGCCCAGTAAAATAATGAAAAAGATTTGCCAAATCATATTTTTCCCCCTTGCCTTTCGATTCGGAACTGTGATAGAATTATACCATAAAAAGTACAACAGAGGTTGATATAAAATGAGCAAGGGTTGGGATAACACAGCACTGAAAAAATTAAAAGCCCTGATGGGCAAGGGTTTGTCCACATCGGAAATCGGCAAAAAATTGGGCATCAGTAAAAACGCCGTTGTTGGCAAATTGAACCGGTTGGGCTGGAACGCCAAGGCGGGTGCCACCGCGACAAAGACCGCAACGGAAAAAAAGACGACAAAATCGGCCGCACCGGCCCCGGCTAAAAAGCCTGCGGTCAAGAAAACGACCACAAATGCAAAGCCAACCAAGGCAACCACAGCCAAGGCACCAGCGGTCAAACCAACCAAGACCACACCTGCAAAGAAAGCGGCCCCGGACAAATCCATATCAGTCAAGGCCGTGCCCGCCAAGAAAGCGCCGGCCCCGGTCAAAAACCCGGCACCCAAGGCGCCGGCCAAGGAACCAAAATCGTTAAGCAATAAAACATTGGCCATGCACCAGCGTATAATCCAGCATTCGTTGGAAATGGCGAATTTGAAACCGAATCAGTGCCGTTGGCCAATTGGTGATCCGGATTCTGAAAATTTCCATTTCTGTGGTGAAACGGTGTTTGTGGGTAAACCATATTGCTATGAACACTGTAAACAGGCATATCAATTTACACCGCCAAAGAAAAAATAACTAAATGTGGGGAACGTATAATGTCAACCGAGAGAGAGAATAAAACCGTTTTAACCCAACGTCATTATGATATAGATGGCAATGACCTGCGCGCGTACTATAACGGCGCGGGACATTTGGTTTTTGTGATTGATGTGACGACCGGTGATGTTAAACCCAATGTTTTGTTGGTGATGAATCCGGTCGGCAACCGCAAATGGGACGATGTGCTGGAAAACGATTGGAATGTTGATTTGGAAACTGTGCGTCCGCGTCGGGATAACAAGTATCAAAAATTGGACATTGAATACGGTGGGTTGAATATATATGACAATTTAATTCGTGCGTATGATTCTGGCGATGATATTTCGGGTGCGCTGGCCGAATTGGTGGCGTTTCGTAATGCGTCGGTTCGCCGCGCGGCAACGGAACGGTTGGATGCCGCAAATCGTACAATTGAACGCGCGAATGAAACAATTGAAAAAACAAATGATTCTGTGGCGGAATTGCAATCGCGCGTGCGCACATTGAACGCCAAATTGACCCAGCATCGCAAATCTGTGGGACGCAAACCGACCAAGGAATCTGCATCAAAAATATTAAAGACCGAGGCCCAACTGGATGCGACAAACGACAAAATTCGTCGTGCCAAGCGCCGCATAGTAAATGCCAAACGGCGTATGGCGGCGGCCGCCGACGATGCAACCGCGGCCCAGGAATTATTGGCGCGCATTCCGGAAATTGTGGATGTGCCCGCACCGCGTAAAAATGATTTGTCTGTGGTGGCGGCCAAATCCAATATTAATCAACCAAAGGCAACAGAAATGGCCGACGAAGAAGTAAAACCGTTATTTGATAAAGACCCAGAAATTTTGGACGAAGAAATTGCGTTCAAACCGATTGATTTTGATGCGCCGTCGCCATTTGTTGCTGGGCCGGTTGACCAAGCACCCACGGACGATGCGGCGCCGGTTGTTGAACCGTTGACTTTTGTGCCGCCGGTGTCGCCACATGCGGTTGATGCGGCATCTGACGAAGTCGCACCGCAACCGCAAACTGTTGTGAATGTTTTTGCACCGGTACCCGATGTGCCGGCGGCGGATTTGGCGCCCGCGCCACAGGCTGATGCGCCCACACCAATTTTGAACACAATCACACCGGCGACTGCCCCTGTGGCGGACGATGCGCCAGTTGTCGCGACGCCGGCCCCAGATGTGGCACCAGCCCCCGCCCCAACGCCAGAATCGCGCCCGGCGCCAATTGCGCCAAATATCCCATCTGCGACAGATGTGCGTCCGGTATCACCAATTACTGGTAATGTGACCCCGGTATCGCCCGGCACCACGCAAAAAACATCAGTTATCTACTATGTTGCACTGGGTGTGTTGATTATGTTGTCGATATTTACATTGTGGCTGTATCAACAGCGTTCGACCACAAGCACCGTTCCGAATTTAACCGCGGTTGTGTCCAGTGAAAATGTGGTGAAAACGCCTGCGGCACCGACCGCAACCGATGTGGCGACAACACCGTTTGTTGATGAAAATACCGCCCCGTCGGCACCAGTTGATGCGCCTCGGCCCGTGGTTGTTGAAGCCGAACCCGAACCAGTCGTGGTTGAACCAGAACCAACTGTCGTCGAACCTGTGACAGAGCCCGAACCAGAACCAGTCGCGGTTGAACCAGAACCCGAACCAGTGGTGGCTGCGTCCGCGCCCGTTGCCACCGAACCCGCCCCGGCACCCGTGCCGGCCGTGACGGTAAACCCGATTTCCACGGTTGCGCCCACACCGACGCCAACGGTGACCGAAACACCAAAAATTGTTGAATCCGAAGAAGAGATATTGGCCAAAAAGCCATCGTATTCGGTGTCATCGTCCCAGCAAGAAATGTTTGTGGCATCACCAGCATACGATACGGAAACCGTTGTTGAAACCGAAGAAGCCGTGACCTGTGATGATGGCAGCGCGCCCGATATGCGCGGATGTTGCCCAGGCGAAGTTTTTTCAGATATGGGCGATGGCACAACGGCATGTTGTATTGATGGTACCGACACGTGTTTTCCGCCGTTGGAAATATAATTAAAAACGCCCGTATGGGCGTTTTTTAATTCTTTTCAATAACCACTATGGCGGCGGAATAATCGTCCTGGTCGGTGATGGACAGATGTACGACCGCATCTGGTCCGGCCAATTCTTTTAACGCGGCGCGTGCGCCACCGGCAATCAATAATTCGGGACGGCCGGCATCATTGTGCACAACCGAAACATCGGAAAACGCAATGTCGTCACCAAACCCGGTGCCCAACGCTTTCAGGCATGCCTCGCGTGCGGCCCAGAAATTTGCTAAATGTTTTTCGGCGTTTGCGTTATCTGTATCGGCATATTCTAATTCTTTTTTTGTGAATATGCGTTGTTTTTTGAACGCGGACCAATCCAAGAAACGCCCGCTTTCGACCAAATCAATTCCAATTCCCATAATCATAGAACGGCACCCCCCATCAGGTTAAATTCGATATGCGCATACTAATAACTTTTTTCCGATTCGTGCAAGCATAAAATGCGGCAAATAAAAGTATTGTTTTTTTGAAACGAATAGATTATATTTGTGTGCGTTCGGGGTGTAGCTCAGCCTGGTAGAGTACTTGCATGGGGTGCAAGGGGTCGCAGGTTCGATTCCTGTCACCCCGACCAAAAATTTAACCGTCCGTATGGGCGGTTTAATTTTTTGCTGTGACCAGAATCGAACCTGCGGGATAGCAGGTTCGACCCGCCGGCACAAGGCAGACGGCAGTATGCCGGTTCGCGTAGCGAATGTGCCCAGGTGGGCGCCAGCCATTCCTGTCTACGGCGACCAAAAATTTAACCGTCCGTATGGGCGGTTTTTAGAATATCCAAAATAAAATTGCCACAACAATTAAAATACCCAGCCCCAGCAATATATATCGTGCGATGGTAAAAGAGTTTGTTTGTGTTGCCATGGTGTGATTATACCACGGGCGTGCGCAAAAAATATTGGTATGAATTCCCAGATTTGATTGATTTCCTGCAAATTGTGTTATAGAATACTACCGTTTATAAATCTGTGTATCAGCATAAGGAGAATGGCCATGTTTGTGACTGAAAAATTAAAAACATTCTCTTGGGTGAATGTCGGCAACCCCGACCACGAAGATTTCGAGAAATTACAAACCGAATACAAAATTGACGAGGATACCATCTCGGACATTCTGGATCCTGATGAACAGCCACGTATAGAGGTCGAAGACGATTACAAGGTTATAATCGTGCGTTTCCCAATTATAAATCGCGAAACGGACACCCTGTGGCATACCGAGCCACTGTCGATTATTTATTCGTCGTCGCGTGTTATAACCGTTTGTCGTAAACGGTGCGATTTGTTGGATAAAATCAAGAAAGACGAAAAAACATCACGCGAAGAATTCATTTTGAACATCATTTATTACATCGCGGAATCGTATTTGAAATTCTTGAAAGAATTGAACAAGCGCGTTTTGGAATCTAAACAGGCATTGCAAGAGCGTATTCGCCGCCGCGATTTGATGGCTTTGCTTGAGGTAGAAAACAGTTATACCCTGTACATGGCGGGCATCAAGGGCAATGTTGCCGTGTTGGACAAATTGGAAAAGGTTCGTGGTTTTGTAAAGACCGACGACGCACGCGACCTGGCCGAGGATGCGCGCATTGAATTGTTCCAGGCGACCGAGGTCGTGACATCGTACAGCAAGATGTTAAAATCCATCAAGGAAACATTTGAAAGCGTCATTAATATGGACTCCAACATGTACATTAATCGTTTGACCATGTGGAACATTATTCTGGTGGTGCCAACGGTTGTTGTAGGGTATTACGGAATGAATATGAAATTGCCGTTTGCCGAATATGACAGCGCGGCCCTGGTGATATTCTTGGCAATAATGATATTGCTGTTGGGTTTTGCATTTTTCAGTGTTGCCCGTCGCAGGGTTGTATAAGTAGAAAATAGAGAAGCATAGAGAATAGATAGCGCGCCGGATGGCGCGCTATCTATTCTCTATGCTCTGATTGGGGCGGTTTTTATTCCAGTGCGGCCAAAATATTTACGAAATTATCAGTGGCGGCGTCGGCACTGACATCTACATCGGAAAAATGAATTCCGGGTGCGGTGCGCAGCCATTCAATTGCCGGCATTGTTATGTTCAAAAATGTTTTGATACGGCGTTCCACAACCGCATTGTCGGCGTCGTCGGCGCGGGTACTGCCCGTGTTGTGACGTTTGGCCAGGCGGTGCCGAATGATATCAATTGACACATTCAAAAATATTACGCGAATGTTGAACGCGGCGGCGTACGATTTGACCAGCCATTTTGCCTGGGACAATGTACGGGGAAATCCGTCCAGCAACACATCGGAATCCGTGCCGATGTGCCCGCGCATTAAATCAAACAATGGCGCGTCGGGCACCAATTCGCCGCGTGCAATCAATTGGCCTATTTCGGAATCCGCCGGCATGGCGCGCAATATTGCGCCGGTTTCGACATAGTTAAATTTGCAATGTTCCTGCAACAGGTGGGCAAATGTGCCCTTGCCCACGCCGGGACCGCCCATTAAAACAATCATTTCGTTTTTCATAGTGCCCATATTGTACCACAAAAATAAATCCCCGACAAGGATGTCGAGGATTATAGGAATAATTTACAATCGTAAATTATTTTTTGCTGTTTTCAATCGCAGCGCCCAAGATGTCGCCCAAAACCGAGCCGCTGTCGGCCTGGTTGGCGTATTCTTTGACGGCCTGTTTTTCCAGAGTCACCTGCAATGCGCGGATGGACAGTTTTACAGTGTTGTCTTCGACAGAAACAACAGATGCTTCGACTGTGTCACCGATTTTGAATTTGCTGGTGTCCTGTTCCGCTTTTTCGCGTGACAGGTCTGTGCGACGAATAACACCGCGGATTTCATTCGGCAACGCCAAAATCAATTCGTCTGGTGTAATTTCGGAAACAGTACCGGAAACAACGGCGCCTTTCTTGATGGCGGCGTTTTTGCTGTCGGCACCTTCGGTCAATTGCTTGATACCCAGTGTGACGCGTTCTTTTTCCGGATTGATGTCCAAAATTTTCGCTGTCACTTCTTGGCCACGAACAAACTTTTTCAGTTCTTCTTCGTCCAATTTGTTCCAAGACAGGTCGGAAATGTGAACCATACCGTCCAATTCTGGGGTCAATTGAACAAACAGACCGAATTCAGTTGTGTTTTTAATTGGGCCAGTCACGACATCGCCAACATTGTGGGTTTCGGCAAATTGCTTCCATGGATTTGGTTGCAATTGTTTGTATCCCAACGAAATGCGGCGTTTATCCTGGTCAATACCCAAAACGACAACATTTACATCCTGGCCCGCCTGCAAAACTTTGCTGGGGTAAATGTTTTTGTTTGTCCAGGACAGTTCAGACATGTGAACCAATCCCTCGATATTGTTGCCCAGGTCAATGAATGCGCCGTAATCGGTGATGGATGAAACCTTGCCCGATACTGTGTCGCCAACATTGAATGCGCGGGATGCTGTTTCCCATGGGTCGGCTTCCAATTGTTTCGCGCCCAGCGAGATACGATGGGATTCTGGATCAAATTGGATAACTTTGACCTTTATCTTTTCACCAACATGAACCAATTCGCGTGGGTGATTTACGCGTTTCCACGACAGGTCGGTCACATGCAACAAACCGTCGATGCCGCCCAAATCAACAAACACACCGTAATCGGTAATGTTTTTAACGGTACCTTCGATAACGGCGCCCAGTGTGATGTTTTTCATCGCTTCGCGTTGTGCGGCCGCAATGGAATCAGACTGAATCGCGCGGCGCGATACGATTGCGTTTGTGCGCAATGCGTCCATTTTCAAAACGCGGAATTTGTCTTTCAGACCAATCAACGATTTTGCATCGCGAACCGGTTTGTGGTCAACCTGGGACGATGGCATAAATGCAAATACGCCGCCCAAATCAACGGTGTAACCACCGCGAACAACATCGATAATTGTGCCCTCGGGGTCAATGCCTTCGGCAACTGTCTTTTCCAAATCTTTCCATGCTTTTTCAGCACGAGCCTTGGTATATGACAGAACAGCCGTGCCTTCGCGTGATTCATAACGTTCAACGAAAACGTCAATGATGTCGCCAACGGCCGGAACAGATGCGCCAAATTCTTTTAATGGAATGCGGCCTTCGGATTTCAGACCAACATCAACCATCGCGAAATCGCCGCGAATGTCTTTGACAGTACCCTTGGTTGCATAACCCTGCAAAGTTTCCTGTGTGCCATAGTCCTTGTCGAACATCTGGACGAAATCTTCGCTGGATAATGGATTAAATAAATCTTTGGATAAATCTTTCATAAGAAAATTTCATACAAAGTTTGCCATCTGCAAAATAATGCAAAGGACTTGTGGGGTTAGTCGGATTGGTAATGCGCCCACCCGCAAAACCGAACGGATTATACGGGATTTTTTTTGAAAATGCAAGAAAAAACGCCCCGTTCGGGGCGATGCTATCGTTGGTTTATTGTCCAACCGTTATTTACAAACCATAAACTGTCACATGGGGTAATTGTGCCCGGTTCTAATACTATATTGCCGCGACCACGAATGCGCGATGGCGCCATATTTATGCGTTCGGACATATATTCACACAGCAAATCCGAAATTCCCGGGGCATATACCGCGAAATCGGTGTCGCCCGCGGCGGTTAAATAGATGGTGTTTACCGTTGTGTCGTTCAGATATTTTTGTATGTTTTCAAATGAAATTTCAACACTGCTGCGACGGTCCCAATGCAGGTCTATGTCGTGTTTTGTGGCGTTATCTTGGGCGTTTATGTTGCATACAGATGCGCCGGCAATGCCCAATATTGGTAATGCGCGTTTCAATTTATACGATAATACTTTGGTTGTTTTCATATTTTAACCCCGTTATAATACCATATAAATATATGCACACAAATATGTTTTGTCAAGTATTAAGAGTGATTTTCTCGCACGTGGCGCAAAGTCATTGCGCTATCATTGTTCTCTGCTCTCTCTTCTCTTTGCTCTCTTAAAAAATGCCCCGTTGGGGGCATTTTTTATTTCACAGGTGCAGCCTGGAATAATTCTTCGGGCTTTACTGCTTTTTCTTTCTGTTTGACATGCGTCAACATTGCGTCCAATGCCTTGCGTTCGAAAATCATACCGCGCAACATTGCCAAGGCATTTTGATTCTTGTTATAGAAGTCAAATACCTGTTTTGGATCTGGATAGCGGGACGCTTCGGCCCAAACCGCCTGTTGCAGGTCGTCACGAGTGACCTCGACCTTGTTCTGGGTGCCCCATTCGGCCAAAATCAAGCCCAGTTTAACGCGGCGTTCGGCGTCTTTGCGTTCTTTCTTTTCATCCCATTTGTGGTCGTCGGCCTTGCAATCATCGCCACAGTGTTCGTGGTTATGATCGTGTTCTGATTTTGCCATATTCAATTCCTGGTCGACCAATGTTTCTGGCAAATCCAATTTGACTTTGTCGGCCAAAATGTCCAGCAATTCGTTGCGCATATCACGTTGTGCGGCCTCGGCATATTGGTCATTATAGATTTTGCGGATGTGTTCGCGCAACGCGTCAACCGATTCCTGGCCAACGGTTTTTGCCAATTCGTCGTTCAGTTCTGGCAGAATGTGTTTGCGAACTTCGTGAACCTTGACCGCAAAACGCGCGTCTTTGCCCGCCAGGTTTTCGGCATGGTAATCTTTGGGAAATTTGACATTTACATCAAATTCGTCGCCTGATTTATGACCAATAATTTGATCTTCGAATCCCGGGATGAACGCGCCAGAACCCAAAATCAGGTGATGCTTTTCGGCGGCGCCACCTTCGAATGCTTCGTCGCCAATGAATCCCTTGAAATCAATAACGGCTGTGTCGCCATTGGCGGCCTGGTAATTTTCGTCTTGTTTTTCCGCGGTGCTGCGGCTGCGACGCAGGTTTTCAATTGCCTTGTCAACCTCGGCTTCGTCCAGCGTGGTTGTTTTTTTTGTGACAGTGAATTTTTCCAGGTCAATTGCCGGCAATGTTGGTAAAATATCAAATTCCAAAGAATATTCGACATCTTTGCCGAATTCCCATCCGGCCAAGTCCGCTTTTGGTGCACCGGCCAAACGGATTTTTTTGTCGGCGATAAAATCGTTCAAGTCTTTGTTCATCAATTTATCGACCGCTTCGGATGTTGCCGATGCGTTGAATTTCTGGCGCAATACCGACAATGGAATGTGACCCGGACGGAACCCCGGCATTTTTGCGGTTTTGCCGTATTCGGTCAAAATTTCGTCGGCCGCCGCCTGGACATCGGCCGCGGAAATCGTTCCATTTACGGAATAATGTAAATCTTTGATTTTTTCTTTTGTAAACATATTGTTCCCCTAAAATGTAATTGCCGTGTGATTATTGCACGCTTTTTTTATAAACGCAATAATAAAAAATCCCGCATTGTGCGGGATTTTTTTGTCTGTATTCGGCAAATTAACGTTTGCTGAACTGTGTCGAACGACGCGCCTTGTGATGGCCAAAGTGTTTACGTTCAACAACACGGCTGTCGCGGGTCAAGAATCCGGCGGCTTTCAATGCTGAACGCAATTCTGGTTCAACCTTTTCCAATGCTTTGGAAATACCGTGTTTAACCGCGCCCGCCTGGCCCGACAGACCGCCACCCATAACCATGGCGTGAATGTCGTATGCGGTTTCGCGTTTTGTGACACCGAACGGTTGTGCAATAATCATTTGCAACACCGGACGACGGAAATATTCGTTGGCCGGAATTTCGTTGACAAAGATGTTGCCCTTGCCCGGAACCAAGTATACGCGTGCAACGGAATCTTTACGTTTGCCGGTTGCGTATGTTGCGCCGGTCAATTTAACGCATGCGGTTTTTTCCGCAGCGGTTGCTTTCTTGGCGGCCGGTGCTTTTCTCGCCGGGGCGGCTTTTTTTACTGTTTTTGCCGCGGTTGCGGTCTTTTTAGTTTCTGTCATTATTCGCCCCTTTTGTTTTTACGATTCAATTCGGCAAAATTGATAACAACTGGTTTTTGCGCCGCGTGTTTGTGATCGGCACCCGCATATACATGCAGTTTTGTCAAACGCTGGTTCGCCAATGCAACCGCGGTACGACGACCCATCATACGTTTCACAGCGTTGAAAACCAACTGTTCTGGCTTTTCTTCGCGCATTTGGCCCAGTGTGCGTTCTTTGGTGCTGCCGGTCCACAGAGAATGCCAAAAGAATTTGGTTTTGTCCGCTTTTTTACCAGACAACGCAACCTTGTCCGCGTTGATAATGATAACATGGTCGCCGCAATCCATATTTGGTGTCCATGTTGGCTTGTTTTTACCGCGCAGGATGTTCGCGGTGAATGCCGCCAAACGCCCCAGTGTGCAGTCAGTTGCGTCAATCAGATACCATTTGGCGTCCAATTCGCACTGTTTTAACGATTTTGTCGCTGCCATTTTATGTTTTCCTTATGGTTTTATAAATTTAGCGTGCGTATTATGACGCAACCCCGCAGAAAAGTCAAGAAAAATCCGTATGGTATTATAATACCATATATAAAGTTCAAAGTTCAGAGTTCAAAGTGCAAATGAATAAAGTAGTGCGCCGAATGGCGCACACATTATTTGAGCTTTACATTTCGTTTGGAATGCGCAATCCCATCATGTCAATTGCGCGGCCCAATGCGTCGGCGGCAATGCGCACGATATGCAGGCGCTGCGCCCGGACGTGCGTCGGGACATCATCACGCAGGATTGGACAATTGTGATAGAACGAATTTATCAACTGGCACAAATCGTACGCATAGTTCGCAATCATATCGGTTGCGCGGTTGTCAAACGCGCCCTGCACTGTGCGTTCAAAATCCAGAATTTCAATCAACAAATTGCGTTCATCCGCGGTCAATTCGGCCATTTTTGCGTCGTCCGCATCGCCCGCACGGCGCAAAACAGAATTCAAACGTACGGCGGTATACAGGATATATGGACCGGTACGACCCTCGAAACTGGTGATTTGATTTGGGTCAAACACATAGTCGGCGCGAACATCGTGGATTAAATCGTTGAATTTCACCGCCGCCAATGCAATTGCATCAATTGTGTCGTCGTCCAGTTTTTTATCGGCGGCGTTCACGCGTTCGCGTACGGCGTCGCGTGCGGTGTCCAAAATATCCAGTAATTCCGCCACACCACCGTCACGGGTTTTGAACGGTTTACCATCGGCGCCGGTCAGTGCGCCAAAGCCCGTGTGGAATAATTCGGCGTTTGTAATTTCGGCCAGATGTGCAGCACGAAATACCTGTTGAAAATGCAGATTCTGGCGGGAATCGGTAAAATATCCGATAATATCCGGATGGTCGGTATTTGTGCGGTATAAAATAGCCGACAAATCCGCCGCCGCGTATGTTTGGGTGTCTGCACTGGTGCGGAACATCAATGGTGGCATCGGCGCGCGGTCATCGTCGCGTTTAATGTTCACAATCATTGCGCCGTCGTCCATGGTCAACAAATGTTTCGATTCCAAAATTTTCTGCATTTCGGGGACATACGGGGCAACACCGCGTTCACCCATTGTTGCGTCAAATGGCAACACATTCAACCGATGCAACACATTATCCATTTGCGCCAATGATATTTTCATAAATGCATCATAAATGCGTTTGCAGGTCGCATCGCCCGCCTGCAGTTTGGCGGTGATTTCCTTGGCATGTGCCAACCATGCTTCGTCTTCTTTGGCGCGTGCGGTTGACGCCGGATAGATTTTATTTAATTCGGCGGCGGTGTCTGGCATACCGTATTCCATAATCCACGCGATAATCAGCCCCATCGGACGCCCCCAATCGCCAATATGGTTATAACTTTTTGTTGTATGCCCCAATGATTTTGCAATGCGGTTAAATGTATCACCCACAATTGTCGTGCGCAGGTGACCAATGTGTAATGCCTTGCCCACATTATACCCGCCGTAATCCAAATCGATTTTCATTGTTTTTTCGGCGTGTGGGGTCTGCGGTCGTGCGGTGGCGTTCCACAAAAATTCGTCGCATAATTTTATGTTGATAAATCCCGGGCCGGCGATTGACACATCGGCAACAAAATCTAATTCGCGCAGACGCGGCAACAATTCGTTTGCCAATTCGCGTGGGTTTTTGCCGGCACTTTTCGCCATAACCATGGCGGCATTCGTGGCAAAATCGCCAAATTCGCGGTTGCGTGGCACATCCAATTTAACCGCCACGCCCAGTTTGTCGTTTATCGCATCTGATACATATTTATACAAATTCATCTTTTCATACCTGTCGTAAAAATTATTGATTATATTGGCAATACAACGCGAACGCGCAGACCGCCCAAATCGCTGTTTTCCAAGAACATTTGGCCCCCGTGGTTTTCAATTGCGGTTTGTGCAATTGACAGCCCCAGTCCCGTTCCGCCGGTGTCGCGACCGCGCGCATTATCCAGGCGCACAAACGGACGCATAGCATCGCGTTTTTTCTCATCTGGGATGCCGGGGCCGTCATCTTCAATAATAACCTCTACCTGGTCGGCGGTGTCGATTTCCGATATTCTAATGGTTTTGTTTGCAAAACGTGCGGCGTTTTCAATAATATTGCCAAACGCACGGGCCAACGCCATTGGACGGGCATAAAATTGCGCCGGTACATCCGGGAATGATGTTTCTATGTTTTTATCCGGTGCCGCATCGCGTGCGGTGCGCACCAGCATTGCCGGCAATTCGGTCGCCTGTTCAATTTCGGGCATTTCGCCGCGTGCAAATGCCAGATACCCATTCACCATTTCCGACATACGATCAATGTCGCGTATCAGTTCGTCGTTTGTGGCACTGCCCGTTTCAATGGCCAGACGCATACGCGTCAGGGGTGCCTTCAAATCATGGCTGACCGCGTTCAGCATATCAGTACGGGTGCGGTTGTAACGGTCCAGACGCTCTTTCATTGTAATCATGGCAGTGGCGGCTTCGCGTATTTCGTACGAGCCCGATGGTTTGAATCCCGGTGCATCCAGCCCGCGGCCAAACCGACTGGCCGCCTTGGCAATGCGGCGTATGCTGCGCGTGTGCAGGATGATGAACGGTGAAATCAACAGCAATACAATCAAGAACGACCCAAACAGCCAGATAATAAATACCTCGGTACTGGTAGAATATACGCGATACAGCGATGTCCCAAATGTTGCAATTTGGTTGTCGCGTGTGGGAACATCAATAAATATCAGACGCTTGCCTTTGTCAATATAAATACTGGCCGGGCGGTTCAGACGCGCAGATAATTCGCCGGCCAGATGTCCGGCTTCGCGCGATTTATTGTCATTTTTGCTGGGGCGGTTCAGGTGCGGGTTTACCGAAACATTTATCCCAATACTGCGTGCCATGGAATCCAACGCGTCGGTATTTCCATCGTCCATAAAATGCATCATGGTGGTTATTTCACCGGCCAAACTGCGCGCTAATGTTGAATGCACGCGATCCCAGTGATTGCCAAAAAAGACATTAGCAACAATAATTTGGGCCACAATCAATGGGATAACAATCATTAAAATGGTCCGCCATAAAAAACTGCGTGGAATCAATCTCATGCTTGGTCCTTGTTGTTGGTTATGTTCGCGTTCGCCGATACCAATTTATATCCGCGCCCCCGAACGGTTATTATATCCAGATTTGATAATACACTATTTAATTTCGTGCGCAAGCGTTTTGCAACCATTGGTGACGACGCCGGTGCAATGTTGCCCATGGGGTGCGTCAGATGGCGCAATAATTTTTTTTCTTCGCCCGACAACCCCAGTAATTGTGGCGTACCGCCATCGCGTGCGATGTAAAATTCGTCGTCGGCAAACACTAATCCATCGGGTAATTCAGCGTCTGGGGGGGCGATGTGCGTGCGGATAATATTTCCCAAACGCAACACCAATTCGCGCAATTGGAACGGTTTTTCCAAATAGTCATTTGCCCCACCCGCCAGGCCGTCAATCGTATTTTCGGTACCGGTCATCGCGGTCAGCATAATAACCGGTGTCTGGTCGCCCCCGTCGCGTAATTTTTTCAGGAATGTCAATCCATCCATTCCCGTCATCATACGGTCCAGAACAATCGCATCAACCGTGACGCGCGCCAAGATATCCACCCCAGATTCCGCAGAATCAGCCGCCAAAACATTAAAGTCGTTATTTTGCAACCCACGCGTCAATGTGTGACGCAACATATCATCGTCATCAATAATCAGAACGGTTTTGTTCATCTGTTCCCATCACAATCACTTTTTCATCGGTTCAACGGCGTATTCGCCTGGCTGAATTGTACGCATGCGGTTGTTTGCACCGGCTGTATCTTCTTCGTCGTATACGGCGGCGCGAAATTGCATGCCGTTGGTTGTAAATTCGGTTTTGAACAACGCATATCCCGTGCCGCCACCGGTGGTTGGACCCTGCATCCCCAGGGAATAATATCCGCCCAAAATGCCATAATCCAAATCAATGTAATCGATGCTGACCAATAATGATATATTGGACAGGCCGTCACTGGTCATATTGCATGAAAATTCACGGTTAGACAGTGTTGCCTGGGAATTTATTGGAACCATAATATCCATAACGGTTGGTTCACATTTGCGGTCAATTCCGTTTACCAAAAATTCGTATGTCATACCAACGGTTGCCTTGGACAGGCCGGTTGAAACATTTACCTGGGAAATGGTGGCCTTGGGTATTTTGACCAATGCGTTGGCAATCCCGCTGCGAACCGGGAAAGAAATGCCCGATTGCAGGCAATCACGCGAAAACGGGTCGGCCTCGCATATATACAGGCGCGAATGCGCGTTCATCATAAACATATTGGCCAGACTGTTGAACAAAAATGTGCGTGTGATTTTTTCGTTCAAACGCGTGCAGCCGAAATTACGGCAAATAATCATTGGGCGATCGGCAAAGATTACACCCGGATGGGCCTGTTCCTCGGTCGCGCGGGCATCAACGATGTTTTGGTCATAATCCAAACTGTCGGCACGTTCCATAAATTCGGTTTCTGGAATAAAGTTCGGATCATCTGGATACGCATAATATGATTGCACCGGCGTTTCGGTGTAAATAGTCTGAAAATCATCATACACGATTTCGGTGTCGTATGCGTCCTGGGCGTATGCCCCAACCACAAATACAGATGCAATTGCAGCGGTTAAAATAAACTTCGCCATATCAAAGCCTTTCGTTCTTTCTGTTAAATCTTAAAACATTCGGGGGCGGCGTGTCAAAGCAAAAATATTTTTATTGAAAATTGGTTTGCGTTTGTTCTATAAATTATGTGTAATATAAATAATTAGTCAAAGGAAGGTGTTGTTATGGTTGATGTTATAATTGCTGGCGAGTCCGGCAAATTACATGCGGTTTATCATAAATCTGCTGAACCGTCGGCGCCACTGGCGGTGGTGCTGTCTGGTAATCCGCGCCAGAAATATCACATGAACGACCGTGTGTCGTATGCAATGTTTCGCGCGTTTATGGATGCCGGTTTTTCGGTTGTGCGGTTTAATTATCGTGGCGTAAATGATTCCGAGGGTGCAATTGGCACCACCGCGGATAATATGTTGGACATTGCAACCGTGATTGATTGGATTCAGAATAAAAACGAAGATAGCGATAAAATCTGGTTGGCGGGACATCAATTGGGCGCCTGGTATGTATTACAGGCAATGATGCGTCGGCCCGAGGTTTCTGGTTTTGCGTTGGTATCCCCAGATGCATCGATTTCTGATTTTGCGTTTTTGTCCCCGCGTCCGAACCGTGGCCTGTTATTACAGGGGGCGACAGAATCTGATGATGCGCGCGCGTTTGCGGCGCACCTGACCCAGGTATTGAAAAAGCAGGCACAAATTGACCTGGAAACAATCCGCGTGAAAAACGCTGATGCAAATTATTCTGCGCCGGCCGATTTGCGTCAGATGTATAATGATTTGAAAGCATACGTTGGACGTGAAAATTCCGAAGACAAGTTGTTGTAAACCATGCAAGCAAATACTGAACGATTTTTAGACCCAAATATCCCAGACGAAATGGCCGCATCTATCCGGCCACATGCGTTGTCGGATTTTATTGGACATGATGCACTGAAACAAAACCTGTCGGTGTTTATCAATGGGGCGCGTTCGCGGGGCGAAGCGATGGACCATGTTCTGTTGTATGGCCCCCCGGGATTGGGCAAAACAACACTGGCGCACATTGTGGCGAACGAATTGGGTACGAATTTTCGCGCTACATCGGCACCTATGTTGACCAAGCAAGGCGACCTGGCGGCGATTTTGACCGCGTTGGAACCGATGGATGTGCTGTTTATTGATGAAATTCACCGTTTGCCAACCGCCATTGAAGAGGTTTTATACTCGGCGATGGAGGATTTCAAGCTGGACATTATGCTGGGCGAAGGGCCGTCGGCCAAAAGTGTGCGTATTGACCTGCCACCGTTTACATTGGTTGGGGCAACGACCCGCACGGGGTTGCTGTCGAACCCATTGCGTGACCGTTTTGGAATTGATTTGCGGTTGACTTTTTATTCGCCGGACGATTTGGCCAGAATTATTATGCGCAGTGCGAATATATTGGGCACACCAATTGACGCCGATGCGGCATTGACATTGGCGCGCAGTGCGCGTGGCACGCCCCGTATTGCGAACCGATTGTTAAAACGCGCGCGTGATTTCGCGGGTGCGCTGGGACGTGATGAAATATCGCCTGATACAATTAAAACCACCCTGTTCCAATTACATATCGACGGATGTGGGTTGGATGAAATTGACCGCGAATATATGATGACAATAGTCAAACATTACGCGGGTGGACCGGTCGGTATTGAAAACCTGGCGGCGGCATTGTCGGAACCGGCGGATACTATCGAAGATGTGATTGAACCATATTTGATGCAAATGGGTTTTGTCCAGCGTACGCCGCGCGGTCGCGTTATTACAGATGCGGGCTATAAACACCTGGGGTTGGAGAAATAATCCTATGTCAAACATTCATAAATTTCCGTTCGCAATTGCATACGCGGATACGGATGCTGGTGGAATTGTGTATCATGGCCGGTATATTGAAATTGCCGAACGTGCGCGTATGAATTGGTTGCACGGCATGGTGGCGGCCGATGGTGATGTTGGCTTTGTTATTCGTGAATTGAACATTAAATATATTCGGCCATTAAAATTGGGCGATGAATTTACGGTTGAATCCACCATCGCGCATGTTGGTGCGGCGTCATTATCGATTGAACAAAAGTTCGTGCGTGATGGGGAAATTTATGCTATACTTAACGGAACAGCGGCATACATTGGTGGCGATATGCATCCCAAACGTATCCCCGACCAAATTTTGCAGAAAATAACCGCAGAACAATAAAGGAAATATAAAGGAAAGGAAAAATGGAAACAACAAACAGTTTTTCGCTGGCGAACCTGTTTACGGGCGATTTGATGACATTGTTTGTATCGGTCGTTCTGGTCATTGGCAGTATTATGTCATGGGCAATTATTATCGAAAAAATTCGTATGTGGCACTATGCGAAAAAGACCCCGATTAAAATTAAACCGACCGACAATCTGGATTTGATTGTTGACCGACTGACGCGGCCATTTGAACGGAATTTGTGGTTTTTGTCCATGGTGTCGTATGTCGCGCCGTTTATTGGTCTGTTTGGAACAATTTGGGGCGTTATGGATTCTTTTTCGTCCATCGGTGTGAACCAGTCTGTATCCATTGGTGTTGTGGCGCCGGGACTGGCAACGGCATTGGGCACGACGGCATTGGGGTTGATTGCGGCGGTGCCGGCGGCAATTGCGTACCAGTATTTTATTAAAAAGGTCGACACCCTGTACGACGATTTGGACGAGGCACGCCGTGAAATGCGGGCCGCACGCAAATAAAGGACATTGCCATGTCGCGCAGAAGACAAAGAAATTCAGACGCCGCAATTTCATTGACGCCAATGATTGACATTATGACGGTGTTGTTGGCGGTGTTTATGGTGACCACACCTATGATGACCACGGGCATTGATTTGGATTTGCCAAATGCCGGGCACACTACACTTACCGGGAATGACCACGCGATTCAGGTCAGTGTTGACGCATCGGGCCGGTACTATATTGGCGAAATGCAAATGTCGCGGGACGAAGTGGTTAAACGCGCAATCGCCATGCGTGGTGAAAACCCACAGTTGACTATCATGATAAATGGTGACCGTCACGCGGATTATGGCGCGGTAATGTCGGTTATGGGCAAATTAAAGGACGCCGGTTTTCAGCGCGTTGGTCTGCGCACCCAGTTGGATAAATAAAAGTTCAAAGTGCAGAGTTCAAAGTTCAAACGGGGGCGCCGATGAAAAACAATATCGCAATGAAAAAAAGTGAAGCGTTTGCACTGAGAGTGATAAAATTATATAATCATCTGACGGAAATTAAAAAGGAGTACGTGTTATCAAAACAAATTTTGCGGTCTGGTACAAGTATTGGTGCAAATTTAGCCGAGGCAGAATGTGCAATAACTAAAAAAGATTTTTTGGCCAAGGTTTATATAGCACTGAAAGAATGCGCAGAAACTCAGTATTGGTTGCGTCTGTTGAAAAATGCGAAATATTTAACCGCAACAGAATATAACAGTGTGTACAAGGACTGTAATGAAATTACAAGGATTTTGATGGCAACAACAAAAACAATAAATTTCAGGGATTCCGAGGACAAAACTTTGAACTCTGAACTTTGAACTTTGAACTTTATTATGAGATGCAAGTTTGATATTTTTAAGTCTGAAAATTTATTGATGTCCGTGATGGGGCATCTGGTTGTGTTGGCGATTATGGCGACATCGTTCGTGGTGTTGACCAATCGGGCCAAACTGGTTGCGCCCGACCGGATTCAGATTTATGAAATCGACCTGAATGCGGTGCGTGTTTCGGGTGACGAGACGATTTTATATAATGTAAATGCGGACGCGGCGCCAATACAGCCTGAAAAACAAACCGAACCAACCCCCACGCCCACGCCCGCGCCCGCCCCGACGGACGAACCGCAACCGATAGAGAACCCGTCGCTGGTGGACGAACCTGCGCCCGCGCCAGAAAAAAAGCCCGAGCCCGAAAAATCTGCTGATACCCCGGCGCCAGATGACACCCCCGCCCCGCGCAAGAAAACGGTTGTTCGTGTCAATCGCCAGGTTGTATCGCTGGACAGAACATTGACCGTGTCGGTGGTTGATGCATTGCGTGTGGCAATGACGCGGTGTTGGGCCATTGATACGAACCATCCCGGCATTGGTGATATTCGCGCGGTGGCGCATTTGACCATGCGGCGCAATGGCACGGTGCGCGATGTGTGGTTTGAATCGGCCGCGCGCGAGAATACCGACCCAGCGTTTGCGTATGTTTTGGGCACAATTCGCAATGCGATAAACACTTGCCAACCGTTCCGTATGTTGCCTGCAAATGAATTTTCCAAGTGGGAAAAAATCCAATTGACCTTTTACCCAACCCAGGGGAAAGTTATGTAAAAAACGGGGCATTGCCCCGTTTTTTCAAAGTTCAGAGTTCAAAGTGCAAAGTTCAAAGAATGTGTCCGCGGATCCAGGTTTGTTGATGTCGCGCGGCACGCGCCCATCCTATTGTCATTCCCGCGCAGGCGGGAATATGGTCTTGAAAATTACTCTCGCTTGGTGTTGTACAATATTTGGTAAAAATGGCGGGGATCGTTATTGGCCGTACACCGCGATATTCTACGTCTGGCTCGTTGCCACTCGCACTGTATAGTCCCTATTCCTGCCTTTGCCCACCCACGAAATTTACCAATTTCGTGGGGCCCGGCGCAGGAATGACAAAAGAGCTATAATCTCTATCACCCTATCACTTACTCACTTTTCCTGTTCCCCTGCCCCCCTGGTGGCGGAAATGCGAAATTGGGGCGCCGTCGAAATCTTTTTTGTTTGTATATACACATTTTTTCTTGCGTCGATTGTGGATTTTTTTCTACCATAAACCTAAAAGAGAGGAAGTCATGACAAAGAAACGCGGTTTTCTGGGATTTTTTGCATGTTTATTTGTTGCAATGTTTTTTGCAACTGGTGCATTTGCGGCCAGTGATATATATCTGGACTGTCCGGTGCCAGATGAAAATTCCGTTGCCGTGGGCTTTTGGAATAATGTTGCCGAACCTAATTTTGGTGGTGAACCGTTGGGCTTTTCGGGCAGTGCCAACAGCGCTATTTCCGTGGGGTTTGAACCGTATGTTATAAATCCGCACCGTGTGACCACATCGGTTGAAACCGGCATTACAGATGGCGTTGGCAATTGCGTTGCGGTTATATGGTATATGTCTGACCATGGTATGTTCTATCGTTTCGTGCAGTACAGCGAAAATGCAGAGTTATATGACCACGCACCAACATTAGAGCCATATTCAAAAATACCGTTTGGGTGGATTACAACCGTGCCTGGGTATTATCTGGAATTGCCCATATATCAAGAGTTTTTGCAAGAAAGTAACGAAACCAAGGCCAAGATTTTTGCCGCTATTCCGTACCAGAGTTATAATTCCCAAGATTCCAAGTATTATCCATTCCGCACAAATACGCTGTGTACCCAGGGGTCATATTGTGCTTCCAATAATACGGATTTGTGGGATTGGAACGGTTATGCCACAGGCGAAGGAACATCTGTCAAGGGAATTGAACAGTGTGATGGCGGGTGGCCATCGGCGCCCGGTGCGACCCAATGTGATGAAACCGGAAATTATATCCAGTTTGATTGTGTTGACAATAAAAATGGCAGTGGAAGAACTGGTGCCAATGCTGATTTTGTAAATGGATATTCGTTCAGCCGGATGGTTGATGACAACGTGCACATGGTGTGCCAGGCCGGTGGTTGGAACAATGAAGGCGGCGATTTCGGCAACCCCGATGGCCTACAGTGTATTTTAATCAACCCAGACACCAAAGAAATCATAGATGCCAAAGGTCAGGGGTTCTGCAGCATAGATCGGTCTGGTGATTATGACAATCACTATGTTATGACTTGGACAGGTGACGCTAATTTATACGTAAAATGCCGATTGGCGACCGAAGAAGAGGACTTGAGCGATGGTTCCAGATTGCACGTTGGTGATATAAGGTGCGAGTATTTTGATGCAGATAACAGTGAATCCAAATTGTACAAGTCGTATAATATTTCATACGATTTGAATGGCGGCACGGCTAATAACCCGGTCAATCCAAAGCGCGAGATATCGGCTGTCATCAGCCGGGATGCCACCGAATGGACGGTTTACTATGAACCAATCGGTGACCAAGAATGTTATGAGCCGTTTTCATACGATGGTGATTTGAACAAGTGCGTTGCGGGTCATGGCGGCGAATATGATTTGTGCAATGGTGCAAATGCCAAATGTGACCCGTTTATTCCGTTGTTGGGGCCAGAGGAAGATGGCAATAAACAGCTGACATTCCGGTGCTGGCACAATATGGCCGACACAAACAATCCAGAATCATGCCTTTATGACAATCTGGATGTTGGTTCTGATGCTGCCCGTGGTGACGAACAATACCCATTCCTGGAAAAGGTATTTGGAACATCGGGTTATATAAATGTGCGTGCGTTGTATGACCAATATTCGTGGCTGTGCGAGGCTGGTACTTATTACAAAGGTGGCGACGCTGTTGATACATGTACAACATGTCCGGCGGGATCAGTCTGTCCAGAGGATACTTTATGCAGCACCGGCGCAGAGAGTATTGGAATTTCTTCGTGTGGTGGTGGATATACCAGCGAGGCCGGTGCCACATCGTGCCATCCTGCCACATACAAAGTGACATTGGACAAGCAAGGCGGTACCGGTGGTACAGATGCATATTGGTATACATATAATTCCAGCAAGACATGTTATTATTTCGCGGATGCAGGTTTGACAAAATGTATCGACGACAGCAATGGCCAGAATATTATCATCCCAACCCGCGCCGGGTATACATTTGATGGATATTGGACGGGCAAAGATGGTACTGGCACGCAGTATGTAAATGCCAATGGTTTGACCGTAAATAACCTGTATAAAACAACGGGTGACCGCACATTGTATGCGAAATGGCAACCTAATACCATCAAGGTGACATTGGACAGGCAAAATGGCACCGGTGGCACATCCGAATATTACTATTCGTATGGGGTCAAAGATAAATGTTATTATTACACCACCAGTGCGCTTTCTGCATGTACCGATGGTGGCGATGGTTCTAATATTACAAAACCAACCCGCAATGGATATACATTTGGCGGATATTGGACGGGCAAAGACGGCACCGGTACGCAATATGTGAATTCCAACGGTTTGGCGATAAACAGCCTGTATCAAAAATCAACATCGAACATAACCCTGTATGCAAAATGGAATTTGGAAACATATACCATCACATACGATGCAAACGGTGGAACAATGCCGTCCAGCGGTGTTGTGACGCAATATACCGTTGAAACAGACAGTTTTGCCCTGCCCCGGCCAACGCACGCCAAGGCAACATTTGCAGGATGGCGGAGCAATTTAGGTGGTGCGGTTATTGCCGATGATGTTATCAAAAAGGGCTCGTACGGGGATTTGAAATTGACTGCGCGTTATACAGTTGATTGTGAACCCGGAAAATATTTTAACAAAGAAACCAAGTCTTGCACCGAATGTTCATCTGGTGGCTGGTACTGCGAGGGCGGCAGTTTTGATTACAGTTTGAACCAAGACCAGGGGCTTCGCGTGTGCCCAGAACCGGATTCGTCGTTTATGGACAAACGTGTCACCGTCGTTGATGATGGCGAGAATATAACTGGCGGGCCGGAATTGGTGAACCAATGGATGCGCAAAAATTGGGGAACGCCGACATTTGAAATAGAGGATCAAACCGTCGAAGATTCTCGTTCTGGATTGAGCAGCATTGACCAGTGCCAATATGCGTTGCTGTACAATGTCTCGATGCCAAAATGGAAAAAAGATCACGGTACAACAGCAAAACCACAATTGTTCGAGATATGGCAATATGATTCCAACAATCATGAATATACTGCGGTTGTGCAATCTGGGTGGTTGTCGACCATTCCGGGGTATTATTTGAAGAACCCAATCAAGGGATCTTGCACAGAAGAAGGTTTTATTAAGCCGCGTTATGGCAAGCAGCCGTATGCCGATATGGATATTTGCCCGGCGGGGTCATATTGCCCCGGAAATGAAGGCAAGGACGAGGTTTACGAAACCGAATGCGGCAGCCCCGATGACAGTGATATATTGACCGAATTTGGCCGCGTGACCTGCCCCAAGGGTGGCACATTGGAGGGCTTGACCGCCGAGGACCAGTGCGATGGCAGTTTTAATTACAGAATCTGTTTTTATGATTTAGAGCATGCCGACGGTGGCATCGGGGGAATAGCTGGATTTAACCCAGAAAAATGTACCAATAAAATAATTGAAAAATGCGATAGCTGCACCGATACCGCAACACAGATTAGTGGCGTATGTGTTGTTGACAGCAACAAAGATGATTACGCATTTGATGACGATGGTAACACTTACACAATCTGTTTGATTCATGATGAAAATAATCCCAACGGGGTTCCGGGGTACCGGTACAATTGCGATATTGATACCCAGCAAGTGGTCAATGGTCCGCGTTGTCAATATGATTTGATTTATTATACACTGACCTATAATGCAAATGGTGGGTCGATATCAGATTTGGCAGATGTGCCAACGAAATGGAATGTCAATGATCCACTGCCAACCACGCCAAATGCCACGCGTGAGGGATACAGATTCCTGGGGTGGTTGACCGAAAATGATCAAACATTAGATGCGGGTACGGAATGGGCGCCGAATGAGTATCTGGGCGATAACGCGGATGCCCAGGTTATCAGTCTGACCGCACAGTGGGAAGAATTGATTACATGTTTGCCGGGACGCTATTTGCCAGCGGGCGAAATCCAGTGCAAAATCTGTCCGGCGGGGTATGGTTGCCCAACCGAAAATGTGACATACAGCCAGAACAAAACCCAAGACCAGGGTATGACCCCATGCACAGCAACAACATACAGTGACGGCACAACCGGGTTCTGTACCAGATGCGCGAATGGTTCCACCAGCACAACAGACGGCGCAACCGCGTGTACACCATGCCCGGCGGGACAAACGGGTTCCGGGACTGGGACATGTGGATATTATTGCAGCAATAAAGACGAAACAGTGGCGTCATGGAAAACACCAACATGGGTGACTGGCAATATCGTGAACGACGATTGCGTGATTGCTTCGTGTACCGCGTTGTATGAATTGCAATCTGATGGTAAAAAGTGTATTGGACGTGTGTTCAAGGCCACATTGGATAACGATGGTGCCACAACTGCCGGTACCGCCGCATTTTGGTATCGGTATAAAACCAGCAGTGTGATGTATGCTGATGCCGATTTGAGCACGCCACTTGGTGGGGTGAAATACAAGATTACCGTTCCATCCAAAACGAACTATGTGTTTGGTGGGTATTATACCCAGAAAGCGGGTGCCGGAACCCAGGTTGTTGACGCCGAAGGTGAAATTGCTAAACATACGGCAAACACATTTGGCTCCAATACGACACTGTACGCAAAATGGACACCGGTGACGGTGGATTGTGCGGCGGGTCAATATTTGCCGGCGGCCAAGACCGCATGCGCATCGTGCCCGGCGGGTTATCGTTGCCCGAAAGCGACGACATATTCGTTCTCGGAAACGACGGACCAAGGTGCAACCAAGTGCAACAAGGGTACATTTGCAACCGGTGGCGCTAAATCGTGCACCACCTGTGCCGAGGGTTCGTACAACACCGACGGTGGTGCAACCAATTGCACGGCGTGTCCGGTTGGTACGACCACGGTGGGGAATGTGCGTTCCGCGTGCGACGGGGTATGCCCGAATGCCGATTTAACCACGGCGTGGAAAAAACCGCATTATTGGAATTTTAATAACACCGTGCCGACTTTGTGTAAATCGGCGGCATGTGCGGCGGGCGCCGTGTTGGCAAACGAAGGATGTTATCATTTGGTGCGCGTGACATTGGATACCCAGGGCGGTACCGCCGGCATACCCGCGTTCTATTACGCATACCAGAATTATAATGATGGCGGGTATTACAAGGATGAAAAACTGACCACCGAAATTGCGCCGGCAGATTATATGCCAACGCGTACTGGATATGAATTTGGTGGGTATTATACCGAGAAAAATGGGGCCGGTGACCAGATTATAATGGATATTGGTGATTTTATGGACGAGCAAATGTACAAAGAATGGGGGCCAGACAGTTTCACCATATATGCCGCGTGGCGTGCGAACGAATATACCGTCACATTCAACGCAAATAATGGTACGGGTGGCGCGTCAACCGTAACCGTTGTGTATGATGCAACAATGACAAAATTGACATCGTTGCCAACACGCACCGGGTATCAGTTTGCCGGGTACTATGATGCGGCAACCGGTGGCACAATGTACTATGGCACCGATGGCACGGCCGCACGCAAATGGGACAAGGCCGCGAACACAACGCTGTATGCGCAATGGGTGGTCGAAGGCGAATATACCATCGGATATGAATTAAATGGTGGAACGAACGCCGAAACTAATCCGGGAACATATACGGTTGAAACGGAAACCATTACTTTGGCGGCCCCGACCAAGACGGGATACACATTTGGTGGTTGGTATTCTGAGGCCGCGTTCACAAACAAAGTGACGCAAATTACCAAGGGTTCAACGGGTAATAAAACATTGTATGCGAAATGGCAACCTAATACCATCAAGGTGACATTAGATTCTGATGGTGCAACAAGTGCTGGCACCACTGCATATTGGTACCAGTATAACACAAATAACAAATGCTATTATTATTCGGATGCGGCGTTGACCACATGTATGGGTGGGACGACAACACACCAAAAAATAAACACATTACCAAGTAAAAATGGGTACGAGTTTGGTGGTTATTACACTGGTAAAAATGGGACTGGGAAACAGTATATTACTGCAGCCGGCTATGCCACGGGCAGCATTGTTGATTCGGTATCATCGGATATAACCCTGTACGCAAAATGGACACCGGTGACGGTGGATTGTGCGGCGGGCACATATTTGCCCCGGGGTAAAACCGAATGTGCAACATGCACAAGTGGCAAATATTGTCTTGGTGGAGAATTTGAGTATTCCGAAACTGCCGACGGTGGGTTGACTGCCTGTCCGGTTGACAATCGTGACGAGGGTGATTTACCGACAAATTATTGGGCCCTAGAAATATCAAGCAAAACATATTTAACGCCAGATGGCGCAACATCCGCATCACAATGTCGTGTATTTTTGAATATAGCAACGGGTGACGAGTTTACGAACGAGATGGGGACACTGCTTGAAAACAGTCAGTACAACACAGCAACTCAAAAGTATGATAAAGTGTTGGAATACGGCTGGGTATATATGCCTTATGTTGAAGCGGCCTATTTCACCGGTCCAACATGCATTGAAGATGAAGGCGAACACATTCCAGCATATACAACAATTAACAAATGTCCGGACGGATCGTTCTGTTATGTTGAAGAAATGGAAGACATGTCAAGCTATTACACGTGTGACAACATGCCCGATACATTGGGATTGCGCGGTCAATGCCCGGTCGGGTCGTACGGCACATCTGGTCGTTGTACCGTGTGTGGCACGGCGAAAACGACCGCTACGGCCGGTGCGCCCAGCGCCGACGCGTGTATCACATGCGATGGTGTGCGCGCCGAAAAAACGGAAGAAGTCTTTAAAAATTTCACCCAATTTAAACCAAACTGGAATTCATCCAAGGCACGAGTGGATCGTTTATGCTGGTCTTTTCAGGGGTGTTTACCAGGGTATCGTTATCAGGGCAAGACGTCAACGAATAGTGACGAGTGGCCATCAGGCTCGGATGTACTTCCCGTTGGTACTTGCAACATAATCACATACAAATATACATATGGTGCCGGTGGTGGCGTGCTGGCGGACGGGAACCCAACCGAATGGACCGTGAAAACCACGCCCGTGACAATCAAAAATCCGACCCGTACCGGATACACATTTGCCGGATGGCAAACGGTGCTGCCCGATGGCCAGTATATTACCGTGACGGATGAAATTATTGTACCAACAAACGTCAAAGATGTGATTGGCGGGCTGTTTGACCTGCACCTGGCGGCACAATGGACGCCGAATACATACACCATTACATATAACCTGAACGGTGGGACGAATGCGGTGGCGAACCCGACGACATACACGGTTGAAACGGAAACCATTACTTTGGCGGCCCCGACCAAGACGGGATATGCATTTGGTGGTTGGTATTCTGATGCGGCGTTCAAGAACCCGATCACCAAAATCGCGCATGGTTCAACGGGGCATGTCACGCTGTATGCGCAATGGGTGGTCGAAGGTGAATACAGAATTGCATACGAATTAAATGGTGGTACGAACGCCGAAACTAATCCGGGAACATACACGGTTGAAACGGAAACCATTACATTGGCCGACCCAACCCGTACCGGATACACGTTCGGTGGGTGGTATTCTGAATCAACATTTGCGACCCTCGTGACCCAAATTGCCAAGGGCTCGACCGGGAACAAGATGCTGTATGCAAAATGGACACCGATTAAATATACCATCAAATACAATGCAACCATTGGTACGGGAACTGTTGCGGATACCAACTGTACATACGACGAAGATTGCACGATTGCTGCAAACGGCTTTACCAATGGCACCCAGGAATTTACTGGATGGACATTGAACCCCACCCAGCCAGTCGTACAATTCCAACCGGGCAAGGTTGTGAGAAATCTGGCAAAACGTGATGGTGCCGTGCTGACAATGTATGCCAGATGGGTGGCATGTACTGCGTGTGCGGCGGGTGCCGGGGCGAATTGCGAACTGACCGCGCCGGTTGGCGTGTGCAAATACGCAACATCGTGCCGCACGGGATATGACACACCGGTAAATGCGGGCAAATATAACCCATCGTGCAGTGTGATTACATACAAAATCACATATAACCTGGACGGCGGGACAAACCCGGCGGATGCCAAGACGCAATACACGGTGGAAACGGCGGATTACACCCTGCCCACACCGACTTGGGACGGTCACACATTCATTGGTTGGTATTCTGATGCGACGTTCAAGAACCCGATCACCAAAATCGCGCATGGTTCAACGGGGCATGTCACGCTGTATGCGAAATGGGGCACGGTGTCGTATAATATCGTGTACAACCTGAACGGTGGAACAAATCCGGCGGATGCGAAGCAATCGTATACGGCCGAAAGCGATGATTATACATTGCCCACACCGACCAAGAACGGATACAATTTTGCGGGTTGGTACACCGAGGCTGGCTTTACAAACCGTGTGACCAAGATTGCATCTGGGTCAACCGGCAACAAAGCGTTCTGGGCCAAGTGGACGACCATACCGTACACCATTACATATAATCTGAACGGTGGGACTAATCCAGCGGGGGCGAAAACACAGTACACGATTGAAAGTGACGATTATACCCTGCCCGTGCCGAGCAAGAAAGGTTATGATTTCGGTGGCTGGTTCACAAACGATGCCTTTACCGGCGGCGCGGTGACAAAGATTGCACGCGGTTCAACCGGTGCTAAAACATTCTGGGCCAAATTTACCCCGATGAAGATATATTGTAATCCGGGTAAATATTTGGTGGCCGGTGCGACGGTATGCGACGCGGTATGTCCGGCGGGTTCTATGTGCGCTGGGGGCGAGGTCACATACACCGGCACCGAACAAGGCCGCCGCGTATGTCCGGCCGGCACATTCAGCCAGGCGGGTGCGAATACATGTACCAAATGTCTGTCTGGTGCGTTCAGTGCGACCGATGGCGCAACCGCATGTACGCCATGCGCCGCGGGCACGACCAACGACGGATGGGGCAACACCAAATGCGATATACAATGTGCCAATGGCGCGCATGTGGCGAAATGGATGCAATCCACATGGAGTATTGGCAACGGCAGCATGGGCCAGGTTGTTGCCGGCGAATGTGAAATTGAATCGTGTGCCACGGGGTATTTGCTGGGCGACAACGAATGTGTTGAACGCATAACATGCGTGCCGGGTAAATATTACGACGGAACCAGATTGGTGCCATGCCCGGCCGGGTCATATTGCCCGGGCGGTGGCGAAACAACGCCGGGTGTGCCGTCATGTGCGACATCGTGCGCAACGGTTGGTGACGGCTCGTACAATGTGTCGGTGCCTGGCGCATCCAGCGCCGCCGGATGCACACACAAATGCGACGCATATCCAATCGCGGGCGGCGTGGCGAAACCGGTTCTGGAATATGCACCGTATCCGACCCAGTGCGAATTTACTGGTGTGTCCGATACCGGCAACCCGTGCGATATTATTGACGGGCGTTGCGTGGAAACGCGGTGCAATGGCAATTATGAATTGATAAATGGCCGTTGCGAACCATGCGGGCGTGATTTCGCACTCAGTTATAATATGACCGCGGGGAACTGTATTGTGACCAAATGCGAAATTGGTTATCACCCGATGGGTGATGGATGTGCGGAAAATACCCGTGAATGCACAATCCCGGGCGCCACATCGGCGGTCCAGGAATGGAACGAGAAAACAAATTCGTTCGGCGCATGCATCGTGACCGAATGTGACGATGGGTACCACATTGCATCGAACAAATGCGTATCTGATACCCAGGCGTGCACCGTGGCGAACGGCACCGGTACCCAGGAATGGAACCATGTATCAAACACTTGGGGAGCGTGCGTTGCAACCGAATGCGCGGCCGGATACACGAACGAAAAAACCGAAAGTGCGGAACCAACCCGCGAATGTGGGCCGTGCCGCAACGGATATGGCGTTGATGGTACCCGCGTGGCCAGCAGTTATATCCGCGGATGCGAAATCGCATCGTGCATGTACCAGGGCGAAATGTACAACCTGGAAAATAACGAGTGTGTTCCGATTTGCAGCGTTGCGGGGTATTCAGATGAAACCGGTACCATGAAATGGAACCCGGTGACCAAGAAATGTGACCGCACCTGTGCGGATGGATACCGCATGTGGTAATGCCGCATCGTAAATATAAACGCCCCAAAACCGGGGCGTTTTATTTTTTGAAAATTCATGGGAATTATTATCTTGACGGCATTATTGGAATTTTAGTATCGTTGCATTAACCGATTGAATACAATCAAATAATATACACGGGGGGATTATGTTCAAACGCCGCATTTCAGCAAAGTTTGCGCGACTTGTTGTGGGGCTGTTTGTGTCCGTGTTTTTGTGTGCCACCCCCGCATTTGCCGGCAACCTGAGTGAAGTCCAGGCGATATATGATCGGTTGATATACGATTCCCAAAACATAGATGATGACGATTTCTTTGATGACACTCAATTGCAGGTAATAGACACATCACAATATGTCACCGGTGTTGTCGGAAATAACGCCGACCAGGCAGAACATACGGTTTGCCCGGCGTATGCATATTGTAGTAATGAATGCGGTGCGGACGGGCATGAAGATATGTATTGGCTGTATCACGATGATGGCCAAACGGTTTCTGATTTGCAGACCGAATTAAGTAGTGTGATGCGGGCCCCCAGCAATGTTAGAGACAACACATGGAAAAACACTTTTGCCCAGGTCGGTCGTTTCTTGTGTCCATCAAATACGGTTGGACGCGCGCGCTCGGTCAGTGGGAATGGTTATGACCCGGGCGAGGGTTGTTGGTGTTGGTGGTCAAAAAGAACCGGTGCGACATCCGGTTATGCACAATTGGCGCCAAAGGTTAATGATAATGTTTTTGACCCGATTGCGTATGATGCGGCGTATGCCACGCGTAATGGTTGGTATGCCCCGTGCGAGGAACCATTGGGCACATTTAATATCGCGTTTGCAACCAGTGGCGACAATTACTCTTCGCCGGAACAGTGGACATGGCGCGCTGCGTCGCCCACATCAACCACAACGGATTGGCTCAATACAGCCATATTGACTGGTGGTGTTGACACATCGTGCAGCCCCGATGCTGGTGCAAATCGCAATCTGTATCTGGCCGATATTATGGTGGGTAATAACAGTTTGTTAAAGGAGCAAGGTGCCGGTAATTTCTGTTTTGGACAAAGCGATGTGCGCGCCCTGGCCGATTCTGCGTGCGAAAAGTTGTTAACGGTGTTTGCGCCGAATGGCCTGCCCTATGTATATTCGTTGGAAGGCATATCAAACGGTACTATGGAACGGCTGGAAATGTGTGTTGACCCAAATTGCGAACTTGGCAGCGTTTACGATAAAGCGGAGCTGGATTATTCCGATGACGATGGACTCGAGGTTCAGTGCGGTATGGCCTATTCATCAACCAGCGATTCCACCCCGCATTCAGAATGTTATTATGTTGGCTATCATGATGGGGTGCAATATAAATTATATCCGTACCAGTTGGATTACCTGATTGATATATTCACAACTATGTTTGACAGTTCCAATTCGGCCGATTGGGAAACTGTTTATAATAATTATGTCAACAGCAATGATATAACATTTGTTTTGGGTGTGACAAATAATGCCGATGCAACTCTCTCGGCTAATTGCGGGGCCGGCGGTGGCGGCGGTGGTGGCACCACAACAGAATATACTTGCAATGCCGGAAATTATCTGCCGGCGAATTCCACATCGTGTCAAACTTGCGCTGCGGGATATTATTGCCCCGGCGGGAAATGGTCCAAAGGTACCATCGCCCAGGGGCTGGAGACGTGCCCCAGTGGCACAACCAGTACCGCCGGCGCGGCCAGTGCCGACGCATGCGTATCAACATCGGCAATAACATGTACGGCGGGACAGTATCTGCCCCGTGGGGCCACGGCGTGTGATACTTGCCCGGGGGGATATTTCTGTACCGGTGGAACATTTACAAAATCAACCGAATATGACCAGGGGCAAATTGCATGTGTGCCTGGCTCGTACAGTGTTGCCGGGGCCAGTGTTTGTACCGCATGCCCAGGCGGGAAAACTTCGTTTACCAGTGGACAGTATGGCGTTTATAAATTCCCAAGTGATGCCCAGGATTACGAGGGGTGGACCAAAGAATGGAAAACACAATGCGAGAGCACATGTTGCAATGCTGCAAATGTTGCCACATGGAATGACACAAAGTGGGAATTGGGGGCGGACAAAACGACCCAGATATTGACCAATTCATGTAATATTGCGTCATGTAATGCCGGATATTGGAAAAACACATGGGGTGATGGCCAAAAAGGTTGTGCATCACAGGGACAGTCCGCTGCTGATACCGAGTCCGCTGGATTATGGGAACAGGGTTGGATAAAAACAGATATGTGTGTTGTAAATTATGCAAACTATGATTTTAGTGGAATGAATGAGTGCGGTGTTGCGAACAATGGTTATTGTGACCCGATTTACACAATTACATTAAATGACAACGGCGGTACCGGTGGCGCGGGTACGGTGTGGCAGTGGTATAGCAATGACTCTATTGTTGACAGTTGGCACAATGGTGCGTCCGCCACGGCCGATGCAATAACAACCGTTGCGGTGCCGACTAAAACCGGGCATGCATTTGCCGGTTATTATACCGGCACCACACAAATGGTTGATGCAACCGGTAAAATTCTGACTCCGACCAATGCGGGTAATTCATCGGTCGGTAAAAATGACACTTGGACCGCAAAATGGACCGCCAATGCCGTCGCATGCGCCGCGGGCAAATATTTGCCGAAAAACAGCAACACTTGCGCCACATGCCCCGTTGGGAAATATTGCCCGGGCGGGACATACATTCCGTCAACCAGTGACCAGGGGGCCGATGCTTGTCCGCCCGATTATGGCACCGAAAAAGAAACCGAGGTTTCAAACGTTGATCCCGCGGCGACTTTGGTTGAATATGGGTTTGCACCAGATGTCACCGGTATCAGCACCCCCGACGAATGTACCGTGGATGCCGCGTATTCTAATGCCATGGGCTCGTGGATTGAACGGCGCAAATTCGATCCGGTTGTTGACCTGTTGTACAACACCATGGTTGGCACATATTATTTTGAAAGTATGGCCGGATACTATTTAAGTGGCGTAAACACAAAATGTATGAATACATTTGGTGCGGGGCCAAGCGACGGCGTTGTGTATAACAGTATTAAAAAATGCGATGCCGGGTATTATTGTCCCGCCGTGGCCAGTGCGTCTGAAAACAATGCCACGACGTGCGGTGGAACAAACAACCCTGCAACATTGGGGCGCACCCAATGTGCCACTGGGTACACCAGCACCGCCGGCGCAACCGCGTGCACCCCGATTACATACAAGGTGACATTGGATAAACAAAGTGGCACGGGTGGAACATCGGAATATTATTATCAGTACAATACCAAGGGTACATGCTATTACTATACTTCGTCAGCATTGTCCGCATGTACCGACAGCAGTGATGGCCAGAATATTACCAAACCAACCCGTACCGGGTATACATTCGGTGGATATTGGACCGGCAAAAATGGCACCGGCACAATGTATGTTGATTCAACCGGTCTGACAAAAAATAACCTGTACACGGCCGTGGCGGGAAATACGACCCTGTATGCAAAATGGACCGGAATTTCATACACCGTAAAATATGACGCCAATGGTGGTATTGGTACCACCGCATCGTCCAGCCACACATACGGTACGGCCAAAAACCTGACCACGAACGGGTTTTCAAATGGCGCAAAGAAATTCCTGGGATGGTCCAAAACCAAAACAGCAACCACGGCAACATACAGCGATGGACAAAGTGTCAAAGATTTAACCACCACAGATGGCGATACCATCACTCTGTATGCAATTTGGGGCAATTGTGAACCTTGCGCGCCGGGCACGGGTGCAAAGTGCGAATTGACCGTGGAAACGGGGTACTGTTATTACACCACAGAATGTTTGGATGGCTACATTGATATTCAAAACGATGGCGAATACAACCCGACCTGCACCGCAAATATGATTACTTGTGAACCGGGCTATTATGTGCCGGCCGGCGCAAGTGAGTGTGCCATTTGTCCGAATGGAAATTACTGCCCGGGTGGCGAATACCTGGTATTGACCGAGGCCGACAATGGATTATTCCCATGTGAACCGGGGGGCGCGTGCAATGACGAGGGCTTCAAGTCATTTACCAAGTATAATATTTCGTATGATCTGGGGACGGGCGCCACGAACAATGCGCAAAACCCGGTGCAATGTGGTGTTGCGTGGTTATACAACGACAGTGCATGGCAACTGGCGTGCAGTTCCGTTGATAAAACAGAATGCGCGCGCCCAACAGACGGGCCGGTTTCGGAAAATCCAGATTACTGCACAATCGCCTATGACGATGGTTCGCAGGTGTGGGTAGGTATTAATGCGGCCGATCGCGATGGGTACAGTTTCCGTTGCTGGCATAATATGGATGCCCCCGACAATACGTGTACTGATGACAGTGTGCGTATGGATGATAATACCTTTTATCTGGAAAAGTTAGCCAATAAATCTGATGATGACCCCCAGTCGGTGTATAATATTCGTCTGCAGGCGGTATGGGATGTATCGGAATACAATATTACATACAACCTGAACGGTGGAACGAATCCGGCGGGTGCAAAAACATCGTATACAATTGAAACGGCGGATTACACCCTGCCCACCCCGACCAAGACGGGATACACATTTGGCGGGTGGTACACGAATTCTGGTCTGACGGGCAATGCCGTGACCCAGATTACCAAGGGTTCAACTGGTAATAAAACATTCTGGGCAAAGTGGACCTTGTCATCGGTGACCTGTGCGGCCGGCAAATATCTGCCGGCGAACAGTCTGTCGTGTACCAAATGTACGGCTGGGTACGCTTGCCCGGGCGGCACATTCGAATATAAAAATGCGGACCAGGGTATAACCCAATGCACGGGTGCGACATACGCCGCGGCGGGCGCCGCACGATGCACATCGTGCCCATCGCCGTATACATACGATACATCGGCGGGCAAGACCAAGATTGAACAATGCACGGTTCAGACCAGCGAGCCAGACAGCGACACCGGTTGGTATATCAAAGATGCCAAGGGTGACAAAGTATTTTGCCCGACGGGATATTATTGCCCAAGCGCAATAGTTGCATACGGTTCAACAAATTCGCCAACCGCGTGCCCGGCAATTGCGTCGCACACACCAACAACTTGGCAATCAAATTATTATAGCCCAACACTTGTATCCGGCGAGTTTACGGATGCTGGTGGCGGAAGCCTTGATCGTTGTGCGGTCACATATATATTGAAAAATGATCGTGGTACGATATCAACACTGAAAATGTATAATCCGGAAACTGGCAAGTACGATTATGGATGGCAAGATGATTATTACATGTTTTATATATCGTTAAATCCTGGCTATTACTTTACCAATAAATGGTCGGTTACTTTGGGTGATGGCACTGTACATACATTTTGCAGTGAATCTGCAGATAATCCAAAATTGTACGTTGATGCGATGCCATGTCCAGCTGGATCGTATTGCCCGGGGTATGTCGACAGTCTGGATATGAATGGCGGCACCCAACCAGACAGCTGGCCAAAATGTGGCGATGGTGAATATACCGATACTATGGGTATTAATGCGTGCCCAACCACATATCCAAACAGCGCGGCGAAATCGAGCAAGATTGAGCAATGCTATTTGACCACAACGGCGGGCAAGTATGTTGCCACGGCCAAGGCCGACCAGGTTCAGTGTTTGAAAAACAATTACTGTGCCGGCGGCACCAAGGTACATTACGGTTCAACTGGCGGTATGCAATCATGTGCCACGGGGTATGAAAGTGCGGCGGGCGCATCCAGCTGTACGACAACTACATACACTATTACATACAACCTGAATAGCGGTACGAATGCCGCAGGTGCCAAAACATCGTATACAATTGAAACGGCGGATTACACCCTGCCCACACCGACCAAGACGGGATACACATTTAGTGGGTGGTATGAAAATTCTGGTTTAACCGGTACCGCGGTGACCAAGATTGCCAAGGGTTCAACGGGCAATAAAACATTCTGGGCAAAATGGACGGTTAAATCGGTGACCTGTGCGGCGGGCAAATATCTGCCAGCGAACAGCCTGTCGTGTGGCGATTGCGGTGCAGGCTATGCGTGTCCGGGCGGCACATTCGAATACAAAAACACTGACCAGGGTATCAGCCAGTGTTCTGGATACACAAAGTACAGCGCATCTGGCGCATCGTCATGCAGCACCGTCAGCGCGGGCTATTACACCACGGGTTGCAACACCAACGGCAATGGATGCACCGGTCAATCCCAGTGCACGGGCGCAACATATTGCAGTGGCGGTGTTCAAAGCGACTGTCCATCGGGATATACCGCAAACACTGCCGCGGGCAAAACGGCGGCCAGCCAGTGCACAATCAGCGTCGCCGCCGGTAAATACTTGGGCACCAAGAACGGTACCGCAACCACAAGCTGCGCAGCGAACACATACAAAGCGGCCCACACCGTAAATTACGGCAGCACATCGTCATGTGGCACCTGCCCCACTGACTATCCGTATTCTGGTGTGGGGTCGACCAGTTCGGACCAGTGCTATAAAAACGGCACAAACACCGGTACACGTTCGGACCCAACATTACCAACGGGATGCGTGGCGCAAACAACAACGGCATGTACGCCGGGAACATGTACATATCGCATCTATAAAAGTGGTACGACAACATCGTGCACACCAACAAACTGTGTGAACACGCACAAGGCGTGTACATCTGCGGCCACGGACTACTATCTGGACAGCGGTGTTGCCAAGGGGTGCAGTGTATTGAACAGCGCGTATCCAAAATCGGACGGCGGTAATATAACATCATCGTCGTGCTATGGCACATTCAGCAAGAGTGGGACACAGGTAAACGGTGCGACACCAACGAACTGTTCGGCGGTGACGGCGTGGAATGCATGTACACCCGGAACATGTAATTATACTAAATACGCCAGTGGCACAATAAAGACAGATTGCACACCGGACAACTGTACAAAGACGGTCAAAACAGTGACGGCTAAATCTGGGTATTATGTAAATAATAATACGAGTTGCAGCGCGTGTAGTGGTCTGGCTGGTGGGTTCTATCCGAACAGTGCGTCGGATAACACCGGTGGTGCATCGGTATGTTATACGAACAGTATCAGTGGTAAATATGTAGCCGCCGCAAATGCGACCAGTGCGACCGAATGTGCCGCCGGTTCGTACAAAGGCGCACACACCGTGAACTATGGCGATACATCATCGTGCAGCGCATGTACAGGTCGCACAAAATACAGTGCGGCGGGCGCATCGGCATGCAGCACGGTTTCGACCGGATATTACACCACGGGTTGCAACACCAGCAGCAATAAATGCACCGGTCAATCGCAATGTGATGGCAGTGTATATTGCACGGGCGGCGTTCAGAAAAATTGCCCGGCGGCGGAATCCAAATGGACGGCCGGCACTGGCAAGGGATGGAGTGCGGTGACAAGTTGCTTTGAAACCAAAGCGGCAACCAGCGTCAGCACATATTGCAGTGCGGGTCAATTGAAAAAGAACGCAACGAATGGAACCACATGGGGCGCCAGCACAATCAGCACCGCATTGACCGCGAAGCCAGGTGCGATTGTAAACGGCCAGACCTGTACACAATGCACGGGAACATCGTACAGTGCGGGTGGCACGGCAACATTGTGTACAGCGTGCCCAAATGGGTATAATGCAAATGAATCTGATGGTAAAACCGCGGCGTCGCAATGCCAGATAAAGTGCGCGGCGAAAACAACGGTCAGCACAGCAAACGGCGCGTGCACTGCATTGACCACGGGCGGATATTACAAGGGCCAGCACCTGGTGAACTATGGTTCAACAAGTTCGGCCGAACAATGCCCGGCGGGCTATCGCGATGGGGCGGCTGGTGCGGCGATAACCGATTGCGCTAAATCAGTTGCGGGCGGTAATTATGTCAAGACGGCAAATGATGCAAACGTCACCCAGTGTGTGGCGGGTACATATCGGGCGGCCCACACTGTAAATTACGGCAACACTTCATCGTGTGCAACATGCGCCACCGGATATCACAGTGCGGCGGGTGCGACCAGCTGTACCGCGAATACGTATACAATCGCATACAATGCGGGCGGCGGCACGGGTGCCACGGCGAATACCGCGTGTACATACGGTCAAAATTGCACATTGACCGCAAATGGATTTACCAACGGAACCAAAGAGTTCAAGGGCTGGGCCACCAGTGCGGGCGCGACGGCCGCGGCATATGGGAACAAGGCGTCGGTCAAGAATTTGAGTGACGAAAATGGTGCGACCGTGACACTGTATGCGGTGTGGGCGGAATGCACGGCGTGCGATGCAACAAATGCAAACTGCACTCTGACCGCGCCACTGGGCGTGTGCACATACACAACATCGTGCAAAACGGGTTATGGCAACATTCAAAACAACGGCAAATATAATGCATCGTGCAGTGGCAACAGCATAACATGCGATGCGGGCGAATATTTGCCGGCTGGCGCGACCAGTTGCAAGAAATGCGAGGCGAATAATTATTGCCCGGGCGGAACATTCACATACACCGGCGCATCACAGGGACGCAACGCGTGTCCAACCGACTATCCGTATTCTGATGCGGGGTCGTCCAGTTCGGGCCAGTGCTATAAAAACGGCACGAGCACCGGTACTCGTTCGGACCCAACATTACCAACGGGATGCGTGGCGCAAACAACAACGGCATGCACACCTGGGACATGTACATATCGGATATACAAAAGTGGCACGACAACATCGTGCACACCAACGAACTGTGTAAACACGCACAAGGCGTGTACATCGGCAAAATCAGATTACTATCTGGACAGTGGTGTTGCCAAGGCCTGCAACGTGTTGAACAGCGCGTATCCAAAATCGGACGGCGGTAATATAACATCATCGTCGTGCTATGGCACATTCAGCAAGAGTGGGACACAGGTAAACGGTGCGACACCAACGAACTGTTCGGCGGTGACGGCGTGGAACGCGTGTACACCCGGAACATGTAATTATACTAAATACGCCAGTGGCACGGTAAAGACAGATTGCACACCAACGGATTGCACCAAAACGGTCAAAACAGTGACGGCCAAATCTGGGTATTATGTAAATAATAATACAAGTTGTAGCGCGTGCAGTGGTCTGGCTGATGGGTTCTATCCGAACAGTGCGTCGGACAATACTGGTGGTGCATCGGTATGTTATACGAACAGCATCAGTGGTAAATATGTAGCCGCCGCAAATGCGACCAGTGCGACCGAATGTGCCGCCGGTTCGTACAAAGGCGCGCACACCGTGAACTATGGCGATACATCATCGTGCGCATTGTGTGCCACGGGGTACGAAAGCGCGACCGGCGCATCCAGTTGCAGTGCGATTATATACACCATCACATACGAATTAAATGGTGGCGCCGCGTCCACTGGCAATCCGGCAACATACACAATTGAGACCGCAACAATCACTTTGGCCGCGCCGACCAAGACCGGATACACATTTGGCGGTTGGTACGCCGACGCGGCGTTCAAGACCCCCGTGCCCCAGATTGCACATGGTTCAACCGGGAACAAAACATTGTACGCGAAATGGTCGGGCAACACGTACACCGTCACATTGAACGCGAACGGCGGAACGGGTGGCACGGCCAGCGTGACCGCGACATACAATGAACAAATGCCAACATTGGCATCGGTCGCCACAATGGCAGATTTCGCATTGGTGGGCTATTTCGATGCGACAACGGGCGGCACCAAATATTACAATGCCGATGGCACGGGCGCCCACGTGTGGGATAAAACCAGCGACGCGACACTGTACGCACAATGGCTGTCTGATTTTATCAGTGTGAAATGCGACGCGGGCAAATACATAGCCACGGGCGCGTCGACATGCGCCGCGACATGCGTGGCGGGTAATTATTGCCCGGGCGGCACGTTCACCATTCCGCGCACGGGCGCAACAATCGATACCGGCATCAACGGCTGCACTGGGCGCACAAAGTACAGTGCGGCGGGCGCGGCATCGTGCAGCACCGTCAGCGCGGGCTATTACACCACGGGTTGTGCGGGCAACGATAAATGTACTGGTCAATCCCAGTGCACCGACGCAACATATTGCAGTGGCGGCATTAAATACGATTGTCCGACCGCTTATACGGCGAACATCGACGCCGGAAAAACGGCAAACACCCAGTGCCAGATAAAGTGCGCGGCGGGCAACTATGTTTCAACCGCCCAATCAGACCAAACCACATGTACCGCGGGCGCGTATTGCCCGGGCGATGTTCTGGTGAACTGGGGTGGCATTGGAGGTCGCACATTATGCACGGCGGGCACATACAATCCGAACACGGGTTCAAGCCTGGCCACGGCATGTGTTAAATCCGA
>CAKQNS010000004.1 GCA_934255455.1 uncultured Alphaproteobacteria bacterium
CCGGAAAATTCAACTGGGTTGAACCGTTAACCTTCCACATACCGCCCAATGAATAGTTCTGGTAATACCAATTTCGACTGCCCACGCCGGCAATGTCAAAACCGCGCAACGACTCGCCGCCCAAGAAATAGCGGTAAACACGCGACACATAATCGCCATCCAGTGGTTGAATATACCCGAATTCCAACGATGAACGCAATTGCCACCGGTCGTCCAGGAATTTTATCATACCGGTTATATCGCCATTATAACGCATAAATGTTTCGGTGCCACCAAACCCGGTATATGCCAGCCCCAAATTCGCCACCACACCGGTGTGGGTGTTTTGCTGGAAATTTGTGTCCAGGTTGTAATATTTCAAATATGTTCCCAATGTGTACAGGTCCGAATTACGCCACCCCGTTGCCGATTGCAAATCATAGTTTTGGTCAAACGATGCCGACAAACGCACATTTTGGGACCAATGGTCGGTTAAACGCCATCCCATACGCGTTGCCACCGTCAATGAATCGCGGTCATATCCAAAACCGCCCAACGACGAATAGTTGTACATCGTGTACGACACATCAAATCCGCCTGACAGCGCGCGCCCAAACAAATATGGTTCGGTAAAACTGAACAGTGCCTGTTTTTGATATTGGGCAATTGACCCGCGCAGTTGTACAATTTGTCCGCGTCCCATAAAATTATTTTCTGTAATGCCGGCATCAACCATAAAACCGTTGATGTTTGACCACCCAAATCCCCCCGACAACTCGCCGGTCGGTTGTTCTTCAACCTTGATATCCAGGTTCATCATATTTTCATCGGCCAGACGCGTTGGCACCATTTGAACATCTTTGAAATAACGCGTACGCATCAGGTTCTGGCGGCCTTCCTCGATTGTCTGTAATGAAAATGGGTCGCCCGGGCGCATGGGAATCAATTGTTCAATGACCGTATCAAATGTCCGCACATTGCCCAAAATGTTTATAGTGTTCAAATACACGCGATTGGTTTTTTGAATCTTGAAATTCATACCAATGGTGTGTTTTTCGTCATCTTTGGTCGGAATCGGGTCAACCGTGATAAATGCATACCCATGGTCGGCCACCGCCCCACGCAGCGCCGTTATGCTGGATTCAACCTCGTCAATATTGTATGTGTCGCCAGTCGACATTTTTATGACATCATACAGTTCGGAATCCGGAACATCGGGGAATGGATTATCAATGGTTATGTTGCCAAACTTGTATTTTTCGCCTTCGTTCACGGTGAATTTAACCGAATAGTATTGCCGGTCGGGGGTGAATACACCGGTCGCATCCGTCACTGCAAAATCGGCATAGCCATTACGCAGGTAAAATTGGCGCAGCAATTGTTGGTCGTATTGAATGCGGTCTTCGTCAAATACATCAAATTGCGTCATAAAACGCCACCAGGCATGTTCGCGCGACAATATTTCACCACGCAATGTGCGCGCGCTGAATTTTTTATTTCCTGCAAAATCAATGTCGGTGATATAGGTCGGATGGCCCTCGGTAATTTCATAGACGACATTCACGCGGTTGTCATCCAGTTCAATGCGCTTTGGTTCAATTTTTGTGCCGAAAAATCCCTTGCGCTGGTATATGGTCAACATGCGTCCAACATCGGCGCCAATAACCGATGCGTCGTATGATGCGCGCTCTTTCAGGCGGATTTCTTTTTTCAAATCCTCGGTTGATATTTCGTCGTTGCCTTCGACCGTCACCATGTTGACGGTTGGGGCCTCGGTAATATCTATTTTCAGCACATTGCCCGACATACGGACATTTATTTTGGAAAAATATCCGCTGGCCTGTAATTTCTTGGCAATTTGATTTGCGCGCGCGTCACCAACATTGTCGCCAATTTTTACATCGGACAAAATGCGTATAGATTCCGCATCCATACGCTGGTTACCCGAAACATCAATGCGCGAAACAGTTGCCGCATTTGCGCCGGTGGCGGCAAGCGCCAATGTTGTGACAATAAATATATTCTTTCTGTTCATTTCAGTTTTATCCAAATACTCGTGCCAAATCGTTCCACATGGTCAATGCAAACAATGCAATTATCAGCACCCACCCGATAATAATTGCAATTTCCATCCCGCGTCCACCCAGTTTACGCCGGGTTATGGCCTCGATAATCAATATGGTTAAATACCCGCCGTCCAACACCGGCAACGGCAACAGGTTTATGACCGCCAAATTCACCGACAACAATGCGATTATTGATAGCAGGGCGAACAGACCGGCCTCCATAGCCCGACCCGAAACCTGGGCAATTGTGATAAACGAGCCCAATTGTTTAGACGACCGTTCGCCAGTGATGATTTGCTTTAACACAACCAACAATGTTTTTGATTGATAATATGTTTCGCGCGCGCCGGCGTGCAGGCCGCCGAAAAATCCCTTTTTGCGCAATTCGGTTTTACTGCCGTCGGCAATCAAGCCCCAACGCTCGGCCGGTTCCAATTGCACATGCACCAATTTATCGCCACGCACAACAATTACATTTGCGGTGTGATTAGACGCCAATTCTTTGGCAATTATTATCTCGCCCCAATTGGTGATTTTTTCGTCGTCAATTCGCATAATCACATCGCCCGGTTTAATCCCGGATTTGAATGCAACTGATTCTTGAATTACTTGACCAACAACGGGTAATTGAACATTGCGCGGGCGCGCCATAAACATTCCGGAATAAATCAACCACGCCAAGATAAAATTCATTGTGACACCGGCGGCAACAATGATAAATTGTTTCCACGCGGGCGCCGATAAATAATGACCAACCTTTTTCGCGGCAGGCAATTCAGCATACTCACGGCGATTAAACATCATGTCTTGGCCATATATGGAAACATATCCACCCAATGGCAGACACGCAATTTGCCACTGTGTCCCGCGTCGGTCATGCCATTTTACAATGGCCGGTCCAAAACCAATTGAAAATTTGTCAACGCGAACACCCGCCCAGCGCGCGGCAAAAAAGTGCCCCAGTTCGTGAATGAACACCACCACGCCCAAAACAACCAACAACGCAATAATCGCCAAAAATGTATGCATACCTTTCCGTTCCTTTAATCACATGCGATTACATCATTATGAACCATACCAAGGGCAGGGCATAAATCCACCCATCAAACCGATCCAGCATTCCGCCATGCCCGGGCAAGATATTACCAAAATCTTTAATTCCCATGCGGCGTTTAATCCAACTGGCGGTCAGGTCACCATATTGGCTGAGCAATGCGACACTGATGCCAATCCACATCAATTGCGGCATAAATGTATCTGTGCCCAGCAACCCGTACAAAATTGACATAAATGTGCCGCATAAAATGCCGGCAATCTGTCCCGACCATGTTTTGTGTGCGGACAGACGTTCCCACATTTTGTCGCCACCCAATAACCGGCCAAAGAACCATGCGCCAATGTCGGCCCCAGAAATAACCAGCAACAGCAACAATATAATCCATGGCCGTGCGCCAACGGTGTTTATTGCCGCCAACATTACAAACAACCACACCATGAACCCGCCGTAAACCAGCCAATTTTTATTTTTCTTTAATTCATCATGTGGTACGCGCACGGTTGCCAGAATCATTTCCAGTATCATCCCCAGCACGACCAAAATGCCCAAATAGCGCACCGTGTGCAAACCATAATATTCACCAACGGCCGCCGCCGTCGCGACCAGCGCCATAATTACACCAACGATAATTCTTTGTAATGTATTCGACATATTTCACACCCCATAAAAATTTATTTCTTTTTCCCGGAATAGTTCGCCTTTTTACCGCCACCGAATCGGCGATTGCGATGCGCGTATTCGTCCAATGTGCGTTGCCACATCTTTTCATCCTTGACCAAATCGGGCCAGTGTTCGGGCACGAACATCAATTCGGCATACGCCAATTTCCACAACAAGAAATTAGAAATACGAAACTCATTGCTGGTACGAACCATCAAATCAATCGGCAACAATTCGCCAGTGTCCAAAAATGTTTCAAATGTTTCGCGTGTGACGGGCGTGCCATTTTCAATTGCCGCATTTACCGCGTTTACAATTTCATCTTGGCCGCCATAGTTCAACGCAAATACAACCGTGCCACCCGTGTTTTCGGCGGAAACCTGTTCCAGTTTATCGCACAAATGCGCCAGCCGTTTTGGCAAACGGTCACGCGTGCCAATCACACGATAGCGCAGATTCTTTTCAACTGCGTGTTTCATATTCTTTTTCAATTCGGTATAAAACAAATCCATCAGGAAATCGACTTCTTCCTTGGACCGGTTCCAATTTTCGGTTGAAAATATAAAGAATGTAATCGTGGTCACGCCGCGGGCAATATACCAATCAACCAGATTTTCAAAATTAGAAATCCCAGCCTTGTGTCCCATCAATGGCGGCAAACCGCGCTGTTCGGCCCAGCGGCGGTTCCCATCGCAAATAAATGCAATGTGTTTCGGCACACGCACAGGCGTGGTGACGGTATTATCAGTTTTGCATTTCAAAAATTTGAACATATCATTTCCAGTATTTATGCGGGTTGATTACACAGACATAATGTCAGATTCTTTTTGTTTTGCCAATGCGTCAACCTGGGCCGCGCGCATATCAAACACTTTCTGCAAATCATCTTCGAATTTATGCTGGTCATCCTCGGAAATTTCTTTGTCGGTGACGGCGCGTTTGATTTTGCCCATGGCGTCCTGGCGAATGTTGCGCATAGAAATTTTTGCTTCTTCGGCGTATTTGCCGGCGACCTTGGTCAATTCGCGACGACGTTCTTCGGTCAGTGGTGGCAGATTCAAACGAATAACCCCGCCCGCGGTGTTCGGGTTCAGACCCAATCCGGAATCACGAATGGCCTTTTCAACCGCGCCCGCGTTGTTGATGTCCCACACGGTGACACTTAATGTCTGGTTATCTGGGGTTGCAACGGTTGCGACCTGGTTCAATGGCATATCAGATCCATATACCGGCACCCGCACACCATCCAACAGGTGCACCGACGCGCGTCCGGTGCGCAAACCGGCGTATTCGCCCGATAAAACATCCAGAGTTTGCTGGGTTTTTTGTTCGACTTCTGCTTTCAAAATTTGATAATCCATATTAAAATCTCCTTCTTGTGTAAAAAGGTTAGCAAATTGATTTGACATTTGGCAAGAAGAAATATAGAATATGTCGGCGCAAGGGGTTGTAGCTCAGTTGGTAGAGCACTTGCATGGCATGCAAGGGGTCGTCGGTTCGAGTCCGATCAGCTCCACCAGTATGGCGGATGTAGCTCAGTTGGTTAGAGCACTGGTTTGTGGTACCAGGTGTCGCCGGTTCGAATCCGGTTATCCGCCCCATTAAAAAAGGAAACCCGCCATTTCGGCGGGTTTCCTTTTTTAATCTTGGGCGGGTCCGGTGTCGCCCCGGCGAACAGAACCGTCACGGACCAGGTTCCCCTCCGGGCCCCCCCCACAAAATCTGACGATTTTGCGGGGGCCGGGTCGGGGTGGCATACAGGTAAATGTAAAGATAAAATTATTATCAACAATAATAGGCGGCGGTGGCGCAAAAAGTATTTTGATTTATCAAACTATCAATGTATAATTGTTGTGAGTCAGCGGGGACGCTGGTTCGGGGCTGTCGAAAGCCTTTATAGGTTCGGTGCAAGCCAATTTGGAACATCGTTATTCTTTGATTCCTGTGGTTTTGTGTCGTTATTTGTCCCTGACCTGTTGCAGGTCGGGGAGCTGTTGGTTATACAACACGGTTCACCGAAAGACCGCAGAATCATTAACCTATATGATTTTCGAACTCCCCGACCGCCATTCCGTTGGCGGTTTTATTTTTGCGTTGTGGGGGGATAATATGCGGCGTTTAATCATATTATTTGGTGCCTTGTTCAGTGTTGCGGCGCACGCTGCGACCGAAACAATAAATTGGTTTGTTGATGGTGGTGTGTATGCAACCACCACATGTGAAACCGGTGGCGACATTGCATTGCCAACCACACCAACAAAATATGGATATACATTCCATGGGTGGGATGCATATATCCCATTAGAATACATCGAAAGTACTGGGGACCAGCAAATTATTACTGATATATCTGGGTTTGATGTTGGTGATTGGGAAATATATGTCAAGTGGATGGTGCCAGAATATGTGCAGGCCCAGGCCAATTATGCTGGTATAGTTGGGGTTTACGAATCTGAACTAAAAAATACATATCGTATAATCGCCAATCGTACCGCGATAGATTCATACCGTGTTTATGGTAATTCAATTGCAGGGGAGGGTGGTGAGGTTGTTGAGGTGTCGGTTGGGCAAATCCACGAGGCTACAATATCTAATGGTTTTGTAACATTGGATGGGGAAAAACACATAACAACTGCGGGGGACCAACCCCTGGACTCTGATTCCACATTCAAAATTGCTATGATATACACAACAGGTAGCAATTCATACTTCTCCGCGCGTTATTACGCTATTAGTGTCAAGAAATCGGGTGTTTTAGCTGGAAATTTTGTTCCAGCAAAAATGTCTGATAATAAAGTGGGATTATTTGATACGGTTTCACATCAATTCTATGAAAGCACGACCGACATGCCCTTTATCGCGGGACCGGTGGTTGGCGAGTAATATATGAAGTACATCCCCGTCATCTTTGCCGTATTGATTCCTGTAAACGCATTTGCGTTGTATACAGAAACTATACCAAACCAGTGTGGAGCGCTGGGTGATAAAATGTATGCCATATTTACCGTAAATACACATAATTGCGCATCTGGACAATTTTTACCCGCAAACACCGATGGGTGCCGCGCATGCCCGGCGGATTATACTTGCGCGGGCGGTACATATACATTTAACCCAACCGAATACGCTGGGGCGGTACGGTCGGCAAAGTACATTACACATACCATGACCAATATGTGTGCGGATAATGCACAAAAAACATTTGTGGCGGTATTTACCCCGAACCAGCATACATGCGCACCGGGATACTATTTACCCGCAAACATAGACGAATGTACCAAATGCCCAAATGATAATTATTGTTCGGGCGGTACATACACCTTTAATGAATTGAATTCCAGTGGTATAACCCCATGCCCCGCGGCACATCCGTATGCCCCGGTTGGGATGTGGGTTGAAGCCCAGTGTGGTCGTAAATTACATATTGGTGATGAAGTAATGTACCTGCATCAAATGCCGGCGACGCCGACGGAACACCAATTTACGGTTGAATACAATGGCACGAAATATTCTGTAAACGCCGTACCGCGTGAAAACACATCAACATTGCCGAAAATGTCGTCTGGTGCGATGCACGAATTACATATAATGATGTCATCCGCCGATGGTGCGGCCACCGAATACATTGCCCACGACGATTCTGGGGAATAAAAAACCGCGTCGGGATGGGCTGGCGCGGGTTAAAATGCTTTTTGAAATGAACACTAGTCCTGGGTGTCGTCACGCAGGACATAGCCCTCGGTATCGCCGCGGTTAATAAATCCTTCGGTGTCGTTTTTCATTGGTTTGCGCATGAGAGCCTCCTGTGGGTTTAATAATTAATGTTTATTTTATTATACAATTGTCACGCGGCGCGTGCAATCAAATTATTTCCATGCCGTCGGAATATCGTCATAATCAGACAATCTGGTTGCACCACGATACATAATTTTAACTTGGGTTGTGGTGGCCGACGGGAATTGATTGTATAAATATTCGCCATCGGGATTGCGTGCCGACGGCCCCGCCAATTTTGTGCAACCATCAAATGTTGCCGTAAACATAGATGTCGCCATATTGCCCGAAATGTCGCCAAACAGACCCACCGGAATTTCGGTTATATTCGTGCAGCGTTGGAATGTGGCGTTATACATGTGCGCGGCGGGTGCGCCAGATATTCCGGCGAACAAATCGGATGGAATTTCGGTAATACCGCGGCAATCAACAAATGTTTGGGCAAACATACTCTGGGCCGGTTTGCCAACAATTCCCGCAAACAAATCATGCGGTATTTCGGTGATGCCGGTACAGCCCTTGAATGTCCCATAAAACACAGATGTAACCGGGGCACCGTTGACCTGGGCAAACAGTTTCGGTGGAATTTTCGTCAGTGATGTGCAATTTGTAAATGTTGAATTAAACATAGATTTCACAGGTGCCGTTTCCAACCCATAAAACAAGTTTTCGGGAATATATGCCAAATTTGTGCACCCGTAAAATGTTTCATAGAATGTCGGAACATCTGTGCCAATAATGGGGAATACGGACGCGAAACTGCCGTCGACACGGGCCAATGCCGTGTTGTTTTTCAGGCTGATTGAATTGTTGGCGTTGTTATTGTATCCAATGATTGAACCAGTCAAACGGATTTTTATGCCTTTTCAAAGAACTGGACAATAAAAATGGGGCAGGGCCCCATTTTTTTTATCCAACCAATTTTTGCCAGAATGTTTTTTTCTTGGGCTGTTTTTTGCGCTTGCGACGCGGCGCATTCATGGTTGTTTTTTTCGCGTCCAAATGTTGGGCGTTTTTCTTTTTCGCATCGGTCGATGGTGCGTACGCATCCAAAACTTCATCGGTTTTAACGGCTTCGGGCGCAACGCGTTGAATCGAATATTGATCGATGTTCATCATGCTGTCGTCGCCAACAATCACAATTTCGGTTTCAAATTCCGATTCCATTGCCGCCAATTCGGCGCGTTTGTGGTTCAGCAAATATACCGCCACATCGGTCGGTACCGTCATAATGATTTTTTGGGCACTTTTGGCCAGCAATTTTTCCTGCAAATGGCGGAACATAATCAGCGCCGCCGTCTGGATAGATGGTACAACACCGGCACCCAAACAGTGCGGACATTGGACATACGATGTTTCGATAAAACTGCTGCGCAGGCGTTGACGCGATAACATCAATACACCAAATGCGTTGATTTTTGCAACCTGGGTGCGGGCGCGGTCGCGTTTCATAACCTCGCGCATTTTCATTTCCAATTTGCGGTTGTTGCGTTCCTCTTCCATATCGATAAAGTCAATCGCGACAATACCCGCCAAATCGCGCAGGCGCAATTGCAATGCGATTTCCTCGGCCGCCTCTAAATTAGTATTCAGTGCGGTTTGTTCGATGTCTTTTTCCTTTATCGCGCGGGATGAATTGACGTCAATTGTCACCATCGCTTCGGTCTGGTTGATGACCAGCGACCCGCCCGACGGCAACTGAACATACGGACCGTGCAATCCTTCCAGCTGTTTTTCAACGCCGGCCTTGACCATCAATGGAACGGCGGCGTCCTTGTATTGAACCAACTGTTTGCGTGGTGCGCGACCATACATTTGTTGGAAATATGTTTTTGCGGCATCGTATGCTTCTTCGCCCTGGATGACCAAGACATCGTCCTTGTCCGCCAGAAAATCGCGCACAACGCGGCGCAGTAATGAATCCTCGGTATGAATGGTGACCGGCGCGACTGATTCCAGTGTCGTTTTGCGGATTTCGTTCCACAAATTCACCAGGTAATCATAATCCGCCGCAATTGATGTGGCATCCGCACCCATTGCCGCCGTACGCAGAACAACCGTCATACCCTTGGGGATTTTCAGGCCGTGCAGAATTTCACGCAGACGTGCGCGTTCGGATTTGTCCGAAATCTTTTTCGAAATACCATAACTGTTGCGTTTGCGGGAATTCGGCATCAGAACGGCAAAACGGCCCGCCAATGACAAATATGTTGTCATAGATGCACCTTTTTGACCGCGTTCTTCTTTGACCCCTTGGATCAGCAAAATTTGCTTTGGTTTGATAACATCCTGAATTTTGAATTCACGGGCGCGTTTAACAAATTCCTTGTTATCTTCGCCGGCGCTGTGGTCGTCGTATTCGGCAACCTCGTCATTTTCGTCATCGGGGTCGTCGTCGTCATCGACAATATTGGCATGCGCCAATTCCAACAGTTTCTTTTTCTGTTCGGGTGACACCTGGTAATAATCTGGGTGAATTTCCGAAAACGGTAAAAATCCGTTTTTGCCCGTGCCATAGTCCACGAATGCCGCCTGTAATGACGGTTCAACACGAATAACCTTGGCCAAGTAGATGTTGCCCTTTATCTGGGGCTTGGTTGTTGTTTCAACATCAAAATCAGAAACGCGATTGGTTGCAGTATCCACCACCACCACACGGGTTTCTTCCGGGTGGACAGCGTCCACATAGATTTTCTTTGACATTTAATAATCCTTTTGTTGCGGGTTCGTATGCAACGGATACATTTCGTCCCCATGGGGCGTCCCAGCCCATGCCAAGGGAAATCGCCGCATAAATCAGCAGCGTGACCAAAAATGTATAAAATAGTGACAATATAAACACTTGCTATACCCCATTGTCATACGACAGGGTTCAGTCTAGCATGCCGAACCCCGTTATGGCAAGGTATTTATTTTTTACGTGTTTTAATATTTTTTATTTTCGTTGGAATCTGGGAAATTTTATCCTTGGCCTCGGCCGCCCAGCGCTTCATACGCGCACGCAACCACCGTTCATAGATAAAGAACAACCCGCCAATCCCAATCAGTGGCAATACATAGTAAATTATGCGGTATGCCAACAGGGCACCGAAAACATTGGCCTTGTCTACGGAATCTGGCAATGCCAACATAAAAACACTTTCAAATACGCCAATGCCGCCCGGAACCTGGCTGAATACGCCAGTGGTTTGGGCAATTACAAACAGTCCAATATATGTGCCAAACGGGATGTCCACAAACGGAATCAGACAGAAATACAGCACCAACCCGGCCAGAACACTGTCGGTGATGCCCAATAACATTTGCAGGCCCGCCATTTTTGTGGATGGTACCTGGAATTTCAATTGGCCGATTTTGATGCTTTTACCATAAAAAAGTACGGTCATGGCGAAATACGCCAACAACGATGCCGCACAGAATATAAACAGCGCGTTCAGCCCGACCGCCGCCCCAGTCGATGAATTCAAAATATCATGTGGTACCAGAAAATACCCAATCAGCACGATTGCCGCACATCCCAGGAAGTATGTGAACCCAGAAATGGTCAACATTTTTACAATGTCGCCACCACGAATGCGCCACCGTGTGTACAGGCGGTACCGAATTGCGCCGCCACTGACCACGGCGTGACCAGCGTTGTTGCTGATTGCAAATCCCAGCATTCCCGCCAGCATCCATTTCCACCATACGACTTTTTTACTTTCGCCAACATAATTTAATGCCAAATAATCATACAGCGACAGGGCAAAATACCCCGCCAGGCACGCACAGCACGCGGCAAACAAATTTGCCAACGGAATGGCCGCAATAGCATGAACAATGTCAGAAAATGAATAATTGCGCAATTGCCACCACAACATCCCGGCGGCCAAAACAAAGAAAAATATGCCTGCATAACTGATAATTTTTTTCAACAGGCGTTTCGCATTGGTTGACATAAAAATCCTTTTACCAGGAACACAGGATAACAGTATGCCCCACAAAAAGCAAAGTAAAAATAACGCCTGGATAAAATGCGGAAAACTACTTTTTATTCAATATATCGCCCGATTTTATATATTCGGGTGCGCTGGCCGGTAATTTGCCGCGGGCGGCGTTTGCATATTTTTTTGCTTTTTTATCGTCGCCAATCATTGAATAGTATTCGGCGCGTGCCCAATCGGCCCGGCCATCGTCGTATGCGCGTGCCAATACCCAATATGTCAGTGGTGCGGGCGCCGCCAATAATGAACGTTTGCACAGTTCTATGGCGCGGGCGTCGTCGCCGGGTGCATTGCGTTCGGTTAAAACCAATGCCAGGGCCGTCTGAATTTGTGGGGCGTTTGGTAATAATTCCAAACTGTGTTCGTATGCGCGAACACTGTCATCATAATGGCCAAATTGGTATTCTATATCACCCAGCAATTCGTAAAAATAGGGGCTGTTGCCGTGGCGCGAAATCAATGTGCGTGTGCCGACGCGCGCCGCATCCAAATTGCCTGCACGCATCGCGGCAATTGCCCGCGCATAAATGGCGGCATCTGATTTATTTGCGTATGGGTACAATTCGCGCACGCGGGCGGGCGTGTCCAAATATCCGACCAGTTTTGCGCGTACCAGTTCAAACTGGTCGCGTCGCGTTGATTCTAATTTGGCGTCTGGTGTGAATTCAATTTTTGATATGCGGTCACGCACATTGTTTAATCGTTCGGTGGTCAACGGGTGATTTATGCGCGATGGGTTTACACGCGATTCCATTTCGCCGGTTTGGTCCCGCATTTGTTCAAAAACAGTCACAAATCCGTTTGGGTTTTGCCCCGCGCGCACCATTAAATCCAACCCCAGGTTATCGGCAATGCGCTCTTCGTCCCGGGAAAATGCCAGCATTGATTGTTGGGCAATGCCACCCGAACCCGCCAGCACCCCCGCGCCCAGCGATGGATTGCCGCCCGCCACCATCAGCCCGATGCCCAGTGCCTGAATCAACATGGCGCGTTGCATTTCCGCCGCCATACGCGACGACATTTGCGCCATGTGCCCGCCAATTGTGTGCCCCAGTTCGTGCGCAACAACCGCCTGTAATGCATCGGGTGATTTTATTTGCATCAACAGGCCGGTATATATATATATGTCTTCGCCCCCCATAACGAATGCATTAAAATCGTCGTTTCGCACAATATGAATGCGCAGGCGGTCATTTGAAATATCGGCGGCGTTAGCAACAGGTGAAATCAGTTCAGATAAAAATCGTTCGGTTTCGGTGTCGTTGATAATTGCGGCGGCATCTGCGCGTGCCACCATAAATATACATATTAAAAATGCAAATATTTTATGCACCAATTTGGGCCCCACGGTCAAATATAAACATTAAATCATGCGTCCATGCATCCACGCCCGTCATATCGCGCGCCGCGTTTGCAGCCAAACGGAACAGGTCGCGATGTTCACGCCAATCGGCAAAGTGGTAATTTATCCAACCGCTTTGGCGGGTGCCAATCAATTCGCCGGTGCCGCGCATCATTAAATCTTGTTCGGCAATGGCAAACCCATCGTCTGTTTCGCACAGAACCGATAAACGCTGCATCCCGTGTTCGGTCGTGTTTTTACCGAATAATAAAATGCAATACGATTGTGTGTTGCCGCGTCCGACGCGCCCGCGTAATTGGTGCAATGCGGCCAGACCGAACCGTTCGGCATTTTCAATAACCATAATTGTGGCACGTGGGACATCAATGCCAACCTCTATGACAGTGGTGGCGACCAATATTGACATATCGGAAGTGTCATCGGCAAATTTTGCCATAACGGCGTCGCGTTGTTTTTTATCCATTTGGCCGTGAACCAATCCGGCGGTTGGGAAAAACTGTTTCAAATATTCGTGCCGTGCGGTTGCGGCCGCCGCAGCGTTGTCTTCGGCATCGTCAACCAGGGGGCATACCCAGAACACCTTGGCACCGGCGGCAATCTGTGCTGCCAGGCGCGGCACCAAATCGGCAATACGCGTGACCGATAATTTTGTCGTTTTTATCGGCAGGCGCCCCGCAGGTTTTTCATTTATAACCGACACATCCATATCGCCATAAATTGTCATGGACAAAGTGCGTGGTATTGGCGTGGCGGACAGCGCCAATAAATCTGGGTTTGAACCCTTGGCCCGCATAGATTCCCGTTGGGACACGCCAAATCGATGCTGTTCGTCAACAATGACCAACCCCAAATCGCGATATTCAACATCATCGGAAAACAGGGCGTGCGTGCCAATGACCAAACGCGTACGCCCCGAACGCAGTGAAATCAGTTTTTCGCGTCGCGCCGCGCCCTTGTCCCGACCGGTCAGAATATCACACACTATGCCGATTTTGTCGCACATTGGGCGCAGTTTGTTGTAATGTTGCAATGCCAATGCGTCTGTTGGGGCCAGCAACGCCGTTTGACCACCCATTTCCGCCATTCGAACCGCCGCCGCCATGGCGACAATGGTTTTACCGCTGCCCACATCGCCCTGGACCAGGCGCATCATTGGCGTATCGGATGCCATATCGGCAAATATTTCATCAATTGTGCGCGATTGCGCACCCGTCAGTTCAAATGGCAATGTATTGCGGAATTTATCCAATAATTGATATTTGTTTGGGCGCACGGCGCGTTTGTTGCGCGGGTCGCGCCGGTTGCGGCGGCTGATTGCGATGGCCGATTGATGTGCCAACAATTCCCAATACGCCAATTTCACAATATATTTTGAATTCGGGGCCAGGTCATCATCGCTTTCTGGGTAATGAACATGCGTCAACGCATCGAAAAATTCGCGTGTGTTTTCGTCCGTTTCGCCCGCCATTTTATCGCCCAGTGCACCAAAAATCTGGTCCCGCACGGCGGCAAAAGTTTTTTGGGTCAAACCCTCGCCCGATGGGTATATGGCCTGGACAGATGGAATTTTCCCGGCGTTTTCCAAGGGCTCGATAAAATCAGGATGATTGATAATTGCGCGCGATGTTTTTTCCAATTTGCCACTGACCATACGCCATGCGCCAATTGGTAATTTTTCCAACCAATAATCCAAAAAATGTGTGTTAAAAAATTGCAGTGTGACCGTGGCGCCGGTTTTATCATTGCAGACAATTTGTGTTGGGGTGCGTCGCCCGCGAAAAACGCCACCGCGGCGATGTGATTTTATTTGCAGCGGAATGGTCAGTGTTTCGCCCGGCGTTGCGTCCGCCACACATTCGGTTATGCCACGTGCACGGATATATGCCGGAATGTGCAACATAAAATCCAGTACACGTCGCCCCGGCAACACATCGTCAAATCGTGCGGCCAAAACCGGCCCCACGCCACGAATGAATTGCAGGTCGGTATTCAGAAAATCGAACAGTTCTTTTCTCATATACCAAAAACGGTACCGCAAAAGCATCGTTTTATCAATAAAAAAGCACCGCCAAATTTGGCGGTGCGGTAAATTATGGTTTGCAATTATTTCGCAAACGAATAATTCATTTTCAAATGATCCGGATTATATGTGCCGTTCATAATTGCCAAAGTATCTTCGACAATGACCAATTCTTCGTTGGTTGCAATCATAAATACCTTGACCGGGCTGTCCGGGGTGCTGATTTCGGCCTGGTCAACGCCTTTGCGCGCCAGGGCGGCGGCGTTCTTTTCGTGGTCGATTTTGATGCCCAATTCTTCCAATCCGGTGCAGAATTTTTCACGCAGATAATCGTCGTTTTCGCCAACACCAGCGGTGAAAACCAATGCATCGGTATGACCCAATTCGGCCATATACGCGCCGATGTATTTTTTCACATTGTGAACCTCGGTATCAATGGCCAAACGGCATTTGTCGTTGGAGCCCTTGTTTTCTTCGACATCGCGGCGGTCGGCAAAGCATTCGGTCAGACCCATCAGACCAGAATCCTTGTTCAAATGTTTCTGCATTTGATCCGGTGTCAATTTCAATGTGTTCATAACATACAGAACAACACCCGGGTCCAAATCGCCTGGACGTGTACCCATGGTCAGACCCGACAACGGTGTCATACCCAACGATGTATCAACCGAAATACCGTTTTTAATTGCGGTGGCCGATGCACCCGAACCAATGTGCAATGTCACTAAATTGCATTGGTCGGCCGGTTTGCCCAACATTGTCGCGGCGCGTTTTGATACATACAAATGCGATGTCCCGTGGAAACCATAGCGACGCACGCCCAATTCGGTATACCATGCGGTTGGCACAGCATAGCGATATGCGTAATCTGGCATGGTCTGGTGGAAAGCGGTGTCAAACACGGCAACCTGTTTTGCATTTGGCAATAATTGTTTGGCGGTGACAATACCCATCAATGCCGGTGGGTTGTGCAGTGGTGCCAACGGCGACAGTTTATCAATTGCCTTCATAACATCATCGGTAATTTCAACAGACGACGCGAATTTATCGCCCCCCATAACAACGCGGTGGCCAACACCTTTGATTTCGTTCAGGTCAATTGATGCCTCGCGCAACATGAACAGAACGACATTCAACGCCTCGTCATGATTTTTCATAACGGTGTCTTTGCGTTGTTTGGTGCCATCCGGATATTTTTGTGTGACAAAAGAATCCGGCAGACCGATTTTTTCAACATTACCGCCAACGACGGCTTTCTTGGAATTCGCGTCGAAAACCTGGTATTTCAACGACGAAGATCCACAGTTCAATGCAAGTATGTACATTTGTGTCCCTTTGTTTCTATGTGGGCCAGCATAGCAAAGTATCAATTGCGTTTCAACAGTAAACTCGCGCCCGGATGCGCCATTTTGTTTTATCTATGTTTGTGGCCACCCCCGTCGTTTTGTGCGATACCCAAAACGCGTCATCGCCCACAAATATGCGCAGATGCAATCCATTTGCGTCGGTAAATGTATACGGTGCGGGATTCGTACGCGTACCAATGCCAAACGACGCAACTGCATCCCCAGCGCTGTACCCGCCGTCGTCCGATTGGCAAACCATAACAACATTTGCAAAAATTGGCGCCAGTGTTGTATTGAACACACATTCGTATGTTGCCGCATTTCCAATCGCCATATCGGGTGATACCATGATGGACGGCGCGGTTGCACCACCAAACCGCGCAAACAATGATGTCCAAAATTCATCGGACACCGATGCAATGTCAAAATCACTGGTGCCGGGCGCTGCATCGGCGCGTGCCAACGCAAAACCGCCCAATGTTTCACCATCGTGCACGCGCAGTGTTTTTGCGTCGGTATCCATTGTTATTTCACCGGGCAACCCCGTAAAGTTATTGTTTTGTGCGGCGGTCCCGCGGCGAATTTGTAAAATTCGTGACATATAAAATCCTTTGGTTAAAATTGATTGTTTTATGCAATAAAAAACACCGCCAATGGCGGTGTTGTTATGCGGTGCATTATATCACAAAACACCCAAAAAGGCAAGGGCGTTATCGCGTTATGACACGCGCCCGTATGCGGCCAGATATTGTTGGAACAACGCGTTGCCATCAAATTTTTTCTGCTTTTCTGACGCTTTGCCGGGGCGCCACGAGTACAGATTGCCGGTGTGTGTGTCGCGACCGGTTTCCAGAAAATCCCAATACGCCATCAATTCACGATACTTGTCCTGGTGATTTTCATCCCATTCAGACAATTTTTTGTCGCGATCTTGGACCTGGGCAGACAGCATTCCAATCGCGTTTTTACCATCGGAAAATTCCTGGCGTTTTTTAACTTTGCGATCCAGTTGATTTTGCTTTGTTTGTTTGTTTAATACCGTTTGGTGCAATGCATCAATCTTTGCCTGGGCCTGCGGATCTGACACGGTTGGGGTCGCGGCCGGGACAATGTTATTTTCCAATTGGTACAAATATTGCTGTACCTTGTTAAACTCGTCTTGTGTTGCATACTGTGCGCCCGCCACATCGTTTATTTGTTTATCAACGCTTTGTTGTTCGGTCGCGATGTCGGTGCGATATTTGGAAATTGCATTATCCAGGTTTGTTTCACTCAGCCCGCGGTTGCGCATATTGTCCAATTTGTCGGTAATCGCCTGGCGCTGGGCGTTGTCTATATCGCGCAAATCTTGCAGATGTTGTCTGTCGCCGGCGTCTTTGTCGTTGAAATTTTTTAACGCATCTTTCATGCGTTTGCCGCCGTTGGTGTTAAATTTGCTGTCGTGCAGGTTATACGCGTTGCCCGCAATTGTAATGCCGTATCCAATGCCCATGAATGCCCATTTAATGCTTTTATCCATGGCGTTGGTGACAAATTGAACGGCCTCGCTTTTATTCCATGATAATTTGCCGTCGGAAAATATAGACAATTTTTCCTTGCCCAATGCGTCCATAATCTTGCTGGTGGTGTATCCGTATTTGATGACCGATAAAACCTCCATCGTGGTCTTGGCCTCGTCCATTTTGCCATCACGCACGGCACGCATTATAATTTCAGACACAATCGCGCGCATTTGGCCGCCATGACTTAATGCGCCAGCAAATGCCTTGGGCATAGTGTCTTTTAATTCTTTCAGTGTTTTACCCATCCATTCAAAATGTTTGACCGCGGTTGGTGATTTATACAACAGGTTGGATTTGATGTTGTCGATATTGTCAACAACCTTGCCCAATCCATCGGTCGGTTGCATTTTGACCTTTTTATCATCCAATGCCTTGACAATAGATTTTGCTGCGCCCGACATATACAGGCGGTCGCCCCGGAATTTGGTATATTTATCCATATAATCGGACCAAGTATCGCCGATGTTTTTGGATAATTGTTGCCATGGGGTCAATTCATCTGTGCGTTTTGGCGGGACATAATCGTCGGAATCGCGGTTGCCATAATCAACCTTGGATGCGGCTTCGTCAAAAGGTTTGGATATTTTACCCTTGTCATACGCCTTGAATACATCATAAATTTTGGATTTTTTGTTCAGTGTATCCAACAGGTCGCGATAATTGCGTTTGAAATAGTCCAGTTTTTGCGGGTTTATGGTTTTGTCATCAAACCCATTTTCTATGGCCTGGAAATCTGGAATGTTTTGCTGTTGCAGACCCAACGCGGTTTGAAATTCGGGCTGGCGTGCATAAAATGTTAAATATTGGGCAACACTTTTAACCTTTTCCTGGAATTTAGGCGCGGTGTTGTATTTCTTGCTTTTAATTCCATCCAACAGGTCAGAGTATGAAAAATCGCCATCAACCAAACCCCATTGTTTGAAATAGATTTCCAAACTTTGGCGATATGTGGTTAAAAATGTTTTGAAATCGCCCTGGATTTGTGTGTCGGCGGCATCATTTGCAACGCCATTCGAAAACAGTTTCAAATCGGGCGCACCGAAATATTCATCCAGAAATTCGTTTGCGTCCTTGTTATCCTTGAACGATTTGCGGTCGGCATCCATACCGCGAAACGCGGTTTGAAACGCGCGGAATAATTTTTCCCATTCGTCGTCACTCAATTCCCATTTGCCAGATGCCTCGGTCGGGTCGGGCATTGGATTGTTTTCGCCATCGGTCATCAGGTTCTTTTTCCAATCCTTCATGTGGCCGCGAAAATCATCCGATTTGGCGTATGTGTCGAATTGGGCGCGAACCTCGGCCGGCATGTGGTTAAAACGCAACTGCATATAATATTGCAATAAAAATTCATCCATCTTGACGGCCATGTGAAAACCTTTGTTTTATTACCCATATAATTATAGTGCTTTTTTGGTAAAAAATCAATATACAGCGCGCGGATTTATATTGTATAATTGCCGCCAGAGAGAATTTAATGCCAGACAAACATTCGGTCCAAGATTTTTTGATAAATATTTACGGATACACATTCTTTAATTCGCTGATAATGTTGGTGCCGGTCTATGATGGGCAGTTGGCGGTACAGTATCGCAATTTTGGGGGCGTTGTTATGCGCGCTGGGCGCAATATCGGTTTGGTTCGTGCGCCATCGCGTGGGCGATGACACGATGCCCAGCCCGGCGCCAAATGCAACCGTGCGGCCATCGGGTGGCGATGTGGTCTAGACATTTGTTCCTGTGATTTTTTGACGCGGTTTCTGGTACGATTTGCGTATGGGAATGAAATTGCGCGATTTTATATTGAAAAGCGTTCCGTATATGTTGTCAATTGCGGGCGGGGTTATGCTGTTCACATTGACCCAAGATAACATTGCCGACAAAGATTTGGCCGATTTAGTGACGAATATTGCGGCATCATTGCTGTCTATACCACTGGTGTTTTTGCTGTATGATTATTCTAACTCACGCATTTCCAGTCGACTCAGCACCACATTGGCCGCAAATATGTCAGACAAAATAAATGTGTTGGTGCTAAATATTATAATGCTGTTGCGGCGGGCAATTGGCGTGCGGGGACATGCAACATTGGAATCGTTGAACCGAATGGACGGGCTTTCGGTGACGGACATATCGCGCAGAATTAAATTGACGCCGGCAATGATAAAAACTTTGCGCGGGTATCATTCGGAATTGGAAAGCTTGGTCTACAGTGCCGCCCAATCGAATTTGTTGTCGGAACCGCAAATTCAAACCCTGGCCGGTTTGGGACGCGAGGTTTTACATCTGGTCAATGAAACGCGTTTTCGCAACAGCCGTACGGTTATCGCGCAACATGTGGAAAATATTGTCACGCATGTCCTGGATTGGTTGGATGCCGACGCCGGTGGTGCGATTGATTTTGAACATTTATTGGCGGCGGCCCAAACGCGAAAAACAAAAAATGAATAAAAATGCGATTTTTTCTTGATTTTTGTTTTTGATTATGTCAAAATTTGCCCCGAACCTTGAACAGAGGGCACACGCCCCAGATTCAGGTTCCGTTTTGGGGACATAGCTCAGTTGGTAGAGCAAATGACTTTTAATCATTGGGTCCAGGGTTCGAGTCCCTGTGTCCCCACCAAGAATTCAAACGCCGCTTGTCGGCGTTTTAATTTTTGTCGGACACGGGACGAAGAACCCGGGGAAAGGGTTCAAACCGCCAGGTAAAGGCGGAATAACGCCAGTCGCCGTATGGCGATTACCCAAGGTCGGCGCAGCCAATCCCCGTGTCCCCACCAGGAAAATTCAACGGTCGCGATCGCGGCCGTTTAATTTTTCCGGGACACCGGACGATTTTATGTTATAATTCCTGGTGCGCGGGGGTGCATAAATGAAAGAGATTGAAATATTGGTTCAGGTTTTCGCAGACGAAAAGACTGTTCTGCAAAAGTTATCATCGTTTGAATTTGTGGGCGATAAACGCACCGTGGATACGTATTATTACGACCCGTTGCGCACCGATTTATGCCCAGACCAGGCCGGGCATTTGTGTGCCTGTTTCCGTACGCGCCAGAAAGATGGTACAAATTACATCACGTACAAAAATGACCATTTTGATGGTGACACGTGGTTATATTCAGATGAATTGGAAACAACGGTTGGTGATATGGACGTATTGACCGGCATAATCAATGCGTTGGGACTGCGTGAATTGGTAAAGATTGATAATCTGAAACGCACATACCATGCTGGTGATTATACGATTGAGTTTGAGCATGTTGCAGATTTGGGATTGTTCCTGGAAGTAGAATTTTGTACAGCTGATGATGTTGATGTTGCGCATATCAAATCCCAGATACAATCGTTTATTGATGCGTTGGGATTTAATGTATCACCAGAATTAAATGCAGGTAAACCAGAATTGATGTTGCGTAAACAGCAGGAACATTAAAAAATATAAGCATGGTGTTTTTGATTGCCATTATGTTATAATCCGGCAAAAGGAAATGCGTATGCCAGAATTTATAAATTTAACACCCGAAAATATCGCGGACGAACATCTGTGCTGTATTATTCGCAGTCGCACGAAACATCCGGGGGTTGAGGCAAAACGTGCCTGGCTGCGCGACCGGTTGGCGGCGGGTCATGTGTTTCGCAAACTGAACGCACGCGGGACATGCTTTATTGAATATGCGCCGCTGGACGCCGCGTGGACACCGATTGCGGGGGATAATTATTACTATATTTATTGCCTGTGGGTGTTGCCGCCGTTTCGTGGGCATGGGTATGCGCGCGAACTGTTGGAATATTGCATCGCCGATGCGCGGGCGCACGGCGCGTCGGGTGTTTGTATGCTGGGCGCGGATCGTCAACGCGCGTGGTTGTCGGACCAGAATTTTGCCCGGGCAAATGGGTTCAAAACGGTGGATACAACGGACAATGGCTATGAATTGTTGGCGTTATCATTTGATGGCACCATGCCGCATTTCCCAGATGCCGTCAAACATCCGGCCATCAATACAGATGAATTGACCGTATTTTATGATGACCAATGCCCATATATGGCACAAACAATCGATATGGTGCGCGAATACTGCGCGGCGCACAATGTGCCGGTGCATCTGCATCATGTGGATGCATTGGATGTGGCAAAATCGTTGCCGTGTGTGTTTAATAACTTTGCGGTATTTTATGGCGGTAAATTCCAGACCGTAAATCTGTTGACGGCGGACGCATTGTCGCGAATGTTGCTAGGATAACTGAATCTCGTTTGATTGGGTCATTTTATTCATAGATGAATATGGTGCCACATACGGGGTAAAGTTTAATTCTGGATGCTCGGTAATCAATTTGTTGATTGCGTCCATAATATAATCCTGAATCTGGGGTGATGCCAGGGTTGGTACGGTGAACGCCATATTACCCACAGAATTTGTTTTTACAATTATGCCGTTTATGTATTTATCGTACAATGTTTCCAGCAATTTCCATGCGCGGTCGGGTCTGGTTAAAAAACGGTCATGTAATATTATGGCCGTGCCAATAAAAGAGCCCCTGCGCCCATACATATCGGTAAATGCTTTACCATCTGATGGATATATCAAACGTGTATAGACCACATCGTTGTTTGGCATGGTGCCAATGTGCACTTTTTGGCCGACGCCCGGGCGATAAAACCTGCTGAAATATTGCGATTGTGCATCGGTGCACTTCATTGATGAAAAACCGCCTGTAACACCGAACATGATAAACGTTGCTTGCATTTTATCTGACCCCCGATTTGCGCCAATTATATCAAAAAAATCACAGAATTGCAACTTGACATAAATTCGCAAATGTACTAGCCTGAATCCGGCATAACCCCAGGAATAGTATCATGCGTCAATTGCCAAAAAAAGTTTCACGGTTTTTTATCCAAGAATTCTGGCCATGCGCCGGTTGGTGGGCAATTGCATACGCGGTGTTGTCCATTTTGGATAAGGTCGGGTTCAGTTTGATGGCACCATTTTTCTTGAAATATGTGGTCGCAAAATTACAGGCGTCGGATATATCGACTGCATTTCATATCATTGTTCCGGTTGCCATCGTTTGGTTTGTGGTGCGTGGCATTTCGGTTTTGATTGCCGTATTGCGCTGGACGGTGTTGTACAATCGCATTCGGTATCGCGCGTACAATAAAATTTCGTCGGATTTATACCATTATGTTTTCAAACAAGATATTTCGTATTTTTCTAATTCTATGCCCGGAAAAATTGGCAGTCAAATAAACCAAATATCCGACGCGTTTGGTGAAACGATTGATCTGATCCTGGGGGAAATGTTGGCGATACTGTGCGCATTTGCAATTGCGGCGGCGGCATTGACCAATTTGGGCTGGCAATATGTCGCGCTGATTTCGACATGCATAGTATTTCGAATTGGGTGGGGAATGGCAACATACAAAATGGTTGTTCGTGGTGCAACCCGCCGGGCCCAGAAAATCAATACATTACAGGGACACCTGTTGGACGCGTTGTCTAATTTCCCGGTTGTGAAATTATTTGCGCGGGCCGATTGGGAACAACAGGCGGTAATGCCGGCACGCAACGATTTTGAACGCACGGCGCGCAATTCGCATTTTATGGCGCGCATTTTCTGGGCACCGGGGAATTTTGTGGTTGATGTTATTGGGTTTGGGGTGCTGATATTACTGTGCGGATATATGTATTCAATTGGTGCGTCGTCATTGGCCGATGTGTCATTCGTTTTGGCAATGTTTGACAGTCTCAGCAGTATGTCGTTTGGGTTCATTATGCTGTTCAAAAATTTTATTCGTATGTGGGGAAATGCGGTTGGTTCGTATGCCGTTTTGGTCCAGCCTATAAAAATTACCGATGCACCAAACGCACCAAAATTAAATGTGACGGCGGGTAATATTGAAATTAAAAATCTGACATTCCGGTATGGAATGAAAAATGTTCTGCGCAATGTGTCGTTGAATATTAAATCTGGTGAACGAATTGGACTGGTCGGGTTCAGTGGCGCCGGCAAAACCACATTGGTGAATTTAATTATGCGCCTGTATGATGTCACCGGGGGCCACATTCTGATTGATGGCCAAGATATTCGCACCGTCACCCAGGATTCATTACATGAAAACATTTCATTCATTCCCCAGGAACCAACTATGTTTAACCGCAGCTTGCGCGAAAACATTGAATACGGCAAAATTGGCGCAACGATGGATGAAATTCGTGGCGCGGCGCATTTGGCATCGGCCGATGCATTTATAAAAAATACACTGGATGGGTATGAAACAATTGTTGGGGACCGCGGAATTAAATTGTCGGGTGGGCAACGCCAACGTGTGGCAATTGCACGTGCATTTTTGAAAAATGCCCCAATCTTGATTCTGGACGAGGCCACCGCCGCCCTGGACAGTGAAACCGAGGCCGCTATTCAAAAAAGTTTCGATAAACTGACGCGTGGTCGCACCACCATAGTTATTGCACACCGGTTGTCAACACTGCGCAATATGGACCGAATTGTTGTCCTGCATCATGGCCAGGTGGCCGAGGTCGGCACCCACACACAATTGCTGCGTCGGGTTGATGGAATCTACAAACACCTGTGGGAAATGCAATCTGGCGGATTTGTGCCGGAAAAATAGCGCCGATATACGCATGAAAGGCATATTTGTACAAATTAGGCGTTGAATTTTTGGTTGTGTGGGATATATTGCATTACATGCAAAAATATATTGATGCACATTGCCATTATATAACCTTGATGCCCGATGGCACGGTTTCGGGTTTTGTGTATAATTCGGCGCGCCCGTGTGATTGGTCGGTCGCAATTGATGCCGCGCGTGTCCGGGGTGGGGCGGGGGCGATTGGTGTTCACCCGTGGTACGTGGATGAATTGTCGGGCGCTTTACCAGACCAGATGGCGCAATTATTGCGCGCGAATCCCGAACTGATGGTCGGGGAAATCGGGCTGGACGCATCGCGTGGCGATATAGATGCGCAAATGCCCGTATTTATTCGTCAATTGGATTTAGCATGTGAATTTGGTCGTGCTGCACATATTCACTGTGTCCGTGCATGGGATAAAATTCTGCACATATTTGCCACACATAAAATGCCACCGGTGGTGGTGCTGCATGGATTTCGGGGCACGCCGGAAATTGTTTCGGTCATAATGCGGCATGCAAATGCATATTTTTCGGTTGGTGCAAATCCTGGGGCGGTGGTCCGCGCGGTTGAACCAGACCGCATTTTGGTTGAATCGGATGCGGCATCAGTTTCGGTCGCACGCGGAATTTTACCGCACACGGTTGCGCAAATTGCGGATTTGGTTGGATGTCCCGCGCAAACAATGGCGGAAACAATTTATAATAATACACAACGGATGATAAAAAATGGCTGACAGATTACACAGAATCAGATTATTGTTGGGCGATGAAAATATTGAAAAACTGCGCACCGCGACGGTTATGGTCGTTGGATGCGGCGCGGTTGGTTCGTTCGCGACCGAGGCACTGGCCCGCAGTGGCATTGGTCATATAATCGTTGTTGATTTTGATCGGGTCGAAGAATCTAATATAAACCGCCAGTTGTTCGCACTGACATCAACCATCGGCATGGCAAAGGTTGCGGTTGCCGCCGCGCGAATCCGCGATATAAATCCAGATGCCACGGTTGATGCGTTTGATATGTTTTTTGATGATGCGCATGTGCCTGATGTGCACCCCGATTTTGTCATTGATGCAATTGATTCGGTGGATTCAAAAATCGCGCTGTATCGTTGGTGTATGGCACGCGGAATTCCATTTATATCCAGTATGGGCGCGGCGCGCAAGACCGACCCCGCACAAATAAAAATTGATAAAATATCAAAGACAACTGTATGTCCATTGGCGGCAAAAATTCGTCGTATGGTACGCGCGGCGCGTATGCGCGATTTCCCTGTGGTGTATTCAACCGAACCCGCCAACCCAAATGTTGCACCAAATCACACATTTGGATCAATGGTGACAATAACCGGCATATTCGGATTGGAATGCGCAAATTTTGCCATCAAATACATAATTTCAAAATAAAAATATGCGGCAATGTGTTCCGGTGCGTAAGTATAAAGTCCTTGGATTCTGGGGCAAAGAACCTTTTCCTAAATGATGTAATCGCATTGAAACGGAAAACAAAAGCGGTTATAATCAATGTGTCTTGACAGACAAAGTCAAACCCTTGAAAAGGAGAAAAAAGATGAGAGGACTGACAAACTATGTGTTGAAACCGTTGACCTTTATTGGTGCCTTGAACTGGGGACTGATTGGAATATTCGGTTTCGATTTGGTTGCATGGATTTTCGGGGCCGGCACATTGGCCAGCAGTATCGTATACAGCATTATCGGTATTGCAGCGCTGATTTGGTTGGTTTGGATTTTCATCGACCAACCAATGCACAACGACCGATAATCGTTCGCATTTCTATGGTTTTCATGTCATTTTGCGCCCCCAACCCACCGGGGCGTTTTTTTATCGCATGTGCACCAACGCGGCGGCAACAATTTTTTTATCGGCGCGTTTCATGTTCCAGTTGTCCAGCGCGTGTTGAAACCGGTCGCGTTTTTCGCGTTCGAAATCGTCTGGCATTGCGTCGCCCTTGATGCAATTGCAAATTTGGTGCGCCGGGAACAGGTTTTCGACCGCATCTGTGCCACCATGCATACGGGGAATGTGATGGTCAATTGACATTTTCTGATTGCGATATATTTCCAGACCGCAAATTTGGCAAAAAACCGGTGCTGCAACCAACAGCTCGATTTTCAGGGTGATTGTTATTTTATGTGTTGGTGTGCGTAGAGACATATTTCTTTCCCTGTGGTTATGTCGGGTAATCTAGCAGGTAAACGACGCCCGCGCAAGCGGAAATAAAATCACTCGTCATTTGTGGAGTCGTCATATATGTCGTATACAGTGCCGTTGTCTGTTTGTATATGCAATTGGGCTTTTTTTATCCCGGTCTCAATATTGGCATACAGTGTTTGGCCGTTTGGCATCTGGACATTTAATGATGGCGTTGTTTTCTTGTCGCTGCGCAGGTAAATTTTTTTGTCGCCCACATGTAATATTCGTCCGCAGTCCCCGATTTCATCGGCCCCGGCGCCAAATCCGATTGTGGTCAGTCCCGCCGGACACGCGTTTCGCGAATTTGAATCGCCGAAATTTATGGTCTGGGGTGCGGCCCAATATCCGGCGCCAACATATTGGCATGATTTGTTGTTTGGTGATACCGGGCCGGCGATAAAATCGCCTGTGCCCGCATTGGCAAAAAATGTGCCGGTGATGGTGTCATACATGCCGGCGGCGCCGGTATCTGTTATAACAACCGGCAAAAAATCACCAACAATAATATCGTCTTGGTATATTTGAGCGTGATACATTTTACCAGAACATGGCCCGGCATCAAATCCCGACAGGTTGAATAAATATACTGGTAAATTGTCATAGCGTTTGTCCCAGGCGTTGGGGCCATAAACCATCACATCATTTACATACATTCGCCAAATGTGCTGCGTCCCATCCCATGTTGCCGTCGCAGTCGCACGAACACCTGTCGGTGTATGCTTATATGTCAGGAGTATTTCTGTATAGCCATTACCCCCAATCCAACATGTTTCGTTTGATGTTGGTTCATAATCAATCCAAAATTTCGTATTTTTGTCATACCCGTGAATAAAGCCCGTGTTTATATACTGGGTGCCGGTGGATTCAATGTATTCCAATACGGTATATTTCCCCAGTGTGGCGGTTCCGTCGGATTTTTCTGGTAAAAATGTGCCGCCATCACAATGTATTTGGCATTGGTAAATACTGTTTTTACCAGATGTGGTATTATAATCATACCCAATTGGGCATGTCATACATCGTGTTTGACCATAATTTTCATTGTATGTTGCACCCGCACACATTTCACAAGATGATGTTTGACCATATTTAACATAGTGTACAATGTTTGAATATGTTCCGGGACCGCAATCGGTTGGTGTGTCGTATACGGTGGCAATATATTGACCGATCGGGACCATCGTTTCACACTGTGATTCTGATGTTTTGTTGACAACGGTGCCATCTGTATACCCATTTGGGCATTTGTTGCGTGTGTCCGGTTGACCAAAGGCAGCGGTATGTTCGGACGACCAATATTCTACGCCAACATCGGTGCATTTGCACGAATATGGCGCCCCCGCAGTAAAATCACCGGTGCCATTGTTGGTAAAAAATTGACCCGATATTGTCTCATACATCCCGCACGCATTGTCTGATGCGCGACATACGGGGATATAAAGTGCGGCGATTTCGTCGTGTTCGTCGTATATCTTTGCGCTGTACAGTTTGCCGCGCGCATACCATGTGATGTCCAGACCAAATAAAAATATGTCCCAGTTGTTATATTGTTGTGACCAATTAGCATGATCAACCATTGTGTCATTTACATACATTTGCCACAGGTGCTGCGTGCCATCCCATGTTGCCGTCGCAGTTGCACGTGTGCCGACCGGCATATATGTAATATTTATTTGCGTGTACCCGTTGCCGCCCATCCAACCGGTGGCGGTGGTTGCCGTAAAATCAATCTCAAGTTTTATATTTTTGTCATAATACTGTTTATAGCCCGTATTTATATATTGGGTGCCCGTGGATTCCAGATATTCAATCGGTGTGTATTCGGCGGGAATATTTGCGTATTCCGTGTTTTCGCATGCTGTGGTTGCGGCAACATAGGTGCCCGCCGGGCACAGTATTTGGCATTGTGAAATATCTGTTTTTCCGTCTGATGTATCGTAATCAAAACCGTTCGGGCAGTGGCGACAATCATCACTCGTTGTGTCGTAATATGTGGCGCCGGTGCAATTATTTTCAGCGTGCGCAACCAATGGCACTATCGTCAAAAATATTGCCATAATTATTGATATTGCATAAATTTTTTGCCGATTTGTGATTGCTGCCCCCCATATTACACGCCGGCAAAATATAAACCACCAAAGCAATTTGGTGGTTGGAGTTTGACAACAATCTATTAGAATTGCGCGCGTTATTCAATATATTCCACGCCCTCCAACCAAACGTGGTTGGAGTTTTATCGTCTTCCCTGACGCTAATAGATGGGTTGTCATGCCCAACACAGTATTTGCCGTGTATAATGATTATATAAAAACGATAGTGGAATTTCAAATAAAAGTTGCCAGAAATAAAAATCCCGCCGGTGGGGGCGGGGGTGTTGCCGTGTGGCACACTAACGGGTGCGCTGTTGTGTGCGCGTGGCCTGGGCAATGCGGTCTTGTTTAATGCGTTTGTTTATCGCTATTTTCAACAATACCATTTGGGCGTTGCTAAAATTCGTGATGGGATGTGCCATATTATCGGTGTATCGCAATTCCCCGGTGTCATACAGACGCAATGTGCCAATGTTTGTACCGCGCGCAACGCCATCGTATTTTTCAACATAAACGCTCGGCGTGTTGATTGCCGCCACCAGTGCACGAAACGCATCACGAGAATCCATACCCTCGGATGGCCAGGTTAAAAAACTGTGCAGTTCATCGTGTGTCATTTTGAATCCTTTTTCATTATTTGATGTCGTACATTGTAATACAAAGGCTGTATTTGTCAAACGGCAAATGGCTGATTGTCTGAGTTTTGTGCGATTAAAACTTGACAAGCATAATTTTTGTCCTATGCTCTTAGTGTGAAAGAACATAAAACAAAGGACTAATCATTATGCCAAAATACAAACCTAACTTTGTAAAAGAAGCCGCTCAGTTTGTGCCGAATTGCGATGCATTAATTCAAGATATCAGTGATTTTGTCGAAGCATTTAAATTGAAAAGCAATGATGCGATTAAAATATTGAATATGTTGAAAGACATAGAAAAACAACGCAAATGCGTCAGCAAGAACACTTTGCGCAACTATCGCGCTATGTTAAATGTGATGCGCCGTGCCTATGTTGAGTCAAATTCGCGTGTTTTGGCGCGCAAGTTTAATGATTTTTACAATGAAAACAAACGCAAAATTTCAATTGCCGAATATGACAACCTGATGGAAATGTTGCGTGTTTTAAATGGTCGTGCTGACGAAATGGATGTCGCCACGTATGTGAATTTCAAAAACACATATAACAAAATGATTATGAACCAGAAAACACGTTAAGGCGGACGCGCCCCCGCGACACCGTGTGTGTCGCCCGCACCCCGCAATTGTGCCCGTGCCACACATTTTCTGATGCATACGATTATGATACAAAACCGCCGTATGGCGGTTTTTTGTTGTCCCAATGGTTGGTGGCGCGACCGCCCACGCCGTCGGCGCATACGACCGCAACATGCGCAATCAATAAAAAAGCCCCCTTTGAACAAAGAGGGCGGGAAATATGCACAGTCAACTTGACCTGCAAATCTTTAGCCCAGATGTATAGGCATAGGCCAAACACGTGATATCTTAGATTTGCATAGCTTGGGTAAAAGTATAGAAAAGATTTTGCCGCGTTATCCTGTATAAACCATGTCAACCCAGCAGCATTCAGGCAAAAATGTCAAAATGATACCGAAACCATCCTATCTGCTCAACTGACATACGGATTAACAGCAAATTGAGACGTGTAATAAAAATCTTCTGTGTGCCGCAGAAATGCGGGCTTTTTTGTGTGTAATTTGTGTAATGACACACGGACTGGTGTAGAAATATGTAACTTTGTGATTGGTTCTAATGTAATTAAACCGCACTAAATTCATACAATTTTTGCGAATTTTTCGTGACGAAATCGTATACGAAATCGACCACGATATCGTCACGATTTCGTAGAGAATAGAAAAGTTAAATGTTATTGCAAGAATATTGAATTTTTAGTATGTTAGATAGGATACAAATAAAGGAAAACACGTGGCTGATTATAAAGAATATTTAGATAAAATAAGAAATTCAAAATTGTTATATTTTGAGTCTTTGCCATTGGGATTAACATCTTGTGAATACAATACACATTTGTTATTAAATAAAATGGCAGAGGCAAGAAAATCATATTTGTTACTGATGGATAATGAAAGATTCACAGACGCTGTATTGATCGCAGGACATTTGTTAGAGAACGCCGCAGTTATCAACTATATTTCTGTCAGTTTGCAAGCATCTAACACCAAACAAATAAAAAAATATCTTGCACGAGAAACTGTTCAAACTTTATGTGATTTATTCAAATTTGTCGGTGATGATGTGGATACAGAAACGCAAGAAACAATAGATTTTATAATGGATGATTTCAAAAATAGATGTGATATAGTGCTGTCAAAAAAAGCGGCACAAAGTCACGAAGATTTAGTCCAGACTATATTGAGGACTGCGACAAATTCGGAAAAATTAAGAATCATAAGAAATAATTACGAATTTCCGGTGGTTGAAGATTATTTGAGGCCGTTTAGGAAAGATTTATCAAATTTTTATGATTTTCCTGGTATTGATAAAAAGCTTGTATTGTTTTATTCATCATATTGCAAAATAAAACACTGTGGGGCGTCTATGTATGCATCAGCTCTATGCAAAGACAGGGTCGTTATGGATAAAAACCAATATAGAGATTTTAGCCCTATAGTCGTGTGGATGTGTTTGGAATACACAGAAAAGAATATAAAAAGAATATTGAAAGAGTATTGTACTGTAAAGTCAGAATAATTTTAGCATCTTCTGGTTCAGATAATAGTTGAATTTCTGTGATGTTTTTGCTAATTTTTCGGGGATAACTAACAAAGGAAATAAAAAATGCGGTTAAGCTCTTTTGAAATAAAAAATGTGATGTCAATAGTCGATTCTGGAAAATGTTATATAGATGATAATATCATGGTTTTGGCAGGTCAAAACGAATCTGGAAAAACAGCTATTTTAAAATCATTGGATTATTTTGCAAATGGTGCAGATGATAAATTTAAAAAATATGCGATGCGAGTTGATGAGGAACCTGAAGTACGTTGTGATTTCAAACTAGAAGAACAGGATTGGGTAGACTTCCCTACAGAAATAGCAAGTATTATAAAACAAATTCAAAATATATCATTATACCGTAAAGGTACAGATCGTGGCTCTCTTTTTTATACCTCGGAGACAAGCAAACATTTAAAAGATATTATCAACAAAAATTATAGTGTTTTAAAACAGCATAGAGATAATATTTTTTATGAAACATTGGAGGAACGGGAAGCAAGAGAAGCATCTGGGACAATGTCGTCGACAGATGAGAGTACAGAAACAGAAGAGATAAATGAGGAAGACAAGAAAAAGAAATTATTCGATAATTTGTTATTGTATCTCAGTAGAAAAATGCCAACAGTTGTATATTATGATAGCTTCTCAAATTTGTTACCAGATGAGATAGAAATTGATGATATAGAGGATAACCAAGCTGTTGTTGATTTGCAAAAAATATTAGGGATTGATTTTTGCGAACTACATGATGAAGAACCTCGTATTTACAATACTAAAATAAAACGTGCAGAGCACCATTTTAAAGTTGATTTTAATAGTTATTGGCAACAAACGTTTTTAGATGATAGTGATGAATACACAATAGAAATTAAACCTTACGGAAATGAAAAACTTACTTTTATGATAGATAGGGGAAACGATACGCCTTTGTATTTTTCTCAAAAAAGTAAAGGGTTCCAATGGTTTAACGCTTTTTACTTAAGATTGCAAGCAATGGGGGTCGATAGTGATAATTTAAAAAACAACCTCTTACTTATAGATGAACCAGGACAAGGATTACATGAAAGCGCCCAGAAAGATGTTTTGAAGGTTTTAGAAAATTTAGCATCTAGAGGGTTAAATATTATTTACAGTACACATCACCCTTTATTGATAAATGTTGATGAACACATTAACAGAATAAGGTTAGTTTCCAATCAAAAAGAGAGTGGTACAAAAATAAACACGTTGAGTCAGTTTGTGTCTAATGTCCCTAAGGGACAAGTTCAATCTGACTATACATTGTCTCCCATCAGAACAGCTATGGGATTAGAAAAAATTCAACTTTCAGATGATAGCATCAATGTAATAGTAGAAGGTATAACTGACAAGTATTATTTTGATGCTTTTAAAATCTTATTTGCTACAGATGAATCTAGAAAAAAAATCAGGTTTATACCTGCTGCTGGCGCCCCTTCAATCAAGAATATTACAAGTATTTTATTTGGGTGGGGATATGATGTTAAAATCGTTTTTGACAAGCATACTACAGTTGAGAAAGAATTGAAAAAGTGTTTTGGGGATTATATTTATGAAAAACAGGTAAAGATGCTCGAACAAAAAGGAATAGAAGATTTGTTTTCTGTCAATGATTTTAAAACGTATGTATTACCAACTGATTTTGAATATAATAACGAAAAATGCAATTCTGATAACGTAAAAAATGGTTCACAGGATGCTAAAAAAGAAGTGATCGCACGATTGTTTTTAGATAAAGTTAAAACAGGTATAATAACTGCTGGCAATTTTGATCAAGAAACGAAGGAGAACTTCGAATCTGTTTTTGATTGGTTAGATACACAATCTTGATTCACAAAGTGGAATGTTAACTATTCTGCATGGTTAGAAACGATCAAATTGTAAGCCAAACTAGCCAAAGTTATGTAATGCATTGCCAAATTTTGATCTAGTTCTTCTGCTGGTTTATGCGCTTTTTCGTTGCGTAAAAATTGAATTGCTAAATGTAGATATCCAACCCCGCGATAGAAATCTGCCTCTGGTGTTTTTGGGTTCGGTTGACTACCAAATAATGTATCATAAAATTTATGGCTTTCTGCATTTAAGTTAAAAACATCCGATGCTTTTTCGCGCCCCGTTAGTTGCTCTAATTTTTGTCGTGCGATTTTATAGGCTTCATCGACAGCATGAAAATAATTGCCAGTTTCTAAATATTGGTTAATATGATTAAAAATTTCTGGGCATATTGATAACAATAAATTATTGTCAATGTGAGCTTCGGTTATTGTTTGACGTTGTAAAGAAGAATTTTTGCGTAATTTATTGGCTATATCTTTTATCATGTTCATTTGGATTCGTCGGTTTTCCATAATGTGTCTCGCATCGGGCAAAACAGGGCCACGAGTTAAGAACCCTAGATCTTTTTGTATAACCGTATTAGCCATGGCCTCAATCGTATCTGCTACAATATCATTGTTCTCAATATCCCAAAATGTTCTCAGGCGGTTTGCTTTTGAAGTGCCATTTTTGCAATATTTTTCGTCTTCAATGTTTATTTCAAAATCTTCAAAAAAACGACGGAATGATTCATCAGAAAAATCTAAAACATAACCAGTTTGCATACCAAAAGCGTTTTCCAATAATCGTTTATCAAGCGCACTGATTTTTGCCATTTGTAATATCCTTTATTTACTACCAATAATATAGGGATAAAAGCATGTGTTTTCAAGGTGTTGAGACGAAATTTATAAAAAATACGTATGGCGCAAAAATATAGAACGCCGTTCAACAAAATCATATAATGAAGCTTACTATTGATTGGCTAATTCGCACAGCCGTCTATGTTCTGCCAAGTATAATCTTCTTTTAGGATCTAAAAACCTCGGGTCTATACAACAATTTGTATTGTGCAAATATTCTTTTACATCCTCAGAAAGACGCTGGTATGTAATTACTTTACCTTCATCATCAAAAGATATATATTTCAAATCAAACAAGGAGTCAATATTTTTGCTCAACAACAAACCATTTTTAGGATCAAATTCTTCTTCTGGTGTGCATTTGATATATGGTTTAATATGGCTCGCAATCAATACTGGGTACGCCAAATTTTCTACCATACATTTAGGGGGCCTGCTTCCACAAATTGTAGCATATTCTTCTTCTAGTTGCCTCTTGTATATTCTTTGCAAATAAGAATCTCTTTTTTTCGTTTGAACAACATCTGAAACAATACTGTCATTTTCTGTGGCTATCCTATAAATATGGTCAGAATAGGATATTCCGTCCAACTTCCCTAACAAATTTGACAAGTAGCTAATCTGGTTGTATTTTCTTCTGCTAAATTCTTCTACATCAGGATTAGCAGCTAACTCTTGTAACTTCTCTAAAGGTATATATCCTTCAGCATAATCAGCTAGATTTACTGTCATTATGGCACAAATATATTTATCGTTTAGCTGTTCAGTATGTTCTAAAGTACGAACCAGAAAACCAATTTCATTGTCGTTAGAATCAACTGTTACGGATCTTTTAAAACTAGAGTTTGTATAAATTATTTTTGATAGTATTAACTTGCGTTCATTATCGGTTGTGGCAGCCAAATAATCTTCTGCTAAAGGATGATAAGAAGCCAGAAAAGAATTTATAAATCCCATTTTTACAAGCTGGTTGATGCCCTTTCTAATAGAAATTAAATCAATTCCTAATAATCGTTGTAAATTTTTTTGCAGATCCTCATACAATTCCTTAGAGTAAACAACTGGTTGGTGCTCCTTGATAAAATTAACAACAATTCTCAAAGCGTTCAAAAATCTAGATCCATTAAAATCTGTCCAGGCTAATGTAAAAAACCAATAATCTTCATAAATCTGTTCGGTTGGCATCAAAAACATCCTTCATAATATTGTTATATTTTTACTATAAATAAGTATTCTTTGTTTTGTAATTTGTGCTCTTTCCCTGTGACTTTATATGCATGCTCTTTTTCAATAACCTTAACAGATGTGGCATACTTTTTTATAATTTTCATTAACAAATCTTTATCAGGATAAGAAGAATTGTTATAGCTCAATAGCCAGTACTTGTATTTTTTTAGTTTCGAAAATAACTTATCAAAAAGAACCAGAGAAGTACTTTTATCTACAAAGTTATTTTTGAACGGTTTTAAATCTTCGCCTGCGATCCATTTGTCAATCAAACCGTAAAACCCAAAGTAATTATTCATCGTACCCGTATAAGGTGGGTCCAAATAGATCAAGTCAGCATCTATTTGTGGAATAATATCAAATATATCAGCATTATATGCCAGATTGTTTTTATTATTACTAAACACGGCCTGGTTATAGTTATAAAGTTCCTTTATAAAATGAAATTTAAACGCTTGATTATGATAAGCCCTACGCCTTTTATAATGTTCATAACTATAATCTTCGTCTCGTAATTGAACGATTTTATCCCAAGGCAGGTTAAATCTAGAATACGGCATTTTCCTTATCATAGCTCTTCGCATCACAGTATAAGCCAAGGCCTGCTTATATGGGTCAGCAATGTTTTCTATATTTTTTTTATACAAATCTAATTCCGTGCATTCTTCTGGAAAATAAAATTTATTAGCAAAATTTTTATACATAAAACCCTTAAATGGTGTGCCAGCAAATATTTGACTAACATCAGATGCATTTAACACCGTATCGTTATTTTCAATCAAGGCTTTTGATATTAAAAAATTTATTTTTAAGATATCGTTTGTAATAACCGTATGACCACGTTTTTTCATTTCGTATGCTACGGAACATCCACCAGAAAAGGCATCAAATATGGTGTCGACATCAGCAGGAATATTGTCGCATATCCACGATACAAGTTTTTCTTTATTGCCAATGTAATTCATTTTCGGATAGTTAGGCATCTAACATCTCCTTTATACATTTTGCTAATTCTTCGGCAAACACAGGGGGAACAGAATTGCCAACTTGTTGTTGCTGCGAAATTAGAGAACCTTCAAAAATGAAATTATCAGGATAGGTCTGAATTCTGGCCAATTCTCGTACTGTAAGTGCTCGGTTTTGATTGTAGTGAAAAACTTTTCGCATATCGCCGGTAATACAGATCGATGGTTTTTTGCTATCATATCTTATGTATTTTCTAATATCCCCCTTAAGCGGACGAAGTTCTAAAGGAATATCATTGCGGTCTCCGCCATCTTTAATAAAGCTCATTTTAGCCAACATCTTCTCTGAGTGTTTCATGGCTTGATGGTTTGGAATCAAAGACATTTCTCCAGACGCTAGTTTTGGTAGATCATCAATAGCATCCTTAATCGAAAACATCTTCGAATTTGGTTTAGGAAAAACGATCGGCGTGTCATCTAAGACACCTACAAATATTATCCGTCTTCTATGTTGAGGAACACCATAATTTGCAGTGTCCAAGACCCTGCATTCAACGGTATACCCCAGTGCGTTAAAGGTATTAAGAATTTCTTGTTTGGTTTTACCGTTGTTATGTGTAAATAAACGTGCAACATTTTCCATTAAAAATGTTCTGGGCTTGAGCAATCCAACGACTCGTGCAAATTCCTTAAACAAATGGTTCCTAGGATCGTCTACAAAAGTTCGCCCTGGATTTCCTGCCATGCTAAACCCCTGGCAAGGGGGGCCCCCAACAACAATGTCTACCTGTTTATTGCCTACAATTTTCAAAATATCATTATTTGATAATTTTGTTATATCTGCTTGTATCAAGTGATGTTTCGGAAAATTTTTACGATATGTTGCACAGAAACTAGGTTCTATATCTATAGAAAAAATATTAGAGAAACCGGTCCTGTCAAACCCTAAAGATAAACCACCAGAACCAGAAAATAAATCTATATAAGAATATTGTTTTTTTGACACTTTCCTTTCCTTACGGAAAAGTTAGCAAAAAAATGGTGTTTTTGTAAAGTTATTTATTTAAAAAAAGAAAAAAGCTGGAATGCCCAGCTTTTAATTCTAAATTAACAAATTATTTTCTCCCAAGAATGTGATAAATGCATCTAGAATTTGGGTGTTTCTTGTATCAATATCGTGCTCTGTAAAATCTGTTTGATTCCCAGACATAGTCAACAATTCGGTAATATGCGTGCCATCTTTATGTTGTCCTTTTGCGGTTTCAAAACCACGATAATATTTCACTTTGTCACCGAACCGATAATCTGATGCTCTAATATTGATTTTTTTCTCTAACAGAGATTTGTTACCAAGCAACTCCAATTTCTTGGGATCTGTTAAGCTGCGTTCCTGTTCTTGACGTTTCTTTGGGAAAATATGTTCTATTTCGAAAATGGTTTCCAAATTTAGCATCTCTTGGTTTTTGTTATAGAATGCCCACCAAGCTAACATTGATTTTGTTATAGGACGAGAGTTTAGAAATGAGAAGTTCTCTAACGATTTTTTCATAACATCTTTATCTACTTTAAAGTCTGAAAAATCAACAGTTGTACCATTGATGATTTTTATCATCTCTGCGTATGCCGGTGTGCGTAGAGCATTCACACCAGGATTTGTAATAGCGTATCTCCAGATAAAAGCAGTGATTATTGTTAAAAACTCATTGAATTTTTGATTGTCTAAACAGCCGTCTTTGTCTTGATTCTGTAGGAAGTATACAGAAACCAGATAATTCCACATGCCGTTCGGTGCAAAGTTTAATACACATAAACTTTTTAATACCTCGGCAGAAAACACTTCTTCGTTTTGATCAAAGACATTGTTCCAGAATTTCGCCAATGCCTCCAAAGCAACAAGGGTTTCTTCTCGTTTTAAGAGAGCATATTTATTCTTTTCATAAAACTTTCTTAAAGCCTCTGTTGTTGAAGATTTATTACCTTGTTTTGCACGTTCATAATACATATATCGTGTAAACAATTCATCCATCGGAGTTCCTATTGCAGGATGAAAGATTTCGCCTGTAGTTTTTTCAAGGTCTTTCCATCTTGATATAAATTCATCTTTTCGATTTTGTTTGTCGTAGTAGTTGTAGAATTGGGCCTTGAAGATATCTGCATCAGACAAAGGAAGACCGCGATCATTTAATGTTGAAAAGATTTGTAATGCGGTATCCTGTGTTTCTGCCTCTATAGGCAATAAGATACAATTTTTTAATACTCGCATTGGCAGAAATGAAAAATATCCTGGGTATTCTCTTAAAAACTGATCAATTTTTGATTGGAAAAATCTGTAGTTATCAGCATATTTACTTTTGTGTTGTTTTAATGCTGTTCCTGTTTTTAATATGGTTAAAAATTCATCTTTGTCATCGTCTGTGGCGACTTCAGAATCAATTTTCAGTGCATCTTTGTCAGGATTGCCGAACTCATCGGTTTTCCAAATGCATTTTTCAATTTCTTTCTTTGTATTTATAGAGTTTTGATCCTGCATATTACCAAATGCGGAATAAAAGGCACGTAACAACAACATAAGGGTAGTTAAGCGTTGCTGACCATCAATAATTTCCAATTTGTTATCTTTGTCTTTGTTTCTGAATGTAACGATAGGTCCAAGAAAATATTCATCATTTGTGTTAAATTTAGTGGCGTCATTATCAGGAATTGCAAATTCAAAAATATCGTCCCACAGAGTTTGACATTCTGTGTCTTCCCAAGCATAAGGGCGTTGATAATCTGGAATCAAGAAGTCGGATTTTTTATCTGAAAATAATGTTAAAATATTTTTCTGATCGATATTTAATTTAGACATACATAAACTCCTGTTTCTAAGAATTCTATCATATAAGCCATAATTTTGCAATTAACAAGGATATAAAACATTAGCGACACACGCACTGTTAATCCGTATGTCGATTGAGCAGATGGAGTGGCAAGTGGGGCATTTTGACGTTTTTTGCCTGATTTCTGCTAGGTTGACATATCTACACCGGATAACGCTGCAAAATCTTTTCAATACTTTTACCCAAACTAAGTAAATCTAAGATATCTCTTGTACGAACTATGTTTATACATCTGAGCCAAGATAAACAGCCGTTCGATTTCAGCAATGAGTCGAACGGTTTTTTTAGAGAAAACCAACACTTTCGCCCATCTATCACTGAGTTCGAAAGTAAAATGCCAAATATCTCTCTCCCATCCTGCACTACGATTAAATAGATATAAAATAAGTAAAAAGAGCAGTTTTTCCTTGGTTTTTGGCTGAAATTACTGAAAAAAGTAGCTCGTTTTTGTGTTCGAACATCGTAAAATATATATAAAAGGAGTCAGATATGAAAGATATGTCAGAAATAGTGGGTAAAAAAAGTATCTTGTTCTGTAGAGTTAGTTCCAGAGAACAAGAATTGGGTCAATCTATCGATGCACAATTACAAAATCTAAGGTCATATTGTAAAAGACAGAATTTTTCAATAGTGAAGGAATATGCAATTACAGAAAGTTCGACTAGGGGGGATAGAAAGAAATTTACAGAGATGTTAAGTTTCGTAAAACAGCAAAAGACAAAAATTATCATTGTTGCTGATTGTGTGGATAGAATTCAAAGAAGTTTTAGAGAATCAATCGAGTTAAGTGATTTGGTTCATTTAAATAAGATAGAAATACATTTTGTTCGTGAAAATCTGATTATATCGTCAGAATCAAATACATCTGATAATATGAGATGGGATTTCGGTGTTCTTGCTGCAAAGAGTTATGTCAGTAATCTTTCGGATAATGTAAAGAGAAGTTTAAGATATAACTGGGAACATGGGCGTTGGCAGGGCAGTGCACCTCTCGGTTATTTAAATGCTCGAACTAAGGATGGTAAAGCTGATGTGATTATAGACGAAGAGAGAGCACCTTTGATAAAGCAACTTTTTGAAGAGTATGCAACTGGTTTACAAACAACCCATACTTTACTTGATTGGTGTAAAAAGCATAATTTGACATCTCGTGGAAATAGAAACGGTCCAGGGAAGGTATTATCAAGAGCCGGAATCTATCTTATTTTAAAGAACCATTTTTACTATGGTATGATGAAGATTAAAGGAAAGATGTATAAACACAATTATCCTGCAATTATAGATAAAGATTTGTTTGATAAAGTTCAGATTTTATTATCCAAACAATATCCAAATAAAGATGAACCAGATTTACCAGATGTTCCTGTTAAAGTAGGTAGGAAGTATAAAGAGATATTGTATCCATTTTCTGGGTTATTTAGATGTGGTAATTGTGGACATATTATGACACCAGAACGACATGTTAAACCAAGCGGAAAGAAATATATCCATTATAAGTGTTGTCATATGGTTAAAACTTGTAAACAAAAGACATTAAATCAGAACGAAATAATAAGACAACTTTATGACGATGTGGTAGATAAGTTATATTTGACACCGAAGCAAATGAAAGAATTAAAATCAAACATTAGACCATATTTAAAAAGTCAAAATATAGAGATAGCAACCAAAGAAGATGTTCAACATAATATAACTGTAGCAAAAGAAAGAAAATCTAGATTAGTCAAGATGTTATTAGATGGATTGGTGGATAAAACAACATATACATCAACACTTGTGGAGATAGAAACAACAATATTGGAAAACGAACATTTACTAGAAAAATATCAGGAAAATAATGTCGATATTGCTAAATCTATATCAAACATTATAGAATTTACCGGAAATCTAAAGAAAATTATAGAAAGTTCGATAGTGCAGGATGGGAGAGAGATATTTGGCATTTTACTTTCGAACTCAGTGATAGACGGGCGAAAGGCTTGGTTTTCTCTAAAAAAACCGTTCGACTCATTGCTGAAATCGAACGGCTATCTATTTTGGCTCGGGCAACTGGACTCGAACCAGTGACATACGGATTAACAGTCCGTTGTTCTACCGACTGAACTATGCCCGAACAGCCCGCATATCTTATAATTTTTTTTTATGCATTTCAAGTGTTTTTTTCATTTATTGCAAATTATATAAAATTTGACATTTTGGAGGCAGGTGCTAGAATTAGCACAAATCAAAAGGATAAAACCCAATGCGTATGTAATATTGTAATTCTTTATAAAACAAACCGTGTATCGTTATGTTCGCGCGGGCGGTGGCTTTACAATATTCAAGGGTTTTTATCATGTCCACAATTTCTTTATCAAATGTGTCTTTTTCATATGACGCGTCCAATATGATTTTGGACGGTGTTTCAATCGCGTTCAGTGATTCTGAACGTGTCGCCATTGTCGGCGATAATGGCGCCGGCAAAACAACTGTGCTGAAATTATTGGCCGGTGATATTGTGCCAGACAGTGGTCAGGTTTCCCGCGGGGCCAGTGTGTATATGACGCGTCAAATAAATGCGGCGACGTCAAAAAGTGGTGGCGAACGGCAAAGTGCTGAACTGGCGCGTGCGTTTGACAGCGGTGCGGCAATATTGTTGCTGGATGAACCGACAAACAATCTGGACGCGGATGCACGGCGCAGATTTTTTAATAATCTGGCATCATACCCGTTTGGGGCGGTAATCGTTTCGCACGACCGTGAATTACTGCAACGGGTTGATAAAATCATTGAAATCAGACAGGGCAAAATACGTGTCTGGGGCGGAAATTATGATTTTTGGATTGCCGGGCGCCGCGCCGAACAGGAAAACATTTTTGCCAAATACACCGCAACCCAAAAAGAAATCTGTCGCTTGGGGGCGACAATGAATATTGCGCAAAACACCCGCCAACATCACGAGGTCAAGCAGCGCAAAGAAATTGCCAACACGCGACGCAGTCGCATCGCGGCAAACGCATTAAAGGGCAAGAGCCAGGAAACCGAGGCCAAGCGGCGTGCGATTATTCAACAAAAATTAAATACTCAAATGGATTTGCGCCAGATGTTGGCCACCCAAATGCAGGAAGACAAAATCAAAATTCCATTGCCCAGTAAACCGTTTTACCGCAAGGAGTTAATTCATGTGTCTGGCCTGGCATTCGGGTATGGTGCGACGATGGTGCTGAATAATTTTAACCTGGTCATGTATGGCGGACAGCGCATTCGCATTACGGGCCGAAATGGTGCCGGAAAATCCACATTGCTGAAAATAATCTGTGGGGATTTGGTGTCGTGGGCCGGGACGGTCAAAACATTTGGCAAAATTGCATACCTGGACCAGGAATTATCGTTGTTGGACAAAAACAAAAGTATTGTTGATAACATAGTGGATATTGCCGGTGTCCGCCAACACGATGCGCATGTAATTGCGGCAAACTTTGGTTTTCGGGGTGACAGTTCAAATAAACAGGCGGGAATATTATCCGGCGGCGAATTGTTAAAGGCGACATTGGCGGCCATATTGGGTGGTGAAAATCAACCCGATTTACTGATTCTGGACGAACCGACAAACAACCTGGAAATCAAGAGTATTGCGATTCTGGAAGATGCATTGAACCAATATCGTGGCGCGATATTATTGGTGTCGCACGATGAAATGTTTGCCCAGAATATTCAAATTGACCGCGAGGTGCAAATTTAATTTCATACTAGAATTATTAAAACATGAGTGCTATATTGACTGGGTCCAATATCAATAACAAAAGGAAAGATTATGTTATTAAAAGGAAAAAAGATTCTGATTACTGGCGTGGCCAACGATTGGTCTATGGCGTGGGCAATTGCACGGCGCGCGCATGAAATGGGGGCGGAAATCGCAATGCCTTATGCGATGCCGGCATTGGAACGTCGCGTGCGCCCATTGGCGGAATCCATTGATGCCAAATTTGTCCAGGAATGCAATGTCCAAAATGATGAACAGATGGATTCGCTGTTTGCGAACATTGAACGCGAATGGGGGCATTTGGACGGTATGTTGCATGCAATTGCATTTTCAGACAAAAATGAACTGACCGGTCGTTATGTTGATACAACCCGCGCGAATTTCAAGAACACGATGGACATTTCCGTGTATTCGTTGGTTGATTTGACGCGTCGCGCGTCGCGCCTGATGACAGATGGCGGCAGCATTGTCGCGCTGACATATTTCGGCGGGGAAAAATCCGTGCCAAATTATAATGTGATGGGTGTTGCCAAATCCGCCCTGGACAGCAGTGTGCGGTACTTGGCGTCCGATCTGGGGCGCGACAAGATTCGCGTAAACGCGATTTCGGCGGGGCCGATTATGACACTGGCATCATCGGGTGTTGGTGGGTTCAAGGCGATGTTGCGCCTGAACGCAGAACAGACCCCATTGCGTCGCAATATGACCCTGGACGATGTATCCGGCGCGGCGGTGTATTTGTTCAGCAACCTGTCGTCTGCCGTCACGGGCGAGGTTCATCATGTTGACTGTGGATATTCCACCACGGGTATGATGCCGAATGAATTAAAAGACATTTTGTTGCGTGGGCTGGATGAAAAATAGTCTGCGAAACGCAAAATAATGAGCACCCCATTTTGGGGTGCTTTAATTTTTTTATAATTTTTATAAAAAAGTAATTGATTTATAACAGGAATTCAATCATAATTAGAATATGATACAAGAAAGATAGGAAATATAATCAATGTCATAAAATGGAGGGGCGCGATGATTACGAATACAATGTTTTGGAGTGCAATTGATGGTCTGGCCGCATCGCGCAAGATTTCATGTTCGCGCATGGCGCGTATCAGCGGAATTGATGCCACCGCATTGAACAAGAGTAAGCGCACCGGCACGGGTGGTCGCCAATATTGGATGTCGGTTGGTACATTAATCAAAATTTTGGATGCAACACATACTGAATGGGCCGAGTTCGCAAAATTTTTCCCACAGAATTCTAAATAGTCCGTCGCCACAGGGCGGATTTTTATTGCACGAAATTGGCGATTTTTCTATAATCAGGGGTATGAGCAAGACACCTGATTTATTTACATTGGCCGAACACGCCGATTTGTTGAAAAAACTGAACGAATGGGACATTGCGTATCATCAAAAAGATGCCCCGGTGGTTGACGATGCCACATACGATGCAGCAAAATCGCGCGCGTTGGCCATTGAATCTGAATTTCCAGAACTGGCGAAAAATGGTGCGTCCACGCATGTTGGTGCGGCGGTCGCGGCGGGGTTCAAATCGTACCCACACACCGTGCCGATGCTGTCTATTTCGGATGTGTTCAATCAGGGCGAGGTTGCCGATTGGTTTGACAAATTGGCAGATAAAAATCTGTTTATTGAATTAAAGGTTGATGGTGTATCGTTTGCGGCGCGCTATGAACATGGACGCCTGGTTCGCGGGTTGACGCGGGGCAGTGGTGTTTTGGGTGAAGATATAACGGAAAACCTGCGCACGATTGCGGATATTCCACAAAACCTGACGGGTGATTTTCCCGCTGTTATCGAGGTCCGGGGCGAGGTTTATATGCGTCGCGCTGATTTTATTGCGCTGAACGCGGCGGCAATGGAAAACGGTGACAAAGTATTTGCCAACCCGCGCAATGCGGCGGCTGGGTCATTGCGGCAACTGAATCCGGCGGTGACGGCGTCGCGGCGTCTGTCGGCATTTGGGTATACTTATGGTGAATTGTCCGCGCGCACATGGCAAACGCAAAGTGAATATTTTGATAAATTGGAATCGTGGGGGTTCAAAACCACGCGGCCATGGGCGCATCATGCGCACACGCTGGACGAAATCCAGCATGTATACAACCAAACCATGCTGATACGCGACGAAATTCCGTTTGATATTGACGGCCTGGTGATAAAGGTGAACAATGTCGCCCTGCAAGAAAAAATGGGTGCGCGTGCCAACAGCCCCCGGTGGGAGGTTGCGTATAAATTCCCCGCGGCGCGTGCAATAACCGCATTGCGTGACATTACGGTCCAGGTTGGGCGTACGGGCGTTTTGACGCCGGTTGCGGAATTGGAACCAATAAATATCGGTGGTGTTTTGGTGTCGCGTGCGACGCTGCACAATGCGGACGAAATCGCGCGTCTGGGGGTCAAAATTGGGGACAAGATTATTGTTCAACGCGCGGGCGACGTGATTCCGCAAATTGTTGGCGTGGCGGAAACCGCGCCCGATGCGCGTGAATTTGTATTCCCAACCGTGTGTCCCGTCTGTGGCGCGGCGGTTGTCCAGGAATCGGGCCAGGTTGCGCGCCGCTGTGTGAATACATTGGGGTGTCCGGCGCAACGCATTGGCGAATTGGAGCATTTTGTTTCGCGCAAGGGTTTTGACATTGACGGCCTGGGGACGCGCCAGTTGGAATTGTTTATTTCGCGTGGTTGGATTTCGTCGCCCGCCGACATATTTACATTGATTGCGCGCCACGGCGATGCGATAAAAAATCTGGACGGGTTCGGCGATAAATCGGTTGCAAATCTGGATGCGGCGATTGAACGCGCCCGCGATATTGATTTGCATCGTTTCCTGTTCGCCATCGGCGTGCCCGAGGTGGGCGAGGTCACGTCCAAGATTTTGTCGCGTGCATTTGGGAATCTGGACGCAATTCGCAGTGCGCCTGCGTGGAAACTGAAACAGGTTGATGGTATTGGCGATGTTATGGCGGATGAAATTGTTTCGTTTTTTGCCGATGCGCATAATGTGCGTGCACTGGACGATTTGCTGACACATGTTCGTGTGCGTGAAACGGTTGTGGATGCCGCCCCAGTGGACAGCCCCGTTGCCGGCAAGAAAATCGTCCTGACGGGGACATTGGCGAATTATACCCGTGATGCGGCGCGTGAAATTCTGGAACGCATGGGCGCGCGTGTCCAGGGCAGTGTATCCGCAAAAACAGACATTGTTCTGGCCGGGGCGGATGCCGGGTCCAAATTGACGCGCGCAAATGAATTGGGTATTACCGTTTGGGGCGAAACAGATTTTGAAAAATTGATTTCTGAAAATAAATAACAATTACCGCGACAATTGGCGTTCCAGATTTTGGAATTTTGCCATTTGTTCGCGCATAAATGCAATTTTTTCGGCGTTGTTGTTTATGCTTTTCTGGTTCTGTGGATTTTTGCGCAGGTCGTCGGCCGCCTTGATAAAACGTTTCAGCCACACAACCATGGTGCGATATTTCATAATTTCGCGCAATTTGTCGTTTTTAATGCTGGGCATGGCCCACAGGTGTTTGTTGTGCATTTTGCGATATACCTCGTACACAGGTTTGCAAATATCCAATTCAATTTGCAGCGGCGCAAAAATATCACGGTATATGAAACGGTATCCGGCCTCGGCAAAATCAATAAAGGAAATTTTGCTGGTGGCAGGGTCATACAACACATTCCCAGAATTCAAATCACAATGTGACCATGCCATACGCGTAGTGTATTCAAATGTCCCAATTTCATCGCGAATGCGCGACATTTGACGAACTTCGTTTTTAGCGAACCAATTTGACATTTTGTTTTCAACAAAAGTGTCCAGCCTGTCAAATTTTAATTCTGATGCAATTTTGTGCATTTCTGGTTGGCCGATTGGTTGTGATTCATTCATATCAACCAGAAAACTGCCCAAACTGTTGGTGATTTCAAATTGCTGACGGCGGGACAGACTGCGGTATATTTCGCGTGTCAATGGAATGCCTGGGGCGCGTTCTTCCAAAATTTGGTATTCGTCATCATTGATGAATATCATAGACGGAACATTATAAACGGGGTTGCCAACCGCGCGAATGCGGTCAATGGCCTGTTTGGTGCGATGCTGTTTTGCCAGCCATGCATTTTGTGCGTCCACGCCCATCGTCGGCAAGGGGCGTTTCAATACATACCCATCACCGTAATATACAGCGTATGTTTCGCGTCCATGATTCAGTGCTCTGATTTTCACCATTTTACAGAATCCGTGATTTTTTTAACAGGTTTATAATTTCGTTTTGTGTACGCAACATACATGCCGACATGTATCGTGTGTATGTTTTGTGGTCGCCGTTGGCATTGGCGGTGATGGCCTCGCGATATTTCGCCTTGTCCGTTGAATGATTGAATACGATTGGGCGGTATCCATTTTGAATCAGTACCCAATTCATTATCAATCTGGCCGTGCGTTTGTTAAAGTCATCAAAAGGTTGCAGCGCGATTAAATCATAATGTATATTGAACGCGCGCGACATGGCGCATTCGTTGCTGTTGTTTAATTTGAATAAAATTTGATTTAATTGGAATGGTATTTCTGGGGCGTCTGGCGCATGCATACGCTGGCCATTTACCGTGATTTCCAGCACTTTTCCGGTTTGTCTGTACCCCCCCCCATGGATAAATGTATCGGCGCACAGGATGCTGTGAATACGGCATATTTCCAATGCATCAATGGTGGTGTTTGGGTTGCTGATTATATAGTCGTATGCCAAACCCAAATTTTTCATACAATTATAATCCAAATATGGTTCTTGGTCACGGGTGGGCACATAAAACAATGTGCGTGGTTCGGTGTATGACAATTCGTGACGCAGCCAATTTACATTGTTCAGACGTTTGTGCGTGTCGGCCCCCGACAACATACAAGATATTGTCTGGCGGTTTTGTTCAATATGTGCCTTTAATTTTGGCGTCTTTGTCATTTATTCTCGTCCCTGTGTTTATCAGAAATATAATACATAAAATAAATTTGTCAAGTATTTTAGGACGCCCGTATGATGAAAAATATATTGGTTGAGCAAAAAAAATCGTGTTGCGGGGGGCGGCTTTTTGTTCTATGGTTTATGGTATAAAAACTGTGTAATTATACAAAGGAAAAGGAATGTTAAAAAAACTGTTGATTTTGTTTGCGCTGGCATCCCCAATGGTGGCCACGGCGGCGAACAAGCCAAAGAAAGAAGAGCCCGTTGTACATCTGACCGATGAACAAATTTATGAGCAGTTGAAAAAACTGGCACTGGTGTTTGAAACGGCGCGTGCGTCTTTTGTAGAAGAAGCCGATGAAAAGAAAATGTTAGAGGCGGCAATGAACGGAATGTTATCGGCATTGGATCCGCATTCGTCGTATCTGTCGGCCGATGATTTCAAGGAATTTAATGACAAATCGTATGGTGAATTTGGTGGTTTGGGTATTCAAATTACCAGTGACCGTGGCGCGGTGCGTGTAATTTCGCCAATTGACGATACGCCGGCCGCGCGCGCCGGGATAAAGGCGGGCGATTACATCACCCATATTGATGGCGAACAGGTTTTTGATTTAACACTGAACCAGGCGGTTAAAAAAATGAAAGGCCGCCCGGGGACCAAGGTTAAATTGACCGTCGTATCCGATGGTGCCGAACCACGCAACATCACATTGAAACGCGCTATTATCAAGGTAAAATCGGTAAAATTCGAAGAAAAAACAATCGCCGATGCCGACGACGTGTCATCTGAAAAAATTGGATATATTCGTATATCTGATTTTGGTGCAACCACGGCCAAGGAATTAAAGAACGCAATTGAAAAATTGGAAAAGAAAAATGTGATTGGGTATGTGTTGGATGTTCGCAATAACCCCGGTGGGTACCTGACCGCCGCGATAGAGGTTGCTGATGCGTTTCTGGACAGTGGCGAAATCGTGTCCACCCGCGGCAAGGCGAAAACGGACATTGAACGCAGTTTCGCGCATCCGGGCGATATGACAAATGGCAAACCGGTTGTTGTGCTGATAAACCATGGGTCGGCATCGGCATCGGAAATTGTCGCGGGGGCATTACAGGATAATGGTCGCGGGCTGGTCATGGGGTCGCAAAGTTTCGGCAAGGGCAGTGTGCAACAGCAAAAGCCCCTGGGCGATGGCACGGCAATTCATATTACAATCGCGCGCTATTATACCCCCAGTGGCCGTTCAATCCAGAACGAGGGCATCACCCCCGATGTCGAGGTTCTGCAAAGTAAAATCGAAACAATAGAACGCAAAGAAAGCCTGTATTCCGAGGCATCATTCAAAAACGCGTTGAAAAACGAAAGTGCCAAGAAAAAGGCCGACAAAAAGACCGATGATGACGATGCGCCGGAATTGACTGATGCGGAAAAAGATGCATTGGATTATCAATTGCAACGCGGTATGGATATGGTGCGTGCAATGTCTAAATTGCAATCGCGCACGCCGGCGTGTGGCATAACCCCGGAACAAGAGGCTGAAATTGCCGCCGTTATGGCGGACGACACCCCGGTGGCCACGCCCGAAAAATCCAAGAAATCAGATTCAAAGAAAAAGAAATAATACATAGTACAAGGGACATGGAATTATGGCAAATTTAATTGTTGATGGAAACTGGGCGGCGGCGGATGTCGCATACAGATGTGTTGATTTTGCGGCTATTTACCCCATTACCCCCAGCAGCACCATGGGCGAATTGGCGGACGAATGGTCGTTCCAGCATAAAAAAAATATCTGGGGCGCAATTCCGCAAATAATCGAAATGCAATCCGAAGGCGGCGCGGCCGGCGCAATGCATGGCGCGTTGCAAATGGGGTCGTTGGCCACAACATTTACCGCGTCCCAGGGATTGTTGCTGATGATTCCGAATATGTATAAAATTGCTGGCGAACAAACACCGTTTGTTATGCATGTGGCGGCACGTGCGTTGGCCACGCATGCGTTGTCAATCTTTGGCGACCACAGCGATGTTATGTCGGTGCGCAGCACGGGTTTCGCGTTATTGTCCAGCCACAATGTGCAACAGGCATCTGATATGGCGGCGATTGCACATGCGGCAACATTGCGGTCGCGTGTACCGTTCTTGCATTTCTTTGACGGGTTCCGTACCAGTCACGAAGAATCGCGTCTGGACAGAATCAGCGATGATGTTTTGCGTGAAATGTTGCCGGATGATTTGGTATTGAAAAATCATGCACGCGGAATGTCGCCGGAACACCCAACAATTCGCGGTACCGCGCAAAACCCCGATGTATATTTCCAGGGACGCGAGGCCGCAAACCCACTGTACGCCGCAACCCCCGAAATTGTCCAGGAATGTATGGATAAATTTGCCAAACTGACGGGGCGGCAATATCACTTGGTCGACTATGTCGGTGACCCGGCGGCCGAAAATGTTATTGTCGCCATGGGCAGTGCGTGCGAAACAATCGAAGAAACATTGGAATTTTTGCCACGTGGGTTGGGGCTGATAAAAATTCATTTGTATCGTCCGTTCCCGGTTGATGCATTTCGTGCGGCGTTGCCAAAAACGGTGCGGCGCATTGCGGTTTTGGACCGAACCAAGGAACCCGGCGCCATCGGCGAACCATTGTATCAGGATGTTAAAACCGTTGTTGGTGACGCGGCGGCGGTGTTCGGTGGGCGGTATGGTTTGGGATCCAAGGAATTCAAACCCCGCGATGTCAAGGCCGTGTATGAAAACCTGATGCGTGATACATTGCACCATAATTTCACCGTTGGCATTGACGATGATTTGTCGGGATTGTCGCTGAAAACGGACCCTGCGTTTGCGGTCCAGGCGGAAAATTTCAAGACCGCAATTCTGTACGGCATTGGTTCGGACGGAACGGTCGGCGCGGTTAAAAACATTGTAAAAATTGTTGGTGAAAATTCTGATTTATACCCGCAATCGTACGCGGTATACGATTCCAAGAAATCGGGCGGACTGACCGCGTCGCACATTCGTTTTTCGGATGCCCCGATTAAAAGCCAATATTTGATAGAGGTTGCCGATTTCATCGGCGTATCAAACTTTATGATTGCCCAACGGTTTGATGTATTCCGGGGGCTGCGTGCCGGCGGGACGGTTATGATAAATACATCTATGGCGCCAGATGTGGCGTTTGCGAATCTGCCGCGGGAAACCCAGGAACATTTAATTCGTATGCGTGCAAATGTATATTTCTTGGACGCAAATGGTGCCGCCGCCGAATTGGGTTTGGGCAACCGTATCAACACATTTATCATGTTGAACTTCTTTAACCTGACCCGGATTATTGATCCGGCGGTTGCGGCAGACTCGGCCAAGGTTGCCATTGAAAAAACATACAAGAAAAAGGGTATGGATGTTGTCCAGGCAAACTGGACCGCGGTTGACCGGGCGGCTGAATATTTGCACCAGTACACATTGCCGTCGTCTGTATCGAATTTTGCACCTGATTTTGTGCCGTCTATGACGGCGGATGCGCCGGCGAAAATTGCGGGCACATTGGGTAAAATGGCCGCCCAACGCGGCGATGCGATACCTGTGTCGCGGTTCCGGGTTGACGGTGAATTTGGGGGCGGTCAATATCCGGTCGGAACATCAAAATATGAAAAGCGTTCAATTTCCGAACGCGTCGCGACATGCGATTTAGAAAAATGTGTCCAATGTGGGCGGTGTTCGATGCTGTGCCCACATGCGGCCATTCGTATTCGCGCGTTGACCGCGGACCAGGTGGATGCCGCGCGGGCATCGGGCATCACGGTCGTGCCGATGAAAACGCCGGAATTGGGGCCCGATATGTATTATACATTGGCCATATCGCCGGCCGATTGCACGGGGTGTGGTGTGTGTGTGAAAAATTGCCCGGTTGCGGCATTAGCAATGAAAAACGTGCGCGATGTTGCGGCGGAAAATCAACGCGCATTTGATGCGGTGGTGAAATTGCCGGACACACCGCGCGAAAAATTGAACCTGAATATTCCAAAGCATGTTGAATTATTGCCGCATTATTTTGAATTCCCGGGCGCATGCGCGGGGTGTGGCGAAACACCATACATTAAATTGATGTCGCATTTATTTGGCGACCGTATGGTGGTGGCGAACGCAACGGGGTGCTCGTCAATCTATGGGGCGAATTTGCCGACAACGCCATGGACGCGCGACGCGAATGGGCGCGGGCCGGCATGGTCTAATTCGCTGTTCGAAGACAATGCTGAATATGGTTTGGGTATGCGTTTGGCATTGAACCAGCAACGCGATACTTTGCGTGGAATGCTGTTTGAATTAAATGTTCCAAATGTCGATGCCTTGTTTGCCGAAACAGATGTCGTGGCCCAGCGGAAAAATGTTGAAATGTTGCGCGCGCGCCTGGCAAACGATAAAAATCCGCGTGCCCGTATGGCGGAACCTTTGTTGGATGCGTTGGTCGACAAATCGGTATGGATTGTCGGCGGCGACGGTTGGGCATACGATATTGGGTATGGTGGTCTGGACCACATTTTGCACAGCGGTGAAAATGTAAATATATTGGTTCTGGATACCGAGGGTTATTCCAACACCGGTGGCCAGCAATCAAAATCAACCCCATTTGGTGCCAGTATGAAATTTGCCATTGGGGGCAAAGAACATGCGAAGAAAGACCTGGGGATGATTGCAATGATGTCGGGGGCGTATGTTGCGCAAATTGCGTTGGGCGCCAACCCGGCCCAGGCCATACGCGCTTTTCGCGAGGCCGAAAGTTTCCCCGGGCCATCAATTATATTGGCGTATGCGCCGTGCATTGCACATGGTTTCGCATTACAAAACGGCGTGCAACACCAAACACAATTGGTGCAGACGGGCGCGTGGCCACTGTATCGGTTTAACCCAACACTAATCGAGCAGGGACAAAACCCACTGTCGTTGGATTCCAGTATTGACAATCCAACCCCGTTGGAAGATTTCTTGAAAACCGAAAGTCGTTTTGGTGCGGCGCGTGCGGCAAACCCGAACTTTGACCGTCTGGTCGAATTTGCCAAGGAAAATAACCGATATAAAAGCGAGCTGAAAAAATACATTGCGCATTTCGCGCTGATGAACGCCAAAAACGGTGTCAAAGAAAACGGCGAGGGATAAAACCATGAAAAAAATTATACTGACCATATTGTCCTGTGCGGCGTTGGCCGCATGCACATTCCAGACGAAACATCGCGGATACGTTTTTCCCGATGATTTGGATGCGCGAATTGCCAATATAAAAACAACCAAACAATTACAGGACGAAATTGGTGCGCCGTTGACCAAGACCATCCATGGTGATACCGTATGGATTTATTACGGGGCCGATGAAAACTATCGCGGGCCATTGCCAAAAACATACGACAATAAAACGGTACTGTTAGCGTGGGTGAACGGAAATCGGGTGACAAAAACGCAAATATTGCGCGACGACGATTTGCCAAATGTGTTTGTTGCCGATGGCGAAACGGAAATTCCGGCGGCAATTGAACTGAACGCAATCCAAGAATTGTTTAACAATATTGGACGGTTTACGCCGGCCGGTTTGGGGCAATAAAAAGCATTTGGATTTTTTGCATAAATTGTGTACAATATGAACCAAGAGAGAAACAATATGAAAAAACTGATAAGTTCTTTGGTTATTTGTATATGTGCGTTTGGTGCGGCGAATGCGGCCAAATTTACATCGTGTGGCGCGGGCTATGTGTTGGCCCCACATGCCCAGATTGATGGTATAAACGCGGCCGAATGTCAAAAATTGTGGTGCCGTGATTTGGAAACGGGCAAAACAATGGGCAATGGAAATACCGCGAATACCGGATATGTTGATACACCAATTCCGAATCAGATATGTGATGTGTCGGGCGCATGTATTGATTGTTTCGGCGCGCGCAAATGGTGCGCGGGCGAACCGGCGGGCGAATGGAACGCGGAATATGGCGCGTATACGCGTGGCGGGGCCGATAATGCAACATTCCAATCGTATCAAAAGGGCACTTGTTTCGCATGGCGTCTGGAAAAGCCTGATTGTCCGGATGGCCAGGCCGCCATATTGCAAAACGACGAATGGGTATGTGTCACCGCTGCCGATATCACCACGGGCAGCCGCCCATCGGGTGTGCGTCGCACCAGTGGAATGCGTCGTTTGAACTAGGATAAAATATCGCCCCCGGGTTCCGGGGGATTTTTTTTAGTCAACTATTTGTTTTTTATGTTTTTTGTGCTATAATATATGCATTGAGAGAATGGCAACCGCAAAGGGTAAAGTAATTATGCCAAGCAAAAAATTAGATTTTAAGACCGGACAATATGTTGTTTACCCAACCCAGGGCGTTGGTAAACTGGTCCGCACCGAAGAGCAAACAATCGGTGACCAGAAAATAAAAATGCTGGTAATTGATTTTGAACGCAATCACATGACATTACGTGTGCCGGTTGAACGTGCCGAGATTTCGGGCCTGCGCCCGCTGACCACCGCTAAAAAAATGGACGAGGCAATCGCGTCGGCCAAGGGCAAGGCGGGGGCCAAGCGTATGATTTGGGCGCGTCGTGCGGCACAGTACGAAGAAAACATAAATTCCGGCGACCCCATGAAATTGGCCGAGGTTGTACGCGACCTGCAACGGCGCAGCGCGGCGGACACAATGACATTTTCGGCGCGTCAATTGTATCTGCGCGCGTTGGAACGTATGGCCCAGGAATTTGCCGTTTTGCATAAAATTGATTTGGATGCCGCGTCCGATAAAATAGAAGATATTTTGGGCATCCCCAAGGAAATAGACCTGAATGCCGCCGGTGTTGATGACGACGAAGAAATGGATGATGAAGATTCCGAATAAAAATCGCCCCAATCAGAGCATAGATAATAGATAGCGCGCCATTTGGCGCGCTTGTTTCATTCCCGCCGCGGAGCGCTAGCGGAGACGGATGCGCTTTGCTCTCTAAATAAAACCCTCCCCGTCGCACTTGCGTGCGACACTCCGTCGATGGGCGGGGAATTAAAAAAACGCCCCGGGTGGGGCGGTTTTTTTACATCATGCCTGGCATGCCGCCCGCCACACCGGGTGCCGCCGGTTTTTCTTCGGGGATTTCGGACATTACACATCCCGTGGTCAGGATTGCACCAGCGGTTGATGCCGCCGCCTGGATTGCAGTTTTTACAACCTTGGCCGGGTCAATAATGCCCGCCGCCATCATATCAACATATTCGCCGGTCTGGGCATTGTATCCGAAATTATAGTCAGACGATTCCGAAACCTTGCCCACGACGATTTCGCCCGATACGCCCGCGTTTTCGGCAATCTGGGCACATGGGGCAACAATTGCACGGCGAACAATATCAATACCAACATTTTGGTCGGTATTCGCGCCATGAACGTTTGTCAATGCTGCCGCCGCACGAACCAGTGCAATGCCGCCGCCGGCCACAATACCATCGGCAACCGCCGCACGTGTCGCCGCCAATGCGTCGTCAACACGGTCTTTCTTTTCTTTAACTTCGACCTCGGTCATGCCGCCAACCTTGATAACGGCGACGCCACCGACCAATTTTGCCAGACGTTCGGACAGTTTTTCACGATCGTATTCCGATGTTGTTGTAGACAACAGTTTGCGGATTTCGTCCGCGCGTGCATCAATGGCCGATTTGTCACCTGCGCCCTGGGCAATCAGGGTTGAATCTTTGCTGACCACGACTTTTTTCGCACTGCCCAGAACCGCCGGGGTGATGTTTTCAAATGTCATACCCATATCGTCGGATATAACGGTCGCACCAGTGACGGCGGCAATATCTTTCAACATTTCTTTGCGGCGATCGCCAAAGCCCGGGGCCTTGACCGCGCAAACTTTCAGTCCACCGCGCAGACGGTTCAGTACCAATGTCGCCAACGCTTCGGATTCAACATCTTCGGCAATAATCAACAATGGGCGACCCGATTGCGCAATCGGTTCCAGAATAGGCAGCAATGCCTGTAATCCGGTGATTTTCTTTTCAGAAACCAGGATTTGGGCACCGTCCAATTCTGCCAACATTTTTTCGCTGTTGGTGACGAAATATGGCGACATAAATCCCTGGTCAAACTGCATACCTTCGACCACATCAATTTCGGTCTCTAGACCCTTGGCCTCTTCAACGGTAATTACGCCCTCGCGGCCAACCTTTTCCATGGCGCCGGCAATTTTTTCACCAATATCACGGTCGGAATTCGCAGAAATTGTCGCAACTTGGGCGATTTCCGCACTGTCTTTGACCGGGCGGGCATGTGCGTCAATATCGGCAACAACCGCCGACACCGCCATATCAATACCGCGTTTTACATCCATTGGGTTCATACCCGCGGCGATAACACGGCGACCCTCGCGTATAATTTTTTGTGCCAGTACGGTTGCGGTTGTTGTGCCGTCACCCGCGTCATCGCCGGCCTTTTTCGCCACTTCTTGAACCATGCGGGCACCAATGTTTTCCGCCGGGTCTTGCAATGACACGGCCTTGGCCACGGTCACGCCGTCCTTGGTCGCGACCGGCGCGCCATACGATTTTTCAATGATTACCGTGCGCCCTTTGGGGCCCATGGTGATTTTAACGGCATCGGCCAATTTATCAACGCCAGCCGCCAATTTGTCTGTATCGAAAACAATATTTTTTGCCATATTTTCGTCCTTTGATTATTCCAAAATTCCCAAAATGTCAGATTCTTTGATTAAAACATAATCGGTGCCGTCAATTTTGACCTCGTTCGCAGACGACGCCCATTTTGCAAACAGCACGGTATCGCCAACTTTGACACTCATCGGTACGCGCGCACCGTGTTCAAATGCGCCATCGCCCACCGCAACAACGCGACCGCGTGATGGTTTTTCCTTGGCATTGTCGGGGATAATAATTCCGCCGGCGGTCTTGGATTCTTCGTTCAACCGCGTCAGCAAAACATAATTGTGTAAAGGTTTCATCATTGTTAAATTCTCCTTGTGTACCCTATATATAATACGCCGATGCGTGATTTCAAGGCTTGATTTTGCGTTTTGTGTATAATATCCTGGGGATGACAATTCAGGGGGAAAATATGTATAATTCTGACAATGTATTTGCAAAAATCTTGGCCGGACAAATTCCGTGTAAACGGATATACGGCGACGAATACGCACTGGCGTTTTTTGATGTAAGCCCGCGCGCAAAAACGCATGTTTTGGTCATTCCGCGTGGCGAATATACCGATATTTACGATTTTACCGCGAACGCCCCGGCGGAATTACAGCGCGGATTCTGGGCTGCGGTGCGCAAGACTGTTGATACATTGGGATTAAATGGGAATTTCCGCGTGGTTGCAAACACTGGCGCGGGTGCCGGTCAATCGGTGTTTCATTTTCATTTGCATATTATGAGTGATGAACGATTCAAAACAGACTTTTAATATTCGTGTCATTCCGCGGGCGCGTCAAAATAATGTTGATGTTGCCCCAGATGGCACAATTCGCGTGCATACAACCGCCGCGCCCACCGATGGCGCGGCAAATGCCGCCGTAATAAAAATGCTGGCCCGGCATTTTGATGTGCCGAAAACCAGCATTAAAATCATCCGTGGCGTTGCGGCCCGGGACAAAGTTGTTCAGGTTTATTAAAAATTCTTGATTTCGTGTTCCAAATCCGCCGGCGTTGCCGCGATGCGAATGTCGTAATCATGAACATTTTCGATAAAGCCACAGTTCTGCATGTGCACAAACAGGCGCGCAAATGGTGCCCAGAAATTATCCGTGTTCAAAAAGAACAACGGCTTTTTCGTTTCGCCAATTTGTTGCATAGTCATAATATCGGTCAATTCGTTCAGTGTACCAATTCCGCCTGGCAAAATGATAAATGCGTCGGACAGTTCGTACATGCGCTGTTTGCGTTCATTTACGCCATTAACAACCTGGACATGAATACCGGTGTGTACTGGTTCCTGTTTTGCAACAACATTATGGGTGGAAACACCAATAACCTCGCCTCCGGCGTTCAATGCGCCATTGGCAACCGTGCCCATCAGCCCTACATCGCCGCCTCCGAACACCATACGAATTTGATTACGCGCCAACATTTCACCAACCAACGCCGCATCACGGGCAAACGCGGTTTCGGTGCCGAATTCATGTCCACAATAAACCGCAATAGAATTCAAATGATTTGCCATTTCTTTTTTCCCTTTATTTTTGCGAATTATAGCATAAAATATCCCGGTAATGAATCAGAAATTTATTAAATTTATGAATGAATTTTCGGGACAAAAACTGGCTGTTGCGGTCAGCGGTGGTGTCGATTCGGTGTGTTTGTTGTGCTGGTTGAATGAAATCGGCGCACGCCCGATTGCGTTGCATGTAAACCATGGCTTGCGCCCCGCCGCCGGGACCGAGGCCGCGTATGTTCGTGACCTGTGTGTGGCGCGCGGAATTGAATGCCATATATTGAACTGGACGGGTGAAAAACCCGCCACGGGTATAGAAGCTGCCGCCCGCACCGCACGGTACAAATTGATGACTGATTTTTGCCGCGACAACGGGGTAGATGCGTTATTGGTTGCGCATCAGGCTGATGATCAAATCGAAACATTTTTAATGAACTTGGGGCGGGGCAGTGGGCTGACCGGTCTGGCCGCGATGCGGCCCGTGACCATGCGCGATGGCGTTAAAATTGTGCGGCCTTTGTTGGGTGTATGGCGGCGCGAATTGCGTGAATATTGCGATAGGAATAGAATCAAATATTTTTCCGATGAAATGAACGACGATGAACGTTATACTCGCGTTCGCATTCGTAAAAACCGGTATTTGATGGCGGACAAACTGGGCATTTCGGACGAACGTATTTTGTTGGCAATACAAAACCTGGGGCGGGTGCGCGATGCAATTGAAACCAATGTTGCGGACATGGTGGCACGCGTCACACAGAACAATCGTGCGGTGTTTCCAGATTCTTTTCTGTTTGACCAAGACGACGACATTAGGTTAAAATTTATCGGGACATTGATTCAGAAAATTGGGGGGGATAATTATCAGCCGCGCTTGAATTCGTTGGAACGTGCACTAGATAATTTGAGGCATGATTGCCAATTTACATTGGGGCATTGCACAATTCGGCGGTTAAATAACAACATTCTGGTTGTGCCCGAGGGATCAAAAACAAGTTTTAGGACAAGACATGGAAAAACAACAAAATCAAAATAACAGAAAAACACGTCGCGACAGTGCGTTCATATATGTGGTGATATTCGGACTGCTGTTGATTTTCACCGGCGCCCAGCGTTTTTGGACGGGTGGGGTTGCAAAACAAACCCCAAATATGATACCCGATGTGGCGTCGCGACCGGTGGAACTGTCGTTTTCCGATGTTCTGCGGCGCGAATCCGACATTAAAACCATGAAAATTCGTGGGGCAGATGCAACTGGTACATTGCGTGACGGCACAAAATACCGTGCGACAATTACATACGACCCGGAATTGTTGGCCAAATTGGCACAAAATGGAACAACCATATCAATTGATTCGTCCAAGGGTGCGATGGAATACCTGGGGATGTGGTTCCCGATTATATTGGGGTTGTTCTTTATGTGGTGGATTTTTCGTGGTATGCGCGGCGGTGCGGGCGGAATAACGCGCGGTCTGGCACAACAAAACCCAACAAGAATTACTACTGGCAAACCCAAAACTACATTTGCCGATGTGGCCGGCATCGATTCTGAAAAGCAAGAATTGATGGAGGTGGTAGATTTCTTGAAAAACAAGGAAAAATTCATCGCCGTTGGTGCGCGTGTGCCACGGGGGGTTTTGTTGTCTGGGGAACCAGGAACCGGTAAAACATTGTTGGCGCGCGCCATCGCGGGCGAGGCCAACGTCCCATTCTTTGCCGCATCGGGCAGTGATTTTTCCGGCATTATCGTTGGACTGGGCGTGGCCAAGATTAAAGAGATTTTTGAAATGGCGCGTCGCAATGCCCCATGCATTTTGTTCATTGATGAAATTGATGCTATTGGCCAACGGCGCAGCACTGGTTCATATAATGACCAGGACCGTGAACAAACATTGAATCAATTACTGATTGAAATGGACGGGTTTGCAAACGATACAGGCATCATCGTGATTGGTGCGACAAATCGCCCCGATATGCTGGATGCAGCGCTGTTGCGGCCCGGCCGATTTGACCGCCAGGTATATATTGAATTGCCTGATTTGGCGGGGCGTCGTGCAATTTTGGATTTATATGCAAAAAAAATAAAGGTTGGCACCGATGTCAATTTGCAAAATGTTGCGCGTGGCACGACTGGTTTTTCGGGGGCCGATTTGGAAAACCTGTTAAATGAATCGGCATTGCATGCGGTGCGCAATGGCCGTGCGGAAATCGCACCCGGCGACATTGACGAGGCGCGCGATAAAATCTTGATGGGCCCGCGCAAGGCACGCAAAATGCGCCCCCAGGATATAAAATTGACCGCCTATCACGAGGCCGGCCACGCATTCGTCAGCCAAATCTACGCCGACATCACCGACCCAATTCACAAGGCGACAATTATCCCGCGTGGCCGTGCGCTGGGTATGGTTCAACATTTGCCGGTTGACGACAAAGTTTCCATGACCATTGCCGAGGTTCGCGCCAACCTGTCCATTGCATTGGCCGGGCGCAGTGCCGAAGAGGTATTTTTCGGTGCGGATAAAATTACCACTGGCGCGGAAAGTGATATTGCCATGGCAACGCGTCTGGCGCGCTATTCAATTACGACGGCGGGACTGTCGCCGCGCATCGGGTTGGCGGCCATAAACCAGATTACAAATTTTGGCAATCGCACGGCGTTGGAAAACGCGTCTGAAAAGACCGCTGAACTGGTTGATGCCGAGGTTAAATCTTGGTTGGATACCGCACACGCAGATGCGAAAAAATTGTTGACCAAAAACAAGAAAACCGTCGAGAAATTGGCCAACGAATTGCTGGCACGCGAAACATTGACGGGTGACGAAATCCGTGAAATTATTTATGGCAAACCAAAAAAACCAACCACCAAACCCCGCGTGAAAAAGAATGCAAAATAATAACGAAGTGCGTTTTGAAATTATCCACATGCCGCCCGAAAATACAAATTCGGTGCTGGTCACGCGTGACACGGACGCCGTTGTTTTTGACCCGTGGGGGCGTGCGACCGATTGGATAAAATTGTTGGATGGACGCGGTCTGCATCTGCGCGCCATGTATGCAACGCATGGGCACAGTGACCACATTTCGGCGGCGCCGGATTTAGCGGTGCACTATGACGCGCCATGGTATATGAATCACCGTGATTTGGAATTGATTACATGGGGCAACGCATTGCTGGATTTTTTTGAAATGCCACACATTGATGCCGATTTTCGTCGTCCAGATGATTTGACACCGGGTATGCGTGAAATTTTGCCTGGTGTAAAAATGAATGTAATTGCGGCGCCGGGGCATTCGGCGGGGGGCGTGATGTTTTTGTTTCCCGAATACGGAATTTTATTATCGGGCGATACCATATTTCGCGATGGTGTCGGGCGAACCGACCTGCCGACGGGCAATGCTGATGATTTACGGGTGTCTGTTGCCGCACTGCGCAATATGAATTTGCCGAACGAAACATACATAGTTCACGGCCACGGCATCGATTCAACCATTGAAAGTTTGGCACGAACCAATCTATATTTTGGCGGTTGCCATCATTGTCACGATTGTGATGGTAATTGCGATTGCCATTGCGGATGTAAATAATTTAATCAGTTTTTTTGAAATATCAACACGCGTTCAATCCCGCCCAGGTCGCGTGCGCATCGCACAAAATTCCAACCGGCACGCGTAAATATGTCGCGTACGGCGTCCGTTTGCCCCGCACCAATTTCCAGATATATTTTCCCGCCGCGCGTAATCCATTCGCGCGCGTTTTCGGCAATTGCGTCGTATGCCGCCAATCCCCCGCGCGCCGCATACAGGGCCATTTTCGGGTCGTGCATTGCGCCCGCATCGACACGCGCATCGCCCGCCGCGATGTACGGTGGGTTTGACACGATAATGTTAAACCCGTGTTTGGCAACCGCCCGTGGGGTGTCAAACCGTGCGCGCAATATTTGTACGCGCGCGCCCAATCCCAAATCGCGTATGTTTCGGCGCGCCACACGCACCGCACCACGCGACCGGTCAATGCCAACACCCGTCGCGCCGGGTATATTCTTGGCAATTGCGCCAATTATGCACCCCGTGCCGGTTCCCAGGTCCAAAATCCGTGGGGCGCCACTATCCGCACCGCAATCGGCAATGACCGCCGCAACCAGTGTTTCGGTATCTGGGCGTGGGTCCAGTGTGTGTTTATTCGTATAAAAACGCAGACCATAAAACCATTTTTGCCCAATAATTTTTGCCACCGGCACCCCGCGCCGCAATTGACGTGAAATTTTCCAAACGCGAAATCGTGATAAATTTGTTGTATTTTCAGTAATAACGCGCGCCGCGCGAATGCCGCCAGCATTTTGTAAAATTGTGAACGCTTGATTTATTTCCATAAGTCCATTATAATCGGGGGCATGAAAAAAGCAAAAGATATTATGAAATCCATCCCAGTGGAAAAATTAGTCTATGCCATGGCGGCGGTATTAGCCATTGTGGCAATTGTTGTTGTTGTGTTGTCGTATGGCGGCGGCCACAATGGAACGCACGCGGCCCATGATGATTGTCGTGCGGTGGTGAATGTTGCGCCAGGCGATACATTGTCCAAATTATTGTTGGAACGGGGGCTGTCACATAACGATGTTGATGCTATTGCGCGTATTTTGAAATCTGACGCGTCAGTCACAACATTGCGTGCCGATAACGATAAAATTGAATTCGTCCGTGCAAGTGACGATGCGCCGGTATCGAAAATTGTTATCATTCCATCCCCATGGCGCCAGGTTGAATTGACCACTGGCGCAGGCGGCGGGTGGTCTTGCCGTACGGTGGACATCCAGCGCGACACACGCGCGGTGTATAAATCGGGCGAAATTATGGATGGCGACAGTTTTTACCTGGCGGGGATGCGTGCGGGCATTCCGGCGGGCATTTTGGCCGATGTTTACGATTTATTGGCATTTGAAATGGATTTTGAACGCGATGTTCGTGCCGGCCAGAAATTTTCCGTTTTATACGAAGAAAACTTTTCCGATGGTCAAAAAATAGACAACGGCCATGTGTTGGCGGTGGAATTCCAGGCATTGCGTGGCGACGTGAAAATGTATCGTTTTCGTAAATCCGATGGCACAATCGGGTACTATGACGCCGACGGCAATGGCGCAATTAAATCATTAAAGCGTACGCCAATAAACAACGCCAAAATAACCAGCAGTTTTTCCGGTCGCCGTAAACACCCCGTGTTGGGATTTACCCGTGCGCACAAGGGGGTTGATTTCCGTGCGTCAACCGGCACACCAATTCCGGCCGCGGGTGCGGGTCGCGTGGTTGCGCGTGGGTATAACCGCGGGCATGGAAACTATGTGAAATTGCGTCACAACGGTTCATACGAAACATTGTACGCGCACATGTCTAAATTTGCCAAGGGCGTAAATGTTGGCACCACCGTGCGCCAGGGGCAAACAATCGGCTATGTTGGTTCAACCGGTTTATCAACGGGCCCACATTTGCATTACGAAATTATTAAAAACGGCGTGCATGTAAATCCAATGACGGTAAAATTGCCGGCAATCAGCAACCTGGACGCGGCGAATAAAAAGAAATTCATCGAGTATCGCAAGACATTGGAATCGGGCATTGAACGCCTGCGCGATAATCCAAAATTGTTTATCCAGCTGTAATATTATAAGAGAGCAATGAGCAGAGAGCAATGAAGCGCGCCATTCCGGCGCGCTTGTTCTGCGGCAGTAATCAAGTAAAAATCCCCTTCGCTTGGCGAAGAGGGGGCGCAAGCGGACGGGGGAGTGGTATTGTGTGTTGCCAGTATCAAAAATAATTCCTGGTGCGGGCGGGGTGGGTGTGATATGGTATGCGCAAACAACAGGGGCGGGACATGCGAAAAATTATCATTACATCATTGTTTTTCACATTGCCATCGGCGGCATTGGCGGGAATTTACAGCACTGGCGGATGGACACCATATTTAACATCTGATTTCGGTTTAACATATACCGACGCAAAGTTGCACGGGTACGATATGAGTGGCTTTACCGGTGTGTTTAACATTGGCGCGGGTGTGCGCAATAACCGTACGCGGTTGGCATTGACATATCAAAAACGCGACACAATCAGCGAACTGTTCTCGTCGGCAATAACGCGCACCGATGCATCGTTGGACGAACAATCGTTGATGCTGCGTGCGTACTATGATATTATATCGGCGCGTTTTGTGTCGGTGTATGTTGGTGCGGCCGCAGGTGTAAACCAATACGATTTTAAATTGACCCACGCAGACACGCGACCCGATTACACCGAAAGTGGATATGGTTTTATCGGCGGCGCATCGGCGGGAATTACAATTCACATTGCCCACATTGGATTCACAATTGGCGCAGATTATAATTACACCACGCGCCCGCGTTCTGAAACAATAACGCCACGGATTGGTTTGTCCATGGCGTTTTGAATCAATAAAATGTAAATTTGTATTACATCGCCTGCAATGCAGTGGCGGTGAAATTGGCTTGCGGCATTTGGAAACTGCCCGCGGCTGTTGGCAAGGAAACACCCTTGATTGCATCTGAAACCTGCAGTTGCTGGGGGGATTTTATCAATTCAACATTGTCCAACTTCATTGCTGTGGTATCCGCCAATTTTTTACTGATTACATCGCTGTTCAAATTCAATTTTGCAAACACCGGCAGTTTTCCAACCAGTTCCGATTTCATTGTTTGGGCATCTGCCTCGGTGTATTGCTTTTCCGTGACATTGCACGCCTTTAATGTTCCCTTTTGCGCCGATGTCAGGGCTTTGGTATCGGGGGCCGCACGGTATATGTTCAGGCAATTTTTGAAACGCACATCAGATGAACACCCATAGCATTCGTGCATCATATCGCGCGAGTATTGAACATTTTTGGATTTGTTGACGCATTTTTCGCTGACGGGTGACATATATTCGGTGCTTTTGCATCCATCACTGGTCGCGACGACTGTGCCCTCGCACCCTATGCCATTCCATTTTTGTCCGCTTTTGCACACAACGCATACCCCCGTAAAATCAACACCACGGTCGTCGCCGCTGCAATTCACACACTTGTTTGATGTCGCGCTTTCGTATCCCTGGCTGTTCAGACAGGTATCGACGCATTTGCGGTTGCGCAAAACCTTGCCCCGTGGGCATGTGTCCGGTACGGTGCATTTGTTATCCGATTCAACCTTGCCACAAACATTGGTTGTCTTTTGATATGTACATGTGCCGCCATCAACCTCTATCGTCACATCTTCGGTTGTCGACCATTGGTCGCCGGATTTAAAGGTTCCTGTTGTGCCGCTTGACTCGCCACCGGTACCACCACAACACCACCACTTGGCACCGTCCTTTTCAACATACTTTCCGTCCCCCTCGACCATCCACTGTGGGGTTTTATGGGTGACTATCCAGCGCAGACCACCACAAGATTTTTTTTCCTGGTGCCCACAAAAGTAATACTGAACGGTACTCTGCTTGGCGCCGTCTATGGATCGAAAACATTCGGTGTCTTTCCCCGTTGTCCATCTGATCTTGGCCTCTGCGGTGTTGGCGGTCAAAGCACAAATCAATAAAGGCAGAAAAATCTTTCTCATCTCGTATCACCCGTTGATATTTATTTCCCAGTAATTTTACTATATTTTGCATATTTTTACAATACAAAAATAAACGCGCGCGATTCCCGGGAGCCATTTATTTGTGTTTTGTCGCGGTCTTTTTCAATTTTGGTTTGGGTTGGGGCAGTACGCGCGTCAATTCACGCACCATATCAATGGCCAGTTCGGTATTTTCAATGTCCATAATATAGTGCGGTCGTGCGCCACCGTATGGAATGCCCACATCCGGCGTAATGCCATGCGCGGTGAACACGGCCAGGCTTGCCGGAATTTGTTTAACATAAACCGTGTCGTCGCAAATCAGCAAAACGGGTTTATCGCACGAGAACAACATGTAGTCCCCGAACATTTTACGATATCGAATGTCCGGCGTTGCGTCGCGCACCACATCATAAACAAACTCTATAAATCCAACACTTGATGACATGCGTCAATTATATCACAAACAAAAACCGCCGACAAGCGGCGGTTGAATTTATGGCGCGCCCAGAAGGATACACTCGCACGTCGGATTAAAATCCGCCGTGTCTGCGTGGCATTCGTGACGGCTCGCCTGCGTTATTACTTGGCTTGCCTACTCATTGTCGAACCCTCTGGTCGGGTTCAAATCCTGGGGCGTACAACATTTTAATGAAAAACACCGCACAAGGCGGTGTTTCTCATTAAACTGGCGCGCCCAGAAGGATTCGAACCCTCAACCTTCTGATCCGTAGTCAGATGCTCTATCCAATTGAGCCATGGGCGCAACGGTCTTATATTCTATACATTTTTATTCCGATTGCAAGAAAAAATAATACTTTTTTATCGGCCACTGTGTTCATGCGCCGCCGCCGCGTGGTACAGCGCGTTAAAATGTTGGCGACATACAGATTTATAATTGCTGTCACCGACCGCAACCTGCGGGCCCGCGCGAACAACATTGCCGTTTGCATCAAACCGCAGATGATGCGTTGCCAGGTGCATGCACCCCGGAATTTGGCATGTTGATTCCATGCGGTGTAATTTGGCGCCAACCTCTATCAATCGCTGGGAGGCCGGGAACAGGTGTTCGTTGCTGTCCACCATCAGGCCATAGCACATAATGATAATCGGGCGACTGTCCGCGATTCTGACCAGGTGGTCAATATCGGCGGGGGTGAAAAACTGAATCTCGTCCACCAGAACCATTTTTGTGTTCACATCTGGCGTATAGTCAACCAAGCTTTCGAGCACAATCGCGTCGACCGATATACCAATGCGTGAATCGACGCGATTTGCACTGAAACGGTTGTCGGTTTTAGGTTTTATAACCTCGGTCTGGTTGCTGTTTTTGTTCTGGTTATACGCGTTGATAATCAGTTGTGCCGATTTGGAACATCCCATTGTTCCATAATGAAAGTGCAGGTTTGCCATTACATACTCCTTTTATGCCATAGATTCTAATCGTTTAATGCGCGATGCCACCGGTGGGTGCGTTGCCAGTAAACTGGACGCAAATTCACGCAGTCCCCGTGGGTCGGCAATACACACGGCCGCCATAGACGCCGTTTTGTCCAAACATTCAACGCGCGCGTCGGTTGTGATTTTACGCAGTGCGTCCGCCAGTGCGCGCGGATTGCGCGTAATCATGGCGCCCGTCGCATCGGCGGCATATTCGCGATTGCGCGATACCGCCATTCGCAACAGTGGCGTAATAATCCAATTGAACGCCATAAATGCCAACCACACCATAAACAGTACCGCCGCGCCACCGTTCTTGTTGTCATCGTCGCTGCGGGCGCCACCATACATAATTGTGCGGCCAATCATGTCGGCGGCAAACACCGTGACGCCAACACCCGTAATCAGCAACATATCCAACCGAATGTCGCGATTGCCAATGTGCGCCATTTCGTGGGCAATGACACCCTCTAGTTCTGGGCGGGTCAGACGGGCCACTATGCCGCGTGTCAATGCAACCGATGCGTCGCGGGGCGATCGCCCGGTGGCAAATGCATTCATAGAATCGTCGTCAATAATATATACGCGGGGCCGCGGCAGGCCGGCCGCCATTGCAACATTTTCAACCGCGCGGAAAATTTCGCGATTATGTTTATCGTTGTCGTGAATTTCGGTGGCGTGCGCCGCGTTCAGCATCATCGAATCGCCAAACGCCCATGATATTATCATCCACACGGCGCACGCGATAAATGTGGGTATTGCAACACTGGCAGTGGTGTGCACGGCGGTTTCAATTGGCGCCACGCACCATACAAACAAAAACACCAATGCGATAAAAATCAGCGGAAATGCCGCAACCAATATTGCGGTTTTTATGTTGTTGCTGCGAATATGGTCATACACGGTTTTGGTCATAAATTCCCCCGTAATTTGTGAAATTTTACATCAAAACTGCCATTATTTATTGGGGTGCATTCGGCAATGTATGGGGCCAGGATACTGGTGCGAACCCATTGTTGAAACTTGATTTTCAATATGCCACTGGCGCCCGTAATGATTTTTGCGTGCCGCAGGCCAGATGTGGCCATTGCCATAATTAAATCCCATGATTCTTGTTCGGTGCGATTGTGTAAATCAAGTGTAGCATGCGTTGGAACATCCGCGGCGGTGGGCGGTATCAATTGCCCCAGACGCAGTTTTTCGCGCACACTGCGCCGCACCGCGCGGGCATCGGGCACGAATGGCGCGTGTGCCATGTTTTCAATATCGATGTCGGTCAGATGTTTAATCATATCGCGTATGGTACATACAATTCTTGACATGCGCAAGCAAAACAAGGTATAATCCCAGCAATAGTTGGGACATATTTTATGACAAGAAAAACAGTATTATTTTTTTGTTGTTTCGCGGCAATAATGGTCGGCCCCGCATGGGCTGAGGGTAAAAAATATATATATAAATGTCCTGCTGGTCAGTACGCTGTGGGCAGCGAGTTAACCTCGGGCGAAGAAAAATGTCCGGCCGGTTTCTCGGATTCAACAAAGGTTGTGTATCCAGTACCATCAAATGGTGTGGCATGTCGGTCATGTCCAAATGTTTATTTTGCCGAACCAAAGGATGGAAATACGCATAATCCAAACGATGATTGTATAGTTATTGGGAAGGGGCGTTGCTGGAAAAATGATTTAGATAACCAGAGAGAATGTCTCAAGATTTGTCTTACTGGCACCACTAATCGAAACAGATATCGTCCAGCCGTGCAAAAAAATTGTTATCTGCAGGGCGGTTCAAGACAATACGAGGACGCAATGGGTTATTTCACGTTATCTGGCAATTGTTATTATACTGGGGAGTACAACCAAAAATGAAAAGGTTTTTTGTTCGATTGGTGGTGTTGACCTTGACAATGTATCTGTTACCTTTGGCAGATTATGTTGTGTCGTGGTTTGGCGACCTGGTATCGGTTGCACATGCCGCCACGTGCAGTGTCAGTTCGCTTTGTGGATCGCGGGGGGCCAAAGATACAACCGCATCAACGGTCAGCGAGGGTAAAATTATAACATGTATTGTCGGAGATAACAAATATCAGGATAAAAGGTGTAACGGGTCCGCCGGGGTATTAATAACACCAATTTATACCACAACCGGCGTGGCCGTCGGTAAAACATACGAGTACATGAAAATAGACGAGTCCGATCTTTCAAGTAATATAACACCGTGCAATGGATAAATTATGCTATGCAGACGCGCAAAATTTGTTTACAACGCCAGTTTGGAACCGCGTTTGTTTGATGCAGATGATCAGTTGCGCCCATTGGTTGTTGATGCGTTGATGTTGGTCGCAAATAACTGGTTGGGATATTTACAGCGATTGGGGTTCCCAATTGCGGCATCGGATATTCGTGATGTTGTCATGTATGGCAGTATCACAAATTATTACTATGACGCCGACAGCGATATTGATATTGTTATATATGCTGATTTAAAAAAACTGGTCAAGTCCATGCCCGAAATTGATATAGGCAGTGTTACCCGTGCATTGCTGTTTGCGTGGACAAAAAGTTTTGACCTGCGTATTTTGGGGCGCAATATTGACATGCATGTCGAAGATGCCACTGAAATGCGCGACGGTCTTGTTATGTCAAAACCGGGCAGTATGTATTCGCTGATGCGGCGGTGTTGGATTCGTCGGCCCCAAATGTTGTCGAACGACGTTGTTAAACAAATTCGGCGCGATGCAATTGCGCGGTATCGCAAAATTCGTCAGACATATTACGAAATTTGTTTGAATAAAATGGGCCCCGAATTTATCCAGGAATATATCAAACAACTAAGGGACGAACGCGACAATGCCATTCATAATACCAGCCATGTTGTACAACCAGTTAGCGCGGTTGAAATGGCATTCCGTATGGCACGCAAGGTCGGTATTCTGGACGATTTGAATGCCCGAATTGCCCGGCAAAGTGTTAAAAATTTTGATTTATCATTTTTGGAATAGGTGCGAAATATGTTTAGTATTATGCGCAGGCGACCAGTGTTTATTTATCATAACCATTTGGATGACACCATTTGGAATCGCGATGCAACGATGCGCATGGTTGTTAAAAATGCATTGAATACCATGGTGGGGTCATATATTTCATATATGCGTCGTGCCGGGTTGCCGATAACACAAGATATGATTTCGGATATCTTGATTCATGGATCGGTTGCCGATTATTATTGGGACAGTACCAGTGATATTGATATTTGCATCATAATGGATTGGGCACCATTGCGTGAAAAATTTGCCGATGTTGATTTGTATACATTGATGAAATCGCTGTTGCTGTCGTGGTACCGCAATTATCGCATTCGTATTGTCGGGCATGGTGTTGATGTCGAGGTTGCCGATTTGAACGCACCAGCGTACGGTGAAAACCTGTGGAAAACGGGCAGTCGTTATTCGTTGATGCATGGCGCGTGGATTGTTCGCCCAAATTTGTTGCCGCCGGATGCGGTGCGCGATATTCGTCGCGCGGCATTGGAAAAATACCGCAAAATAGAACGCGAATATAAAAACATTTGCCACAATAAAATGTCGGCGGGGTTTGTTGATGCATTTTTGGCGCGTCTGTGGGCCGAACGGCGTGCGGCATTTGAAGAAAATCCCAATACGGGCGTATTCCCAGACACAATGGCGTTTCGCATGGTGCGGCGCACGGGTATATTGCGCGATTTATCCGAACGCGCGGCGCGAAATCGTTCCAAAAATTTTAATGTTAAATATTAAACATCAAAAAACGCCCCAAACGGGGCGTTTTTAATTTGCGTTTCGCACACCATTAAATGCTGGCGGCGTTGACCCAACGGCCGTTTTTCAACAGACCTGGGGCCATACCCTCGTTATTGCGCAGGGAATCCAGCACATTGCGTGCACGCGCCGCATCCAGATTTATGATGCGAACCTTGTACATATCGCCTTCTTTAATAACCATGGCGTCGCCATACGTGCGCATACGCGCGGCCAGGTTCTCGGCGCTGTCTTCGGCATAGAACGCGGCAACCTGAACGCTGTATTCGCCCGCGGCAACAGGTGCCGGTTGTACGGTTTCAGTTGTTGTAATAACGGTTGTTTCAGATGCGACCGGTGCCACCGATACGGCCGGTGTGTTCACGCCAATAGTTGCGTTTTTAACCGCAATTGATTGGTCAGACAAAACCTGAACCTGAACCTTGGACTGGCCGGTCATACCAATTTTTGCCGCGGCGGCCGGTGATAAATCCATAATACGAGTATTTACAAATGGCCCCCGATTATTCACACGAACAACAACCGATTGACCATTATCCAGATTAGTCACGCGTGCAATTGTCGGCAGGGGCAAAGTCTTGCTGGTGGCGACCATTTGGGTTATATCAAAAACCTCGCCATTGCTGGTTTTTGTGCCGTTCAATTCGGTTGGGATAATGCCCGCAATACCAGTCTGGTTGTATGTCAAATCCTCGGCTGGGATGTATTGAACATTTTCAACCTTGTACGCACTGCCAATATAATATTTGGGTGCCGCCGCCATCAAGTATGCATCGTTCAGCGATGGACCATCGGTTGTTGTTGCCAATGTTTCTTCGCCAAAACCATCGGTGCCGTATCCGGCCGGTTGGGATGCCGTATTATTCAAATCCGCACAACCCGCCAACAAAGCGGTTAAAACCGCCAATGAAACTATTTTTTTTGTCATGATTGGGACTCCTTACATTCTTATAATCAAGATTTTATCATATAAAAGTCCCCGTTTCAACTTTATATTTTTCGGTCAATAATATACGCAATTGGCAGGTATATTGCCCCATATCCCGCAATGGCCACAAACATAGTCCAAATGCTGGTAATTGGCACAAACCACAGTGCCACGCCCAATGCAGCGGCCAACAATGCAAATGCGGCAATTGCGCGAACTGTGCGCCCATCGTGATGCACCAATGCGCATCGTCGGCACGCGCGCCCCAGCAGGTAATTTTTCAAATATCCACTGGCCACGACACCAATTGGAATTGCCAAATATCCAACAAATGGGAACAACGCCAAATACAACACCGCCGCCACCCCCAGTGAAATCATACTGGTGCGAACAGGCGTTTTTACATCCTGGGATGCATACAGGGTTTTGCTGTAAATCTGGCTGGCCATCATCGCGGGCAGGGCGAAAACCTGAATCATAATTGCAACCGCCACCGCGTGGGTCGATGCCGCCGTCCATGCGCCATATTGAAACAGGTATTTGATAATAGGTTCGGCCAACACAAACAGTCCCGCCACGCATGGCATAATCAGCATCATTGATTTGCGCAGAGACGAATTTTGCTGGATATACACGCTGCGCATATTTTTATCGGCCAATGCGTTTGATATAGACGACATCAAAACCGTTCCCACAGCCAGGCCAATCATGGCAAATGGTAACTGTACAATTCGGTCGGAATAATACAGCCACGATACCGCCCCCGATTGAAAACTGGCGACCAATGTACCGACAATGATGGTGATTTGATAAAAACCGTTGCCAATAATGCTGATGCCCAGGCGTCCGAACATACTTTTTATGCCGGGTGTCCATTTTGGGCACACCAGGCGCAGCCCAAAATGTCGCTGGCGTATGCGCGACCACAGAACAATAAACTGGATAACACCCGATGCGACAACCGTGCCCGCCATCAAATACAAAACGCCATCCGATATATTAAAATACGCCGCCGCCAACAATGCCCCAATCAACATTATGTTCAACATTACCGGCATAAACGCCGCCAATAAAAATCGCGAGCAGGCATTCAATATTGCCGATAAAAATGCCGATCCGCATACAAAGATGACATACACGAACATTATGCGCGAAATCAGAACCGTCAATTCCATTTTCCCGGGTGTTGCGGCAAAGCCCGGTGCCAATACCCACACGACCAGCGGCATAAATATTTCAAACACTATCGTTATGCCCAACAGCACAACCATCAGCCACGAAAACACATTTTTTGCAAAATTGTCGTCTTTCTTGCAATCGGTGTACATCGGGATAAATATGGCGGACAGTGCGCCTTCGCCCAACAGGTCGCGAAACAAATTCGGCAATTTGAATGCCGCCAGAAATATGTCGGACAGACGCCCCGCACCCAACACACGCGCAATCAACATATCGCGCACAAATCCAAATATGCGGCTGATGCCGGTCATGGCGCCAACGCCGAATATTTTCCTGCCCAGATTCATGTTTTGCCCCTTGATAAAAAAATGCTTTTATTTTTCTGTGCTTATAACTATACTCAAACCAAACAAGAGAATTCAAGTATGAAAAAAATATTTATGCTGTTTTGTGTGGCGGCGTTATTGGCGTCGTGTGGTGGCAAATCGGAAATAGACCCGCAATTGCCGTTGGCGGAAATTTATGCCAATGCATACGCCGAATTTAACGATGAAAATTACGAGGTGGCGGCCACCGAATTTTTGAAGGCTGAAACCCAGTACCCGTCCAGTCCGTGGGCGGCCGATGCGCTGGTTATGGCGGCATATTCACAATATTTGGATGATGATTTTGCCGGGGCCATTTTGGCAATAGACCGTTTTATGCGGTTCCATCCGGGACACAGTGATGTGCCATATATGCTGTATCTGCGCGGTATGTGCTATTATCGCCAGGTCAGTGATGTTCGCCGCGAACCCGGAATGTCGGCATACGCGTTGCAGCAATTCCAACAATTGGTTCAACGGTTCCCGAATTCGCCGTATGCGAAAAATGCCGAAAATAAAATTCTGATTTTGAAAAACTATCTGGCGGGCAAGGTTATGTATGCTGCGCGCAGTGATATGAAAAAGCAAAATTGGACCAGTGCGATTTCGCGTTTGCAATCGGTTGTGGCCGGTGCCCAAGAAACCGTTATGACGCCCGAGGCATTATTCCGCCTGACCGAATGTTATACGGCGATTGGTTTGCCGGACCAGGCCGCGGGTTATGCGCAAATGCTGCGTATGAATTTCCCAGACAATGAATGGACGAAAAAGTTAAAATAACAATATTTTTATTCACTTTTGTTTTTGCTGTGGTATTCTGCACGGTATGAATACGAAAAACGAAAAAACATATTCTGGGTTTGTTGCCATTGTTGGACCAACAAACGCCGGAAAAAGCACATTACTCAATCAAATTATGGGGCGCAAGGTATCCATTGTTTCGCACAAGGTTCAGACCACGCGAACCAATCTGCGCGCGGTCAAAATGGTCGGTAATCGCCAGGTGATTTTTGTTGATACACCGGGCGTTTTTGTGCCAAAACGGCGCCTGGATCGGGCGATGGTTGGCGCGGCAATGGCTGCGATTTCTGATGCGGATGCGGTATTGCTGATTATGGACGCGCAAAAGGGAATAACCCCAACAATTCGTGGCCTGGTTGAAAAAATTCATGACCATAAAAACCTGTTTGTTGCATTGAACAAGGTTGACGCGATTAAAAAGCAAGACCTGTTGCCGATTGTGGCCGAATTGTCGGAATTGGCACCGTGGCGCGAAATATTTATGATTTCGGCACTGAAAAACGACGGCGTGGACGGGATGCTGGACGCGTTGGCGGCGGTAATGCCGGCGTCACCATATCTGTTTGACGCGGCCGACGCGGTTGACGTGCCGGATAATCTGTATCTGGCGGAATTGACCCGGGAAAAGATTTATAAATATATTCACCAGGAATTGCCATACCACATAAATGTTTTGACCGAACGGGTTGATGTTGACCCGGACGGGGTCTTGGACATATACCAGAAAATCGCCGTTCAAAATGATGCGCATAAAAAGATTGTAATCGGCCGTGGTGGTGAACAATTGAAACAAATCGGCACCGACGCCCGCCATGATATTCAGGACCAATGGGGTGTAAACGCGCGACTGCATTTGTTCGTGCGCGTGGAACCCGATTGGGAAGACAAGGCGGAAAATTACGCCGACCAGGGATTAGAGTTCAAGAAATAAAATGTTGCACACATCTGATTTTGATTTTGAATTACCCACCGAATTGATTGCATCACACCCATTGGCGCGTCGTGACGCGTCACGTATGCTGGTGGTGAAACATTCCCCTCCGTTGGAATTGTCTGACCGGCATATTCGGGATTTTTTGGATTATATTCAGGCGGGCGACGTAGTGGTGTTTAATAATTCGCGCGTTATTCCGGCACGCTTTGACGCAACTGACGCGGCGGGACACGAATACGAAATCACACTGCACACCGCGGCGGGCGGCAACCTGTGGTGGGGATTGTGCAAGAAATTCACGCGCATTGCGGTTGGCGACACATTGACCATGACCGATGGTACGCAAATCCGCGTGGTTGCAACCGATGCCGACAGTGGGCTGAAATTGGAATTTTTATGCGATGATGTGTTCGCGGTTCTGAATAAAATCGGCAAAATGCCGTTGCCACCATATATGCACCGTGATCAAGAAGATTCCGATCGTGAACGTTACCAGACCGTTTATGCCGACCCAATCGGGTCAATGGCGGCGCCAACCGCCGGGTTGCATTTTACCCCGGAATTGATGGACGAAATCGCGCGTCGTGGCGCAACAATTGTAAAGGTCACGCTGCACGTCGGCGCGGGCACATGGATGCCGGTCAAGACCGAGGATTTATCCAAGCACAAAATGCACAGTGAATGGTGCCAGATTACCCCCGCCCAGGCGGACATTATAAACAATGCAAATCGTGTAATTGCGGTGGGCACGACATCAATGCGAACACTGGAAAGTGCGGCAATGCGTAATCGTGAATTGCCGGAATCGGGGCGCCGGCGCCGTGTTGTGCCGTTTTGTGATACAACCGATATATTTATTACCCCAGGGTACACGTTTGGTGCGGTTGATGTGTTACTGACCAATTTCCATTTACCAAAATCGACACTGTTTATGTTGGTTTCGGCGTTCGCCGGATTGGATGAGATGAAAACCGCATACGCGCACGCGGTCGCCGAAAAATACAGATTTTTCTCGTACGGGGATTGTTGTTTACTGTTCAAAAAGGATGGGAAATAAATGGCATTGAAGTTTAATTTAATCGCAACAGATGGCATGGCGCGCCGCGGGTCGGTTGAAACCGCACACGGTACGTTCCAGACCCCCGCATTTATGGCGGTGGGCACGGCCGCCACGGTCAAGGCACTGACCATGGATCAGGTTGCCGCCACGGGAACACAGGTAATTTTGGGCAACACATACCATTTGATGATGCGCCCTGGGGGCGATTTGGTTGAAAAGATGGGCGGACTGCATAAATTCGGTGGTTGGCACGGGCCAATTCTGACCGACAGTGGTGGGTTCCAGGTTATGTCGCTGTCCAACCTGGTCAAAATGACCGAAGAGGGCGTCCAGTTCACATCGCACATTGATGGCGGAATCAAGCATTTCTTGCGCCCCGAAGATTCTGTGCATATCCAGCATCAACTGGATTCTAATATCACAATGGCATTGGACGAATGTCTGCATTTACCCGCGCCACGTGAACGTGTGGAAAAAAATGTCGAAATGGTGGCGCGCTGGGCACGGCGCAGCCGCGATGCATTCGTTGACCGTGCGGGCTATGGCATATTCGGTATTGTCCAGGGTGCGGATTTCCCAGACCTGCGTAAGAAATCGGCACAGCAACTGACAGATATCGGATTTGATGGCTATGCGGTGGGCGGCTTGGCGGTGGGCGAACCCCAGGATGTGATGTTTGATATGATTGCCACAACAACGCCACTGTTGCCGTCGGACAAGCCACGATACCTGATGGGTGTGGGAACACCGCTGGACATTTTGGGCGCGGTTGAACGCGGAATTGATATGTTCGATTGCGTTATGCCAACGCGCGCCGGTCGCACGGCCCAGGCATTTACGCGCCACGGCACAATGAATATGAAAAACGCACGCTTTCGCGATGACGCGGCCCCATTGGATGACAAATGTGGTTGTCCGGCGTGCAAATTGTCGCGCGCATACATTCATCATTTGGTAAAGTGCAATGAAATATTGGGCGCAACATTGTTGACCCAACATAATTTGTGGTTTTACCAGGATTTAATGCGCGATATTCGCGAGTCGATAGAGCAAGGTCGCTTTGCCCAATTCAAGGCAGATTTTATAGAAAAATATACAGGTGAAAAATAATGAGTGAAGATACAAAAAATCAAAAACAAATTGCCACACCGAAATTGGTGCTGAATGACCGCGATAAATTTTATCTGGCGGTGTCGGAACCACGCGCGGTTGGCAAAACCAGCATAGTGTACACACTGGTGTGCCTGAATACTGGTGGTTCTTATTATGAAATGATTCCGCGCACCGAAATGTCGTCGTTTGATAATCCGAATGATGCGAATATGTTTTATAATGCGGTTTCTGAAATGGGGCGGTATCAACATAAACAACCAACCTGGGAATCGTTCCGTCGGATAATTGACGCGGACAAATATATCCGCATATTTCACCAGAATACCAGATAACACTTGCGCACCCGCGCAACAAAATATTAAAATCGTACCATAATCAACAGGGGGATGAAATGGCCAAGAAAGAAATAGAAGTTATTGATCGCGGTGGGGCAAAGACTGTTGCCAAAAAAACATCGTATATCACATGGGTTAAACGCGTATTTGCGATTGTGTCCGTGGTGTGGATTGCGCTGGTCGTGTGGGCGCCGTTGCACATTAAAAACACGTATTCGGGCCCGATAAAGAAATCGATTGTCGTATCAATGTTCTTTGACCTGCAACGTAATATCGCGACACAGTACGAAAACCTGTTGGACGGCATTAAAAAATCCATCAATTTGGAAAAACCGGTATCTTTTGCCATTGACAAGGTCAAGGTTGCCGAAAACGCCGTGAACAAGGTCGGCGATGCCACCGCCAGCGCAAAAAAGGTCACGGGCGAGGCCACCAAAACAACATCTGATGCGAAAAAGGTCACGGGGCTGATTGGTAAATTTGGCGTTAAAACGGGCGGTTTGGACAAAGCGATTGATGCCGCCGATAAAAATATTGCCAAGGCAAATCAGGCCGTTGCCCGCGTGGACGACACCGCCGCATTGGTCAACAGCAAACTGGACAGCGTTGAACGTGAACTGACATCTGTGTTGCAAACACAGGTTGACCAAATGATTGATGAAGCAATCAAAAAACAACTGGACAAAAATACGGGTGGTCTGGGCACAACATTGCTGACCAATTATGGGATTAAACACGTATACCCATGGCGTCCATCATCGTGGCCGGTTGCAACAAAAATCTATAACGACCTGTCTAAATCCAGTTTAAGCACAATCCAGATAATCACCGGCACGGTTGATAAATACTTTGGCTATGTCGCATGGGGCTTGGTCATTGCGGCGTGGGCGGTTGGTGCGCTGGTGTGGCTGATGCTGTTCAAGAAAGTCAAGGCAATGATTTCGCCATTTATCGTGTGCCCACGTTGTGGCAACACATTTGCCGATAAACGCACGGCGTACGGTATTTTGAAGGCCCTGCAACCGTGGAAATGGCTGTAATGCGCGGGCTGGAGGGCGCATATTATTTGGTGTGCTTTGCGCTGACGAATGCGGCGTTTGCCGATGTGGCGCGGTTGCAATGTTATTATCACGATTTGTTGCAATATGATGCCGCGCGCCGTTATGATTTGGCGCTTTACAATCGGCGTCGTATGTGTGCGCGTATGTTCAACTCGCGCCGCCGCGGCATTCTGTACAAACACATGCCCCAGAAAAAGCGGTAATTTTAACAAACAGGAGCAAATATGGCGGACCAAACAGTCAAAATAGACCAAGGAATGACAGAAACCCCGGTGCCGGTGCGGCCATCTGGGTGCGGGTGGTTTTTATTGACGGCGTCGGCGGTCACAATTGCATTTATGACGATGGGGATTGCGGGCGCAGCATTCCAATCGAACGATTTGAAAAGCCAAGAATTGGACATTCGCCGCCAGGAACTAGATTTACAACAGCGCCAGCATACGCTGGATTCATTGCGGTTTGAGTATTTGCAGAAAAATATGTCAAGTCGCCAAAAATAATACTTGCATTCTGATAAAGTATATGTCAGAATATGCCACGCAGTGCGAGCGTAGCTCAGTTGGCTAGAGCGCAACCTTGCCAAGGTTGAGGTCGAGGGTTCGAGCCCCTTTGCTCGCACCAGATATTCAAAACCACCCGTTTGGGTGGTTTTTTTGTTTTTGTATTTTTCGGTGTTTGAGCCATTGAAATAATTTCCCCTTGCGTGGGAATAAAATCTTGCATATTATATGGGACGTATATCTGCATAGAAATACAACTAATCATGGCACATTTGCTTGCTTCACCAAAACATATACCAAAAGGGGAAACAATGAAAAAAATCGCAATTTTAACATCTGTATTGGCACTGGCCGCATGCGGCGGTGGCGGTGGTGGCGGCGGCGGTGCCCAACTACCCCCCCCCCCACCGTGCTTGAACAGGGCAACAGCACAACGACAGTTAAGCGTAATGTCAACGACATTAATTATAAAGTATACAAAAAATTAACATCAAACACTGAATTAATCGCTGCGCACAACCCATTTATCGATGCATCAACCGAATCCGCGAAATATACCAAATCTTTGGAATTGGTTGATGAAATGGGTAAAACGATTCGTGCGTGGAGTCAGGCGGCCGAGGCCGACCCAGTCAATGGTGCAAAAAAATATGCCCAAGAGAACTATGATAAGGCACACCAGGCATTGCAGGTTTGGGGTGCTACATCGACCGAGCTGGGTGCTTACACTCCTGGAAATTACCAAAAATTGGCGGACTATTTTACAGATCCCGCAAACAGGTTGAACAATCCTGACACATTGGAAAATAGTTTTATAAGTTGGTCCCGCCGTCAAGGCACCCAGGCAAAATTAGCGGACAATTTTGGACCGGATTTCATATCATCGTTGAAGGGTGACGCTACAACAACAGGTGATGCCACATTAACGTTTGATAACAGCGGCAAATTAACCGAAGTCCATATTATCAAGAGTGATAGGGTACAAAGAGATTATACTGTTGACGAAAATGGCAAGATAACAAAACTTACTGAAACAACTGCATCGCCTAGTGGACGACTGGGCATACCGATGACCCTGCCCACACCAGATTCCAGTCGCGTGGCGACATTTGGTAATGTTGTCGGATTACAATATTCTGATTTCGGATATTTAACCCACGGTCCGGCCACAATGATTGCTGGCAGCACAAACTCTGCCGACGGTTGGACATTTGCCGGTGGGTACCAGATAATGAAACGCGAGCCGCAAAGTTCAGGGGAATTCAAGGGGGTTGCAGTCGCCGTTATCAAAAATTCACAGGGCGATATGATGGAGACCGCGACCAGGGACGCCAACGTCTGGGTTGACACCGGTACGGGAAGTGCCACGTTAACGGCGAATTTTGCAGCCGCCGTCAACCCGTGGTATAATGTCCAATTGTCAAATGATAGTTTGATGATGGATGATGCAGGCGCGAATATTCCTGAACAATTCCGCGTCAAAATGTCCGAGACGTCGCCCTCACCAGATCACGATAAAAAGTATCTGGTGACGCAGGCCTTTGGCGAAGGGGTTGACCCAACCGAAATGGTTGCCACAGGTGCGGTGATGGGTATGACTAGTGCGACCGATGATGTGAATAAAATAGATGCGCATTTCTCGTTCGGTGGCAAATTTGAACAATAAATAAATTGCACATCGTATAAATGCGCAAATGTGTTTTCTGGGTGATATTTTTCGCCCAGAAAACATTTTAATTGTCAAATTGATTTATAGATACATAATATTATTCGTATGAAACGAATTGTGTTTGCGATTTTGTTATCTGTTCTGGTTGTGCCAATGGCGCGCGCAGACAACGATAATAAAAAATCCACAGAAATTACTATGACCACAACACAGGCCATGCAGTTGGCGGGCCAGTTGGTCAACAATGGCGATTATGAACATGCCTATCAAATGCTGACGATGATGCCAGATACGGGAAACGGGGAACTGGAAACCGAACGGTGGTTTTTGCTGGCCCAGATTGCATCGCGTCGTGGCGACATTGATGGCGCAATTCGCATTTATCAAAAAATACTGGACGCGCGACCAGACGCGGCACGCGTGCGGTTTGAATTGGCACTGTGCTATATGCACCAAGGACGCTGGGCACGTGCGGATTATCATCTGCGTTTGGCGATGGCGGGCGATGATTTATCTGATGACGCAAAACGTATGATGAACTATTATCGCTATGTCGTGCGCCAGAATAAAAATTGGAACGTGTATTTTAATTTTGGTGCTGCGCCTGATAATAATGTCAATAATGCCACCGGTGGTGACGAATGTCTGATGACTATATTCGGCCCGTTTTGCCGAAAATTAAACGAACCAGAATCGGCGGTCGGGGCGAACTTGCAACTGGGGGGCGATTACGAATTCAAATTGTCAGACCAGTGGCGCTGGAAATCAGATGTTGGTATTTACACAAATATTTATGACAAGCACGATTATGACGACCTGTATTTAACCGCCAGTACGGGGCCACGGTATCTGTGGTCGCGCGGGGACGTGTGGTTGGCGGGTGTGGCGGCGCGCCGCTGGTACGGTTGGGACAGATATAATTGGGCGGCTGGGGCAAAGCTGAACACGAATTACGATTTTACGCGCAAATTATCGGGCGGGTTGTATTTGCAATTCTTGGATAATAAATACGATGACTATGGCGATATTCTGGACGGGCAAACGTATTCAGGAACGGCGCGCCTGACGTATTCGTTTAATGCGCGATTGTACACGACTGTGCGTGGGGGCGTTGCGCGTAATACGGCAGTAAATGACGCCTATGCGTATTGGCAACCCAATGTTGCAATCGGCATTGGCGCAGAATTGCCGTGGGGTTTCAGTGTATATGGCGAACCCAGTGTGTATTGGACGCGATACGATAATGGGCTGTATACGGCGCACAATGGCGCGTGGACCAAGATTACGGCACACGATTTCACACATCGTTATTCGTTGTCTGTTTCAAATAATAAATTGGACGTGTGGGGATTTGTTCCGACCCTGACGGTCAGTTATACCCAGCGCGATTCCAACCTGTGGCAGCGCGAGTTCAAAAAAACCGCCATTGAATTTACAATGATGCAACGGTTCTAAACAGAGAGCAATGAAACGCGCCATTGGCGCGTTTCTTATTTCGATGCTTCTAATCCCAGATTTTCGGGCGTCAGTAATCCTGTCGCAGACAGCACCGCAAAGAATGCACTGGTGCGGCCAAATTTTGCCTGTGCCAATGATACTTTGGTATTTAACAATTCTTGTTCGGCATTCAGCACATCCAACACCGTGCGACGACCGCGTTTTTGTTCATCGCGCGTGCCGTTCAGTGCCAGTTTTGCGGCCGCAACGCCGGATTCGGCGGCACTGATTGCCGCCGCCTGGGCGTCGTACATGTTCCACGCCTGGTGCAATTTTTCAGATATAATGCGGCGGGCGTTTACCGTCTGGGCCTGGATTCCATCAACGGTGTATCGCACTTTGTCCACATTGGCAAATGCATTGCCCTTGTCATACAGTGGCATTTTCAAATACACACCAATGCGGCTGTCGCGGGCGCGGTCAATATATGGAATATCATCCACCTGCATTACGGCGCCGCGCACATCAACCGATGGCAACATAGAATGGCGCGCAACAACAATCTGTTCGCGTGCGGCGCGTTCGTGCGATTCCAACGCGCGCAGGGCGGGGTGGTTTTTCAATGCGTATTCATTCGCCGCGTCGACCGATTCTGGAAATAATTTTTCCATGCGTTCCAAATCAATTTCTGTAAATTCGGTGGGCGCATCACCCGCAATGCGGCGAAAAGTTTCAACGGCGTTGTCATATTTTGCCTGGGCATCGGTCAACGCATACCGCGCCATTTCCACGCGCGCAGATGCCTGGGCGGTATCGGTTTTGGTTAAACGACCAACGCGCGCATTATCGGCACAATAGTTATAATATTCTTGCAATACGCGTTGATTGTTTTGGTTCAGTTTCAAAACCTCGGCCGCACGCAGAACATCAACATAGGCGTTTATCGCATTCAAAAATACATCAGATTCGGTCGCATATAACGATGCCGTTTCGGCATCGCGTGCGGCGCGTGCACCCTTGTATTGTGCGATGGTTGAAAATCCCTGGAATATATTTTGTTGGAATTCAACACCGATGCCAGTTGGGTTATAATCAAATGTGTAATCGCCAATCTTGGTACGCGCCGCACCGGCATTTGCGGACAACCCCAAATACGGTTTGAATCCCGCACTGGACGCCGATACATTTGCATCGGCGGCGTTCACATTTGCGCGCCCACTGTTTATTATCGGGTTGGTTTCATATATTGTTTGCAGTTCCGAATACATATCGGCATTTGCCGATGTCGCAATCGTCGCCAACATAATACCAGCCAAAAAATAATTGTTTTTCATCAAAGTGTCCTTTCCATTTTTTACAGTGTTGTTTTGAACTTTTTAATTGCGAATATCCATATAATTGCGCCAACCCCCAGCATATACATACATTGGCGCGCAAAATATGCCATATTAGAGCCCTTTAATATAATATTGCGAACCATATACGCATAGTGCGACAGCGGATTTACCGAACTGACATATTGCAACAATACCGGCATATTTTCGGTTGGAATAATTGCGCCCGACAACATCAATGACATAAACGCCACAATCACCACGCCCAACAATGCCTGTTGTTGTGTATGGGTGTAATTAGACAGCAATACCGCAATTCCCGATGCCGGCACACAAAACACCAAGAACCCCAACACGAACATTAAACCAGAACCCACAAACGGTATTTTGAACACAACCAAACCAATCAGCAATATTGACATCATAATCAAAAAAGACACGGCGATATATGGGAACACTTTGCCAAAAATAATATCATATTTTGATATTGGTGCGGACACCAGTGTTTCAATTGTTCCGGTTTCTTTTTCTTTGGTAATAGAAATAGTTATCAGAATCAGCAACGCCAAAAACACCAACACCGCAATCAGTGACGGCACCATAAACCATTTTGTATTCAATTCAGGGTTAAACAAAACGCGCATACTGAATGTGATGGGTGATGCGGGTAATTGATAATTCATTTCGCGTACGGTCGACAATACGACCCCGGCCAGGTATCCTTCGATGCTTTGGGCCTTTAATATATTCATAGAATCAATCAGAATCTGAATTTCGCCATCTCCGCGCATCAATGCCCGCGTCAGTCCCCCCGATGGCGCCACAATCGCAACATCGGCGTCGCCAGATTGCACCACCGACACGGCGTCGCGTTTTGATGTGTCGGCGCGCACGAACCAACCCGATCCAATGGCGTGATTGTAAACCTTTTCCATAACGACATCGCCGGGTGCCATATCCACCGCCAGACGCAGATTTTTTGCCTCGAGTGTGATTGCGCCACTGTAAATAATCAGTTGCACCGCCGGCATAACCATAACCGCGACCAACAACACCGGGTCGCGCAACAGTGCAATAATTTCTTTCTTGAAAAATCCCCACAGGTGGCGTCTGTTCATTCCAGTGTCCTTTTGAATCGGGTCAAACACGCAACCAGTAATGCCGCCGCAATTATCGACATTGCCGTAAATTGATGCCACAATTGGGTGATGGAACTGCCCTTCAAAAATTGGTCGCGGGCAATTTCAATATAGAACCGTGCCGGAAATATATCGGACACGGCCTGGTATATTTTGCCCATATATTCAACCGGAAATACAAAGCCCGACAATACGACCGCCGGCAATAACCCCACAATCAGTGCGAATTGAATGGCAACCTCTTGTTTATGTGTGGAAACCGATATGAACAGGCCCATGGCCAGATACCCCAAAATAAATATTATTGTCGCCAGTGTCAGGGTTAAATAACTGCCAACAAAAGGAACACCAAACACGGCGCGTGCAACAATGAACACCAAAATAAACCCGATAAAGGACAAAATCGCGTATGGTAACACTTTGCCCACAATAATTTCCAATGTTGTTGCGGGTGTGGATAATAACATTTCCATTGAACCTTTTTCCCATTCGCGACAAATCGTCAACGTGGTCAACATAATTGCAACCAGTGCAATAATCGCCGCCGATAAACCCGGCACCGAAAACCAACGCGAATTTAATTCTGGATTAAATAAATAACGCGATTTGAACGTCAATGGCGATGCCGACATAAATTGCGGAATGTCCAGAATCTTTTTATATGCGTTTGTATTTATCGTGTTCATATAATTCGTCACGGCGATAATCGACGAATTATCGGCGCCATCAACCATAACCTGGACATTGCCGGTGCGACCAGCAAAAATTTCGCGTTCAAAATCCGGTGGAACGACCAAAACCGCACGCGCGCGTTCAGACAGAATTTCATCAAATCCATTTTCTGGATTATCGATGGGAAAAGTCTTGAAATAATCAGAACTGCCGAAAGTGTCAATCAATTCGCGTGAACTTTCCGTGCGATCGGCATCATAATATGCGGTTTTAATTGACCGAATGTTGAACTCGATTGAATTGCCCAAAATCAGAACAATGGCCAACGGCAACAGCAACGCGATAATCAGTGTGAACGGGTCACGCAAAATGTGTTTGCATTCTTTGGAAAAAATGGCGGCCGCGCGTTCGCGTGAAAATGTTTTCATCGGTTTTGACCCTCTACCAATCTGATAAAGACATCTTCCAGTGATGGGGAAATCTTTTTAATATCGAAATATTTTTTATACTTTTGCACCTGGGCGGCGGCATCAACACCGTCGCGAAAACGAATGTGCCAATGGCGTCCATACGGTTCGCAAATATCCAATATTTTTTCGGACGGAAATACCGGATTGTCGGTGCGTGGGGTAAAATTATACAGACTGTCGCCGAATGTTTGCTGTTTCAGATTTTGTGGTGAATCAATCGCAATCAATTCGCCCGCGCGCATCAACGCAATGCGATTACAATTTTCGGCCTCGTCCATATAATGGGTGGTGACGAAAATTGTTTTTCCATCCGCGGCCAGTTTTTTTATCAGCGACCAAAACCGCATACGCGACACCGGTGCAACACCCGCCGTTGGTTCATCCAGAAATATAATTTTTGGGTCGTGCAACAATGCAACGCACAGTGCGATTTCCTGTTTAATTCCCCCTGGCAGGTCGCGCACCACCATCGATAATTTTTCATCAAATCCGATAAATTTTAATAACTCGCGCCGGCGACGCAGGTACACGCCCCGCGGAATATCACGCAACGCCGCGGCAAAATCGAAATTTTCTTTAATAGACAGACCATCATACAATGTAAACCGTTGAGACATATATCCAACGCGCTGTTTTATTATGTTTGCGGTGTCATTGGTAAATGTATGACCATCAATCACAACGCGGCCACTGGATGCCGGCAACAGACCGCACAACACACGTATGGTTGTCGTTTTCCCCGCACCGTTTGCGCCCAGAAAACCAAATATTTCGCCCGGTGCAACATGAAATGAAACATCGCGCACCGCACAGAAATCGCCAAAGCGCACATACAAATTTGACACATCAACAATACATTTCGTCATTTTGCGCCCCCGCGTTTCAAGAAATATTCATCAAAATTCGCAGAATGCGATGTCCGTAATAATTCGCGTGGTTCGCCCATGCCCAAAACATGCCCGCGTTCCATTAAAACAACCGCGCCGCATCGTTCGGCTTCGTCCATATATGCGGTTGTCATAATGACCAAGATTCCTTGTTGTTGAGCCGCATGCAATAAATCCCAAAATTCGCGCCGACTGATTGGGTCAACGCCGTTTGTCGGCTCGTCCAGCAACATAACGCGGGGACTGCGCAACAGGGCACAAATCAACCCCAGTTTTTTGTACATACCGCCCGACAAATTTCCCGCCGGTCGGTCCAAAAACTTTTCCAATCGCGCCATCCGTAATAACTTAGATTTTTTGCGTCTGTATTCGTTATCTGGAATTCCGTACAGGCGCCGAAAGAAATCCAAATGTTCTTCGACTGACAAATCGGCGTATAAACTTTGGCTTTGCGGCATATATGCAATCAGTGCACGCGCATCTTCGAAATCAATGGGCGCGCCACCCGATGTGTATGTAATTGTGCCAGAATTTTGTTTCATCAAATGCAACATCAAACGGAACAGGGTGGTTTTTCCCGCGCCCGCCGGCCCAATTACACCGTACAATGTCCCCGCATTAAATTGCATAGAAACATCATCCAGTGCGACAATATTGCCGAACCGTTTTGATATGTGCGAAATATCTATGTCAATGCTGTTATTCATTTAACAATGTGCTTTCAATTGTCATACCAGATTTCAGTGTTAATTCTGGGTTTTCAAATTTGACTTTGACCCCATATACCAACCGGGTGCGTTCGGCACGGGTTTGAACATTCTTTGGGGTAAATTCGGCCTGTTCATTTATTTTAATAATGCGGCCAGAAAATGTTTTGCCGGGGGCCTCGGGCAATATGCCGGTGACGGCATCGCCAACATTTATTTTATGCAACATATCGTATGGAACATAGAAATATGCCCAAATGTCATACGGGTTGGCCAACGATACCAATGTTGTGCCCGGGGCGACAACTTCGCCAACCTCGCGAAATTTGGTGATGACCATACCATCAATTGGGGACACGACATTGCACCACGATAATTTCAGGTCGTTATCTTGTTTATTTCGGGCAATAACATCATATTCCGCCTGGGACATGTGACCCTTGGCAATCAATGCATCGGCGCGTTCATAATCGTTATCCAATTGTTGGGCCAAAATTTTATACGCGTCGCACGACATAGCCATCAACGGTTGGCCGCGAGTAATTGTGTCGCCCTCGGCCACATAGAATTCAGAAATATCCGATGCCACACGCGACGAAATTATAACCTTGGTTGTTTCCAGTGTCCCGGCATACGAAAAAGGTCGATGGCCAATAATATATTTTGCCGTACCAAATGCCACGGCCAATATTGCAACCACAATTATCGCCGTGCGCAGAATTTTTCGCTGTTGTGTTTTCATTGTATTTGTCCCCCCTGGATTGTTCCCATTATCGCAAATTTACCGTGGTGTGCCCCCAAGTATAAATTCCGATTTATTTTGCGTTGAAATTATCATTTACAAAAAGTTATTACAAGAGAATTATTACGATTTATAATAATTTTTTTCTTGCAATGTATCAGGTGGTGCCAATGGGCAATTTGTACTTTACTTTTACGAAAAAATTGTCATAATGATGACGCTTGGGAAAAGCAAATCCGGTCAAACAGAAATATGAAAGTGACGAATTTGAAAAAATTTTTATAAAGACGCGTGCGACCATCAAATTTAACGACGGACGCACCATTTTGCGTCCGTTTTTTATAAAAAGCATGAAAAGGAAAACAAGAAATGGCAGATAACACGAATATGTCGACCAATGAATTACAAGCGCGCCTGCAAAAGGCGGAAAACATCCGTGCCCGCGATGGCGTTGTATGGAAAGACAAATTTGACCGTACACATACAATTTCAGACGCCCGCGAATTGGCGGATGGCACACCGGTTAAATTGGCGGGGCGCGTGACGGCACTGCGTTGGTTGGGCAAATTGATGTTTGGCCGCATTTATGATATTGCCGGTGAAATTCAGTTCTCTATGTCCCGCGAAGAATTGGGCGAAGAACAATACAAGTTTATGAAGGCGAATGTTGACCTGGGTGATTTTATTGGAATTGATGGCGAACTGTATCACACGACCGCGGGTGAATTGACCGTGCGCGTCGCAAAATATACCATTTTGTCCAAGGCGCTGCGTCCATTGCCGGAAAAATTTCACGGCCTGACCGATACTGAAACCCGTTATCGCCAGCGCTATTTGGATATTATTTCAAACCCAGAAACCCGTAAAACTTTGCTGGGCCGGTTCAAGATGACGCAATATTGGCGTGAATTTATGAACAATAATGGTTTTTTGGAAATTGAAACCCCGGTTATGCAAAATGTTGCATCGGGTGCGGCGGCGCGTCCGTTCTTGACACATCACAATGCATTGGATGCGGATTTTCAGTTGCGCATTTCCCCGGAATTGTTCTTGAAATTGGCAAACTGTGCCGGGTTTGACCGTGTGTACGAGGTGGCCAAGGATTTCCGTAACGAGGGTATGGATGCCATGCACCTGCAAGAATTCACAATGGTGGAATGGTATGCGGCGTATTGGGATTGGAAACGCAATTTGAAATTCACATGGGATTTAATTCAAAATTTGATTCAACGTTGCCGTGGCACATTACAGATTTCATACCAGGGCACAGAATTGGATTTTTCTAAATACGAAATGGTGGATTACACCGCGAAAATGAACGAATTGTTCGGTTGCAACATTTTGGATTTTGACGATGTTGACGCATTGCGCAAACAATTGGTCGACCAGGGTATGTTCCCTGCGGGTGAATTGGACGATTTGAAATCCATCCCGACATTGGTTGATTACGTCTATAAACGCAAGATTCGTGACGGCATTGTCCAGCCTACATTCCTGTACAACTATCCGACATACATGGTACCATTGGCGCGTCACAGTGATGCGGACGACCGTTGCCTGGATATGTTCCAATTGTTGGTATGTGGCGCCGAATTGTGCAAGGGCTATTCCGAATTGGTCAACCCGATACAGCAATTGGCGGCATTTGAACAACAGGCCAAAAATATCGCCGATGGTGACGAAGAAGCATTTAACCCCGACAACGATTATGTTCGGGCAATGGAACACGGATTTCCGCCGATTTCTGGGGTGGGCGTTGGTGTTGACCGTTTGGCCAGCATCATATTCGACCAGCCAACCCTGCGCGATGTAATTCTGTTCCCGATTATGAAATAACACAGCCCAAGGAAAAAAATTATGTCTGAACCCGACGCCGATATATTTGACATTGTTGCCGCACGCGACCGCAAAAATTTGGCAACCATCGAGGCCGCCCGCGCATCTGGTCGTATAAATGATGCCGCCGCCCAATATTTATCGGTATTATATTCAGACAGTATGAAATGGTGTCGCGAGGTTTTCTATTTCCTGGGCAAATGTTTTGGTGCGCCCAAAGCGCCCGTTATGCAATATGACTATGCCACCGACAGTGCGATTGATGCGCCAATGAAAATTCACGACATCAACCCGCTGTCACCGTATATTGTGCATCACCGTTTGGATGCCGACCCAATGCGTAATCAGTTTTTTACCAGTGGGGCGGGGCATAAAATTGATCTGGCGGTGTCGTCTATTGTGACGGTCATTGTCGGTGCCCAGAAAAACATTGACCGTGCGCTGGATAAAATCACGGGGAAATATTACGCATCGTATGTGGACGAGGTTGCGTCCACCGTATATCGCGTTATTGCCAGCCACGAACGCGAGGCATCGGCCCGCGCCATTGCGGATAAAATTCGCGACAAATTGAACGAGAAATATATTTCCACCCCATCGGAAACGGTACTGTCTATTATTGGTTCGGGGCATGAACAAATTGCGGTGGAATTGGTGCGCGCACTGGATAAAATTCGTCCGCCGCGCCATCGTTTACAGGATGTATGGCGTGTTAAATGCCTGTTTGATTTAATTCCCCAGGCGCGAACATTCATTGAACGCGTGCGCGAAATGATGCCAGAACGCGTCTTGTCGGTGCGTGATAATTTCTATGATATGGAAAACCCGCGTAATTATCGTGATGCCAAATTGATAATCGACATTGGCACCGGCGGTATGGTTGTGCCCATGGAAATTATATGCCAGGTTCGTACATTCTTTGAATACGAACGCAAAACACATGCGCACTATGAAATCTCGCGCAAAAGTGGCGGTGCAAAAAGTAAAAGCATTGAACGCCGCTTGGCCGATTTTATGGAAGACGGGGCAAAAGAATACAATCTGTTGATATGCCAGTGTTTGGCCGAATTGTTCGACCGCGTTGGATGGAACATTTTGTATGGCCAGGGCAACGCATCGCTTTTGTTCGAAGGTTTCCCGAAAAAATGCACACTGTATTACCCGCCGCATGTTGTTGAACGCATAATTTCAAAATTGCAAGACGCCATTGAGAATGAGGTTTTTCACATCACTGATTCCCCGGCCAAATTGACCCCGGCCCAGGAATATGATATTTTCCGTTTTATGGCGACATTCGTTTTGGTTGCGGCAATGCCGTATGCATATCGTGATTGGTCGGTTCCGTCGGATACATTGGCGGGGCGTCTGTTTAACTTTGTTATGACCGAGGTCCAGCGTTATTATAAAAAATCCGAGTAATTTTGTATGACTGTGAACAAATAAAAATGCGGGCAACGGGTCCGCATTTATTTTTACCGGACGCGATTATATCATAAATCGCGATAAAATCCTAGGAAAGTTATTTTCTTGCAAAAAAATCTCATTTCAGTCAAAATTATACCAGGTTCTTGAAAGGGTTGCAGAACCATAACAAGCATAACAAAGGACAACGATTATGCGTCAAGGTAAAGTAAAATGGTATAACGGTAAAAAATGCTTTGGTTTCATCACACCAGATGCGCCAAATGCGGATGGTAATACGGATGATGTATTTGTTCATTCCAGTGCACTGAAAGCAGCAGGTATCAGATTCCTGAACGAAAACGACATTGTCGAATTTGACGAGGAAGTTCGCAACGGCAAATTGTCGGTGACCGAATTAAAATTGATTCAACGTGACGAAGAATCCGCCCGTCGGTTTCACGAACGCCGTGCGGAACACCGTCGTGCAATCGAAGACAGAAAGCAGCGCGAGGAAAAATCAACGCGTCGCGGATTTGCATTCTGGAAAAAATCATAAAAAACGGGGCGTGGCCCCGTTTTTTTATTCCCCGCCAGGAACCACCCACAGAATTTAACAATTCCGTGGGGGTGGTGCAGGAATGACAATTCTTTTTATACTGTGCCCCGCATCTCTGTCGCGGGCTAAGTTCCCCTCCGGTGGAGGGGTGGCCACAGGCCGGGGTGGTCTTGAGAGTGCGTAATGTTGTACAAAGTTTCAAATAAAAAGACCACCTCCCCGCTACGCGGTACTCCTCCACAGGAGGAGAACTTGGCACGCGACGGTAATAAACCAAATTTCTCTCCGGGAACCACCCACGAAATTTACCAATTTCGTGGGTGGTACCAGGCCGGTATCCATTGCCCCGCAGGGACATATTTACCACTACCCCGGCACTTCGTGCCACCCCTTCGCTGGCGAAGGGGAATTAACTCCGCGACAGAAAATGAGAAAAGTGCGCCGAATGGCGCACACATTATTTTTATCACGGCGGAGCACAGCGGAGACGGATGCACTTTGAACTTTGG
>CAKQNS010000005.1 GCA_934255455.1 uncultured Alphaproteobacteria bacterium
GCTATATTCAAAAATACACGACATTGTGATGCGGATGTTGCGCCATCTGGCGTTAAATATGTTTTGCTTGATATTTCCAGGGCCCAATAATTTGTCGGTAAATCATCCTCGGCACGATTGTCAACTGGACAGGCAGTCAACCCACCGTCGACAGTTTCGGAATACTCAAATTCTCCACCAAGACAATATTTGCCACTTGTACATGTTGCGCATTCGGTTTTGCCCCGGGGCAAATATTTACCCGCCGCACACGTCACCGATTTAACCGTCCATTTTGCATACAGGGTCGTATTTCCCGCCACGGCCGTGTACAGGTTATTTTTTGTCAATCCAGTCGAGTCAACATACATTGTGCCGGTGCCATTTTTGCCAGTGTAATATCCACCAAATGTATACCCGGTACGGGTTGGCACGGTGATGTGCTGGCCATCACTGCTGTCGGTACATGTGGACAATGCTGACGAAGTATAGTAATAGCATGTACCCTTGGTATTATACTGATAATAATATTCCGATGTCCCGCCCGTACCACTTTGTTTATCCAGTGTCACCTTGTATGTAATCGGTGTGCACGCGGTTGCGCCGGCGGTGCTGGTGTACCCGGTTTTGCATTGTGTGCGGCCCAGTGTTGTGGGGTTGTTCGTTCCGCCGCATACGGTGGCATTGTTTTCATACGCACTGGCCACGGCGGGACAATAATACCCGGCATCGCATTTTTTGATACTGTTATACACCACGCCGTCGCTTGGACCCGCACCAAAAGCACTCATACATTTTGTGTTTACGCCACTTAAATAGTATCCACCCACACTTTCAAAATAATATGTACCAACCATGGTGTTGTACAACGTGTCAACAACCGAGTCGAATTTACGCCGTTCAATCCACGAGCCCGTGGCATTAGAATACGCGGCATCCACGGTACATTCGTCGAGGGTGCTGATACCGGTGACATCTGGTGCAAACCCATATTCAACCAAAGTCGCCGCGGAATCAACGTTTGAAACCTCGGCTTCTTTGTCGGCGCGATAATCGGGCGGACAAGCATCGGCCCCCTGGTCACTGGATGATGATGTGTATGTTCCGCCCGGGCAATAATAGCCGGCGGGACATGTGGCACATGTTGTGCTGTTTTTCGGTAAATATTTGCCCGCATCGCACTTTACACCATTGGCGGTCCATTTTGCATACAGTGTTTTGTCCCCGGTTGACCCCTTGGCAATTTGCGTCACTTTGTTTGTGAACGCGGCCTCAGAATACCAGCCGTCGAACGTGTATCCAGTCTTGGTTGGGTCGGCCAAAGTAATGGTTGGTGTCGCCATCGTATATTTCGCCGGGTTGGCCGCCGCGTTCGTGCCGCCGTCCAAATTGTATGTGATGGTGTATGGTATCAATGTGCATGCGTCGGCACTGGCCGCACCGGCGTTGCTTCTGTACCCCTCGCCGCAGTATGTCAGACCACGATCGTTACCGCTGGTCCCCGTCCATGTTCCCCCCGTGCAATAATGACCAGTCAGACATTGTGAACATTCTGTAGAATTCTTCGGCAGATATGTACCGGCACTGCAAGTGTACGATGGGGTTGTCGTGCCGCCGCCGGTTCCACCGCCGGTTCCACCGCCGGAATCTTCGCCGTTGTATTCTTCGCCGCCACTGAAAGCATCGGGGCCTTCGGCGTCGCCGTTGAACGCCAATGTCAATGGCCAGGCCCCATCGAATTTGGCGGCCACTGTGGTCCACCCGGCCAGGTTCTGCTCTGTGTTTGCCGTGGACAGTACCGTCAACACGTCAACAATGTGGCTGGTATCATATCGGGACAGCGGAACCGCAACATCACCATCAAACCCCAGGTAATAGCAGGTTGGTTGGGGGGCGTCACCACCGCTTGGAAAATACATGGAACACCCAATGGCCAGATTGTCCAGGTCTTCAACATCGTAAACACTGCCATCGCCATTGGATGTGCGCGAAATGTCCTTGCGTACCAATTCACCATTCTTGGCGGATTCCAAATCATAGATATATGGCAAACCGTTTGGCGCAAATGCATACAGACGCTGACATTTGCCGCCAATACCACCGTATACTCTGTCGTCGGAACCCTTGCATGTTCGTATCTGATTAAACTGCTCGCTGGTCAAAAACTGGTCGCCGGCACCGGGGGCCAACGCCGCCAGGTATATGTGTTGGCCACCAATATCGCCACTGGCCAAGAGTGTATTAAGTTTTTCCAACCAATCGGTCCATGTGTATGTTTCAACCTCTTGTTTTCCTGTAAATATGCCGGGGTTAAATATTGTGTTGGGACCGGAATATCCATCGCCGGTGTTGCCCAACCAACCATTACGGCCCAGTTCCAGTTGGTTACCGTTTACCGTGGCGGACCAGTTGGTTATCGAATTCTCGTCCAGTGATGGCGCGGCGCCGGTGCAGTTGCCATAATAGCATTGACAGCCCTGGTTATCGCCGCCCTCCCATTGATCGATGGTTCGGGTGCCCGCCGGGCATCTGAAATGGCCAACACCATATGTGTAATTCAAAATATCGGTCACAATCGTGTCGCCATTTTCAACATTGGCGTACATCTCGGCCAACTTGGCTTTTAACTCATCCTCGCCTATGGTTTGGGGTTTATAGGTTTTGAAGAATGCTTTCTTGCCGACTTCGTTATAAAGGGCTTGGATTTTGCCGCCGGCGGTTGGTATGGACGAAATTCCGCAATAGTTATCGTATGGGCAACTGACCCGTTCACCATCAAGGCCGAAATAGTATGTCGCGTCGTCTGGTGATTCATGCAGGCCACCCTCGGCCAGTTCGGTGTACCAATCCTTTATTGTTCGGAGATTCACGCCGTCCGTCGCGTGTGCGCCGTCAACAGATGCGCCAAACACGAAAAACATCGCGACAAATAAATGTGCGAAAAATCCCAGAAAACCGTGTCTTTTAACCATAATGTTCCTCTCTTTCAATGACGATGGTAGAAAATTTGCCCGTGGCGTGTAAAGCGAAAAAATCAGTTGGTGAAAAAAAACGCGCCAATGGCGCGAAATGTGTGGTGGGTTAGGTAGGACTCGAACCCACGACCAAAGCGTTATGAGCGCTCCGCTCTAACCAACTGAGCTACTAACCCACGGTCGCAATTATATATGTTTTCGCATCCGTTGCAAGTCATTTTTATTATGTGCTTTATTTTTTCGCGCGCCTGTGCCAATATGGGCGCATGGATGCAATTGTGCCTATTTTGAATGAAACACAAATTGCCGCGTTTAACGCGGTGGCGCATTCCAATGCAAATTTGCTGATTCTGGGCCAGGCGGGTACTGGAAAATCGACATTTGTGAATTATATGAAATCGGCATTGAACAAACGGGTCGTCTGTGCGTGCCCCACGGCCGTGTCGGCGTTGAACATTGGGGGCCAGACTATTCATTCGCTGTTTCAAATTCAGCCGCGCGATTTTATTATGCCGGAACTGTTGAAATTAAAGGCCAAACCGCGCAACATATTAAATGCGACCGATGTTTTGATAATTGATGAAATTTCTATGGTTGCACCAGATTTGCTGGATGCCATGGACATATTGGCGCGCAGTGCGCGGCACAATAACGCGCCGTTCGGCGGAATCCAGGTCGTTGCAATTGGCGATTTGTTTCAATTGCCGCCGGTTATAACGCGTGATGCCGCCGAAATGTATCGCCAGGCATACGGCCACGAAAATGCATACTTTTTCGATGCACATGTGGCGGCGCGTTGTGATTTTCAAAAATTCAATTTTGAATGCGTGTATCGGCAAAATGATTTGCCGTTGCTGGAAAATCTGAAACGTCTGCGCGGGGGCGATTTGGGCGCGTTGGAATTTTTTAATTCGTGCAAAATTGATGATGCCACGCGTCGTGCAAATGCCGTTATAATCACGCCGTTTCGCGCGGTGGCCGAGCGTATAAATGCCGACCGACTGGCGCAAATTGGTGCGCCCGATGTCACATATACCGGAACATTGTCGGGAACTTTTGCCGAACGCGATGCGCCCGCACCGGTGAATTTAACATTAAAGGTTGGGGCATTGGTCGTCTTTGTTAAAAACGGCGATAAATGGCACAATGGTTCGATGGGAATTGTGCAATCGTTGTCGGCGCGCGAAATAGTCGTTCAATTGCTAAACAAATCACGCGATGTTGTGTCGGTGCGACCAGAAAAATGGGAAAAGATAGAATACTCGCGCGATGAAAATGACCGCGTTATTGAAAACGAAGTCGGCAGTTTCAAACAATTCCCGCTGAATTTGGGTTATGCCATGACCATACACAAGGCCCAGGGCAAAACACTGGATGCGGTTGTGGTTGATATTTCGCGTGGGGCGTTCGCGCATGGGCAAACATACGTCGCATTATCGCGCACGCGGGCCGCGGGCGATATGCATATTGCGTCACCGTTGCGTCCGCGCGATGTTATATTTGATTCGCGTGTTTTGAATTTTGTAAATGGTGAATTATAAATCGCGGGCCATTAAAATGGCATCAATTCCGTCATAGTATTTTGGACGCCGCCCGACAACGGTAAATCCGTGTTTTTCATACAGCGCACGGGCAGGGTGGTTGTTTTCTGCGACCTCTAGAAATACGCGTTTAACGCCGCGCGCGGCCAGGTCGCGCACCATCAATTCAATCATGGTTGCCGCAATGCCACCACGGCGTGCATCGGGGTGTACACCAATGGTAATCAGTTCTGCTTCAGGCGTTATGGCGCGATATACGATAAAACCGTTTTGACTGGCCACAATGTCACAGCCCGATTTTTTCAAGTCCGCAAAATCGGCCGCCGACCATGGTTTGTGCGGGAAACACAGTGCATGCAAATGTTCCAGTTCGTTTAACATTTCTTCGCGTTTTCTTCGGCATAGCTGGGGCGCAGGTACATCGGAACAACGGCGTCCAAATTGCCGGCGGACAGTTTCTGTTCGGCAATTTTTGTTGCCAATTTCAAATCAAATGGTTTGTGACCAACGGTCGCCGGACATTCCATTTGACGGGTTTCTAATTCATCAATGCCCATTGTTTGTGGCGCCGTTTTTGCCGATGCGACAAAGAAATCGCCACGGCCTGAATCAATTGCAACAAATGCGTCCGGGGTCGCGGCCAGGTACAATTCAAATGCATTGATTGGCACCACCGGAATATTCAGTCCCATGGCCAGGCCCTTGGCATACGCGATGCCCAGACGAATGCCGGTAAAACTGCCCGGACCAACAACAACGGCAATAGCGCGCAAATCGTGCCACGATGCGCCACACGATTTCATAAATTTTTCGCATTCAATGGGTAATGCCAACGATTGTTTTTCAACCGGAATTTTTGCGTACGCATCGCCCAAAACGAATTCCAAATCATTCCCTGATGTGTTTATAACCAATATCATTTGTATTTCCTATATCCGAACGCCGAAACCAATCCGCTTGGAAAATCCGGCGGATTTATGTGCGGCCAACAATTCGTCGATTTTATCAATTGTGAATTCGGTTTTTACATCGTTGCCATCGTTCAACAGCAATGCACGACGCAACACGGCCGTCAATTCGCGCTGTAATTCACGAACGCCTTGTTCCGATGTATAGTTTTGAATTATGTGACGCAATGCCGCATCATCAATGATAATGTTTTCAGGCGCCCAACCAGTGTCGCGTGCCGCGCGGTCAATTAAATGTTCGCGTGCAATTTGAATTTTATCTTCGATGGTGTACCCGGGAATTTCAATGATTTCCATACGGTCTTTTAACGCCGCCGACATATTCAAACTGTTTGCGGTTGCAATAAACATCACATTGGACAGGTCAAAATCAACCTCCAAATAATGATCGCGGAAAGTCTTGTTTTGTTCCGGATCCAAAATCTCCAGCAATGCCGATTCCGGATCGCCACGCCAATCGCGCCCCATTTTATCAATCTCGTCCAACACAATAACAGGGTTGTTTGTCTTGCACCGTTTCAATGCGTCCATAATACGCCCAGTTTGCGCGCCGATATATGTTTTGCGGTGGCCGCGGAAATGTGCCTCGTCCGAAATGCCCCCCAACGATATGCGTTGATATTTCCGGCCCAGTGCGGTCGCAATTGATTTACCCAATGATGTTTTACCAACACCCGGCGCGCCCACCAGGCATAAAATGCTGCCCTGGTTTTTACCGGTTTTTTTCATAACGGCAATGTGTTCCAAAATGCGTTCCTTGACCGGTTGCATTCCGGAATGTTCGCTGTCCAGAACAGCACGCGCGGTGCGTAAATCAATTTCAGATTTATCGGATTTATCCCATGGCATCGACAACAATTCATCCAGATACGATTTTAACAACGCACCATCATTTGACATTGGTGCCATTGAACGCATACGCCGCCATTCGGACAAAGCCTTGTCCCGGACATCCGCGGGGAGACCCGCACGCATAATGCGTTTGCGCATATTTTCAGAATCCATTTCTTCACTGCCTTCGCCCATCTCGTGTTGAATGGCACGCAGTTTTTCCTGTAAAATGGCATCGCGGCGACCGCGTTCCATCTGTAATTGAATGCGGCGGTTGATTGAATCTTCTATTTTTGCGGTGGCCAAAATCAGATTGATTTGTTCCAATAAAATTGTCAGTTTATCATACCAATTGGTCGTTGCCAAAATGCGAACGGCAACATCGGTATCCAGCCCCGCCATTTGAATTGCCGCATCAACAAATGCGCCCAATGGATAGTTTTGCATAACACTGCGCAAACGATCCATTTTGAATTTGCGCGCACCGGACAATGCCTGCATATTTTCGGCAATTTTATCGCGCAGGGCAATCACCTGTTCGGCGGTGTCATCGTTTGCAATTTCAATAGGTGTCGTGTTGGCCGTGAACAGCCCGCTCATTATGCTGATATCGGTTAAATGTACCGCACTGACCGTGTGCACAATTGCGTGAATGGCGCCGTCTGGCATACGCAGAACCTGGACAATTTCGCCCAATGTCCCGGTGTCGTAAATATCATCGGGCGATGTGGGATATCCCCACGAATGCTGGGGCACCAAAACAATGCGCCCACCCGCGCCAGTTGCGGTTTCGATACATAATACGGATTGTGGGTTGTCAATATATATTGGCACCGTTGAATCCGGATGAACGATTAAATCACGAAAAGGTAAAATATATTCTGTCATAGCAGAACAAATATAAGATATTTTTACAATAATTCAAGACTAATAAAAAATCCCCCAAAAACGGGGGATTTGAATTGCGCTGTGCACATAATATTAACGACGACGACCGTTAAAACCATTGTACTGTGCGGTGTTGCTGGAACGTTTTGACAAATAGCGCGCAGCAATCAAAACCAACCATTCAAATGACAAAGCCGCCATTGCCAACAATTGATTTTCAAACCCGTTCAGCCAACCCAAAACATATACCATCTGGGCGATAAAAGAGATGTACAAAATACCAAACATACCTGTAAAGAATACTTTTTTTACTTTTCCAAACATTTTTCTGCCTTTCTGTTTTTGTTTCATATTCATAAATGTCGGGTTTCTGTTGCCGGGCACCCGACGGCCCCGCAATAAGCGAAATGGATATAATCAACAATTGCCAATCATATCCGATGCCATATTAGGCAGCCATTGCAAGGCGAACATTGTCGTTCGCAGCGATTCTATCGCCATTCATTTTTTTATCGGCTTTTAACGACGCCATGTCGGATTCAATCTGTTGTCTTTACTGCGCCTGTCGAAACTATGTCAGCCCCAATAAAATCATTCTGGTTGGTATCTGCTGGTTTTCTGCGATGGTCGTGTATGTCCAATACACTTTCCATCTTGAAAACGGCGCATATCCACAACCACAATGATTTTCTGAAATAATGATGGTGGAGCTGTGGGGTACCGCCCCCCAGTCCAATGCGTCTATTCCACACAGAATTCAGAATCATCATCGCTTGCGCGACCCATATATTATAAATATTTACTGTGGAAATTGCAAGTTTTTAAGTTATAATCAATGAAAACAGGATAAAAAATGAAATTTTTGGACAAGGCAAAGATTAAAATCAAAGCAGGCGACGGTGGCAATGGCAGTGCCAGTTTCCGCCGCGAGAAGTACATCGAATTTGGCGGTCCCAACGGTGGCGATGGCGGTCGTGGTGGCGACATTATTTTCCGCGCAATTCCAAATGTGAACACGTTGATTGATTATCGTTTCAAGACCAGTTTTGCGGCCGGTCGCGGCCAAAACGGTATGGGCAAAATGCGCACGGGTGCATCGGGTGAAACCCTGGTTTTGCCGGTACCAACGGGAACCGTTATTTTGTCTGAAAATGAAGAAATTGAATATGCCGACCTGTCTGCCGACGGTATGGAATATCGTGCGGCGCGTGGTGGAAATGGCGGGTGGGGCAACCTGCATTTCAAAAGTCCGACAAACCGTGCCCCACGCCAGGCGAACGATGGTCTGCCGGGCGAAGAACGCACGGTTGTATTGCGTTTGAAACTGATTGCCGATATTGGTTTGGTTGGTTTTCCAAATGCGGGCAAATCTACATTGTTGTCGGCGGTGACATCGGCGCGGCCAAAAATTGCAAATTATCCATTTACAACATTGAATCCGCAATTGGGCGTTATGTATGCGCACAATCGTGAATTTGTAATGGTCGATTTGCCCGGCCTTATCGAGGGCGCGCACACCGGTGTCGGTCTGGGCGACCGTTTCCTGGGGCATGCCGAGCGGACAAAGATGATTCTGCATGTAATTGACGGAACCGAACCCGACTGGGCGGCGCGATACGCGGCAATTCGTCATGAAATGGATTCGTATGGTGGTGGATTGACAGGCAAGCCCGAAATGGTGGTCATAAATAAAATAGATGCGATTGATGCCGACAAATTAAAAACGCGCCTGGCGGAATTCAAAAAATCTTTTGGTCGCAAAAAGAAACCAGAAATCATCGCAATCAGTGCCGCCGGACGCATCGGCATAAACGAATTGATTGCTGCAATTGAAAAGAAATTTTTGGGATTGGTTGAAAATGCACAGTAATAATCGCAATCCGCTGGCGGCATATAAATCGGCGGATGACAAAGCAATTGCGTACAATATGGATTGTGCCGCTGGGGCGATGGCATATAAATCTGATGATACAAAGGTTCCATTGCGTTTGGTGCCGTGCGACGATGTTGAATTCATTGGCGGTCTGTGGCGGGTCCAAGATAAACACGATTATAACATTCGCACGGTGCGTGACAGGCGCCTGATAATGGGGGCGCGGTTGCCGTATAGCGAACGGACTTTCTTTGAATATTATTCGGCGGCGTTGTTGACATATAATTGCTATGGCGTGTTGCCGCCGGTTTTTGATGTTGTTGTAGCGAAATATACGACCGACCACGGTACATATTGGTCGTATGGCAAAACAATTGCCGATGCGCGTGCGTATCTGGGAATTCGGCTGTACGATGAATATATGGATTTAATCCATTCTGTCGCATGCAAAAATATGGCGCAAGTCCACGGAAAATAACCGCCCGCGCCCGCCGTTTGCAATTTGTTTTTTTTCTGATAAAATCTGGACAACAAAAACAACACCAGTAAAGGAGAAAAACAAAATGGCACAAACATCATTAAAAGGCACACAAACAGAAAAAAATCTGTTGATTGCGTTCGCCGGTGAATCCCAGGCGCGCAATCGTTACACTTTCTTTGCGTCCCGTGCCAAGGACGAGGGATACCAGGCAATTTCAAAGATATTTTTGGAAACAGCCGACCAGGAAAAAGAACATGCGTCACGTTTGTTCAAATTTCTGGAAGGTGGCGATTTGGAAATAACCGCATCTTTCCCGGCGGGTAAAATCGGCACAACGTTGGAAAATTTACAGGCCGCCGCATACGGTGAACACGAAGAAAACACCAATATGTATCCGAAATTTGCGCAAATCGCCGCACAAGAAGGCTTCCCCACAATTGCAGATGTTTTGAAAAACATCGGTTATGCCGAACGCTATCACGAATCGCGCTATCGCGCATTGATTGATGCAATTGAAAATGGCACATTATTCAAACAGGATCACATTGTTATGTGGCGTTGCACAAATTGCGGTATGTGGCACATTGGGACCGAGGCTCCCAAGGTATGCCCGGCATGTTTGCATCCCCAGGGATATTTCATCAGCGAGGGCACAATTTCCCGCTGTGATACGAACGAAGGATTCTGTGAATACGCTGCAATTGATGAATAAATAATCCGCCCCATCGGGGCGGTTTTTTTAAGAATTTATTTTTATTTCATTTCCAATGTGTCCAATGCCGCGTCCAGTTTGCGCAATGAACTGTTTGCACAACCGCGACCGGTCCAACCAAATATTTCTTGTCCGGTTTCGTTATCTGCGATAGAAACATTAAAACGCCACCACCAGAATCCATTGAAAGGGCACCAAAATGGATTGAATGTCGGTGTTTTTTCTTCTACTTGGACTATATATCTTGCCTTGCCAATATCCGATGCGGATATTATTGATGCAGAATCATCCGACGCGATATATGTTGTACCTATGGATGATTTTTTGTATCCCACAGTCACATTATATCCGCGCTTTTCCAGACGATTTTTTATAAAGTGCTGTAATTGATAACCACCACGGTCAACATAGATAACATCAGCTTTATCCAATGTGCCGGGTTTAATATACATACTGTTGCATGCGGCCAACGCCAACGGCAACAAGAAAATCATAGTGCGTTTCATACAAATTCCTTTGCGGCGATTGTATTAAAATGGGCGGGGCAAATACAAGGAAAAATTTCATATAATATAACTGGCGCACCCGGACGGATTCACTCGACCCGTCGGATTAAAAAATCCGTCGTGTCTGCGTGGCATTCGTGACGGCTCGCCCGCGCTGTCGCTTGGCTTGCCTACTCGTTGTCGAACGCGGCGTGTTCAAATCGCGGGATGCACAACAAAAACAAAACCGCCGGCAAGCGACGGTTTAATTTTTGGCGCACCCGGACGGATTCACTCGACCCGTCGGATTAAAAAATCCGTCGTGTCTGCGTGGCACTCGTGACGGCTTGCCCACGCTGTCGCTTGGCTTGCCTACTCGTTGTCGAACGCGGCGCGTTCAAATCGCAGGTTGCACAACAAAAACAAAACCGCCGGCAAGCGACGGTTTAATTTTTGGCGCACCCGAACGGATTCACTCGACCCGTCGGATTAAAAAAAATCCGCCGTGTCTGCGTGGCACTCGTGACGGCTCGCCCGCGCTGTCGCTTGGCTTGCCTACTCGTTGTCGAACGCGGCGCGTTCAAATCGCGGGTTGCACAACAAAAACAAAACCGCCGGCAAGCGACGGTTTAATTTTTGGCGCACCCGGCGCGATTCGAACGCGCAGTCCCCGCCTTCGGAGGGCGATGCTCTATCCAGTTGAGCCACGGGTGCACTGCGCACTATTATAATTGTTTATGAATAAATTGCAAGGCTTTAACCGCGAACATATCCGTGGCACAGTGCGCTGGGACCACGCAATGTGCGAATTAAATTCAGTGCCGCCGAAATTGCCGGGCGGTTTAATTTGTGATGGCTGATGTCTTCGTAATATTCCATCAATTCGTCGGCATTGGCTAATGGATAGTGGCGCAATACCATTATGGTTGCAAATGTTTCATTGCCAACCGCCACGGCGTCCAGGTCAATTATGCGGCTTAAATCACCATCTGCGGTGGCCAACATATTTTTACTGTGCAAATCGTTATGTATCAAATACTGGGGGCCGCCACGCGACATAGTACGCACGAACAACCAATATGGTAATATTTTTGTGGTACACAATTTATTACGCAGGTTAGACAGCAAAACATCTGAAAAATATTTTTTTGTGCCTAAATTCAATCCCGACACATCGATTTTGGTCATTTGGTATTGCACGCGCATTGCGCTGGAAAATATGTGAAACAATTTGCTGGGCACTATATTGGCATTAATGTGTTCAAATACGGTTCTGTCGGGACAATATTGGTATGTTTCAAAACAAGCATCCAGATATCGATGCGTTTGTGTGTATGGCGCCGGTACATCGGCAATACGCAAAATCTGACTGATGGTATGATTGCGTTGTATCATATCGCAATCGTTAAATTTGAAAACAACGGTTTCGACATTTGTATCAGCCAGAAACACGGGACTGGTCATGCCAGCAACCAGAGGCGTGCGAATATTGCGCGCATCTGGATACAGATTTTTTATCGCTGAATGATAAAAAATGGTACTATGTTTAATCATTATTTGGTGTGCTGGCTGTTTTTCCACATTGCCCAGCGACCAAAATTATTCACACGACCAATTTGTTTGATTAAACCGTGATGCAATGTATCGCCAGTTTGCTTTTCATAATTTGCCATCAATTTGTCGGCATCGCATCCCATGTGTCCGTACTGGGTGGCCATAACACCGAATGCATAGTTTTTATTGCACACGGCGGCATCGTCCAAATCGACCAAACCAACAAAGTGGCCACGATTAGAAACGATGATGTTTTTCGGTGTGATTCCGCAATGATACAACCCGCGCGCATCACGCGAACCGTGATTCAAAATGCGTACGGCATTTGCAAACAATGGTGCCGCAATTGGACCGGTCATATCGGATACATTGCTGTATACAACATGCTGGATGTCGCGGAATTTCAAATATTCTGGCACTTCGCCCGCGTGGATATGCGACATTTTTTCAAATTGACGCAATATTTCGCGATACACTTTCATAACGCGATATTCCGGCATACCGTTTTGAACCGCCTGGAACAGGGTCTGGCCCGGCAACATTGGATATATTTCCATCCAGTTGTCGTTATATTCAAAAACCTTGATGGCCGGAACGCTGATGTTATGTTCGCGCATCAGTTCACTGACAATCGCGTTTTTCATCGCCATATCGCGGTGATTAAATTTGCATATAAATTTACCGCGACTTTCAGATTCCGCGATATATACGCTGTCCAAGCCACCACGAATTTCAGGGCGGGTGATTTCATACGCATCCGGAATCGCTTGACGAATTGCTGTTGCAAAATAGTATGGTGCAATTTTCATAATATTTAGGCTCCTTAAAAGTTGTCAAATGTATTTTATGTCAATTTTTTGAAATGTCAAGCAGGTATAAATCTTAATCTCGAGACAACGCGGCCAGCATAAAATCATCCAGGTCACCATCTAATACGGCGGCAGAATCGGTCTTTTCAACACCAGTGCGAACATCTTTGACCAATTGATATGGATACAGAACATAATTTCGAATTTGGCTGCCCCATTCAATTTTCTTTTGCGCGGCCTTGGCGGCGTCTTCGGCAGCGGCGCGTTTTTGTAATTCTAATTCATACAGGCGCGACCGCAGCATTTTCATGGCCATTTCTTTGTTTTGAATCTGGCTGCGTTCATTCTGGCATGTGACAACGGTGTTCGTTGGTATGTGGGTTATGCGAACGGCGCTGTCGGTTTTGTTTACGTGTTGTCCGCCCGCGCCCGATGAACGATATGTGTCAATGCGCAGGTCTTTTTCATTTATTTCAATTTCAATTGTGTCGTCAACATCCGGCCAAACATCAACCGACGCAAAACTGGTTTGGCGTTTGCCGTTGGCGTTAAATGGCGAAATACGAACCAGACGATGCACGCCGATTTCATTTTTCAGCCACCCGTACGCGCGGTCGCCACTGATGCGATATGTAATGTTTTTTATTCCAGCAGTGTCGCCTTCGTGTTCTTCGATAACCTCGGCCGTGAAACCGTGGCGTTCGGTCCATCGCGCATACATACGCGACATCATTTGTGCCCAATCTTGGGCCTCGGTCCCGCCGGCGCCAGCCTGAATGAACAAAAACGCGCCATTATTATCGGCTGGCTCGCGGAACAGGGTAATGAATTTTGCCTGGTGCGCGGACGCCCCCAATTTTTCAATTGCCGACAAAACATCGGCATCGTCGGGCGCCATATCGTACAAATCAACCAGGGTTTGATATTCTGATTCCAAATTGCGTAATTCGGTCAGTTGTTTTTCCAGACCAGATTTTTTTTGCAACAGCGCGCGCGCGGCGTCCGGGTTATTCCATAAATCCGGGTTGTTTGTTTGTTCGTTTAATTTGGCAATTTCAGATTCCAGTTTATCTGGGTCAAAGAAACCCCCTGACGGCAGAAATGTCGTCGTGGATTTGTGTCAAAGTTTCATTTGGTATCAACATGCGTTGCATAGTATCAATTTATTTGCCCAAATCAATATTTTTCTGGTGATGGGGGTAAATCAGTGTTTGCCTTTTAATATCAAATATGGTAAAATTTCTACAACGAGAGGGAAATGGATGAATAAAATATTCAGTATTTTTGGCGTACTTGGTGTGGTTTTGTGGGGTGCAAATGCGGGCGCGGTGTCGGCGGGTACAACAACCGGGAACGGCAATGCGCGATATGTGTCGGTAAACACCACAACGACCAGTGGCGGTCGCGGCAACGCCGGGATTGCAAACGCGTATAAAACCAATCAACGCAATACTTATTTTATGGTGACACAGCCGGATGTCGATTCCGCATGTCGTGAAAAAATTTATAAATGTTTGGCCGATTATTGTGGCGATGTGACCGTTGTTCCGGGCCAGCGTCAATCAAAATGCCAATATGCAACGGAAAGTGAACTGTACAATTATGCACTTTTGTGTCTGCAAAAGGACACATCGGTGTTGTTGCCACAATACAATACAAACACGCGTACGGGGGGCGGTGGTATGAATACCGCGGCGCGTCTGTGCCCCGCCTATGTGCAACAGGAATTGTTGTCATACCTGTCAATGTCAAATATGGCAACCCAGTTGTCTAAATCGCATTCTGATTTGTGTATCCAACGCCGTCAAGAGTTAGAGGCCGCCATGGCGTGCCACTCGGTTGCGTTGGCGTATGGCAACGAAACAACCAGTATGTTGACCACACAGTTGACCGACTATTGCGGTGCTGGCGTCGCGGGGGGCAGTGCCGAAATGGTGACCCGTTTTGCCAATGCCGGTAATGTTGGTGCAAACATTTGGGGCTGGGCGGAAAAGATTGTTAGTTTGGATTTGAATAAAAAGGGTTCTGATTGGCAATCGGCGGTTGATGCTGTTTTGGCGGGCTATACAAACCGTATGAATTTGGCGTGTGGCGATGATTTAATGGTAAATACATCGACCACCACATCCGGCACATCGTCGGAACCGACCGCATTGCAAACCGCGGCGGCGTTGGCGGTTGGTATGGCGTTCCCGGGCACGGAAACCGAACGCGAAAACCCAAATGAAACCCAGCCAGTGTATATGGAAATTACATCTATGTCTGAATTGTGGGATTATTCCACCGCGCACCAGGTTGTCCAGGCCGGACTGTCCAATGCCTCAACAACCCAGAACGCGTTTTTAACATCGGCGCAAATGGATAATATGCAATCGGCATATACCCGCGGAACCAAGGCTTTTATTATCCGCGACAGTGCGCGTTGTTATGTTGTTCCGGTTGCAACGATGACCAGTGCTGAAACATCATTGTTGGCGCAAATGTTTGCAAATTGCGTCAATAAATAATTGTTGATGTATAAAAAAAACCGCCATTTGGCGGTTTTTTTATTGTGTTATTCCTTGAATATATATGTGTTTTTTGGTATAATTCGGGGCGACATGAAAATATCAAGACGCGGTTTTTTACAGGTCAGTTCATTTGCAATTATGGCGGGAATTTGTATGCCACGCGTGGCATTCGCGGCGCGCAATTCATTAAAATCGGTACGCACCGGCGCGCAGCCCGGTGGCAAAACGCGTTTGGTTATTGAAATGGCGGCACGGCCATCATATTCGTTGGCGTATGGGCCAAATCAATTGATTGTATCATTAAATAATACCGGGGCGAATTCGTCATTGGCGCCCAAAATGGCCAGTGGCACATTGGTAAAATCTATCACCCAGGCCCAGGTTTCTGACCGCGTACAAATAATCGCAAATTTAACCAATCAAATTGATGAGATTCAAAAAAGCCAGATAATGATTCTGGAACCCAACGGCGACAGCGGTTATCGTTTGGTCCTGGATTTTGCGGCTGGCACGGGCGCGGGTGTAAAAACAGCCGCCGCGGCCACAACCGGGGGTGGAAATTCAAACACGAAATCAACCACGCAATCGCAAACACCCGCCGGGAAAAAATATGTTATTGTGATTGACGCCGGCCACGGGGGCAAGGACCCCGGTTGCATTGGTAAAAACGGGACCAAGGAAAAGACGGTTGTTTTGTCGGTGGCACGCAAATTGCGCAATCAATTGGATTCAAACGGTTTCAAAACATATCTGACGCGTGGCGATGACACGTACTTGAAATTGGCCGAACGCGCCGCAATTGCCGAGAAGCGCAAGGCTGATTTATTCATATCATTGCATGCTAATGCGAACCCTAATCGCGATATGCGTGGATTTTCGGTATATACATTATCGGAAAAGGCATCGGACGAGGAAGCTAAAAAATTGGCCGAGGCCGAAAATGCCGCTGACAAAATCGGGGTCGAGGGGTTCACCGATTTTGAACCGAATATTCGCAGCGCTTTGTCCGCATTACAACAACACGCCGTTGCCGAAATGTCCGAAGAATATGCGGGCGGTGCATCACGCGCGTTCCGTAATGCCAAAATAGAACAACAACGCGGCCCCGATGTGCGTCATGCGCCGTTTGCGGTGTTGCGTTCAACCGTGCCGGGGGCCCTGATTGAATTGGGGCATCTGTCCAACGCGGGCGAAGAAAAATTGTTAAAATCTGACGCGCACCAAAACAAATTGGTCGCGGCGATTGTGAAATCTGTAAAAAATTATAATTTTGATGTCTAAATATAAACCGTTATGGGTATATTTGTCGAAATGTCCCGATGTGCGCGTCACGCTGGGGTTTGACCAGGTTGCCGAAATCACAGGATTCAAATTTGACCATGCATTTTTGACATTCAAACGCGAATTGACCGCGTATGGGTGGCGGTTTGAAAAATTATCACTGAAAAACCAGACCGTATCATTTGTTCGTAATCAATAGAATATAAATACTTGCATTGTAAAACAAAAACTGTATAATATCGGCCGTTGCGGAGAAGTGGCAGAGTGGTCGAATGCGCGCGACTCGAAATCGTGTATACGGGCAACCGTATCGGGGGTTCAAATCCCTCCTTCTCCGCCAGAAAGATTTATTTCCCATGAAAACATTTAATGAACAGGTTTATGATGTCGTTGCACGCATCCCGTCGGGACGTGTGGCAACATACGGTCAAATTGCGGCAATGATTGGTCGTCCGCGTATGGCGCGGTTTGTGGGTTATGCATCAAATAATAAAAACAGTTGGCATCTGCCGTGGCATCGCGTTGTGTTCAAAGACGGCGGCCTGTGCGGTGAACCATATCACGATGAACAATATAAATCCCTGCGTGCCGAGGGGGTAAAATTCACCCCTGACAAACGCGTCATAATGGAACAATACCAATGGAATCCCGACCGCGATGGTGTGCCGTTGGACATTCGCGATTTTCCATTGGTATTTTAATTTTTCTTTATTTCCGTGGCAATTTTTTGAATGTCAAAAACCATGCCTGTACATCTTGATTTTTATCCGCTCGCCGCATCCGCGCGTCCATTTCGGTGGTGGTTGCTGGCGACGACACCACAACATCATCGCCCGGCACCCAGTTTGCCGGGGTTGATACATGGTATTTATCGGTGGTCTGTAATGCCACCAATGCGCGGAGAATTTCGGCAAAATTGCGTCCGACCGACGGTGGATAATATAAAATAGTGCGGATTTTCGCATTGGGGTCTATGATAAACACCGCGCGTACGGTTTTTGTGTCGGTGGCATGCGGATGTATCATTCCGTATTTGTTCGCTATTTCCATTGTCATATCGTCAATAATCGGGAAAGTAATATTGATGTCATGCAAATCGCCAAAGCTCAGGTGGCGTATCGCCTCTATCCAGGCCAAATGCCCCGTCAGTGTCCCGACCGACAATCCGATGATTTCGGTATTTAATTTTCGGAATTCTTCAATCATCGATTGAAATACCATAAATTCAGTTGTGCAAACAGGGGTGAAATCCGCCGGGTGCGAAAATAAAATTACCCATTTTCCGGCATAATCAGTGGGAAAATTCACTGTGCCATTTGTGGTTTGTGCGGTAAACGCCGGCGCCGTATCCCCAATCAGTGGCATGTGTGGCATTTCCGTGCCTTCTGTGTGGTGACATTGGCAATCATGAATAAAATCGTGCATATTTAACTCCATTGGTTATACAGATTAAATGGTATCATGCGGGGACGTTTCAGGCACCAAGAACCTTTTCACATATAAAAAAACTTTACTCTTGATAAAATGTGCTATGATATAAATAATATATAATGGAAAAAGAAAAGGAAAAGTAAATGAAACGTTCTGATATTGTTCGCACTATCCAGGTTCAATTCAAGCACATGCGCCCGACCGATGCCGCGGCGATTCTGGATACTGTGGCCGATCACATGATTGAATCTATTGCCGCCGGAAATCGCATAGAGGTTCGCGGTTTCGGCACATTCCAACCACGCGCCCGCGCGACCAAGGTTGGATATAACCCGTGCACGGGTAAACCAATGCCGTTGCCGGCCAGCACGACCATATTGTTCAAACCCAGTCGTGAATTGACCAAGAAAATGAATGGATAAAAAATGTTGTTTGGTAAAAAATCCGGAATAAAAAACGACGACCGCGCCCGATATGACAAGGTGCGCCGTTTAATGTGGATTAAATGTGAATCTTGCGGTCGATTGGTTTATTACAAGGACTACAAGGATAACCTGTATATTTGTCCGCGCTGTGGTCGTGCGTTTATTATGACCCCAAAACAGCGTTTGGATTTGTTGTTTGATAATAATGATTGGACACGTCTGGATTTACCGACCGTGTCGGACGACCCGCTGAACTTTGTTGATCGTATGCCATATCGTGACAGATTAATCGAGGCCCGCAGTGACAACGGCAATCACGACGCGGTTGTTGCGGCCGACGGTGTGTTGGGCGGAATTCCAACGACCATTTGCATATTGAATGGCGATTTTATGATGGGCTCGATGGGGCGTGCGGCCGGCGATGGAATTATTGCCAGTATGGAACACGCGATTGAATCACGTCGTCCGTTTGTTATGGTCGTGGCGTCTGGTGGTGCCCGTATGCAGGAAAACATTTTGTCGCTAATGCAAATGGCGCGTACAACGGTTGCGGTAAATCGTCTGCATGCGAATGGTATTCCGTACATTGTGCTGTTGACCGACCCAACATTTGGTGGGGTGACGGCATCTTTTGCAATGTTGGGCGACATTCATATCGCGGAAAGTGGCGCACGTATTGGCTTTGCCGGTCGTCGCGTAATTGAACAAAATATTCGCGAAAAATTACCGTCCAGTTTCCAGACCGCTGAATATTTGTATGAACATGGTATGGTTGATATGGTTGTGCCGCGTGATGAATTGCACGATGTGCTGGCACGCGTATTGGCGGTTTTAACAAAACAACCACGTGAACCAAAACCAATAAATGTATCAACCCCATTGAGTGATAATAAAAAAATTCGCGGCATGGGCGAAACCGACGCGTATGACAAGGTTTTGTTGGCGCGTAATGAAAATCGCCCGCATTTTTTGGACTATATCAATGGCATTGTTGACGATTGGACATATCTGGCGGGCGACCGTCTGTATGCCGAAGATCCCGCCATGGGCAGCGGAATTGGTTATTGGCGCGGCATTCCGGCCGTTATTATTGGCCAGGAACAGGGCCGCACCATTGAAACCCGTCAAAAACACCGCTTTGGTATGGCGAATCCCGATGGTTATCGCAAGGCCCAGCGTATGATGCGTCTGGCGGAAAAATTTAATTTACCACTGATTTCATTGTTTGATACCGCGGGCGCATTTGCTGGTCGCGAGGGCGAAGAACGCGGTCAATCCCAGGCGGTTGCGATGTCTATGTCGGTGGGGCTGTCCATTAAAACGCCGTATGTGGCCGTCAACGTGGGCCAGGGCGGATCTGGTGGTGCAATCGCAATCGGTACGGCCGATCGTGTGCTGATGATGGAAAATGCGATTTATTCGGTAATTGCGCCTGAATCATGCGCCAGCATTTTGTGGAAAGACAATAAATTCAAGGCCATCGCCGCCCAGGCAATGAAATTGACCGCGCGCGATATGGCGGATTTGAATGTTATTGATGGCATTATTGACGAGCCTGCCGGCGGTGCACACACCGATTGGCAAACGACAATGGAATTGTTGTCGTCGGTCGTTGCCGAAAATATCCGTGAATTGCAAGAAATCCCCGCATCGGAATTGCCGACGCGCCGGGCTGAAAAGTTTATGGCAATGACGCGCGATGTTGAAATATATGGCCCCGAACATCCGTCGGAACACTAGTAATCAAATGCCCCACATGTGTGGGGCATTTTTATAATTTTCACACTTGCAATCGGGAAACAGTTTCTGTATAATACCCACCGCAACTATGCGGAGCGTTGGCAGAGTGGTAATGCAGCAGATTGCTAATCTGTGACCGCGTTTAGTGGTCCATAGGTTCGAGTCCTATACGCTCCGCCAGAATTGCATTATTCTGGCCATGACAATCAAATTTATTACTTTTTGTTGTTGTCGTTAATTTTTGCCACGCAGGCGGGCATATTTCGTTTGCAAAAAATCCAACAATTTATTACAGTTTTCCGTATCAGACAAAGTAAAGGAAGCGAATTATGACATTGAAGATATATAACATTATGACACGCCAAAAACAAGAATTCGTCCCGTTGACACCGGGGGCGGTTAAAATGTATGCGTGTGGCATTACTGTGTCGGCTGACGCGCACATTGGACACGCGTATCAATCGGTTGTCTTTGATGTTATTACGCGCTATCTGTCATATTTGGGATACAATGTAAAATATGTTCGCAATTATACCGATGTTGACGATAAAATCATTGCAAATGCCAATAAAATTGGTGAAAATCCCATTGATTTTGCAATGCGATATATGGCAAAGACCGATGCGGAAATGGACGCATTGGGCAATAATCGTCCAACAATTATGGCGCGCGCAACCCAATGCATAGACGATATTATCGCATTTGTTCAAAAATTGATTGATACGGGTCACGCCTATGTTTCGGAATTTGGCGATGTGTATTTCAAACTGTCGTCGTTTCCAGATTATGGCAAATTGTCGCATATTCAAACAAACAAGAATGAAATCGGCGTACGCAAGGATATTGAACCGGGCAAACTGGACGATGCAGATTTTGCATTATGGAAATCGGCTAAGCCTGGGGAAATTTACTGGGATTCGCCATGGGGACGGGGACGCCCGGGTTGGCACATTGAATGCAGTGCCATGAACATGAAATACCTGGGCGAACAGATTGATATTCATGGTGGCGGGCGCGATTTGGTTTTCCCACACCACGAAAATGAAATCGCACAAACGGAATCGCTGACGGGGAAAACATTTGCAAACTATTGGGTACATTGTGGCCTGGTCAAGGTAAATGGTCAAAAAATGAGCAAATCATTGAACAATGGCATATTGTTGCAAGATGTTTTGGAAAAATACGATGCCGATGTTATTCGATTTGCACTGTTGAACAACATGTATTCAAATGACATTGATATTACGGATAATTTTTTTCCAAATGCGATGCGTCATGTATACAAAATGTATTCCGTTATGAACGCGGTACGCGGGCGCGACTATGCGGCGGCAAACGCCGATAAAACGGCCCAGATGGTGCAAAACATTGCTGACGAATTCCGCAGTGCTATGGATGACAATTTTAACACATACGGCGTTATTGTAAACGCGTTCAAATGGTTTGATTTCGTATCGGCAGAATTGGCGAAAAAACAAACCGAATACGATTTGGTCGCAATTGTTGAAAAAATCCGGGAATTGTTCGGTGTATTGAATATTCTGCAACGCAATCCGGTGGAATATATTGACGCAATGCGTGGTCAAATGTTGGACAAAAATGGTATCACAGCCAACGAAATTCAGGCGCAAATTGATGCGCGCGCATCGGCCAAGGCGTCGCGTGACTATGCGGCGGCGGACGCAATTCGGGCGGACCTGTTATCGCGGGGCATTGCACTGATGGATTCGCCGACCGGCACCACATGGGACATTGTTCTGTAAATTGTGCACCGTTTTGCACACTTTTATCTTGAATCTGGGGCAATTTTGGTGTATATTGCCCCCAGCAACAAGAGGATTATTCATGAATTACCCATATATGCCAAAATCCACTGCACTTTGGTTGATTGAAAACACTGCATTGACATTTGAACAAATCGCTGATTTCTGCGGCTTGCATGAATTAGAGGTTAAAAACATTGCCGATGCCGAAACATATAAAATTCAGGGTTTGAACCCAATTCTGAACGGTCAATTGACACGCGAAGATATTGAACGGTGCGAGGCCGACCCGTCGGCACGTCTGACATTGCGCGAAGAAATCGTCATTGCGCAACAGGCCCAGAACAAGAAAGGTGTTGGTTATACACCAAAACTGCATCGCCAAAATCGTTTGGGCGGTATTTTGTGGATTATCAAAAACTATCCTGAATTATCCGATGGTCAAATTGCCCGCCTGATGCGCAGCACCAACCCGACGGTTGCATCAATCCGCAACAAAACCCACAAATCTTATTCTTTGATTCAGATTCAAAGCCCGATTGTATTGGGTTTGGTGTCGGAATCTGCGGTGCACGATGCATTGGCCAAAGTAAAGAAAAAATAAGATAAAATCGGAAACACAATATAATTCGAAGGGGCGGTTTATGGCCAAAAAATTGGATGACGCAACGAAACTGTTAATTGAATCGTTGCCGGAAAATTTGCAGAAACTTGCAACATCTGCGGTCGAGGTGGGATACTTATCCCAAATGGATTTTAATGCCGCAACCGAAGCGGACGAGGTTCCCGCCGAAGAGCAAGAAGAGGTCTTGGATTTCTTTCAGCAAGATTTGGGATTGGAAATTCTGGAAACCGACAATTATTCCCAAGATTTGGAAAAGTATTACGAGGATGATTCCGACGAACCGCGTGATAAAACCCGCAATTTATTGAATGCCGATGCCGAACAGGTCGATGTAAACGACGACGATTACGAACACTATGCCAAACAATTGGAACGCAGCCAGACGGGTAATCTGGTGCTGGGCGTCCAGGATTCGGTACAGTCGTATTTGAAACAAATCGGCACTGTTCAATTGTTGACCGCCGCAGGCGAGGTTGCCATTGCCCAACGCATCGAGGCCGCCACCCGTCTGATGGTTTATGGCCTGTGCGAAAGCCCAATGACAATTCAGGCGATGCTTGATTGGTACCAACAATTGTTGAACGAGGATATTCGCCTGCGTTATATTTTGAATTTGGAAGTGATGTATTCATCTGAATCCGAACAGAAATCATTGGCCGCATTGTCCGAGGCATTGAAATCCAAGGGCGTTGAACATGTCGATGAATTGGATGACGACGAATTGGATGATTTGGAAGAATCCACCACCGACGACGAAGATGATGACGACGACGAGGACGATGATGACGACGATGGCATCAAAAAAGAAGATTCTCCGCGTGGTACATCTGGCGTGCCAATCCCAGTAATGGAAGAGGCGTTGATGCCAATGGTGACCGAACTGTTCACCAAGATTAAACGCATATTTAACAGTATGCAGAAATTGCAGACCAAACGTTTGGAAAACTTGCAAACATCATCAAAACCGGACGAAGCATTGGAAAAGAAATATGCCAAAATGCGTCTGGAACTGTTCGAAAATGTCAGCAAAATCCGCCTGAACGACGACCGTATTGCAGAAATTCTGGAACATTTGACACAACGCGACCAATTGCTGATGGGGCTCGAGGGTAAATTGTTGCGTCTGGCACTGGCGAACAAGATTAAACGCGAAGATTTTTTGGCCGAATATACCGGAAATGAATTAAACCGCAACTGGGTTAAAAAGTTGATGAAACATAAAAACCCGGCGTGGGTGAACTTTGCGAAAAAGCACGAAAAAGATATTTTGAAAATCCAAGACGACATCACCGCCATTGCGCGTGAAACCGGCCAACCAACCGCCGAATATAAAAAGGTTGTTGAATTGGTTCGCCGTGGCCAGACCGAGGCCGCCCGCGCTAAACGCGAAATGATAGAGGCGAACCTGCGTCTGGTTATCAAATTTGCGAAAAAATCCAGCAACCGCGGTTTGGGGTTGGATTTCTCGGACCTGGTCCAGGATGGAAACATTGGATTGATGAAGGCGGTTGATAAATTTGATTATCGTTTGGGGAATAAATTTTCCACATACGCGACAAACTGGATTCAACAGGGCATATCGCGCAGCATTGCCGACCAGGCACGCACGATTCGTATTCCTGTGCACATGATTGACAACATTCATAAAATCCAGCGTGCGTCGCGTCAATTTATGCACAAATATGGTCGCCAGCCAACCGCCGAAGAATTGTCCAAGATTATTTACCTGCCGGTGGACAAGATTCACAAGGCGATGAAGGTAAATCTGAAACCAATTTCACTCGAGGCGCCCGTTGGAACCGAGGACGACAGCAGCCGTATTGAAATCATCGCGGACGAAACGGCGAAAAATCCGTTTGTGTCGGCCGCCCAGAAAAACCTGCGTAAAATCGTCACGCAAATTCTGTCGGAATTGGATCCCAAGGAAGAAACCGTTTTGCGCCAGCGTTTCGGGATGAGCACCAACAAAACCAGCACACTGGAAGAGGTCGGTGAATACATCGGCGTCACCCGTGAACGCATCCGCCAGATTGAACAAAAGGCGTTGATGAAACTGAAACACCCAACGCGCGCGCGAAAATTACGCAGTTTCTTGGAAGACTGATATTTTCCCCGCCGGCGTCGGTGGGGTATTTTTTACAAAGGGGATAAATATATGAGACGAACTCTTTTAATATGCACCGGCCCATCGGGCAGCGGTAAATCGCATTTTATTAAAAATATCTTGCCCGATGGATTGTTCTATAACCTGAAATCGGCAACCACACGCCCCATGCGTGATGGCGAGGTTGACGGTCGCGAATACTATTTCCGTGATGAATCATATTTTGACCACACCCCAATGGCAACGCATCTGTGGGTAAATGAACAGTTTTGGCAACCAGGCCAGCCAAAATGGTTGTATGGTGTTCCAGAAAGCGAGGTTGCAAAACATCGCGGCCAACACCTGGTATACGATGTGATTCAACCACGATATGCGCGCCAATTGATAGATTGGTTTAATGCAAATGGTTTGGGGTGGGATTACGATTATCGTGTGGCGTATTTCTTGCCGCCGGTAAACAATATGGAAATGGCCCACGCGCGTGCAAATATGCCAAATGATACGGATGTACGCCGCACGAACACATGCCTGCCTGCGGACTTTATGAACGCCGATTTGGGCATAGATTATATATTGCAACCAACCAACGGCAATATACCCGTTGCAATGCGCGGGTTTATATCGGCGCTGGCGGTGCGTGCGGGTGTTCCGTTTGAAAAAATCAAACACATTTTCCCGACCCGGGAATTTTTGGCCGCCGTCAATACACGATAAAAAACGCCCCACAGGGGCGGTTTTTATAGAGAGCAATGAAGTGCGCCATTCGGCGCACTTGTTCTATTTCCGTCGCGGTCTAAATTCCCCTTCGCTGGGCGAAGGGGTGGCCGCGCAGCGGCCGGGGTAGTGGTATAAAACAAGTGATAGAGTGATAAAGTTTTTTATTCTAACACTCTATCGCTTATTCACTCTCTCGCTCCATCACTCTATTCGTCGCTTCCGTACAGGAATTCGCCGGTGCCGGAATTGCCATAAAATTTTTGTTCAATTATGTCCCACATACCGTTTTGCGGTACCGTGTAATCACCAATTTTTAACCCACATGGCACTGGTACGAAATGACGCACCAATGTGTCGTCCTCGTATATTTTTACATCGTATACATACATAAAATCATTTGCGGAATATGGATGTACTGCGTATCCTCCGTTTTTGGCGGTGTCGCGATAGCCAAATAAAATTAATGAATCTGTTGTGTTGACGGTTATCGTTTGAGCAGATAGATTTGCGGCGATTGTTGCGTATTTAAATAATTTGTTTTTTGCATCTAGTACCGTTGTTTGGCGAGTTGTTTTTTGTTGTCTGGTAATAGACAAGCCACGTATCGCCACACAACCAAAATAATAATTACATAACCATGGATATAGTACAAAATTTTCGGTGACAGCACCACCAAAATTTACTTCGTATGCTGTTTTTGAGACAGCATTGTAAAAACCAAATATTGCAGGATGTGCACCACTTGGGTGAAACGCGTCATCACTGAACCGTACATCCATTTCTGTGCGCGTGGTTGTAGTTGGTATGTGTTCTGTGTCTATGTATTGTGTGCCGGTTGATGCCAGATAAACTTCGCCGTTCACGCCCGTCAATTTACCATCAGATATACCATAATCAATGATGTTGTAATTAACGCTGTGGTCGGCGGGCAAATCAGAAACGGCATAGTAATCGGTGTCGGCCTGTTGTATGCGCAGGTATTTATCACTGGTTGCGTTCATGGTGGTGGGGCACCGCGTCAGGTTTCCGTACCACATTTCGTCGCCGATTTTTACATTTAATGCCGGGGTGGTGTTTTTTGTTTCGTATAATTGCATCGTGTCGTCGCCAACATGCAATACGCGCGCATGCACTGCCGTACAACATACAATCATACCGATAAAGATAATCCAACGCCGCCACATACTGCTATTTCCTGTTCCGCATGAAAAAAATACCACCGGAACGAATTCAGGTGGTTGGAGTTTAAGCACAATATTAGGAATTGCGTTGTTTATTCGGTATATTCACAACACTCCAACCACATAACATGGTTGGAATTTTATCGTCTTGGATTGACGCCTAATATGGGTTATCAAGCCCATTGACGGAACACCCGTCAACAGTTATACCATAGCATACGCGTTGCCAAAATACAATGTAAAAAATCCGGCGATTTTGCCGGATTCAAATTTAATTGATATGATTTTTCAGTGAAAGATAAATTTGCCCCAAATCGGTTTTTACCAACGCCGCCGATACTTTGTCGGGCGTGTCGGTATTCTGCGCGCTGGTCATTATTTTATCAAAACTGCGCACGAATTGGGTTGCCTGGGAACGGAACACACTGTCAGATTTCAACATGTCGCGAATTTGTTTTTTATCCGCCGCCGCCATCATTTTCGCCAGCCATTTTGAAAATATGGTTTTGTCGCCCGCATGAAATTTTTTCCACACTACATCGGGAATGTCGGCGCCGGTTGCACGCGTTAAATCCAATGACAATTCGTGCATTTTTTCAAATGCGCGCTCGGCCTGTTTCAGAAAATCAGCCCCACTGACGCGCGCCATGGTTGCGGCGGCCGGTGCGGTGCCAATTGCGTCCATGGGGGCGGATGCGCGTGCGACCATCATTTGCTTGTTCAATGTCTGCATGGTGTTCACGGCCTTGGCATAGTCGGACATTAAATCTATCATTTGCTGACGCGATTGTCCCGCCAAATCTTCCAATTTAACCGCAGATTCCGCAACCGCAGTGGTCGATTCGGCAACAGTGTTTTTCATCAAATTGATTTTTTCGTTCAGTGACGCGACAACCTGTTGCAATTTGTCGCCTGCATCGACCGAGCCCTGGGACAAATCGGGCAGAGCCGAATAATACTTTTCTATCAATTCGGACAGTGGTTGCAATTGCGCGGTTGTTTCCGACGACATTTTTATCAGGCTTTCTGATTGTTTTGACAATTGTGTGTGCGCCGTGTTCATTTCTATCAGTGTTTCGCGCACGCTGGTCGCCATAACGCGTACCGATTCCGAGAATTTCCCCGCCGCCGTCTTGGTATTGTCCAGTGTGGTATTCGCAACGCCAGACACGGTTTTCAATTCCGACACAACATCAGTCGCGAATTCCTTGATTTCGCCATTGAAACGGTTGGTCAATGTGGCCAATTCGTTTGATATGTTGCGAACAGATGTTTCGGTGCGCGCCGCACTGTCCATCAATGATTCGACTGCGTCGGTCAATTTGCGAACCTGTTTGTCCAGCGACGATTCCGCCAGGCGCACCTGGCCACCAACAACATTTGCGGTGTTGGTCAATGTATTCATTTGTGCGGTCAGTTGTTTTTTTGTTTGCTTGCTGAACGCGTCCATTTTTTCCAAGTGCGAATCCAACAATTTGTCGTTATTGGTCATCAGTGTTTCGTAATCTGTGGCGGCGGTTTTCACATTGGTAAACCCATCGGCCACCGATGATGACAATTCAGACAATTTTTGTTGCATGTTTTCGGATTGCGCGGCCAGATTTTTCATCTGTTCATCATTTACTGCAAATTCGTTTTTCAAATTATTATCCAGTGTTTCACTGGTGGCAATCCACCCATCAATTTGCGATTGTATTGTGCCAATGCGTTCGGTTGTATTGTGTGTCGTCGTATCAATTTTTGCCAATAATTCATTGACAGTTGTATTAAATTTGTCGGTTGTGTTTTGTACATCAACCCATCCGGCGGATATAACAACATTTTGCAGCCCCAGTACCGTGTTTTCCAAACGCTGGGACATAACGGCAACTTTCTTGGTTGCATCATCGGCCAATTCAACCAGTTTTTCGTTTTGCACCCCCAGGTTGTTTTTCATTTCCTCGGCCGTGGCGATTTGTGCATTTAATGTGTCGCGCATGGTTTGAAAACTGGATTCTATTTTTGCAATTTCGCCCGCCAATATGGTTTCCAGCACGCGTGCGGCATCGGCGACCTGGGCCCGTTGTGGGTTGGTCATCAATTGTAATAACGATTCCATAACGCGTTGACTGCGTCGTGAAACGAAAAATACAACGCCCAGTGCAATTGCCAATAATCCACCCAAAACACTGCTGATAATTATAATTACTTGTGAAATGTCCATATCCGCTCCCCTGATAAATTCATTGTTCTTGCAGAACATTGAAATTTATACTAGAATTTACCAAATAAAGCAAGGGTATAAATGACACAAAAAAGCGCTTTGACACCGGCCCAGGATACGGCATCAAACCCAACGGAAAATGTATGGGTCCAGGCGAACGCCGGGACCGGCAAGACTTGGGTTTTGGTGCGTCGTTTGTTGCGTATTTTATTTCGCACGGAATCAATCAACACCAGTGGAATTTTATGTCTGACATACACCAATGCGGGGGCGGGCGAAATGCGCAATCGTATTTTGTCGGCGTTGCGTGAATGGGCAATGAAATCAGACGATGAATTGGTGGAAATGTTGCACGGAATTGCACTGAACCCTGTGCCAAATGCCGCCGATGTTGCGCACGCGCGCGAAATATTTTTTACATACATTGACAACCCCGACATATTGAAAATAAAAACCATTCATGGTTTTTGCGAGGAAATATTACACCGTTTTCCGATAGAGGCGGGCATTTCCCCGTCCTGGTCCCTGGTATTTGATGCGGCACAACGCGTTTTATTACAAGATGCGTTCCAGCGATTGATAAAATCATCGGGCGATGTGCGTACCAACGATGCGTTTGCATACATAGTCGGGCGTATTTCCGAAACATCAATGGGCGAATTATTAAAGACGCTAAGCGAGCAATATAAACACTTTTTTGATGTTGAAAATCTTGACAACTATCGCAAATACTTTGTTGATACGACGAAACAATTTTTGCAATTGAATGTGCCGATTCAAACCGAAATTGATGCCGACGCATTGCAAAAAATCATCGATTTGACCGAAATTGATATAAAATCGACGAAAAAGCCGGCAAAATATATGTTCGATATTGTTAATAAAACAAAACAGTTTATTGACAATACTATTGATTTTGACGAATATAAAACCGCGTATTTAACATCGACTGGCACACCACAAAAATCGGTATCAAAAAAGGAATATTTAACAGCCGAACAAAAACGCGTTTATGAACTGAACCAGTATTATGCAAATCAAACCATATTTAACGACACGGTTGCGTTGTTTGATTTGGCGGCGGCGTTTGCGCGCATATATCGCGATTTGAAACACGAACGAAATTTGTTGGATTTCGAAGATATGATTTTGTACACGCGGCGGTTGTTTGCCCAGCCCGAAACAATGGGATGGGTGTTGTCGCAATTGAATATTTCGTTGTCGCACATTTTGGTGGACGAGGCCCAAGATACCAGCCCCGCCCAGTGGGATATCTTGCGTATGTTGTCGGGTGATTTTTTTGCCGATGGCGATACGGCGGCACATCAACATTCATTGTTTGTTGTGGGTGATACAAAGCAATCTATATACGGGTTCCAGGGTGCCGATCCAAATGCGTTTGCAACCAGTCGCGCGGAAATTGCCGCACAAATATCCAACAATATGCGCACCATACGCGAGGTCCCGTTGGATCAAAGTTTTCGGTCACTGGGCGCAATATTGCGCGCGGTGGATAAATTTTTTGATGATAAAACCGTTGTTGAAATCAGTGGCTTTGCAAATAATGCACACAAATGTTTTCGTACAGAATCGCCCGGTTTGGTTGAATTGCACAAATTGGTTTCAAAACAGGATGACGAAACGGATGTTTCGGATTATGTGCGCGCGATTGCCGACAAAATAAAATCGTTGATTGATTCTGGTGAATACGCATCGCGCGACATAATGGTTTTGGTTCAAAATCGTGTGCCGATGGCGGCGCCATTGGTTGCCGAATTAAAACGACGCAATATCGATGTTGCGGGCAGTGACCGAATTGTTTTGCCTGATTTTCCGGCCATTCGTGATTTATTAAATTTGGTCAGATTCTGTTTGAATCCGCGTGATGATTACAGTTTGTGCTGTGTGTTAAAAAGTCCGATTTTCAGATTGAATGAAGCCGATATTTTTAATATTTGTAAAATTAAAAACGCCGAAAATAAATTGAAAAAATTGGATGACGGCGCAGATGGCGCAACAACTGTTTTTGCGGTATTGGCAAAAACGCATTCGGATGTTTATACGCGGTTATGTGACATAATTGAATGGTCGCAAAAAATGTCGCCATACACATTTTTTACCACGGTTTTATCGAACGGTGTGCGGCAAAGTATGATTGCCGCGTTGGGGGCGCAAATTATTGACCCGTTGGAAGAGTTTTTAACAATATGTTTGGCATACGAGCGTACAATGCCGGGCACATTGCGTCATTTCTTGAAATGGTTTGTCACCGGCGACAGTGAAATAAAACGCGATATGGATGCGTCCAGTGGTGTGCGTGTGATGACTGTTCATGGCAGCAAGGGTTTAGATGCGCGTGCGGTGTTTTTGATTGATACGGTGCGAATTCCGAAAAACGAACATATTTTACCGTTGCCGGTACGCACTGGGGCGGTTCCGTTTCCGGCGCCGTGGCTGTGGACGCCGCGCAGCAACAATGTGTCGGCTGCGTGCGCCGATGTTTCAGATGCGGTGAAAAAAAACAAAATGGCGGAATATTATCGGTTGCTGTATGTTGCAATGACACGTGCGCGTGATGCGTTGTTTATATATGGGTTTGAACCGCGCAAAAACGCCCCCGACAACAGTTGGCATACGCAATTGTGGCGTGTATTCGCAGGCGACGATAATACCGCAGAAACAATCAGGATTACAGAATGAGTCAATCTTTGCATGATTTAATTGATGCGCAAAATGCCAAAAAATTTGCGACTGATGCCGGCACTGCCGCACATGCGCGGATGCGGCATATTGTAATTGATGGGGATGTGTTGCGTGGCGATGCCGAAACCGTCGCACGTGTGCGCAATCGTGCGGACTTGATGCCGTTTTTTGGTTCGCACGCATTGACCGAGGTTCCCGTTGCCGGGCGTATTCGTGGCAAATTTATCAGTCGTCGAATTGACCGTATGGTTGTAAATGAATCTGACAAAACCGTTCTGATTATGGATTATAAAACCGATGTAAATCCGGATAATTTACGCGATGCATATTATGCCCAGGTTCGCGAATACATGGAATTGGTGCGACAAATATATCCCGGATATTCGGTGCGTGGGTACATTTTGTGGCTGCATAATTTTGTGTTGGAAAATGTGTAAAATATCTTGAATTGGGGCGGGGCAAATCGCTATAATTTCGGCATGCTGATTGGATTAAACATTTCTAATATCGTATTGATTGAAAAACTGAATTTGGAATTCGGTGGTGGATTGAATGTGCTGACCGGGGAAACAGGCGCCGGGAAAAGTATTTTGCTGGATGCATTGTCGTTGGCGTTGGGTGCGCGTTCTGATGCGGGGCTGGTTCGTCATGGGTGTGATTTGGCGTCGGTTATCGCGGAATTTGATGCGTCGCCGGAATCGCTGAACCCATTGTTTGATGAATATGCAATTGATGTGTCGGATGGGAACCTGATATTGCGGCGCACATTGACCGCCGACGGGAAAAGCCGCGCGTGGATAAACGACACACCTGTTTCGATTAAGATATTAAAGCAGGTTGGTGATGCATTGGTTGAAATACATGGGCAATTTGCAAACCATACATTATTGAATCCGGCAACGCATCGCACGACACTGGATGATTTTGGTTGTGCAAATATTGATGGGTATGCGGCATTGCTGGAATCGGTGCGCGATGCCTATGGCGAATATCACGCGGCAACGCGTCGATTGAACGAGTTAAATGAATTGCTGGCGCGGGCCGAGTCTGAACGTGATTTCTTAACGCATAATGTTGCAGAATTGCGCGCGCTGAATGTGCGCCCAGGCGAAGAAGATGAATTGGCCGCGCGTCGCGCTGCAATGATGAACACCGAAAAAGACGCCGCCATTTTGTCCGATGCAAACGAAGCATTGTCCCCGCGCGGGGCATCGTTGGATGAACAATTGTTTTCGGTGGCGCATATTTTGGAACATATTAAAACCGAACCTAACCCGTACCAGGCACAGATAGATAAATTGTATGATGTTGCGCAATCGGTGTCTGAAATTGCCGCCGCGTTGGCACCCGTTGAAATTGATACAGACAACATAGACGCGGTCGAGGAACGGTTATTTGCCATTCGTGCTGCGGCGCGCAAGCATCGCGTGTCGGCGGATGAATTGCCGGCAAAACTGGAACAAATGGCCACGGCATTAAATGCCATTGATAATTCTGATGCCGAATTAAAACGTGTGCGTGCCGCCGTCAGTGCGAAAAAGCAAGAATTTGAAAAGTACGCAAATAATTTGACACAAATGCGTGCGGCGGCGGGCGAACAATTGCGCACGCGCATATTGGCCGAATTACCCGACTTGAAACTGGGCCAGGCCGATTTTATGGTGCAAATTGATACGGTCGCACCAAATGCATCAGGCGCCGATGATATAGTATTTATGATAAAAACAAATCCTGGTATGCCGTTTGCACCATTGCATCGTGCGGCATCTGGTGGCGAATTGGCGCGTTTGATGTTGGCGTTGCGCGTGGTGTTGGCGAATAATCAATCGTCACACACATTTGTTTTTGACGAGGTTGACACCGGTATCAGTGGCGCCACCGCCAGTGCGGTCGGGTTGCGTTTGAATAAATTGGCATCTGCATCCCAGGCGTTGGTCATAACCCATTCGGCCCAGGTTGCCGGATTTGCGAATCATCATTTCAAAATTGAAAAGAATGTTGAAAACGACAAAACCACAACCACAGTGCATGAAATTTCGGGCAACGCGCGACTGAATGAAATTGCGCGCATTATCAGTGGTGCGGAAATAACACCGGAATCGTTGGCGACCGCGCGAACTTTAATCACAAACGAATAAGTAAAAATAAAGGCCGTATACGCGGCCTTTGTTAAATCTGTAATATCCCGTCGGCAAATTCAATTGATGCAATTCTGGGGGCGTTTTCGGCGCGCGCAATGATATTATTTTTGTCGTCGCGTGCAATTGCATAACCGCGCGCCAATACATTTTTATAACTAAGCGAGTTCAACATCTGTCCCAAATGGCCAACCGATTGATTCAAAGTCGCCATTTTGTTCTGCAATATGTTTTGCAGCGTTGCAACCGTGTTCATTTTTTGATGTGCGGTGGTCAATGCGCCCGTTATAAAAATGTTCATCGTGCGCGATATGTCGTCCAAACGCTGGGCCTGCTCCATAACCATTTGGCGCGGACTTTTAATAGTAATTGAATCAATACGCGATTTTGCGTTTACCAAACGAGTGGTGAAATTTGACGACATACGATGCCACATATTGTCCAAATCTTGGAACAATGACAGTTTCGTCGGCACCACAGTTTCGGCCGCACCGGTTGGGGTTGGGGCGCGCACATCGGCGGCAAAATCAATCAGCATCCAATCGGGTTCGTGTCCAACACCGGAAATCAGTGGAATGTGGCTGGCCGCGGCGGCGCGTACAACAATTTCTTCGGAAAAAGGCAACAGGTCTTCCAAACTGCCGCCACCACGCGCAACGATGATTACATCAACATTATTTGCGCGATTAAAATATTCAATACCGGCGGCAACCTCGGCCGCGGCGGTGGCGCCTTGAACCGTTGCCGGGTACAAAATAACGCGCACTGGGAATCGTTCGCGCAAACGGTTTTGAATGTCTTGGAATGCGGCGCCGGTCGGGCTGGTCACAACGCCGATGGTCTGGGGCAGGCGTGGCAACGGCTTTTTACGCGATGCGTCAAACAGTCCCTCGGCCGCCAATTTGCGTTTGCGTTCTTCCAGCATTTTCAGAATTGCACCAACGCCCGCCATTTCGATTTCGCTGACGATAATTTGGTAATTGCTGCGTGCCGGATATGTCGTAAAACGACCGGTTATTATAACCTCCAGTCCATCGTCCAATTTGAACGGAATCGGCGTGCTGCGCCATATAATTGCAGATATTGCGGCGCCAGCATCCTTTATCGTCATATATATGTGACCCGATGTTGCACGCGTAATTTGCGACAATTCGCCACGGATTTTTATGCGCGGAAATGCGGTTTCAACAACGCCCTTTAACAGTGCCGATGCATCAGACACACTAAACACGGTGTCAGGTTGTACTAATGGTTCTGGTTTTTCCAACATTTATCGATTATCCAATGCTTGTTTAATTTCCTGCATAAACATTTTTTTATTTGGGGTGCGCATTTCGCCAACGGGTTTATTTATAGGGGATGCAACCTCGTACGGGACATGCAATGGCGCAAATGTATCGCATGTTGTATCAAATACCAAGTTATGCGAGCGTTCACGATTAAACACAACCGGTGCATATTCCCATGTTCCCAGTTTTATCGCGGATGGTTCCCATATTGTGTCGCCCCCATACAGTTCATAAATACATATCGTGGATAATGCACAAAATCCCTTGGGCCACGGGGTAAAGCCCATAAATTGCATATCACCAATATATCTGTCACGAAACAGGTGGTCGGCATATTTACTGCGCAACACGTATGTGATATCGTGCAATGTGTATTGTGCATCAAAGCGTTCCAACGCAAATCTGTCGATTTGTGTTGCCAAATCCAGCAACCGTTCGGTTGCGGCGTTATATCGTCTTACATAATCATCCATGCCGAATATTATACCACAAAACGCCAAAATATTCAATTACAATTCGGTCAATGGCCAACGCGGGCGCGGTGCGATTGGCGTTGTGACAATGCGTCCCAAACGATAGTTTTCAATGCCCGCCCATGCAATCATCGCGCCGTTATCGGTGCACAAATTCATTGGTGGGGCGGCAAATGTCATATTGTGTTGCGTGGCCAATTGTTCCATTGCAGCACGAATAGCGCTGTTTTTCGCAACACCGCCGGCAACAACCAATGTTTGTGGTGCGGCCGCGACAACGCGCGCATCGTGCATTGCATTATTCAAACGATTGATAATGCAATCAACAACCGCCGATTGAAATGATGCACAGAAATCATTTATAAATTCATCACTGTGTGGGGCGGAATTTTTATCCAAAAATGTGCGCGCCGCAGTTTTTATACCGCTGAACGAAAAATCACATCCGGGTTTATCGCACAATGGACGCGGAAAATGAAACGCGTTTTTGTTTCCCTGTTGTGCGCGCTGGTCCACAATTGGGCCGCCTGGATACCCCAATCCCAACATTTTTGATACTTTGTCAAATGCTTCGCCCGCGCTGTCGTCTAATGTTTGACCAATCATTTCATATTGACCAACACCGCGTACCAACAATATTTGACAATGCCCGCCCGATGCCAGCATCAGCAAATATGGAAATTCAACCGATGTTTTTCCATCGCCACCATTTGCCGCCGCCGCGTGCAAACGCGGAACCAGGGCGTGCCCCTCCAGATGATTGACCGCAACCAATGGTTTGCCAGTCGCCTGGGAAATGCCGGTGGCGGCCATCCATCCAACTAACACACCGCCAATTAAACCCGGGCCCGCGGTCGCAGCGATAACATCAATATCATCAATTGTTTTGCTGGCCTTGTCCAATGTTTGGCGAACAACGGTGTCAATTGCCAATATATGCGCGCGTGCGGCCAGTTCTGGAACCACACCTCCGTATTTCTGGTGCTCGGGTATTTGCGAATAGATTATATGCGACAAAATATTACGATCAGAATCCACAATTGCTGCCGATGTTTCGTCGCACGACGATTCAATCCCCAGGCACAGCACCGGTCGCCCATCGCCATGATGCGCATCACCCGCCATATTGCCCATATCCATACGAATCAATTTTTCATCAGTCATTTTTTATTCCCAATAATGTTACACCCAAATTGTTTTTATTTTTCCGGCGTTGTGATATATATTCGTAAAAATCTTCATCAACAACGCGGCCGGTCGTGCTGGATGCGTGACGCAGCACGCCGCCCGGCAATAAAAATCCCATGTGTACAACCGCCAAATCGGTGCCTATTTTTTCGGCGCGTGCGGCCGATTTATCAACAATGAACAGCACAATCAACGGTTCGGTATTGTCAATTTTGTCGATGTTTGCATACGGAATATATACCAGGTCGGTTTCCGTCACTGCGTCGCCGGATTCAATATTATGAACGCGTCGCATCCACGAAGCGCGGTCAATCATAACATGGCGCAGGGCGGTTTTGCCGTATTTGCGACTGGCATTATACACAATGTTGGAATTGTTTGGAATCCATTCGGTTTCAATAAAATGATTGCGATTCATAAAATCAATTTCGCCATTTTTATATCTGATTTTATTTAATTTTTCTGTGTCGCCATCGGCCAATGCCGTTTCAACAAATGTTGTGCAATCAAATGCGTCGGTTCGAATCAACGGATCGGTGTCTGGGGCACGCATTTCACCCAATGGGTCGGCAACATACGACGCACCAATGTATTTGTCGCCAATGGTGTTGTGTGCGCACGCAACGCACCCGCCCAGAATAAAAGCCAACAACAACCGTTTCATTTTTACTGATATTGTTTTATTTGTGCGCCCGTATAACACAACGATACCGCGTCGCGCACCGCCATTTCGTCGGCGCCATCCAGCGATGCGATTTTGTCCACACACGCAACCAATAAATCGTTGTTATCGGCGCCCGCGGTAAGTACCCGCACGGCCGCCGCGCGGCGTTCGACCGGCGCCTTTTTCCATGTGCGCAAATCACCCGATTCCAAACTGCTGGAATGCATAGATGCAAAGAACGACGCCGCAACCACTATAATCGCGGCCGCGCCAATAAATATTTTCACGCCGCGGCGGAATGTGCGCTTGAATTCACTTTTGGGTGCGTCTGTCACGGGTTGTACGGTTTGTGTTTCATTATCCATTTGCGACCTCCGTTATTCGCATTTTACCAACCATAAATCATAATCAGCGTTTTGTAATGGATTGTTGCCGGGTTCGTTGCGGCTCATCCAGCCACCAAATATTTGTCCATCGGTGGATTTGGTAATCTCGATAAAGGCAAAGAAATCTTCGGCCTGGAACGGGTCGGTCTGTTTGCACGCGCGCACGGTAATATCCAATTTTTCAAATTTGGTCGGCGTGTCTACGGGCACAACCAGTGTTTGCACCTTGCCGGCGGCCTTGTCCATAACGCGCAATGTTGCGGTGTTGCGGTCAATATACGCATTTGCGGTGCCAGTACACATTATAAAAATCAACAAAAATCCGAATATTTTTTTCATACCAAATATATTACATTTGGTGTGATGTAATGTCAAATTGTTATATTAAACAAAAAACACCGCCAATGGCGGTGCTTTGGATTTTATATTTTGCGATGCAAAATTATTTGCTGGCCTTTTCAGCAGATGTGGCCGACAAATCTTCAACAATACGGGCCTTTTTACCAGACAGACCACGCAAGAAGAACAATTTTGCACGGCGAACGCGACCAATACGAACCTTTTCGATTTTTTCAATCGCTGGGCTGTACAATGGAAATTTACGTTCAACGCCAACACCATACGCTTCGCGGCGAACTGTAAACGACGCATTGTTTCCCATGCCGCCATCGCGTGCGATAACAACACCTTCGAAAACCTGGATACGGAATTTGTCGCCATCTTTGATTTTGACATATACCTTTAATGTATCACCGGCCTTGAATACAGGGATTTTTTTGTCAGCTTTCAGTTTTTCAACTTGTGCCGCTTCGATTTTTTTAATGATGCTCATTTTTCATTTTCCTTTATTAAATCCGGACGACGTTGTTTTGTTAAATCGTCCGACTGTTGTTTCCGCCACCGTTCGATATTGCCGTGGTGACCGGACAGCAGGACTTCTGGGACATTGTGTCCACGCCATGCTGACGGGCGGGTGTATAACGGCCATTCCAGCCCCCCGATTTCAAAACTTTCGTTTGCGGTGGATTCATTTCCACCGTGCAGTACATTATCCATCAAGCGGACGCAACTGTCAATAAAAACTTGGGCGGCGATTTCACCGCCGGACAGTATATAATCGCCAATAGATAATTCCGTTATATCATATTCGTCGATAATGCGTTGATCTATGCCCTCGTACCGGCCACACAACAATGTATATGTTGCATTCCGGTCGGCGGCAAATTCACGCACCATTTTTTGATCCAACCGCGGGCCGCGCGGCGAAAAATATATAATTTTGCCGCGATTTTGCACGGAATCAATCGCGTTGCCCAATGCGTCGGGACGCATAACCATACCCGCGCCACCGCCAAATTGTTCGTCGTCAACACTGCCATAATTATTTATGGCAAAATCACGAATATTGATTGCATCATACGACCATACACCGCGCTCCAACGCACGTCCAACAACGCCACCGGACAATGTGCCCGGGAACATTTCTGGAAAAATGGTCAGTATATTAAAGTGCATTTCTTAACGTGTTTTTTGATGTTCGTATACCCGGCAAGGCTCAGGATAGTCCGATGTTGCGCGCAATATACGGCCATTTACGCTGACAAATCGGCCGATACAATACGGCGCGTCGCCATTGGTTTCCATCATTGGGCATTTTGCATCATGTGGAATAATGCGGCGCCCCCACGTGTCAACCGGGTAATCCATAAATTGTTTGCAAACATGCACGCATGCACAATAGTGTGTGCCGTCGATAATGCTGGGCTGTTTTGGAACAAAAATTCTCTGTTCATCAGATTCTAATTCAGATTCTGATATAAATGGTTTGGGAATCAGCATTTTATGTTTCCTTATATTGTAATGGTTCGTGCGTCCATATCAACCATGGCCCCGGCAAAAGACACCATTTCCCCGTTATCCAGTTCAATAATGTCGCCCGCGCCATAGTTCTGAAAACACGCGACCGTACCGATTGATTCGCCCCCCCGCAATACCACAAATCCAATCAAGTCCGATTGATAATATTCACCCGCGCCCAGTTCGGGCAGGGCATCGCGCGAAATAAACAATTCTGTTCCGCGCAGTGTTTCCGCGTCATTGCGGGTATCAATCCCGTCAATGCGCGCAATAATAACATCAGATGTCGGCGATGCGCGACGCACAAAATGAAATGCACCCGGCGCAAACCGGTCGCATATTATTTCAAAATGTTGAAAGTCCATTGGACTGGCGGAAAAGGTTTGAACACGAACCTGACCCCGAATACCCTGGGGAGCGACGATTTTTCCAACCAAAATTTGCGCATTGTTCGACATAATAAATCCTGAAAAATGCGCCCACAAATGCGGGCGCATTTGGCAAAATTATTCAGCAACTTCTTCGGTTGCAGCTGGTGCTTCTTCGGCTGGCGCTTCGGCTGCGGCCTTGGCAGCTGCTTCGGCGGCCGCTTTTTCTTCGGCAATTTTTGCCAATTTTTCGGCCTTGTCTTTAATCTTCATTTGGGTCTTTTCAGACTGCAAATGTTTCTTTGTTTGAACTGGAACTGGTTTCGCAGTTGCCAAACCGGCCTTGACCAAGAAACGATATACACGGTCAGATGGTTTCGCACCCTTTGCAATCCAGGATTTAATCTGTTCAACATTCAACACAACGCGTTTTTCACTGTCGCGTGGCTGCATTGGGTCATATTTACCAACGGTTTCCAATGTGTTGCCAGAATTACGCGCATTGCGTGAATCTGTGACGACGATGTGATAATATGGGCGTTTTTTTGCACCGAAACGCGCCAAACGAATAACAGTTGCCATAATTTTGCTCCTTAGTATTTTTAACTGTTTGCCCACAACAAAAAACCATCATCAAGAGCGAACACTCGCCGGTTGATGTTCCACACGCATACCGCGTACTGGGATTATATAAATGGCAATCTGTTGGGATTTGCGGACATATTATGTACCTTTATATGCCAAAAGTCAAATATTTATTGATTTGCCCTGGACAAACATTCGTATTTAGTATAGAATCATCGGCGACAAAACAAATCGCGGGCGTAGTATAATGGTAGAACGAAAGCTTCCCAAGCTTTAGGCGAGGGTTCGATTCCCTTCGCCCGCACCAAGAATCAAACCGACCTTGTGTCGGTTTTATTTTTGGCATGTGGTGACGGAATAGAACCCGACCCGAGGGTTCGAAAACAAGTAGATTTTGCAAGTGAAACGCCGCGAAATCGTCACGGTTTGCCCGCAGGCATTTTAATGCCGAGGGATTCCCTTCGCCCGCACCAAGAATCAAACCGACCTTGTGTCGGTTTCGCTTTTTTACACATTCACATTATGCGCCGGGCAGGCTTGGTATCAATGAAGTGGCCGTCTGACCGGTTGTGGTAATCAAACCGGTCGGCATCAAACCACTGGCAGATTCCAGATTGTTTACTGTCACATTGGCACTGTTGATTACTCGTTGGGTTGTGGTGACGATGCCTTTTTGTTTTTTATAATTTGAATACATGCTGGCCACGGTTTGCGGTTTTATTTTGCCTGCAAACACCGCCATAACATTTTTACCTTGTGTTTTTAAAGAACCTATCAATCCTTTGCCCCCGGCCAGCCCAACGACCAATCCCGCGCCAACCAATATTTTGCCGTAAAAACTCTGTTTTTCAACCGCTGACCAATTGGCGTAGTTTGCGACATCCTGGCTGTCGGCGATGGCATGTTCAATTGCGCGTTGATAAATTTCGGCATCAACCGGAATCAAATTCATCAATCGTGCCAATTCTGAATCCAGCGCACTTAAAACCTGGCCCCCCATATCGTCGTAATATTGCACAGCCTCGGTCAAGAACCATCCCAAATTATCTTGGGCACATTGGGCGTTCTTGCATTTTGCGCTTTCAGATAAAAATTCACGAATGTTTTGTGTTTTTTTGCTGGTTGCGTTCATATCCACAATGGTTCCGGCGGTCGTCAACGAAGTTCCAACCACAACCAATATGATTGCACTTGCCGAACCGCCGGTCGCGACCGAAACCGCGGTCACCGCCATACCAACGCCAATCGTTGTGGCAACATCGGTCACCTTGTCCAATTTTTCGGCTGTGGCCGCACTGTTCAAAACGCAAGTATCCAATGTTGTGTCCCAACGCGTGCCACCGGTGATTTTTGAACTGATTGCGCTGCATTGTGTTTGTGTCAGCCCATGGCAATTTTTACCATCAAAAATGCCACCCTGGTCGGCGATGCATTGCAGACCGGCCGTGCCACCACTGGCGGTGATGTTTACCATTTCATTTGCGTCATCGAACACGAAATCAATAGGCTGATTATTAGCATAGCATGTCAAAATATCGTCTTTCTTGAATGTATCGATATAATATGTTTGGAACCCGGAATTACATTTGAACGAATTCATTGCCACCCCAGATTTTTCCATTTGTGCCGCGGTATACCGACGCAACAAGAATTGCAAATCGGCGCCACTTTGAATTTGCAGATTTACAAATTTTTTATTATTGACCCCGAACGCAGTTTTTAATTCGTATGTTTCGGCGTTTTTCGCGCCAAACGAAACCTGGCACCCACGGACACCGTTTGCAATATCAATAAATTTTGCGGAATATCCAAATTTAGCCAGCGAGTTGTTTATATTTGAACACACCCCCGATGTCGCAACATCGCAAGTATCGCTGCGCGCATCGGGCACCGAGCCACCGTGCATTTCACATATTGCGCGCCACACACTGTTGCGAATTTCACTGTCGAAACTTTCTTTGACATCGTCAAATCGAAATTCATAGAAATATTTATTTTGTTTGTCGGTGCATTTAACATAATCGTCATTCCACGAACGGCGGTAATTTCCACTGCAAATCACATCGTGTTTGTTTTTGATGCGGGCGTATTCCTGGGCCAGGGCGGTTGCCTGCAACATTTGCACATTTGTTTTTGCAAATGCGTCACGAACACAATACCCACCATTATCGTTTTCACAGACCGCAACAAATTTTATGTTAGGTGTGCTTTTTGCTTGCTCGGCATATTGTGCCATGGCGTCATAATCATATTTTTCAACGGCGCCCGCCCCATGCGCGCAACACAGCACCAAAATAACAAACGATAAAAATTTAATAAATTTTATCTGCACAGTGCCGAATCCTTGATTTTTATAATATCCGTATCCGATTGCAATGTTTCCGCCGCATCGGCCGCCGTGACATACTCTTTCAATGTTGCGTCCGACGCCCAATTTGGATTTTCAGATTTTATTTTTTGTGCCAGTTCGCGATTCTTGGCAATATCGGCATTGCATTCATCAATAACGCGTTGAATCATATCGGTTGTATCAGATTCAATTTGATTGCGTTGTGCCAATAAATCGTCGACTTTATTTTTATTTTTTGAATTTATGGCCAAATCGGCGGCAATGGTTGTCACGGCACCAACACCCGCGGTTATCGCGCCAGTCTTTAATTTTTTCGCCGTTTCGGATTTTTGTTCCGCAATTTGTTTTGCGTCGTCACTGGTTTCGTCACTTAACGCGCGCGCCAACGATGCATACGCACCGCCAGTTTTACCAGTTTCCGCATTGTCATATACCCCGGTTTCCGCCGCATCTATTATCGTTTCTGATTCTATCCCCGGGGCCAGCCCCAATGATTCCTTGCGAACCTTTAAATCCGCCGCCAGTGTTTTATATTCGTTGACCAGTGTAAATAAATCATTCCCGCCGGGTAATTCAACATCGGTTTGGCCACCGGTAATGTTCATACCCGTGCCATAATCGCATTTGAATGTTGCCAGGTATGTGGCTATATCGCGTTGTGCGGCATCATCTGCATTTTGTTCGGCTAATGCCGATGCGGCCATTTGTGTGCCGATGCCGACCGAACCAATACCAGCCGCACCCAATAATTTGTTTGCGGTGGATTGTTCCTTGTCACGCATCGCCTGTGCATTGTCGCGCAGTGCCTGGGTGTTTTCATCGGATGCGGTTGCCAATTGTTCCACACGGGAAAATATTTCCATGCGTTCAGTGTTATCGTCATCCTCGCCCCATCCGGCCTGTTTCAAAATTTCGTATAATTTTGCAACACGACTGTTTGACTGTGTGGTGGCTTCGGTATCAGATTGGGATAATTTGGCCGCAGTGTCATCAGCCCACGCAAACGAGATTGCTTGCGCACAAAAAACAGCAATCATCAAAATATATTTTAATGAACGCATTCTCTCGGCATATAACCCTTTATATGCCATATAATATCAAAAAAGCCTTGTTATGCACAAGGCTATTTTTTGTCATGGCGCAGATTTATTTTCCGCCGACTGGAATTTGCAATAACTGCTTTGGAAATATCAGATTTGGATTTTCTATATTGTTGCGTTCGGCAATAATGCTGAACAATATTCCGCGGCGCAGGAAATTGCGTGCAATTACCCACAAACAATCGCCACGGCGCACGGTATAAAATGTGTCGTCGTCGCCGGTCATTTCGGGCATAACAAATGTATGGCCAATTTGTGCAATGGTGCGGCCATCGCCATCGTGCAGGCGTATGGTCAAAGTGTATTCATCGCCCGGATTTAATTTGCCAACATCGGCGCCCAGCCCAAAATGTTTGTGATCTGATACGCGTGCAAAGCCCAAATATTTATTGTCCAGTGCCAATGATACGCGCAACCGCGGCAGTGCATCACCGGTCACAACAATACGTCCAGTATCCAAATAGTCTATTTTTGACACGGTCAAATCGCCATCGGCCAATTGTGATGGTGCCTGCAACAGTGTGCTGCCATCGCGAGTCATCAATAATGACACAGAATTTTTATACCCATTTGGCGAAACATATACAAATACATTTTCGTCTGATTTTACCGCCGGTTCCGAGCCCAACAGTGAAATCGTATAATTCCCCGCCGCCAACGCGTGCGATGGTGAATAAACAAATTCGCCATTTGAATCCGTGCGTTCGGTCGCAACCATTTTGCCATTCATAATAATAGACAGATTTTGGTGCGCCAACCAGCGACCTGCTATAATAATATTGCCCGCGGGTTCAATGCGGACAATATCAAATGTTGGAATTTCGACCTGGGCAACCGGTTGAACAACGGGCTCGGGTACGGTTGGAACAACAACGACCGTGCGTGGTGTGGTTGTGTGAATAAACGCCGCCCAAATTGCCACGAATATTACAAACAATGCACACAATATTGGGAACCAATAAGCACGCAGGCCAGTGCGTGCCTGGCGGGAAATGTTTGTGGTGGTGGAAACCGATTTTTCCGACGGGCGGGCAAATATATTTAATGTTTTCAGAAACCGTCTGGCAAAAGCACGGCGATTTTCCATCCAAGAATTCTGGCTGGCAATTGCATCGTCTATCAAATCATCGGTGGAACGTTTGGTTTTTCCCATATTTGCGGATTTTTGTGTCTGTTTTGCCATAATTGAACTCCTGCGGATAATATTCTGTCAAACTTTGGACAAATTATTGCAAATAATCTTTCTTTGTCAACTTAAATGTGATATAATTTGCCCAAATCGAGCAGGGGGGAATATGAAAAAAATAGGTATTATGACGACCGGTGGTGATTGTTCCGGTTTGAATACGGTAATTCAACGCATTGTCCGTGGTGCAACATTACGCGGATGGCAGGTTGTTGGGATTTTGGACGGTACTGATGGTCTGTGCACCACACCCCCGCGCGTGATAAAAATGGATACGGATACTTTGCCAATTGAAAATGCGCGCCTGTCGGGCAGTTTTCTGCACAACGGTCACGCCGGTGCAATGAATTTTGAAACCGCGGCCACAGATGGCGACTTGGCGAAATTTAATCGGAAATTGCGCAAATCATTGCAGGAATTGGAACTGGATGCATTGATATTGATTGGTGGTAATGGCAGTTTGTCGTTGGCGTGGTGCAATCGTGAGATATATGCTGATTTACAATTGATATGTATTCCAAAAACGATTGATATGGACATTCCAATGACCGACCGAACAATTGGATTTGATACCGCGGTGGCGCAATTGACATCGTTTTGTGACCAATTGATGTTGACCGCGCGCAGTCATCATCGTTGGTTCGTTGTGCAATCTATGGGGCGCGATTGTGGCGCACTGGCATTGAATGCGGGGATTGCCTGTGGGGCCGATGTCATATTGATTCCAGAAATAAAATTTGATTTGGATGCGGTTGTCGCGCACATTAAAAACGCCGCCACCGATTATGGCATTATTTTGGTTGCCGAAGGCGTGCACCTGCGCGGTCATTCGGGGCGGCCGGCGGATATTATATCGCGTAAATTAAACGCCGCGGGCATTGTGAACCGCACCGCATTCCCCGAACATACACAACGCACGGGTGACACCACCGCCACAGACCGCATTTTGGGTGTGCGTATGGCCGATGTTGCATTGCACGCGATTGAAAACGGTGAAACATACGTTATGACCGCAATAAACGGTGGCGATGTCACCACAATCAGCCTGGCCGATTTCTTTGATGCCGGTGACATATCCGACGACCCAAAGATTCCAGGGTTAAAGACATCAGACGCATTTGTTTCGCCCGATGACCCGTTGTTGGATGTTGCCCACCACATGGGAATCTATATTGGCGAAGTAAAATAAAAAACGGGGTTTCCCCGTTTTTATTTTAGTGAGCAAGTGATAAAGTGATAGAGTGATATAGTTTGTTTGTGCATATATTTGAACTTTGCACTTTGAACTCTGAACTTTGAAAAAACGGGGCATTTGCCCCGTTTTTTATTTCTTTTCAGAAAAGTCTGCGTCACGCGTACCATCTTCGTTTGGCTTGTTGTCGCCAGATTCAGATTTTTGCGCTTCTTGGGCGGCCTTGTAAACCGCTTCGCCCAACTTCATTGATTTTTCCATCAATGCATCGGTCTTTTCTTTCAGCGATTCCGCGGTCGCGTCCGATTTTGCCAATTCGTCCGACAATGCTTGTTTTGCATCTTCGATGGCTTTCTTTTCGTCGGCACTGATTTTATCACCGTGTTCTTTCAGTGATTTTTCAATGCTGAACACCGCGGCTTCGGCGTTATTTTTTGCCTCGGCCAGGGCGCGTTTCTGTTTGTCAGATTCTGCATTTGCCGCCGCTTCGTCAACCATTTTCTGGATGTCTTCTTCGGACAGACCACCATCAGATTTAATTGAAATGGTCTGTTCTTTGCCGGTGCCTTTATCCTTGGCCGACACATGAACGATACCGTTGGCGTCAATATCAAATGATACCTCGATTTGCGGCATGCCACGCGGCGCCGGGGCGATACCTTCCAAATTAAATTGTCCCAGCAATTTGTTATCAGCGGCCATATCGCGTTCACCCTGGAACACGCGGATTGTCACGGCCGACTGGTTGTCTTCGGCGGTACTGAACACCTGGGATTTCTTGGTCGGAATTGTTGTGTTGCGGTCAATCAAACGCGTGAACACTCCACCCAATGTTTCAATACCCAACGACAGTGGTGTCACATCCAACAACAAAACATCTTTGACATCGCCTTTCAGAACGCCACCCTGAATCGCCGCACCCAATGCAACGACTTCGTCCGGGTTTACGCCCTTGTGCGGTTCGCGGCCAAAGAATTCTTTGACTGTTTCAACAACCTTGGGCATACGGGTTTGACCGCCAACCAAGATAACTTCGTTGATTTGCGATTTTTCCAATCCGGCATCCTTTAATGCCTTTTTGCATGGTTCAATTGTTTTTTGAATCAGGTCGTCAACCAACGATTCCAATTTTGCACGTGTCAATGTTGTGTTAAAGTGCTTTGGCCCCGTCGCATCCGCCGTCAGATACGGCAAGTTGATGTCCGCCTGCATTTTCGACGACAATTCAATCTTGGCCTTTTCGGCGGCTTCTTTTAACCGCTGCAGCGCCAATTTATCGCCCGACAGGTCAATGCCAGATTGTGCCTTGAATTCATCAATCAAATACTTCAATACGCGCGCATCAAAATCGGAACCACCCAATGCGGTATCACCGTTTGTGGATTTAACCTCGAACACACCATCGACAATTTCCAGGATGGAAATATCAAATGTACCACCGCCCAAATCGTATACGGCAATTGTGCCATTTTTGTCTTTTTCCAAACCGTATGCCAATGCGGCCGCGGTCGGTTCGTTTACAATACGCAACACATTCAGACCCGCGATACGTCCCGCGTCCTTGGTTGCCTGACGTTGTGAATCGTTAAAGTATGCCGGCACGGTAATAACCGCATCTGATACGGTTTCGCCCAAGTATGCCTCGGCATCTTTCTTCAATTTTGCCAAAATCATGGCCGAAATTTGGGACGGAGCATATTTTTTGCCATCAATTTCAACCCAAGCGTCGCCATTGTCACCACGAACAATTTTATATGGCACGCGCGCGGCAATTTCTTTGACCGCCGGGCTGTCAAAACGCAAGCCCATCAAACGTTTGATTTCATAAATTGTATTTTCTGGATTGGTAATAGCCTGGTTTTTCGCCGTGATGCCGACCAATTGTTCGCCGCCCGATGTGATTGCAACAACCGATGGGGTTGTGCGTCCGCCCTCGGAATTTTCAATAATTTTTGGGTCATTACCGTCCATGAATGCCATGGCGGAATTTGTTGTTCCCAAATCGATACCTAAAACTTTTGCCATTTTTTTCACTCCTTGAATTTTCTTATGCCCATCATATAGTGACATGAATTCGCATTTCAAGACCACAGGAAAAAAATAATACAAAAAAAGCCGCCCAAATTTGGGCGGCCATATTCGAAATAAAATTATTATTTCTTGGCTGGTGTCGCAGCGGCGGCAGCAGGTGCCGCAGTTGCGGCGGCCGCGGCCTTTGGCGCATCGGCTTCATCTGGCATTTTACCACCGATTGTGGCGAACGCCAATTCCGCCTGGTGCAGACCCAATTCAACACCGTCTGGCAAAACCAAATCTGTTCCGTGAACCACATCACCAATTGTGACATTGGTCAAATCGATAACGATTTTTTCAGGAATCGAATGAATTGAACCGCGCAATGCAACCTTACGCACTGCAAAGTTCAAAACACCACCCAATTTTAAACCCTTGGATGTTTCAGCGTTAATAACCTCGACCGGAACAACAACATTTACAGGTTTGTTTACATCAATGCGTTTGAAATCAACATGGATAACCGCATCCGATACTGGATGATATTGAATATCCATCAACATGGCGTCTTCTTTGCCGTTTGCTGTATCGATTTCGAACAATTTTGTCCGCAAACCCGGCTTTTTAATCAGTAATTCAAAACCATTACCGTCCAGTTCAATTGCAACTGGGGCTTTCTTTTCGCCATAAATAACAGCGGGGATTTTTTTGTTTTTGCGGATGCTGCGTGCGGCCCCCTTGCCAGCAACGTTGCGAATCTCTGCGTTTAATTTAATTGCCATTTTTTATCCTTTTAATAGCGTTTGTTTAACTGTGCGCGACCTCCAAGGGTGCCGTGCGGGGCATATTATTTATCAAAATGTTCGAAAAATCAAGGTTTTTATTGCGCACGTCGCCGCAAAATTAAAAACCGAGCCCGTCCGTATGTTTTGTCGCGCAATATTTCCCACGATTCCGCGTCTGGTGCCATAAATTTATCGGCATCTTGTTCCCAGACCAATATTGTGCCCGCACGCGCGGACGCGGCCGCACGTCGAACAAACCGGGCGCCGGTTTCGGCAAATTCGTATGGTGGGTCAACAAATATTAAATCTGATTTTTTTGCGAATTGGTCAATGCGGGTCATGGCGTCCGCCATAACAACCGTTGCACGGGCCCCAACATTTAATGGCGCGATATTTGCGTTTACGGTTTTAATAGACTGGGCGGCGTTGTCTGTAAATATAACATTTGCCGTTACCACACGTGACAGGTATTCAATGCCGAATTCGCCGCTGCCGGCAAAGGCGTCCCATACAGTCAGATTTGCGGGCGCGCCCACAATTTCACCCAGCATATTAAACAGCGCAATGCGTGCGCGATTCTGGGTTGGACGGGCGCCGCCGGGCAGATGCAGTTTTCGCCCACGAAACATTCCCGAAATAATTTGCAATTTTGAATCCATACGGTAAAGTGTACCACATGAACCCGATGCAGCAAGCGTTAAATTTGGCAATTCGCGCAAAATCGCACGACGATGTTCCAATTGGTGCGGTGATTGTGCGTGATGGGCGCGTCATTGCCCGCGGTGAAAATCGTGTACAGCAAAAACACAATCCAACATTGCATGCCGAAATAGTCGCTATAAACAGCGCTTGTAAAAAACTGGGGGTAAAATTCCTGGACGATTGTGATATTTATGTGTCGTTGGAACCATGCGCAATGTGTGCAACAGCAATATCGTTTGCACGCATTCGGGCGGTTTATTTTGCGGCCCCAGACCCCAAGGGCGGTGGTATTACCGCAAATGCGCGTGTATATGAAACCGACCGCCATTTGTGGAAACCGGCAACGCACCAAATGCCAGAATATGCCGACGCATCGGCCAAATTGTTGCGTGAATTCTTTGCCGCGCGTCGTACGAAAAAATCAATCGATTAAACTGTGACCGGTCATATCAGATGGCTGGGGCACATTTAACAATTTCAGTATTGTTGGGGCAATATCGGCCAAGCCGCCGTCGTGCACATTCCAATGCGTGTCTGATACAACTATGAAATTCACCGGATTAGTGGTGTGTGCAGTCCATGGCATATTGTTGGCATCATCCCACATTTTTTCAGCATTACCGTGGTCGGCCGTAATTAAAACCGTGCCGCCCAGCGCCAGTGTTGCCGGAACCAAACGCGCTAATTGCGTGTCCAAAAATTGCATAGCCTGGATTGCGGCGACCTCATTACCAGTGTGGCCAACCATATCACCATTGGCATAATTCAAAATTACCACATCATAATTTGGTAAATTAGCCAATAATTCATCGGTAATTTTTTCTGCCGACATTTCCGGCGCCATATCAAATGTGGCAACGGCCGGCGACGGAACCAAAATTTTGTTTTCATCATTAAAATCGACATTTCTTTCCGCATCAAAGAAATATGTCACATGATTGTACTTTTCTGTTTCAGCAATTCGCAATTGGCGCAAATGATGCGCCGCCAAAATATCACCCAGGGTATTTTTTACAGGCACATCAGGCAACAGGGCGGGGCAGGATTCGTCCAGTCCTTCGCCATATTGGGAAAAGCACAACATACGAACGCCAGTTGCCAATATTGCACGAACAATTTGGCGGGCGCGGTCGCTGCGATAGTTTCCAAACAAGAACCCATCGTTCGGTGCAATTGGGGCATCGCCGTTTATGACGGTTGGGCGGATAAATTCATCGGTTTCACCGCGGTTGTACGCCATTTGCAACGCGTCGTCAATTGTGGCGGCGGTAATCGGACTATATGCACGGGCAATTGCGTTAAACGCCAATTCTGTGCGGTCCATATTGTGATTGCGGTCCATCGTGTAATACCGCCCCGACAGTGTGCCCCAAAACGCCTGGCCTGTGGCCAAATATTCGGACAACTTGCTCTTTATCAATTGTATATATACACCGGCCGATTTCGGTGGTGTGTCACGCCCATCGGCAATAAAGTGAATGCATACACGCAAACCAGCACGTAACACATGCAATGCAATGGTCATCATATCGTTTATATCGGCGTGAACGCGTCCATCGGACATTAAACCAGCCAAATGCACCGTGCCGCCGCTGCGTTGTACATCATATATAAAATCGCGCAAGGGGATGTTTTTATTCCAATTTTCTAATTGGAATCGACGCAAAAATTGATTCACCACACGGCCAGCCCCTATGGTGATGTGCCCAACCTCGGAATTACCCATGGTGTCAACCGGCAACCCCACGGCCGTCCCGCTGGCGTCCAATACCGAGTGGGGATATTTTTCCAACAACCCGTTAAAATAAGGAATGTGTGCCAGTCTAACCGCGTTATGTGCGTTGTTCTTATTTATGCCTACACCATCCATAATACATAAAACAATTGGTTTTGTCATATTTCTGTTCCTGCCTTTGGCAAAAAATATCACAACCGTTTTTTGATTGCAAAAGAAAAAGAAAAATTGTATAAATTATCCTAGGAAATATGCCATAAGGGAGAAACTATGAGCGGACGACCTTTTACACCGACATCGGTTGATCAACACATCGGACAACGCGTGCAATTACGACGTATTATGATGGGACTGTCACAGAAAGATTTGGCGCAAACCTGTGGTGTCACATTTCAACAGATTCAAAAATACGAAACAGCGGGAAATCGTATATCGGCGTCACGTTTGTTTGATTTAAGTGTTGCATTGAATACACCGGTATCATTTTTCTTTCAGGGATTACCTGGCAACACCCCAGTTGAAATTCGTGGTGGTAAATCAACTGGTCGCGTGGCCGAATCACATCTGGATGACCCATTGGCAAAAAACGAATCTTTATCACTGATAAACCTGTATTGGAAATTGCCAGACGACAGCCAACGCAAAATGGTTATGAAAATGTTGCGTACATTAAACGGTATGGAATAGGGATAGGACACAGATAATAGAGCATATATAAAAGATAATGCGCCGATGGCGCATTTTTTAATTCCTCTCCCATCGGAGGGGTGTCGCACGCAAGTGCGACAGGGAGAGTTTTATTTAGAGAGCAATGTTGCGCGCCAATGGCGCGTTATATATTCTCTATGCTCTGTTATCTATGCGATAAAAAATCCCCGCACGGGGCGGGGAGTAGTTTTATTCTGTATAACAGACATCTTGACTGTAATATCCACCGATAGATTCGCACCGTTCTTGGTACCATGCATCGGTAAATGTACATGTCTTGGACACATTGTCAAATGTCGCAACGGTATTACCATCACTGTTATAACGCAGGCAACGAACCATTTCGGTATTTTCCAGGCATCGCCCCCATCCTTTCGCTTTTGCCTTGGTCGTCGCATCGGCATTATCAAATATCGTTTTATAGAACGCATCCAATTCTGTGCCCCCCGTGACAGTTGGACCGACCCAATATCCGTTCAGTGTTTCGCACGCCTCGCCCAATTGTTCATTCATCTGTTCCTGTATATCATTCATTATACGATATACCTGGGTGCGTGTCTGGGCCGGTAAATCATCAAATGCTGTGTTTGGATATTTTCCTGTATTCGGGTCTTTCTTATAGTCGCCATTTGGATCCTTGCATGAATCAAATGCGTACTGTTTCACATTTGCATATAACGATGCTGACGTTTTTGCATCCATCGGGTCATTCTCGGTGCCTAATTGCTTTTTACGGCAAGACCACGGGTATTTGTCGCCATTGGTTGACGGTGTACACAATTCTTTCACATAATTCTCAACCGCGGTGGAGCATCCCTCGGCCACACGGACATCGTCAACCGTGTCAACAAACGCCAGCAGGGCGGTCAGACCACAACGATTAGCATCGCCGGCTTTGCCTTGTGTTAACTTGCCATTACCATCAAATTGGCACGCCGAGGTGTCGCCAAACAATGACGCACAGGCCATAACCTTGTCCTGGCACATCGATTTTGCCGCGTATGCCGCAACCGCGCCCGACGCCTGGGCCGTGTTGGTATCAAAGTTTTTCAGCGCGTCAGATTGTGTGTCATAGCATTCGGCCATTGTGCTGACACAGGACATTCTAACTTCTTCCACCTTTGCGGATTGTGCCTGGGCAATTTCAATCAATGCACTGCGTTTGAATTCCTCCCATACGGTGGCGGAAATATCGCGGCACGAATCCAGCGCCGTGGTTGCGAACATTTTGCGTGTTTCCAAAAATGCGTCAAAATCCTTGTTCTGATTCAACACATCGGCATCGGCGCCACCCAACGAAATTAAATCTTCCAACTTGAACAGGCGCGGGGAATAAATCGGATCACCAGTACTTTGGTCAATGTATGCACCGGTGTAATCCAAGCAACGTTTGTAATTCACACCGCACGCCGTATCCGCGGTAATTGCCGATTTAACCTTGGCAATACATTCATTTACATCGGCACTGTTGTGGGCACGATATTCCTCCAAACGGGCATCGCGTAAATATTTTTCGGCGGTGCGCACGGTTGATTTAACACTTTCAACCTGGGCATCAAGTTTCTTTTCGTATGCATTGCAATCCTGGCTGATTAAAATGCTGTATGAACTTTTTGCCATAGTGGTAACCGCGCTGTTTTCACATGAATCGCCAATCATTTGTAAACATTGTTTGTGCGATTGGTTGTACAGGTCAATCCCCTCAAGCGTGGACAGGTCAACCCCATTATCGTTGCCGAATATTGATGACGTCCCCGATGATTCACCCCAAATATCGCCCAAATCGGTCGAGAAACTTAAATCCATAATGCCCAACGATGTGCCACTGGTTGAACTTTTAGAGGCCTTTTTCTTGCCAGACAGTAAATCCCCAATTTCCGACAGTATTGCCGCCGCACCACTGGTGTCGTTCTTGATGGCCTGTTCGCCAACTGTTGCAGTATACATGGCGTTAACCTCGGCTGCGGATTTATCAACCGCGTTCAGGTTATTATCCTCGAACTTGGTCAACAATTCTTTGGCCGCAGATATTGCATCTTGGGTGTCACGAAAACCCGTATAGCGTTCGCTGCAATAGCAACGACGATATGTTTCGTTTGCCTTGGCACAAAATTGATCCATGCATGTGGCATACGCCTCGCGACAGGTGGCATACCCACCACCAATTTTAGAAACATCGTCAAACACGGCTGTTGCGCGCGCAACACCGGCGCGCGAACCCGCACGGGCAACATTCGTTGCACTGCGTGCCGATGATGCGGTACCAGTTGTTGTTGCCGAACGAACAACGCCCGAACGCACAACATTTGATGATGATGCCGCGCGGGAAACATTTGCCGCACTGTGCGACACATTATTTGCCGCCGCGCGTGATGAAACCGCCGACACAGACGAAACTATGTTGTTGCGGCGCACCGCGCTGCGCCCCGTGGTGGCGTTGGTATTTGCAACATTTACAATATTTGACGATGCCGTACGCGCCGTGGTTGTGGACGGACGGGCGGTTGCCGAACGCGACACGGTGCCGTTTGCACTGGCGGTCGTGCGCGCCGTCGCGGTGTGTTCACCACCGCGCGCCGATTGTGCAACAACATTGCCGCCACGCGGGTTAGGTGCCTGGACCGCATACAGGTTGGCACCACAAAATGTGGTTGCTGCAACCATCAAACATCTAACAAAACGAGAATTTTTCGCAGTCAATTTCATCTCTCTTTTGTTGCATTATACCATTTTTTGACAATGTGAATCAATACAGAAATTTATTCAATACAACAATTTACTGCATTTTTTACCCAATCGCCCAGTTTGCGAACCGTGGATTTAGATTCACGAACATCGGCCGATGCGACTTTTTCGACCTTTTTATCGGATTTTGTGTTCAATTTGCATTCGTTGATTGCGTGGTCGTATACATCGGGGGCAACCTGTTTTACGCCGGTCAGATCAATCAAATTCATATTGATACCCCAGAACAATGAATACAAATCATACGCCTTGTCAAACAATTCGTATGCCGTTTTCTTGTTGCCAGCGCCCAGGGCCTTGGTGCCGACCTCCATTATACGCATAGATGCCGCCAACAGGTGTTTCGATATGCACCATACCTCGCCATCTTCGGCCGACGACGGTCTTACAATGCGTTGCATCAATTCCTTGCGCATTTCGCGGACAGTGTTGATTAAATCATAAAAACCGGTCTTGTGCGTTTTTGCGCCACTGAAAAAGAAATGCTCTTCCAATGAAATCAAATTCATCAGTGCAATTGACAAATCTTGGTCGGACGACAAATCCAACGGATTTACCTTTTTAGACTGGTCAAGTTTCTGGACCATTTCGTCCAAAGTCATTTTTTTGCTGTCGCGTTTCATATTTATTCTCCTTTACATACATACCGTCATTGCCCAACTGGCCAGCCCCAGTGCAACCAGTGGCAAAACAACCTTTTCAAATGGGAAATGGGCATGACCGCCATTGCGTGCCTTCATCCAATCGTATAATTTTTCCACCACAATGAACAGCACCGCACCACATATCGTGCCGAACAAAACAGGATCCATCGCAAATGCCCCGCAAATCAACTGGGGATTATATTTGACGCGCCCCATATAGACAAAACCAATCATCGCAACCGATAAAATTATCAGCATTGGATTACGACCACGCCAATTCCAGCCACGTTTGTCACAGAATTTAATTGCCCAATATCCCAATAATGCCAACAGCGCACCCGCCCACAGGCCAACCACGCTGTCTGGCACACCAATCTGGCGCGCAATTTCCAGGGATGCACCAATTGCAATTGTGCAAACAGGACACGCCGGGTTTGCCAATGCGGCCCCAGGCAACATTACCGACAATAAAACAAGTAATTTTTTCATAATATAACCTTCCTTTCTGGTAATTTTACACAAAATGCCATATACGGGTCAACATGATTTTACGACCGCACGTAAATGCGCACTGCGTGCACGCGGATTGTTTTCCAATTCGGCAACATCTGGTGTTTTGGTTGCCAACATTTCAAAATCGGCCGTGGCAACCGTTGGTATACGCGGGTCACCGGGCACGGTTGTCCATGCGCGAAATGTGTTTTTGACTATTCTGTCTTCCAGCGAATGAAATGTAACACAAACGCATTTGCCGTGGGGTTTCAACAATCCCGGCACCGCGCGCAACGCACGTTCCAATTCGCCCATTTCATCGTTCACCGCGATGCGCAGCGCCTGGAACACCGGGGCAATATCGCGCGGATTATGAATCAAATCGCGCAATGCAAATGTTGTTTTGGGCGCCGCGCGTTTAATTGCATTGGCAATAATCGCCGCCCGGGGCACATCGCCATATTCACGCAATATGTGTGCCAAATCGGCGGCAGATAATTCATCAATTAAATCGGCCGCGGTTTTCCCATTTTCCGACATACGCATATCCAATGACGCATCCGCCCGAAATGAAAATCCGCGTGATGCAATATCAATCTGCATGGATGATATGCCCAAATCAAACACAATTGCATCAAATTTATCAGACAGTTCAGCCATTGCGGAAAATGGTTGCGGAATAAAAGTAAAACGGTTGCCGAACTCGCCGCGCATGGCGGTTGCATCCGCCACGACATTTGGGTCGCGGTCAAACGCCGTGACAATGGCGCCCGCGTTCAAAAAGGCGCGCGAATAACCACCCGCCCCAAATGTTGCATCAATAATGCGCATTCCACGAATATCGCCTAATGTTTCCATTACGGCACCCAATAATACCGGAACATGTTTGGTTTCAGTTGTCATTCTATTTCCACCTTTATCCCCAGGGCAATTAAATCCTTGGCCGTGGTGGCACCCAATTCAACCCCGGTTGGCAATGCAATAGATGCCGTTTTGTCCGCCCCGTGTAAAATCAGCACCACACGGGTCCCACCATGCGGCAACGACCCCAGCGCTTTTTTTACACTGGGCAATACATCTTTGGTATATATATCCAGGGTTAATTTGCGTGCAACCTTGGCCACCCATTGGGTCAGCGGAATGATTGAATCAACAAATATGGACACACGGTCGTCGCGCGCCGATGTTTTCCCAGAAATCAGCACTACATTTTCGCCCGCCAGCATTTGACCAAATATTGCCGCCGATTCCCCAAACGCCACCGCATCAATATTACCAAAACTGTCTGAGGCATTTATGGTTATCATATCTTTGCCGGTTTTGGTGCGACGACGCGAGAAAGAATTTACATTTGCTGCAATCTGTACCGGTTTGCGGTCGCCCAAGTCAATCAGTGTGGCGCTGGTGGCCAATTTGGCACGTTGAATTAAATGTTTATATTGGTCTAACGGATGTGCCGATATATAGAATCCCAACGCCATCAATTCGTTTTCCAAACGCTGGCCAAATGTCCAGGGCGCGGTCCGCGGCAGATTTTTCAACAACCGATCATCGGCCACATCATCTTCTATTGTATTTGCAAACAGCGACAATGAATTCGCACCGTCTTTGGATTTAGATGCATATAACAAAATTGCATCGGCATTCATAAATATCGCCGCACGATTTGGACACAACGAATCCAGAACACCAACGCGGGCGAATGCCTCGAGTATTCGTTTATTCATAATCGGTGCACATCGTTTTGCAAAATCGGTCAAGTTTTTGAATTTGCCATGTGCGTTGCGTTCCGCCACAATCGCATCAGTTGCCGCCGTGCCAACACCCTTTATCGCGGCCAATGCATATATGATTTTCCCATCACGCACCGTGAATAATGATTCACTGGCATTGATGTCCGGTGGCACAATTGTAATGTTAAAATTGGCCTTGGCATCATCAACGAACAGCGCCAATTGGTCGGTGTCGTTCAGGTTGCTGGACATAGATGCCGCCAAAAATTCCGGTGTAAAATTCGCCTTCAAATACGCGCATTGGTTTGCAACGATGGAATATGCAATCGCGTGCGATTTGTTAAATGCGTATTTTGCAAATTCTTTGAACTTTTCCCACAGATCTTTGGCTTGTTCGCGATTCAGGGTGTTTTCTTTCTCGCAGCCATCCAAGAATTGAATTTCCAGTTGCGCCAACAGTTCCAGTTTCTTTTTACCCATGGCTTTACGCACGGTGTCCGATTGCCCGCGGGTAAATCCGGCCAATGCGCGCGTCAGCATCATCACCTGTTCCTGGTACACGATAATGCCGTATGTTTCCTTTAATATAGGCTCGGCCTTGGGGTGAACATATTCAATTTTTTCCTCGCCATGCATACGGGCAATAAATTGTGGAATAAATGCAATTGGGCCCGGGCGGTTCAGTGCATTTAACGCCGAAATTTCCAAGAAACTGGTCGGGCGCATTTTGCGCAATGTTTGCTGTACAAACGGGGCATCGAACTGGAATATGCCTTCGGTCAAGCCGCGTTGCCATAAATCCATTGTTTTTGCATCATCAACCGGTATTTTATCCAAATCTATGTTGATGCCGCGGGTTTGCTGAATTAAACGCACCGCGTATTTCAACACAACCAGCGTTTCCAAACCCAAAAAGTCAAATTTAATCAACCCCGCCGATTCCAAATAATGTCCATCAAATTGGCACGATGGCAGCGGGTTGGCTGGGTCACGGTAAACCGGTGCAATCTTGGTCGTTGGGCGGTCGCCGATAACAACGCCGCACGCGTGCTGGCCCAGGTTGCGGATAGAGCCCTCTAATTCCTCGGCAATGGATACGACCTTGTTCATATCATTGTCTGTTTGTAATATATATTGCATTTCAGATGATGCATCCACTGCGTCTTTTAACTTCTTGGCGTCCTGGGGAATCAATTTAGATAACCGATCTGATTTTGAATAGGGAATACCATACACGCGCCCAATATCGCGAATTGCGCCACGGGCCTGCAGGCTGCCAAATGTAATAATGCGGCACACAGAATCATGGCCATATTTATCGCAAATATACGCCAACACTCGTTCAATCCCAGTCGGTTCAAAATCGACATCGAAATCTGGCATGGAAATACGATCTGGGTTCAAGAAACGTTCAAACAGCAATCCGTACTTTAACGGGTTTACATGCGTAATGCCCAATGCCCACGCCACAATAGAACCCGCACCCGAACCACGACCGGGCCCCGTCAAAACATCGTTTTTACGGCACCAATCAATATAGTCCGCAACAATCAGGAAATATCCCGGGAATCCCATATTTATAATAACGCCCAATTCAAATTCGGCCTGGTCAAAATAGGGTTGGGTGTCGGTAATACCTTGTTCTTGCATGCGTGCTGTCAACCCCGACATAGTATGGTCGCGCAACATTTGACATTCGTTTTCTAAATCGTCACCGAACCGGGGCAACAATGGCTTTTCATGAACATTCACCATAAATCCGCAACGCCGCGCAATTTCGACAGTGTTTTCGTATGCCTCGGGCAAATCGGAAAATAATTCCAACATTTCTTCGGGCGATTTGAAATATTGCTCGGACGATTTGCGGGGGCGGTCGGGGTCAATAACCTTGGTCTGGCCCAAAACGCAGGACAGGGCATCTTCGGCCTCGTAATCCGATGAGGACGCAAACATAACATCATTGGTTGCAACAATTGGAATGTTTAACTCACGCGCCAGTTTCAAAAATCCAGGCTCTGTTTTTATTTCATCCACCAATCCGTGACGTTGAATTTCCATATAAAATCGGTCGCCAAATATTGAAACAAATTGTTCGGCATATATCCGCGCCTGGGCATCTTGGGCATTTAATAATGCCATACCAATTGGGCCGGTGTGCGCGCCCGACAAACAGATAACCCCCGTCGCGTGTGATGCCAATTCATCAAATGTGATATATGGCCCCAAATGATGATTTTCCGTGCGCATGTACATAATACGACTGAGTTCACACAGGTTCAAATACCCGGTATGATTTTGTGCCAACAATTCAATTTTTGACAACGACGACGCACGTAGTATTTTTGGGTCGATATTGTGATGATTTAATGATATTTCAACACCGATTATAGGCTGTAATTTTTTTGATGGCATAACATCAGAAAACTCGGCACAGCCAGACATCAAATTCGTATCTGTCAACGCACACGCAGACATTCCGGCGGCCGCACACAATTTGGGTAATTCTTTGACCTGGATTGTGCCAACCCCCATGGACAGACGCGTATGTGTACGAAGATGAACGAATTGATTTTCCATGCCGCCACAATAGCAAATTTTGTCCCCCAATCGCAACCAGATATTTACCAAAATGCAGATTTTTCTGTTGACACGGAATCAACTTTGAAAAACGGGGCGTTTGCCCCGTCTTTCTAGTGCAGTTTTCCACAGCAATGTTTGTATTTTAATCCCGAACCACACGGGCATGGCGCATTACGACGCGCCTCCATCCCCGATGCCTGGTTCAACGCCGCATCGTGTTGCGCGCGTTGCTGTTCGGTGGCATCAACATCCGCACGTGTCAATTCCATGCGCGAAATGTACGACACAGACATAATTTTGAAATTATTTATGGTGTTCTTGAACAATTCCAATGCCTCGCGTTTATATTCATACAGCGGGTTTTTCTGGGCATATCCACGCAAACCAATTGCCGTTTGCAAATAATCCATCTGTTGCAGATGGCGTTTCCAAACCGCATCCAACGCCCCCAGCATCATTTGGCGCGACGCCATTTGCATCATTTCGGGGCCATATTTTTCGGTCTGTTGCGCATAACGACGCATGGCCAGATTCTGTAAAATCTCGTACGCTTTGCGTTCGGTGATTTCTTCGTCTGTTTTCCATTTTTCAATGTCGGTAATATCCAATGCAAACACACGAACCATGGCATCGTGAATACCGTTTGTATTCCAATCCATTGGGTGCGATTTTTCTGGAATATTATTTTCACAAATAATTTCCACCACATCGCCAATCATTTCACGTGCCAGTGGCGCCAAATCGTCGCTGGTCATCAAATCGTCGCGCTGTTTATACACAACACCGCGCTGTTCATTCATAACATTGTCGTATTTCAACAATTCTTTGCGCGCTTCAAAATAACGGGCCTCGACACGTTTCTGGGCCTTTTCCAACGCCTTGGTTATCCATGGGTGAGTAATGGCCTCGCCCGGTTTCAAACCCAAAGTGGTCAACATACCATTCAAACGCGCCGCACCAAATATGCGCATTAAATCGTCGTCCAATGCCAAAAAGAATTTAGAATCACCTGGGTCACCCTGGCGGCCGCTGCGCCCACGCAACTGGTTATCAATACGGCGGGATTCATGGCGTTCGGTGCCAATCACATACAAACCGCCCGCGTCCAAAACGATTTTCTTGTTTTGTTCAATACGGTCGTATATTTCTTTCTTTTTGTCTTCGTAATCTGGGGCATCTGCATCCAGTTCAGCAATTAAATCTTCGGCATTACCACCCAATTTAATATCGGTCCCACGCCCAGCCATATTTGTCGCAATGGTGACCGCACCCGGCGCCCCCGCCTGGGATACAATCTTGGCCTCGGATTCATGATGTTTTGCGTTCAAAACCGCGGGATTGATATGCAATTTCTTGCGCACAATTGCCGCCAATTCTTCGGATTTTTCAATCGACACGGTGCCAACCAAAACAGGTTGCTTTCTGTCCATGCATTCTTGAATTTGTTTAATAATCGCATCGTATTTTTCTTCTTTGTTGCGATAAATTTCGTCATGGTGGTCAACACGCGCCACCGGGCGATTGGTCGGAATCGACACCACGCGCAGTTTGTAAATTTCTTCAAACTCGGCGGCCTCGGTCATGGCGGTACCCGTCATACCAGACAATGTGTCATACAAACGGAATAAATTCTGGTATGAAATACTGGATACGGTTTGATTTTCTGGTTGAACCTTTACATGTTCTTTGGCCTCTATCGCCTGGTGCAGCCCCTTGCCAAAACGGCGGCCGGTCATAACACGTCCGGTAAATTCATCGACAATCAGAATTTCCCCATCGCGCACAACATAGTTCACATTTTTCTGGTACAGATGATGCGCCAACAACGATTGTTGAATATGCATAACCAACGCCGCATTTTCAGACGCATATAAATTGTCGCCCACCAATAAACCCGCATCTTTTAACAACCGTGTAATTGTATCAACCCCGGTTTCGGTCAATGTGACATGACGGTCTTTTTCGTCCTTTTTATAATCGGTTGGTGCCAATTGTGCAACCACTGTATCAACCTGGACGTACAGTTCGCTGGTATCTTCGGCCGGTCCCGAAATAATCAACGGGGTGCGGGCCTCGTCAATTAAAATGCTGTCAACTTCGTCGACAATGGCAAAATACAATGGGCGCAAAACCTGTTGACCTTTGGAAAATTTCATATTATCGCGCAGATAGTCAAACCCCAATTCGGAATTGGTCACGTATGTAATATCACACGCGTATGCCGCACGGCGTTCGTCGTCGGTCATGTCGTGTTGAATCGTGCCGATGGTCAATCCCAAGAAACGATAAACCTGGCCCATCCATGCGGCGTCACGCGATGCCAAATAATCGTTCACCGTAATCAGATGCGCACCGCGACCGTGCAAAGCCTTTAAGAATAATGCCAATGTGGCAACCAATGTTTTACCTTCACCGGTTTTCATTTCGGCAATTTGACCGCCGGTCAAAACCATACCACCAATCATCTGAACATTAAAATGGCGCAATCCAATCGTACGAACAGACGCCTCGCGCACCAGGGCAAACGCATCGGGCAAAATGTTTTTTTCTTTTTCACCGGCCTGCAACCGCGCGCGCAGATTTTGTGTTTGTTCGCGCAGTTGATCATCGGTCATTGCATGGTATTTTGGTTCCAAATCGTTTATCAGCGACACCGTTTTATCATAAGATTTTACCAACCGGTCATTCGCCGACCCCAGAACTTTTGTAATAATATTCTTTAACATAACTTTTCCTTGTCTTTTTCCCCAGATTTATAGCAATTTTGCACCTTGCGGTCAAGATACTTTATGATATAATGCAAATACATAAACAAACAAGTGGCAATGGTAATTTTTTCCTGATATTCGCCACACAGCAGGGGGGATTTATTATTATGCGTGAACCAATTCAACAACTGAACACATCAAATATCACCAGCGAGGTATTCGTTATCGCACCGACACAATTGGACTTTATTGCACAAATTTTTGCTGACAATGTTGCCGATGCCATGAATCTGCGCACATTTGCACCAAAAATTCGACAGATAGCAACCCAATCATTACGCACGGCATTGTCGGCCGCGCGTCACGCCGGGGAAAGATAACCTGTTTTTATTTCTAAAAACAAAGTGCGCCATTCGGCGCACTTTTTACATTCATACTACCACTGTTCTAATCTGAAATTCTGAACATCAGACGGCGTCACCGTGGCGGAATCATTCCCGTACCATGTAAACGCTACATATTTTGCGTTGGTCTCGGTCGTGAATGTGAATCCGGTCCGTTTATTGTTGGCACGCGACAACATCGATTTGTTCGCGTCGTATGTTGCGTAAATCAGACTTGGCACCGCCGTCGAAGTATATGTCACGGTGTACTGTGTGTTTGGTTCAACCGGTATATAGTCCGTACGCAGACGCTTGGTTGTATTGGTGAACGGCCCCGACATTGATACCTGGCCCTGGACAATCGGACGTTCAATTGATTCTGTGGCATCGTTATGCACAGAATATACGGTACCACCCTTGTTCACACGGAATTTGCCATAGGTTGTGCCCCGGGTCATATTGCCATAGAACACGGTGCCATTTATATCTACGTTCAACGACGGGGTTGTTTTCTTGGTATTGCGCAGATATATTGTGTGGTTGCCCGCGTGCAATATCCGTCCGCAATCGCCGGCCTCGTCGGCACCAGCGCCATATCCAATGGTGGTCAATCCACTGCCGCACTGGGTACGGGTCAATCCACCGGTTGCCGACCAATACCCCGCACCAACCGCAATACACGCGTTCGACAATACCGTTGCACGGGTCGATGCAGACTGTGATTTATTATAATATCCACCATCACAGCTCAAGCCATCCTTTAATAACCAGCATGTCGATGCGCCGTTGCTGGTGCTGGTACCGTAATCGTTATCCGAACCCAAATAGCACGCATCATTTACCAAGGTACCGTGGTCAATTCTGGAATTAAATATCGCCTGGCATTTGGTCTTGGTCGTGTGGTCGCCAATTGCCCCGGTATTATAATACGAATACCGTGCCAATGCATCTGCGTACTTGGTTGCCGTTGGGCATGTGGTGCACTTGGTCGCACCGGCCGCGTCGGTATATGTTGCACCCGTGCATGCCGTTTGTGCGGTTGCACCATTGGTGTCCACATAATACCCGGCGTCGGATTTAACACATGCCGTGGCCAGGCTTGAACCCGTGTTCGGATTGTATGTGCCCGCCGTGCATAATGTGCGACCACCAATGCCGCCCCAGTTCACGATTGTGCCACCCGCACAATATCCACCGGCCGCGCAAACTGTTTCCATATCATCATTTTCCGTTTTAATGTATTTGCCCGCGGTTGTTTTTGCCTGGCATTGATCAATGCGGATTTTGCCATCTGTCGTATTGTGCGTGTAAATGGTTGGGCACTCGTCACACTTGGTCAATGTGCCACCGCCCGAGTATGTCGCCCCAATGCAAATCGAGCACGCGATGCCATTTACATAATATCCCGCTTGTGCTGACAGGGCCGCATTCACTGTGCTGGCGCCCCATGCGGTGCTGCTGGTTGCCGTTTGTTTCAGTCCGCCCGATACGCAGTGTTCCGGCGCACCCGTTGTTTGCTGACACTGGGTGTATGATGTCCACCCTGTGCCGGTCGTGTTGGATTTGTCCCATCCACTTGTGACGGTTGGGCACGATGTGCACGATGACATTCCGGTTTTATCCGCGTACGACCAATTCGCACACGCCGTTGGATTTACCGCGCCCGCCACACAAGACGAACCCTTTGGGCAAATTGTGCACGATGTTGCGGTTGCTGATGCATAGTACCCGGCCTTGGACGACAATTTATTCAATAATGCAATGGTGGTGCTGTACGCGGTCGCGCTGGTTGCCGTGCGTTTAACCGAACCACTGGCGCAATTTGCCGGTGTTTGGTATTCATAGCATGCGCTGTACGATGTCCATCCGGTACCTGTACCCAATGTCCAACCGGTATCCGCCGTCGGACATGATGCGCAATTGGTCACGGTGCCACCCGCGCTGTACTTTGCGCCACTGCACTGTTCACATGTTTGACCACTGACAATGGATCCTGCCTTGGCCTGTAACGGGACACTGATGGTGCTGGCGCCCCATGTGGTTCCATTCGTTGCGTTCTTTTTCAATTGACCCGCACTGCAATATGTGCTGACGCTGGTTGCCGCCTTGGTCTCAAAGCAGCTTGTCACCGCACTCCATCCCTTGCCAGTGCCGGCCGTCCATCCAGATTCCGCAGATGGGCACGCCGCACATGATGTTGCGGTGCCGCCTGCGCTGTATACTGCACCATTGCACTGTGTGCACGCCGCCGCGGCCTGGTTATTGTTGCTTATAATATACCCGCCGTTTGCCGTCACGGAATAGGTCGTCGTTGGCCACGCAGTGCCAGAGTAGGTCACAGTGTTCGTCGTCACCGTTTTGCATCCACTCAATGTCTTTGATGGGCCGGTATATTTACACGCCGTGTTTGCGGTCGAGCCCACCGCCGAACTATATGTACCACCCGAAACCGATACGCCGGACAGACTGCTGCACTGTTTCATCACGCCCGATGCGCACCATGTGCCACTGGTACATTGGGTTTGACCAGTACATTTGTCATCACCCGTGCAACCCGTGGTGTAATAACCACTGCTGACGGTGCTGCATGCCGATGCGCCCGCCGCACTGTATTTCGTGCGACCGGTACATGCACTGCACGATGATGTGCTGCCATAATACACGGTATGAGCACCTTTGTACGTACCGGCGGCGCAAGTGCCCCAATTAGTACTGTTTTGACCCGCGGTGCCGATATAGTGTCCACCATTGACACTGATTGCACACTGACTGGCGGCTGTCTTGCCGTTGCTGATATCATTTGTATATCCGTCTGGGCATAATTCACACAATGTTGCCGTACCGCCCGCACTGTATGTAGAGCCGATACATTGTGTACAGGTCTGGCCGTTTACAATCGCACCTGGCTTCGCGGTCAATGCGGTGCTGATTGTGCTGGCGCCCCATGTGGTTCCATTCGTTGCGTTCTTTTTCAATTGACCCGCACTGCAATATGTGCTGACACTTGTCGCTGCCTTGGTTTCAAAGCAACTTGTCACCGCACTCCATCCCTTGCCAGTGCCGGCCGTCCATCCGCTCTCTGCCGTTGGACAGTTGTTCAGAATACCGCTGGTGCAATATACACTGCCGTTACATTGGGATTGGCCGGTACAGTTATTGCCACTGGTGTTGCAGCCCGTTGTATAATACCCGGTTGAAACATTGCTGCATGATGCCGCACCCGCCGCGCTGTACTTTGTGCGACCGGTACATGCACTGCACGATGATGTGCTGCCATAGTTCACGGTATGTGCGGCTTTGTATGTTCCAGCGGCGCAAGTGCTCACGGTTGTCTCGTTCTTGGTTCCCAGATATTTACCGGCGGCAACGCTGATTGTACATTGTGTTGCGGCGGTTTTGCCGTTATCAGTATTTGTTGTATATCCCGACGGGCACGCCGTACATGCACTTGCCCCAGCGCCAGCGTATGTGGCGCCAGTGCACTGTGTGCGACCACCCGTTGAACCATAATACACTGTGATGTTGCCCGGGCATTTATATCCCGCCGTGCACGCCACCTGGTCGGCCTTGGCCGTGGCAACATATTTACCCGCCGTTGTAGTCAAATAGCACTGTGTTTCCGCACTGGATTTTGCCGCGCTGTTTGGATATGTCGTTGGGCAAGTGTACAATCCCATTGTTGTTTCGTATGTACCGCTGGAGCACAATGGCATTGATGCATATCCCGGGCAATATGAACCGGCCGGGCATTCCGCCACATTGTGATACAGCATACGATGGCTGGCCACATTGCAATATGTTGAACTGTATTGATCAACCAAGTAATATCCACCGTTGACCTTGGTGTAATATTTACCGCCACCGTTGTCATATTTTCCGGTTGTTTCATTGAATTGAACACTTTCGACCGTGAAATTCCCCGCAACATTTGTAAATGTATAGTTCGCACTGCACTGTGATTTCTTTGCCCAACCCGTTGACCAAGTCTGATTCTTAATGGTCAGCATAGTCGGATTCAAATAATCCGTCGGATATGTTGTGCGCGCAGTGGTTGCGTCAGCCGTCGGGCACGCCGTTGGCGTATTTGTTGAACCGTATGCCACCGTTTCAGATGGGCAATAGTGCCCGGTTGTACACGCGGTTTGGGCGCTGTCATTGGCGTTGGCAATGTATTTTCCGGCCGTTGTTTTCACCTTGCAATCTGTAATTTTCGTTTTGCCCGCGGTTGTATCAGATGTATAGATGCTGGGGCAGGTTGCACATGTCGCCGCGCCCGCACCCGAGTATGTAGCGCCAGTACACTGTGTGCGCCCCTGAATACTGGAACTGTATGAATATGTGCCGCCCGGACACGCATAGCCAGCCGTACAGTCGCCACACGTCAGGCTGTTCGCCGGCAGATATTTACCCGCCGCACAGGTCACCGATTTAACCGTCCACTTTGCCCAGAATATTTTATTACCAGTTGAACCCTTGGCAATCTTGGTCACGGCATTGCCCGTCAGACCAGAATTCGTGTACCAACCACCAAATGTGTATCCCGTCTTGGTCGGTGCCGCCAAAGTGATTGTTGCGGTTTCAACGGTGTACTTGGCTGGATTGCTTGACGCATTCGTGCCACCATTCAGGTTGTATGTAATGCTATATGTCGTTGCCGTGCAACTGGATGCGCCCGCCGTGCTTTCGTATCCCGTGGCGCACGATTGCATACCACCAGTTGAACCATAGTTCACCTGGGTACCGCCGGTGCAGTAATTGTTTGCCAGGCACTGAACTTGGTCCGCACGGGCAGTCGCAACATATTTACCCGCGGTTGTGGTTAAATAACATTGTTCAATAGCACTCGATTTTGCCGCACTGTTCGGATATGTGGTTGGGCACGCATACTTATTATATATATCCGTATACGGGGCTGTATCACCACATTTTGGCCAACTGTCTGGTATGTTACCCTCGTCAAGACCAGAAATAGAATCTGCCAAAGAATCTGGAATACCAGGACAGTACGAGCCCGCCGGACATGGTTCGGCCT
>CAKQNS010000006.1 GCA_934255455.1 uncultured Alphaproteobacteria bacterium
GTGTACAATAACGATGTAAATGATTTAGAGGGGGCCGACGAAAAATTCGCCGACCAGCGTCAGAAAAAAATCCTGGCATTTTGGCAAAATGTACTGGATAAGTATGGTGCGCCTAATTCCGGGGCCGACAAATGGATTTCAACCACAAATGCGTACGACCCAATGATGACGGCGTATTATGGTTCGCTGGATTTGGTGGACAACGGTCGATATGCATCTGATGCGGCATTGAATATTCAACAGGCACGGGAAAATTTCCAATCGAAACCGTATGCATTTTGATGCGCCGACGCGGTGACGTAACATTTTCATTGCAAATATATTTCATATACACTAACATATACTCCAGCGCCCAGGACGCATACCTGTGGTGCCTTTGTCTTCAAACGCAAAGGGGAATTTATGCCACACGCAGGGAAAACTTGCATTACATTTTGTATACCCAATATGATAATCGGCGGTGTCGAAACAGTGTTTGTTCAAACACTGGATAAATTGGCCCGTAATGACGATTTTGAAATAAATGTGTTGATGCATTGCGCCCCATCAGAGCCTATGTTCAACAACTGGTTTGCCACGCATCCGAACATAAAATTGCATATTGTAACCCCGCTGGCACGGTTTAATAAAGTTTTGGAACCGTATACCAGCATATTTCCTTTGAAAAACATTCGCCGGTCTGTGTTTAGTTTATACAGGAAATATTGTTGTTTTGTATTAAGACACAGTTCGCTGTTCCGAAACACGGATGTTTTTATTGATTATAAAAATTTTGCTTTTTACAAGGAATTATTACATTGCAAACAGCGCAAAATTGCCTTTTGGCACAGTTCATTTGATTATTTTACACAATATAATCGGATAAAGTACATATCAGAATATGATACATTGGTATGTTTGTCTGACGAATTCAAATCTGATTTTGAAACCTGTTTTCCTGATTACGCAAACAAAGTTGTTCGTATATATAATCCACTGGATATTACATCCATTCGCAAAAACAGCACAAAAATTCCGAAAAAATATGGGAAATATTTTTGCAGCGTCGGTCGATTAGATTCTGATAAAGACCCCGCAACCATTCTGCGTGCATTTGAATTATTTTACACAAATGAACACCGACCTGATGTGAAGTTGCTTTTGGTGGGGGATGGGGAATTGCGTTCGGATTTGGAAAAGATTGCAAAATCCATGCAATCTGGCAAACAAATCGTATTCGTTGGTTCTGTTTCGTGTCCATTTGGCTATATGCGCGGTGCAATGGCGCACATTTTATCAAGTTTCGGCGAAGGTTTTGGAATGGTTTTGGTCGAAGCGGCAGCGGTAGGTACACTTAATATATCATCACGTTGCAAATCGGCCCCAAGTGAAATTCTGGAAAACGGGGCTGGCGGTATATTATTTACCCCCGGCAACGAAATTGAATTGGCCCAGGCGATGTCTGATGTTTACAATAAACGCATTGATATTACCGGCATGAAAGCCCAGGCAACCCGCGGGTTGGCTCGGTTTCAGTATGACACAATTATTCAGCAAATAACGGAATTATTACGGGGGCACAAATGACACCAAAAATATCGGTATTAATGCCTGTATATAATTCAGAAAAATATGTTGCGACAGCGATAGAGAGCATTCTGAATCAGACATTTTCTGATTTTGAATTTATCATTATAAACGATGGGTCGACTGATAATACCGCTAAAATTGTGCGGAAATATGCACGACGCGATTCCCGCATAAAATTCATTGATAACCAAATAAACCAAGGGCTGATTACCATCCTGAACCAAGGGTTGGATTTGTGCACCGGCGAATATATCGCCCGCATGGACGGTGATGATATATCCCGCCCAGAACGGTTCAAATTACAGGTTGATTATATGGACGCGCACCCAAATGTAGGCGTTGTGGGGGCGTGGGTATCTGCATTCGGCACCAAACAGGATATATATAAATATGCGCCTGTTATAAAATTACTTGATTTGTTGATACATGGTTGTCGCATATGTCATCCAACTGCGATGATACGAGCATCGGTTTTGCATAATAACAACATTCGTTATTCCAAACGCTATCCATGTGCCGAGGATTTTGCGTTTTGGATGTCAATTGCACATGTATCTGAGTTGCATAATTTGCAAACCGTTTTGTTAGATTACAGATATCATGCCACAAATGTATCCATTGTTCATCACCATCAACAAATAATCAGTACCGAACAAGCCAGATATGATTTATTAGCCAGCATGATAAGTAATGAGTACAATATTGTCAAATTACTGGATTTAACCAAAGAATTAAACCAACATTTCTGGTTATTTGGCATTTTGCCTGTTATTCGGCGTAAACAATATTCATTGACAAAAACCAAGTATTATCTGTTTGAAAAAATTCCGTTATTGCGCGTGCAAAACGGGAAAATCTATCTGTTTGAATTTCTAAAAATAGGTAACTTGCGAATAAAAAAAGCGGAAAAATGGTAAAGTACGATTTGTTATATTTCACAGTTCGCGGTGACCATACCGGCAACCTGGTTGCGTTGGAAAAGGGAACCGATTTCCCGTTTGATATTAAACGGGTCTACTATATTTGGGGTACCGATAAAAATGCGATACGTGGTCGGCATGCGCATCGCAAATTGGAACAGGTTATCGTCTGCACATCGGGCAGTTGTGATTTTATTCTGGATAATGGCGTCGAACGCGCAACGGTACATCTGGATAATCCGGCGGTTGGGTTGCATATAAAATCAAACATTTGGCGTGAATTCACGAATTTTTCACCAGATTGCGTGGTAATGGTTCTGGCATCGGAACATTATGACGAGTCGGATTATATTCGCGATTACAATCAATTTTTATCAGAGGTAGCAGAATGATTCACCCATTAGCAGATGTACAGAGTAAAAATATCGGCGAAAACACAAAGATATGGCAATTCTGCGTTGTTTTGCCGAATGCCGTTATTGGCGATAACTGCAATATATGTTCGCATTGCTTTATCGAAAATGATGTGAAAATTGGCAATAATGTGACGATTAAATGCAATGTCCAAATTTGGGACGGAATGGTCATTGGCGATGATGTTTTTATTGGTGCCAACGCGACATTTTGTAATGACCGATACCCAAAATCCCACAACCAGAACTGGAAATTGGAACCAGTAATTATTAAACGCGGTGCATCAATTGGTGCAAATGCAACAATATTGCCCGGCATCACCATTGGTGAAAATGCAATGATTGGCGCGGGCGCGATTGTGACCAAAGATGTGCCCGATAATGCAAAAGTAATTGGGTGTCCCGCCAAGGAAAGATAACATACGATATGGTCAGATATTTGTCAGACAATATGAAACATATGAAATGTAAGGAGTAAAATATGAAGGTTGCTGTTACTGGTGCAAATGGATATATCGGCAGTCATGTTGTAAATGAATTGTTAAAGCGTGGCCATACTGTTATCGCTACAGATATGGCTGATAATAATATAAACAAACAGGCAACTGTTGTGTTGGCAAATATTTTCGAAACAAGTGATGTTTTTCAGTTGCTGGGGTGCCCCGATGCTGTTATTCACATGGCCTGGCGCAATGGATTTAACCATAATAACGACAGCCATATTATAGATTTGCCAAAACATTGGGCATTTACAAAACAAATAATAGACGCAAGTTGTAAATCTTTGACCGTTATGGGGACTATGCACGAAGTTGGTTATCATGTGGGCGAAATAAACGAAAACACCCCGTGTAATCCAATGTCTTTGTACGGAATAAGTAAAAATTCGTTGCGCCAGATGTTGCTGACATATTCTGCGGGCAAAGATATATCGCTGAAATGGTTGCGGGCTTTCTATGTGACGGGTGACGATACCAAGAACAAGTCAATATTTGCGAAAATATTGGAAATGGCGGCTGCGGGTCAAAAAACTTTTCCGTTTACCACGGGCGAAAATCAATATGATTTTACAGATATAAATATTTTGTCGCAATACATTGCCGTGGCGGCAACCCAAAATAATACAAGTGGCATAATAAACGTTTGTTCCGGTAATCCAATCGCGTTAAAGGATAAAGTGGAAGAATTTATCAAAAATAACAAATTAGATATTAGACCGGAATACGGTGCTTTCCCCAGTCGAAAATACGACTCGCCATGCACATACGGAAACACTGACAAAATAAATAAAATAATGCAGGCAGACAATATAAAAATGCAACAAATATTAACAGGGGGTAAACAGCGTGAATAAAAACCCACTTATATCGATTGTAGTTCCAATATACAACGGCGAAAAATATATACCAGATTTGTTAAATTGTTTGACGCACCAAACGTATAAAAATTTTGAGGTTTTATTGATTGATGATATGTCAACTGATAATTCTGTTAAAATTATATCGGAATACGTCGCAAATGATTCTCGTTTCAAATTATATTGTCGAACAACCAAAGGCGGCACGGCGGTCGCAGGTCAAGAATACGCAATGCCATTATGCACAGGCGATTATTATTTTTTTATGTCACAAGATGATTTTATGGACCCAGATTTATTAGAAAAATGCATTTCACGTGCCATAAAAACTAACGCCGATATCGTTATGCCCAATATGGTTTTGTACTATGAAGGTAAAAATAACCCCAAGGCTTTGGATTATCCATTAAATGGCGACTACGAGACATTTTTGGATGCAAAAACGGCATTTTGCCTCAGTCTGGATTGGCGCGTTCACGGCTTTGTATTGCGCAAAATGGATTTAGTTAAACGCATTGGATATCACGCGACATACTATAACAGTTGTGAATATGCCGGGCGAAAAATGTTTTTATACGCAAACAAAATCGCATTTGTTGATACAAATTTCTATTATCGCCAGGATAATCCTGATGCAATTACGAAAACAATAAAATGGTTTACTGTTGATATATTGACCACAGATTTAATGTTAGTTGATTTGGCAATAAAACACAAATGTCCACGTTCAATCATTCGTGAACGAATTCGTGTGTTGCGCCGCGCACTGTGTGGTTGGACGAAACAAATAGACAACCCTGCTTTTACCAGCACCCAAAAGAAATATATCCAGACGGCATGCCGCAATGCATTCTGTAAATTGATGAAATTATCATTGCAATGGCAGGTTTTTAATCGTCCAATAAAATTTATTATCAGGGGAATAAAATGCATATAAATTTTTTCAAACATCATAAACATAATGATATTATTCAAACATCATATGGACCAGTGTATTTGCCATCATATAATCGCAGCACACCAATAACACAGGGCAAACCTGAGATTTATAATGCGACCGGCGATCTGATGGACATATTTTTTATACGCGATGTGCATTTTGCACATAATCCATATTATATGCCAAACCCACCGACAAAATTTTTATGGGACAGATTTAATATCGGTCTGGACACCCACTTTTATTCGCATAATGCAATGTTGGAAACGATGGGGAATCCGAAACATCGTTATGGTTTGTTGATTGAATCACGTGCAATCGTCCCAAACGACTATATGATATTTGATAAAAATCCCAGTTTATACAAAGAGTTTGATGCAATATTTACATACGATGCGGATATTCTGGAAAAAATACCAAATGCAAAATTTTTGCCGTCTTGTGCAGAACCGTGGTACGGGTCAAATGGTCGTGGAACCATAAATCCAGATGCATATAATCATAAAACAAAAAATGTATCTATTTTATCTTCGGATAAAACATCGTGCGATTTGCATTTGTTCAGACTGAATTTGGCGCGGCGCTGTCGTGATGAAAATTTGTGCGATACATTTGGAACTTTTGATGGTGGTGCACCGGTGAATATTGCGGATACACTTGCCAAATACAGATATTCAATCGTGATTGAAAACGATATCAGTCCGTACTTTTTCACGGAACGTATAACAAACTGTTTTCTGTCTATGACCGTTCCGATTTATTGTGGGGCAACGGAAATTGGTAAATTCTTTAATACGGACGGAATTATTTGTATTAAGCCAGGTGACGATATTGCCAAAATATTAAAACAATGTACCAAATATGATTATGAGCAAAGAATACCGGCAATATTGGATAATTTTGAACGCGTACATAAATATATGAATATATGGGATTTAATGTATAACCAATACGTAAAGGGCAGAAAATGAAAATATTAGAAAAACAAATTTCAGCAACGGGGAAACGCGCACATATAATGTTGTTTGGAATAAAAATTGCCAGTTATAACATAAAGAATAATACCAATGTCCATGGCATTGGTAATATAGTCCAAATACCAAAAAATTCAAATATAACAGTTCATATTTATGGCGATAATAACAAGGTTGTTGTAGAAGATGGTATATACCACCCTGCTTTTGCAATATACATCGGTGTTGCTGGCGAATTAAATACTAATAATTGTACGGTACATATTGGGAAAAATTTGAGTGCTGGTAGTGGATTTGTCAGAATTTGCGAAGACGGCACAATATTTGAAATTGGCGACGACTGTATGTTCAGTGAAAATATTTCAATCTGGGCTTCGGATACTCACACAATATTGCATGACGGCAAATGTTCAAATGTTGGAAAATATATAAAACTGGGCAATCATGTGTGGCTGGGGTATGGTGTCACGGTCTTGAAAAACACCCGTATTGCTGACAACTGTATCGTTGGTACTCAATCTGTTGTCGCGGGGCAATTTAATACATCTGGTTCCGTTATTGCTGGTAACCCTGCCCGTGTGGTAAAAACTGGTGTTAATTGGAATCGCCTGCGTCCCAATCAATTTTTACAAGGAGAAAATCAATGATAAATTTGAATGAAATTAAATTAGTAATTTGGGATTTAGATGAAACTTTTTGGACAGGGACTTTATCTGAAAATGGAACGACACCGATACAGCGAAATATTAATTTGGTCAAGGATTTAACAAATCGTGGCATAGTAAATTCTATATGTTCCAAAAACGATTATGCGACAACAATCGCAGAATTAAACAAACCAGAATATCAAAATGTATTGGAATATTTTGTTTTCCCGTCAATTGATTGGTCGCCAAAAGGGAACAGAATAAAACAATTGATTTCTGATATGAATTTGCGCCCCCAAAATGTTTTGTTTATTGATGACAACATTGGCAATTTGAACGAGGCAATATTCTATTGTCCGGAAATCAAGGCATCTTTGCCCGACATTATAAATGAATTGGTTAAAAATTGCGCTGTATTGGGCAAAGATGACACAAAACATTCCAGACTAAAACAATATAAATTATTAGAAATTAAGCAGGCAGAAAGTCAAAAATTTTCATCAAATGATGAATTTTTGAAAAGCAGCGAAATAACAATAAATATTTGCAGTGATTGTGCCGAAAATTCTGATCGTATTTTAGAATTAATAAATCGATCTAATCAAATGAACTATACAAAAATTCGACTAGAAAAATCGGCTCTGAACGATTTGCTGTCAAATAGCTCATTTGAAAACAGATATATTACTATGCGTGATAAATTCGGTGATTATGGCATAATTGGTTTTTATTCATTGAATACGCGTACGAGACATCTAGAACACTTTTTGTTTTCATGTCGGATTCTGGGGGTGGGGGTTGACCAGTATATTTATCAAAAACTGGATTTCCCATCGTTGAACATAATTGGTAATGTTTCCAACAAACTGGTTCGTGAACACACCGTCGATTGGATTCAAGAATCAAATGAACGCTGTTCAACCGACAATAAATTGATGGCACAAAACCAATACAACATTTTATTCAAAGGCCCATGTGATTTGGAAAGTGTTATACCATATCTGAATGCATCAAACATAGACACTGAATTTATACACACTAATCCAAATGAACCGACAACTGTTGCACAACAGTGCTTTACCCACATTGTGGAATCACACAAATTTCCAAAAAAATACTGTGACGAAATACTAAAACAAGTACCTGTTTTAAGCAGTATGGATTTTGACACTAACATGTTCACAAAAGATTATGATTTTGTGTTTTTATCCACATTACTAGAAGGTCAAATTGCCTTATATAAACATAAAAAAGATGGCTATTATATATGCTATGGCAATACAAATTATCCATTTACAGATTCTAAAAGCTGGAAACACCTGCTGAACAAGGAACAAAATTATGAAGTATATTTCACAAAAGAATTATTAAAAGAATTATCGATGAATTTTGAATATATTGGACTGCCAAGCCCAGAAAATGTATTGGAAAATGTTATCTATATACGTCAACATTTGCCTAATAAAACAAAATTATTTCTAATCTTAGGTTCTGAGACCGATTGCAATCACGCAACTACTCCAGGATTGGAAAACGCCGCCCAATCATATCGCGCGATAAATAAATTATTAAAAGACAAATTATCTGGGTATGACAATATCGGATTTGTTGATATAAATGATTTTATTACCTCGCAAAACGATTTCACTGATTGTATCAATCATTATGTCCGCAACGTTTATTTCAAAATGGCAAATTACATAAATAATATCATAAATGTCGGCTGGTCATCCGATTACCTACAAAAAAATAAAAAACGGTTGGCATTATTAAAACGGAGATGTGTTGTTACGCACATAAAATTAATATTTTCGTTCAAAAGACGCGCACATTATAACAAAAAAATATATGATATAAACAAGGAAATAACTGATTTAACCGAGATTATGAAACTTTATAATTTAAAGGACAGCAAAAATGATTAAATTTTTAGATTTGCAAAAAATAAATGCGCGTTTCCGCGGTGAAATGGATGCGCGTATTCGCGATATACTGGATTCTGGCTGGTATTTGTCGGGAAAATGGAACGACACGTTTGCTGCACATTGGGCAGAATTCTGTGGAACAAAACACGCGGTTGGCGTGGCAAATGGGCTGGATGCAATAAACCTGATTATCCGCGGATATGGTTTTGGACCGGGCGATGAAATCATTGTGCCCGCAAATACATTTATTGCAACAATTTTGGCCATATCTGAAAATGGTTGTAAACCCGTTTTGGTTGAACCAGACATAAACACATATTGCATCAATCCAGATTTGATAGAGGCCGCCATTACCCCGCGTACCCGCGCTATTATAGTGGTGCACCTGTATGGGCGTGCCACACCGATGGATAAAATATGGGAATTGGCGAAAAAGTATAATCTGAAAATTATCGAAGACGCGGCCCAGGCACATGGGGCCATGTACAACGGTCGTCGCGTTGGTAATTTGGGCGATGCCGCGGCGTTCAGTTTTTATCCTGGTAAAAATCTGGGGGCATTGGGGGATGCAGGTGGCGTGACGACAAATGATACCGAACTGTTTGAACGGGTGCGCGCAATCGCAAACTATGGTTCCGATCGCAAATATCACCATATTTACAAGGGGGTAAATTCCCGTATGGATGAAATCCAGGCGGCATTACTGGATGCCAAATTGCCAAGTTTAGATTCCGACAATGCGCGTCGCCGCGAAATCGCAAAATATTACCGTGAACACATACAAAACCCGCTGATTACATTACCAAGTGTAGATGATGAATCTGCTCATGTCTGGCATATATTTGCCATTCGTACGCCACAGCGGGATCGGCTGCAACAGTATTTGACCCAGCACGACATTCAAACAAACATTCATTACCCAACCCCACCGCACAAACAGGGTGCATACACGGAATGGGCGGATATGTCATTCCCAATTACCGAAGAGATTCACCGCACGGTGTTGAGTTTGCCTATATCACCAGTGCTGACCGATAACGAGGTAAAACGTATTGTGGAGGTTATAAATGAGTACAAATAATGCACCTTTGGTATCTATTTTATCATCAAGTTTTAATCATGAAAAATATGTGAAATTTTTCATAGATAGTGTGCTTGCACAAACTGCCAAGAATTGGGAGCTGATTATCGTTGATGATTGTTCAACCGACAATAATGTTGCCGAAATAAAAAAATACCACGACCCGCGTATCAAATTAATACGTCACCCATTTAATATGGGTATGAACTGTGCCAGTATGACGGGGCTGGCCCACGCACGGGGTAAATATATTGCTCAATGTGCGTCAGATGATATGTTAATGCCAAATTTTGTTCAACGCATTACAGATTTTATGGACGCACATCCGAATATTGGCGTGTTGTATACGGGGCTGCAGTGTATTGATAACCAAAACAATATTATGCCACATAATGAGATACACTCTGCACAAGGGACACGCTATGAAATATTACGGAAATTATTTTATGAACACAATTGTATGACATCACCTGGACAGGTCATTCGTCGCACAGAATACAAAAAAATCCAACCATTAGATATAGCAATATCACAGCATCAAGACTATAAAATACACGTCAGATTATTGCTGAATACCGAATGCGCTTTTTTGAACGAAAATTTGGTATTGTATCGTGCACCATCAGGGAAATCAGGAATATCATTCTCAACCCCTCTGTCCAGAATGCGTTGTGCCCTAGAAGAAGGGGCTGTTATGGACGCTTTTTTGGAAATTGATGATATTAAAACACTGCAAAATATATTTGGAACAGATTTAGATAAATTCGGTAAAATCACAAAAAATATGATTCCGTATGTTTTGGGAACATTGGCAATGGACGCATGGAATATTTCAAAACGGCGATGGGGTTATAGCCAAATAGTAAAATTTATCAATAACATGGATAATTATAAATTGGTAAATAAACAATATGGTTTTTGTTTTCGTGACTTTTTGGAACTGGCAAATAAATTTCTGACAGAAAATACAGTTGAATATAAATATCACAAATATAAAAATTTGTTTAATACAACCATACAAATTTCATGTGTAACTATATTGATATTGATTATATTGTTGGCAATTAAATAAATGGAGCAATAAATGAATAAAATTAAACTATTTTTAACAAAATTTATTCCCATCAAAAAAGTACGGCATCGCATATCCGCACGGTTAAAGGCCCATCGTGTATTATACGATTTTTTTGCCCCAGCGAAAAATTTGCCTTGTAAAATTGGCGTACATTCATATTGTGATAAAACACTGTTTGTTGCATCACCAGATACTGTGATTGGCGATTATTGTTCCATTGCGGGCAATGTAATCATTGGGGCGGGGAATCATCCGATGCAGTTTTTATCCACATCACCATTTTTCTATATGAAATTTTTAGGATGGCGCCCAAACGATGAAATCGATTGTAAACTGCCACCGTGCACAATTGGCAACGATGTATGGATTGGCGACAAGGTGTTTATAAAAGCTGGGGTAAAAATTGGAAATGGTGCCGTACTGGCAGCAGGTGCCGTCGTTGTCAAAGATGTGCCACCATACGCAATCGTCGGAGGCGTTCCCGCAAAAATAATTAGATACCGGTTTACAGAAAAACAAATTGCCTATTTAGAGCAATATAAATGGTGGGATTTAGATCCAGACATTATCAAGCAAATCCCATACAAAGATATAAACCAAGCCATTAAGTTTTTGAAAAAACACATAAAATAATACAATGCCGGAAACACCGGCATTGTATTATACCAATATAAAACCGCATACTGTCCAATTAACGGACCATACATTTGTTGAACCACCGCTATACCCAGGCCCTGCCTGTAATATTGAAAAACCAAATCTGGTTCTATCTCCAGGATATACATTATTTCCATTTGTTCTGTCTGTTGAAAATAATGATTGTATGGTGTAATCAGCGTCTGAGAACGGGATCGGAAATTCTGCCGTATCAACAGATTGGCCCCCTTGTTCCACCCAGCCGCTTTTATATTTACGATACCACGTGTAATTATTTTCTGCGGTGGGCACTTGCCAGGCGACGACATAATCGGCGGCGTCCAGCGTGCTCTGTCGTGCCAATGCTGTGCCGCCGGCGGTTTCGCCGTCGTGCACCCGGATGGTTTTATTATCCAAATCAACCGTAATTTCCCCGGGCAGACCGGTAAAGGCATCGTTCTGTGCCGCCGTGCCACGGCGATGCTGTACCGCGCGGGCGTTGTTTTTTTGTTCTGTATTATCGTTCATTTTAATTCCTTTGTTTTTATTTGGGTTGGTTGTTATAATTGTGGGTATGAATTCCTATCAGTCTGGATTATTTGCCGAATTTTGGGCGCGTATGTATTTGCGCATACATGGGTACCGAATTTTGCGGTCGCGATATGTCACCGGCCGCAATACTGGCCGTGCCGAGATTGACATTATTGCCCGCCGCGGAAAAACCATCGTTTTCATAGAGGTTAAACGCCGCCCGACCATCACTGCCGGTTGGGATGCGATTACGCCAGCACAGGCCGTGCGTCTGCGGCGCGCGGCGGAAACATTTTTGGCACGGGAATATCCCGGGTTCAATGCCCGATTTGATGTGATTATCGTGTGCGGCATCCGCGTATACCACGCCCGCGGCGCGATATAATATTTCAACTTTTTTTGTATTGCTTTTGTGAATACGGTCCTGTATAATCCCGTTGAACTTTTGGACAAAAGGAGAAAACATGAAAAAAGTTATGTTGGCACTGTTTGCCGTTTTGACATTGGCCGCTTGCACAGGTTCTTACAAATCTGGCAACTGCGAATACGATTTCTTGCTGCACAAAGATATTTCTATCTCCAAAATGATTGGCAGCTGTGGCAAATAATAAAATAAAAAACGGGGCGTTTGCCCCGTTTTTACTTTATGACTGCGGTTTTAATCAGCGACACGTCATCGCGAATCGTGTCCAATTTTATCTGTAATTGCCCGATCCCTGTTTCCAGTATCGTCGTGCGATTTTCCAGTGTTGTAATGCGTGTGTCGGCGCGTTGAATGTCCGCCAGGGACGAATCTTGGCGCGCGACCCAATACACCAGGCCGCCTATAAACGCGATTAAAAACCAACTGTCGCGCAGGGTCGCAATCAGGCCACCCAGGGCGTTCGTTTCCTGTTTCATTTTCGCCCCCGTGATACCATATTTTCAATCAAATGCACCAATGCGCGCTGGGATTCCAGGCCGCGCAATTCGGCGTCCGACGCATTTGGCCCCAGCACACGTTCAATCGTCATCCGGCGCAGGTGTTGCAACACCGCCGCCCCGGGCGCGGTTGCAAATGTGCGGGCATAGTTTTGTTCAATTTCGTTCATAATTTTCCCTCATGGTTAAATCAGGTTTTCCGCCACCGCCATTTGGGCAATGGGTGCAATGTATTTCAATTCGGCGTCACTGTTCAGCACGATTGGCGCAATCACCCCGCGGCGCGATAAAATCTGTAATCCGCGGTCGGTCAGTGGCCGAATAAATTCATGCAACAATCGCCCGTATGTCGCGCCCAAAATCCGCATCATATCGGAATTACGCGCCATAATTTCGGTTGCGGTCATTTCTTTTTCAGACAGCAACCCCAACCGGTCGGCCAGTAATGCGTGGCGAATCCGTTCGCGCAGGTCTTTTAATATTATTTGCGACACATCAAAATCCGCACCCGATGACAATGGCGTCAGACCAGATGACCCAACGGCCTTTGGAATAATCGCCCCCGGCGTCAGGTTTATGTTATTCAGGTTTATAACGCCGTCATCGTCGGCCTGCCATATACCAGACACCGCAATCGTCGCGTTTTTCAGCACCAGTTCAACAACCTTGTTCGCGGTTTTGATGTCGGGCAATGCGCGCAAGACCGGCCCACGACCATATTGTTCACCGCTCAGCACACTCCACCGGAAAATGATGTATGGATTGGTTTCAAATGTGCCACGTGCAACGATATTGTTTTGAATATTACCCCCAACATCCAACCACGCGGTAAATTCGGTGCCAACCAAACTCTGCACCAGGCGCAACGGCGTTGCCGGGTCGCGTTTTATCTGGTCGGCGATGTCGGCGGGCGGCGTCCATGTTGGGTATTTTTCCATAACATCACGCGCGGGCATTGTTGCCGTGTGAAATACCGCGTTTGGCAAAATCGCAATGTCGCGCATTGGCACGGCCGTAAACGAAAACGCAGACGATGCGCCGATTGGCGTTTCCGCCATAAACAGGCATGCAGTACCCAAAATTACCAAATCCAGATAGCACTGATGAATGGTGGTATAAAAATTCGAATCATTCAGATTCGCGCGCAATGCCGCCGTGGCGACATCTGCGTCGGGGGACGCATCGCTTTCCGGGACCAGTGATATCCACAGCGATTCCGGCGGCGTCATCAGCGAATATATTGACGCAGCCAGGTTATCCACCGCATCGGCCGCGGTTGCGTCAAACAGTGTTGCCGCATCTGTATCGGTCGTCGGCATTGTGTACCGCATTGCGGCGTCCCAGCGCGCGACCCACGGCGCACGCGCATCCAATGCGCGACGATACATTTGTTCCAAATCATTTTGCATATTTTCTCCTTTGTTTTGTTGTTATGCGTTAAACCTTGAAATTCGTGTTTGCTGAATATGTGTGGACGCGGTGTCCCGTGGGGCGGATTGGTGTTGGCGTTGCGCATATTGCGCCCGCCACCGCGTCCAATCCGTCGTCGTGTCCCGCCCCGCCAATTGGTGACCATCCCAACATTTCGGCAATAAATGGTGTTTGTGAACATGCGCGATGCGCATACAATCGCCCGGCGGTCAATGCCGGTTCAATTGCGTCCAGGATTCGGTCAACCTTTGGCCGGGTGTTTGTAATCCGCGTGATTGTGATTGGGGTGCCGGCACGTGTTGCCGCATCGCGCATTATTTCTGGCAACGCATTTCCGATGCCATTTGTTTCAATCGTTATGCGACGCATATTGTGACGTACCATAAAATCCAGCACCGCATCACACTGGTGCGCCAATGGGTGCGCATCATCATCAGACGCCGTCATATATAAAATGTCGTGAATAAACACGCACCGCGTTGCGTCATCACGATACAACATAACGCACACACTGCCGTCGCGACCGCGACGCCCGGTTGATGGGTCCCAATACACCGCCGCGCCTGTGATTTTGTGTTCACCAATTTGGGCGGTGCGGCCGTCGAACGCATCGTCATATAAATGCAAAGCCCCGGGGTCCAGGCGTATACGTTCGGGCGCAACCGGCTCCAACATCATTTGTGCCGCAAAATGTCGGGGACCAACCGCCGCCCGCAATTCGGCAATGCGATGCGGTGGGAATAATTCGGGCCATGCGGACGCGCCGGCGTCATCAACCACCGGAATTTTCAGTGTTTTATATCCGTGCAAAAAAGGCGTTGAAAACATAAATTTTTTGGATACTATATTGGACATGGACTTTACTCCCAAAACTTTGCCAACTAACCTAGAGGCCGAACAGGCCGTCTTGGCCGCGGTGTTGATGAATAACCGCGCGTTGGAACGCATTTCTGAATTTTTGAAACCGGAACATTTTTCGCACCCCGCGCACCAGGAAATTTACAAATTGGCCGAACGCCAATTTGCCGCGGGCATTCCGTTTGATATTATCACGGCGAAAAATTATCTGGACCAACAGGGTGTGTTGGAATCGGTTGGTGGCGTTGATTACCTGACCCAGTTGGCGGGTGCCGGCGCAACGGTTGTAAATGTTGAACAGTATGGTCGCATCGTGTACGAAAACGCGATGCGTCGCGAACTGATTGAATTGGGACAATCAATTACTGACAACGCATTTGTCGAAGATTTAGACAACCCTGTCACCACCCAGATAGAGGTTGCCGAACAAAAATTATTCAACCTGGCATCGGCGGGCGAAACCAAACGCGATGTCGCGCCGATTGCAACCGCCCTGACCGCCGCATTAAAAGAGGCCGAGGTCGCATACAAGGCCGACGGCAAATTGTCTGGTTTAACAACGGGTTTGAACGCATTGGATAAATCCATCAGCGGTCTGCACCACAGTGATTTGATTATTATCGCGGGTCGTCCGGCGATGGGTAAAACGACCCTGGCGATGAACATCGCATTTAATGCCGCAAATGCTATTTTATCGGGTCGCGCCAATGAACAGTACAAAGGCGCGGTCGTGTTTTTCAGTCTGGAAATGTCCCAGGAACAATTGGCAACCCGCGTGTTGGCATCGCAATCAAAGATTCCGGCATCCGCCATGCGCGAGGGTTCTTTTTCTGACGAAGATTTCTTGAAAATGTCACAATACGCCGCCGCAATCAGTCGCGTGCCATTGTACATTGACGATACACCCGGTATGTCGGTGCCAATGATGCGCACCCGCGCGCGCCGCCTGGCCCGCAAATGCGGCGGGATTGCGTTGATTGTAATTGACTATCTGCAATTGATGACATCCCCCGGCGGTCGCAAAAGTGATAATCGCGTCCAGGAAATTTCTGAAATCACCCGTGGGCTGAAAATGCTGGCCAAGGAATTAGATGTGCCGGTTATCGCCCTGTCCCAGTTGTCACGCAGTGTGGAAAACCGCGACGATAAACGTCCACAATTGGCGGACTTGCGTGAATCTGGATCCATTGAACAGGACGCCGACATTGTTATGTTCACATACCGCGAGGAATATTATCTGGAAAATCGCGATCCGTCCCAGCGCATTTCTGGCAACACCAATGATAAAATCCAAGAATCGTACCAACGCCGTCTGGAACGCGCCCGTGGCAAGGCCGACATTATAATCGGCAAAAACCGTCATGGCCGCCCGGAAACCGTTCGCACAGCGTTCTTTGGCGATTACAGTTTGTTCGACAATCTGGACGAAATGGATGCCCGTGGCGAAACCGGGTTCGGTGGTGATGCGGCATTCGGCAATGCCCAACCCGCCCCATCAAACGATGCACCGGCGGACACGGTTGATGTTTCGGCAATTCCCGACGATATGGATTTGTAATTATTTTACTTGCGGCGCGCGCAAAAATTGACTAATATTTTGTCAATAAATATAAAACCCAGGAGTTTTGCGATGGCCCAGGAAGAAATCATATTTCCAAATAATATCCGCAACATTCGTTTGAAAGCGGGCATGAAAATGACCGAATTGGCACGCCAATCTAATTTGTCTTTGTCCGCCGTGTCAAAGATTGAAAAAGGCGTTCGCCGTTTGAACCAAAAACAATTGCTGAACATCTGCAATATTTTGGGTTGCAAATTGTCCGACATTTTCATCAAGGAAGATGACGCCGTCGCCGACCAATGGCAAAGTGAAATCAAACGCCGCCTGAATGATAACGAGGACAGCGGTCTGAAAATATTTGGTTCGGGTCTGCGCAAAATTCGCCAACAAACCGGCAAAACCATTGCCCAGGCGGCACACGACGCCGGTATGACTTTGTCCGTGTATCATAAAATAGAGGTTGGCCAACGCGAAATTTACCAAAACGAAATTGAACCATTGGCAAAATCTTTTGCAATGAGTGCCGAAAAATTGTTCGACAAAATCGCCACGTTGTATAAATCGGGCGAATTGAACAAACAAATCAGCAAGGTCAAAGAACGCGTTAAATCTGTTCTGGTTCCAGACAACCCGGCATCGGGCATTGATATGCATGGCGGCCTGTACGGGGCAAAATTGTACGACAGTGCGCGCAAAAAATTGGTACCGGTTTTTGGCACACCCGCGGGCAAATCCATTGCATTCAAAAAATCTGATGAAACAATGATTGTTGCCCCCATGCCATTGGAGGGTCGCAGTGGCATATACGCCATTATGCCAAATTCCAAACGATTGGGCGGATTTATTCCGGAGCATTCGTATGTATTTGCCGATGCCGAAACCGCGCCCGTGGTTGGCGATTTGGCCGTATGCATTGATACTGATTTCGACGCAATGGATGTCGCCGACACCGCAACCGCCCAAATTGTCAGCGTACGCCAAGATTCCCGCGGCAAGATATATGGTCAAATTGCATCGCCTGATGAAAAAATCATTGGCAAAACCATGCACAAGGTTATTATGATTGTTATGGAATAACCCATCACACGGAGAGAGAATATGAAAGCCAGAGCCAGCATAGTTGCCCAAAAATTATTAAACCTGTACCGTCAAGAGCATGTTATTTTTGGCGGGTGGGCTGCCGTAAACGCCGTCTTTATGGACGAGGCCGACGCCGATGTATTGCGCGAATTGCGCCTGTTGCCAACCGGCAAAATGCTGATTCAACATATTGAAAACCTGCGCAGTGGGAAAACACCCATGAACACCATTGAACGCGAACTGTTGCCGTATGGTGGTCAAATGGCCGAAACGGTTGCCACGGTGCCATTGACACAACCCGAATGGACCGAACTGGAAAACGGCATAAACGCATTCACCCCCGATATTGACGGGTTAAACAGAATCCAGCAATTATCGGTCGTGAAAAAATTTGGCGACGAATGGATAGTTGCCATTCGTGCGGCACTGAACCAAAAACCAGAATTTTTGGAAAAATGGTCTGTCATTACCAAAACGCATCGCGCGTATTATCTGTGGCATGTGGCGACAGATATGTTAAACGAACCTTTGTCCGAACGCGCGCGCGCCCAATTACAGGCCGATATGCCGGAATATGAAACATATTTGCCGCTGTTTGGCGATGCGGGCGATGAACTGTTGCACAAATTGCGTATGTTTATCAGCACCCGTGAACCAATTGACACCGACAATGCGCCCGACGCCCCAACATCTATTTAATCGTCGTCTGTGCGATAAATTGTATCAACTGTATGCGGCGTGCCGATGTAAATCATTGTGCCACCCGGCGACAGAATAAAATCCAATTCCCGCAATCTTTCACGCAATTTTTCGCGTTTGTCGGCGGTGTTACTGGTGTTTGGAACCTCGACATCATCGCATATTATTAAATCGGCACGCGCACCGGTTATATTACCCGCAATGCCGGCACACACAACCGATGGTTCACGAATGCCAATTGGTCGGTTTATTGTTATGCGGTCATTCGCCCATGTTCGACGCCCGGTTGGAATCATATCAGCACACCGCGGATGATTTTCCAATATATTTCGAATGTGCCCAACCATACGGGCGGACAGTTTGCTTTCCGCCGACAAAATCAAAATTCGCGTTTCGGGTCGCATACACAGCACGCACGCCGCAAATATTCCCACAACCGTCGATTTTCCCGAATGCCGAAATGCCATCAACAATCCACGATTTGGCGGTCCGGTCCACACATCGGCCAAAAATTCCATAATTCGCCGATGGTGCGCCGGTGTGGACATACCCAAGATATGATTCCATTCGTCCATAAAACTATAAAACGCCATAGTCGTCATGGTTTTCATTCGGTGCCGTGTCGGTCACCGACCCATAATCGTTTATCAATTTTGGCAACGCATTTTCCAACACCGAAACCAGGTTTTTATACAACCCCATTACGGCGCCACCGCCCAATTTGTCCTGGATTACATTCATATTGTAATTCAGGAATTTCATCACATTGTCATGCGTGTTTGCCCAATCGGCCAAATCAATATTTACGCCATCCAAATCACGGAATGCCGCCAATAAAAAATTAAAGTCGGAATTCAGTGATTCTGGGTCTATTTTAACCGTTGGCTGGTAATCAATTACGCGTGACAACGATATGCGACGAAATATATCAATCGTGGCACCACGCGCGGGCGGTGTTTGAAACACCACGCGCCCACCGGTAAAATCGTCATTTGGCACAACAGAATAAATTCCCGCATCCGCCGCGATAACCGCATTATCAACCGACACGCGAACATCCGCATTTTGGAAAAACGGGAATGTAAATTGATATTCGGTCGCCACCCCATCGGCGACATAAGATATTTTGTACATATTTGCCCCCTAGGCCACCAAATCATCAAATTTATCCAGCAATTGTTTCAGCAAATTTGGCCGCGATGTTTTTATGTTGCGCAATTTTTCCAGTGATGTGCGACGCTTTTCATCATACGGCGCGGCGGTTTCAGATTGCAGGCGACGCAAAACCGCATCTTCGGTCATACCGCGATTTGACATACCCGATGCACCATATTTCGCGCGCTGGGTTGCCAATGCCCGCTTTACCAAATTAGTTTTTGTTTTTTCATCGTTTGCCATATCGGCCAATATCTTTTGTCGCTGTGTTTCGGCCGTTTTTTTATTATTTTTATAATCCAGTACTTGTTGTACATCAGAAACCAATTGTCCCATTTTTATTCCCCTTTGATATTTTATGTTTATAATGTGTAATTGCCATACATCGTCACCGACATAACGGTTATGGGCAATGTATCATCCGTTTCAATGCGCCATGGTGCGCCAAATGTTTCACGCGTCCACCCCAATGTGCCCACCGACACATCACCGGTAAAACCAGACGCGTTTTCACCGTATACCGCGTTAGGTAAATTGGCGCGCACGCCGTTTATAAACAGTGTTTTTGTATCCATCACACGCGCCACTATTTTGCGCACCCGCATAACCGCGGCATTATGGCCCGATGCGCGCAGTGGCACGCCGGCCGCCGCGACACGGAATGGAATATTTGTTGCATCACTGTACGCATCAGTCGAAAATTTTTCCAAACAGAAATTGCCACCGCGACACACAACAACGAATGTTTCACCACCACAGACCGCAACAGATTTGAATTGTCCATTTGTTTGATATGTGCCCCACGCCGAAATTCCCAGCGCAGAATTATGATTCAACACCGCCATGTCGCCCGACGCCATAACGACAAATAATTGTCGCGATGTCGCGTTATACGCAATATCAACGGGTGACGACATTAAATGTTTTGCAAATGCGCACAGGTCGTTTGCATTGTAATTTTCACCCAAATCATCCAGACACAGTTCGCGAATATCATGCCCGCCGGACGCAACGAACACCGTGGCGCCCTCGATTGATTGTGGGGCCAGAAAGCGCGACGCAATACTGCCTACCGATGTGTGCTGTTTTATATCAACCGATGCCGGGGTCAATGGTTTGTTTGCAATTGCCCATTCACCAACAGTTGTTAAAATCTGCAAATTATCTGCACCAACCACCGTGCAAATTTGCTGGCGCTGGGCGGACAGCAGTGTGATAAATATCGCCTGGTCATCCAAACCGGTGCCGACATCAAAATTCCGATGCCGCCCAACAGTGGACATCCACACGCCCGCCGGATATGAACGCGAACCACCAAACACCAATCTGTTTTGGTGGAAAGTTATACTGGCCGGCCAACCACGACGCACACTGAACGCCGTTTCATACCACTCAGAAACCGGTGCTGATGGCAATGTGTATGCACCATTGGTTTGCGCCGTTGCGACGGTTGGGCTGTCTACGGATGTTATGGTCCATTGATGCCCCAGCAATAAAAATCGCCCATGTAAATCGTCCGTCGTCCAAAACGCACGACTAGTCGTAAATGTTGCGTAATTGTTGCCGGTACTGTTCGCACTGACCGTGATTTTTATATCGGTGGTGTCATCAAATCGAATAAACGGAATATGCACCGACATATCGGCATCGCTGCGTTCAAATTCAAACAGCGTCAATTCGAACCCATTTGCCACACGCGTCAGTATGCGCGGCTGGTAATCTGGGTGCACAAATATCATCGTGCCGAAACGTTGGGCATATTGCAATTTATCAATATCCCCCGATGTCCACGGTGCGGATATATCCTGGATATGCGTGCCATTTGAATATATGTGAATATGCCCGTCCGACAATGCCAACATATATTCATCTGATTCGCTAACCGAAAATGGCACCAGTCGCGTTGCCGCCCCCAACGCCGCAACGGGCGCCAATCCACCGCGCCGCGTCAGGCCGCCGCCCGCCGTCACATCCATATTCAGCAATTTTGACAAACCGTTCAAATTGTCGTTGGTATAAAAATCTGGTGCAATTTCACCATTGGCAAATGAACTTTGTGTTTTTATAAAATTTCCCATTGTGCATTTCCCCCAACAAATTAAAATCGTGAATCAATCAATGAAAAATTTTCAATGTTCCCGGCGGTGTGCATGGTGCTGTCTATAAATCGGGCCGATTGCAATTCTGTTTCATACAGCGCCGCCAACATTCGGAACACTGTTTGGTCGCCGGTCAATGGCACGCAAAATTCCATGGCCAATTTAGTGGCCGCAACCGACACAAAATACCCCGGCATGGCATCTGGCGCAACGCGCGCAACACCAATAATTTCCATACTATCAGATGGTGCAATAATTCGGTTGCCAATGATATTGCCACACGATTTCACCACGCGCAGGCATTCGGCCGGGATAATAAAATCACCGTCGGTATTTTTGGCCAATTCAAATTTTTTGCATGCAAATCGCCATGGGTGTAATGCAATCAACCCATCAATCACCGGGTCAAACAATGTGCGCGACAATTGTGCCGCCGGCGTCGCATCCAGCAACGATTGAATCGGTTGTTCGCCCAATTTCAAAAGCGCCATTGAACACAAATCTATTTTCGTCAGCATTATATTTTCCTTTGGTACTGTAAAAGGGCCGGGAAAATTCCCGACCCGAAACAAAAAACAAAACTATATTACGACAAGGCCGTCGTTGTTATTACCCCCGACGATACGGCAATCGATTTAATAGATGTTTTATCTGATGCATTGATAATCACGATGTCACCGTTGTTCATCAATGATTTTACACTGTCAAAATAACCACTGGCGGTAATGGTTGCCAATGCCACATTTTCGGCATAGTGCCACAATGTAAACCCATTTGCATACGCAATTACAGATAAATTTTTATTTTGAAAAGCCATATTTATATTCCTTTGGTTATTTTATTCCGCGTCGTTGTCTTTGCATTTAATGCGTACAATGCCATCGCCATCAATCAGAACAGCGCCCTGGGACATACTGTTGCTGATGAAATGCGCGGCGCGTTCGCCATGCCATGAAATATCGGTTTTGACCTCTTGGCCACATGCGTGACCGATGCTGGTCGCGTGATATATAAAGCAATCGCGTTTTGTTGTATCGGTCAATGGCAACGCGTTATACAGCACCCATGTAATACCCAACCATTTTTTAGATGCGCCGCCCGAAATCAACGGTAAATCATTATTGCCAACATAATCTGCCGAAACAAATTCTGTGATTTTCAGCAGTTCGTTCCACTGGTGTACACCGACAACGGCGAAACGACGCCCGTCGTCTGGAATATCTTTGGCATTCAATGCTTCAACCGCCGACAGAATTAAATCTTTGGACAGTCCCGCCGAATAATCACCAACCGATGCGGTTGCACCCGACATAGCGTTCACAATCAATTCATCGGTTTTGCGACCCAAGGCGTATGCACCGGCACTGGCCACTACACGGCGTTCGTCGATATTGGTTTTTAATTCATCCAATGCATCAACCCAATCGCCGGCATAGTAATCTTGCAATACGCATTCAACCGGTTCGTGATTCAAATTCATAACCGGCACAATACCATGGCGTGATTTTGTTGCGGCGGTGCCACGACCAACCTTTTGAAATGTAGTAGATGCGCCAACCACACCAGATTTACTGCGCACGGTGCCACGCAATTTGGTGCCCATTTGCTGGTATGCCAAATGAACATCCGCTTCGAATTGTTTTATAAAAACATTATCGATGGAAACAGACATAAAAAATCCTTTGTTATAAAATTAAAACAGACGCACACGGCGTCGATTAAAACATTACCGAATGGTTGTGCGCAACGCGCGCCATGCGATAATACAAACATGGGTTTCGAAAACGACGAAATTATCCATCAAAAAAAATTTCAGTCGCACCGATGTGATACGACTGATATTTTTTTCAAATAAAAACCCCACCAAACGGTGGGGAAATTTAATTATTTTTTCTTTGCAGGTGCTTTTTTAGCAACTGGCTTTTTCGCAGCGACTTTTTTCGCAGGAGCTTTTTTAGCAACTGGTTTTTTCGCAACGACTTTTTTTGCAACTGGCTTTTTAGCAACCGGTTTTTTCACAGCAACTTTTTTCGCAGGTGCTTTTTTAGCAACTGGTTTTTTAACTGCTACTTTTTTTGCCGCTGGTTTCGCAGCAACTTTTTTTGCAACTGGCTTTTTCGCCGCTGGCTTTTTAGCCGCAGGTTTTTTTACAGCTGGTTTTGCAGCAGGCTTTTTCGCCGCCGGTTTCGCAGCTACTTTTTTCGCAGCTGGTTTCAAGAATGTGAATGCCATTCTTCTCTCCTTTATGTTTTTGGATAGAACAAATTTTTTTTGTTCTTACTTTATATTTTATATGAAACATAAATATTAGTAAAGCAGAAAGTGCATATTTTTATTTACGAATATAATTTTTTGAAACCATTTTCAATTTTACGAACATATTCCGCATCGTGATCACGCCAATATTTTGGGTCGCGCATCATACGTCGCAAATCATTATCAGATAAATTTTTGTTTTCATCATCGGCCAATTCAACATTGGGCTCCATTGATTGCATCATACGATACAGCCCTTGGATTCCCTGGGGTGTACGGCACAGTTCATCAAACGCATCGGCGGGCAAAAAACGCGTACCGAAATCATTTATTTGCTTTATTGCAACATTCATTTTTTCGGTGCCACCAAAAAAGTTTTTTAATTCTGCAATGGATGTTGCAGTATTTTTTTCTGTGAATAATTCATTTAACACCGGCGATAAAAATTCATCGGCCAATTTATAAATTTGTTCAACCTGGGGCACGGTTAAACCAATTTCCAAAAATTTTTCACGCACATTTTCGTCATCCAATAAATCATTTTGTGGATATGCGGTTGCAACATCGGGGACACCTATCGCATGATTGAAACGCGCGCGCGTTGCGGCGTCGGCATCGTTTGACGGCACAGATACCATCGTTCCAATTTTGCGTTCCAGTTCCGTATACGATTTCATTAATGCATCGGCGTTTAATGTTCCATCACTGTTTTGAAATTTTTCTGGAATGTTTTCCATTTTTCTGTCCTTTGTTTTTTTGTTTTGGTTTACGAATAAAATATATTCCACAACATGTAAATATTGTTTGCAGCAATATGAATATATCGCTGTCGCCAACGGCGTATGCCGCAATCGCCGACATTACACCAACCGCAGACATTATTTGCGTGCGACGGTCTGATAAAAAACCGCCATAAAAAATTCGTCGCATATTTTTTTCCTATAAATAAAACAGCATTCCATCAACATCGGCAATGTATCCACGCGCGACCGCCCAACTGGGCATATCGCACGCCCAATGAAACCGCGTTGCACCAAACACACTGTCGGGCAAATTACCACGCATTGCGCGCCGCACCGTGCGCACACACATTTGAAATTCACGCGATGCCGCGCAAACATCGTTATTATCGCGTGCCATAAAAATTTGTTTGTCACAAATAACATCCACGGGCGACACATTCCCCGCGCGTGCAATATTCATTATCATTGCAGTGAACGCTTCGACCAACGGCAATGATTTCGCGCCCGTTTCGTTATATACCACGCGCGCAATTTTATACACGGCGACCGATTCTGTATCGGTGTTTTGTATCAATTCAAATTGCATTTATTTACCCCGCATTTTTGTATGAAAAAACCGCGCATAAAAAATGCGCGGCATGCACAAAAGCATAAAAAAAATCCGCATCAACGCGGACAAATTTTCATCTGTTTATGTCTTGTATATTACCACAATTTGCAATAAAAGTCAAGAGCGCTTTTTTACATCACGCCACACACCGCAGAAATCCGGCATTTATTTCATACTGATTTCATCGCCGTATGCCAAAAAATATTTCGTATCGTGCCGCAAAATCAATGCACCGTTTTCATTTATGCCAATCAATTCAACATCGCCACCGCGATATTTCACCACACGATGCAGGCCCGCAGCCAATTCCATCCACCGGGCGCGAACATTTACAAAATCGGTGCGACGCCATTTATCCAAATTTTTCATCAATTTATTCAAGAATTCATCCCTGGACACATTGGAATAGTTTTCCAGTTTTGTTGTTTTGTATTCGGCAACCGTCGGGTTTGTTTTAATGTTCACCCCAATACCCACAATAACAAACGCCCCAGCATATTCAATCAGAATTCCGGCAACCTTGGCCCCATCGATTAAAATATCGTTTGGCCATTTGATTGTGGGATTGATTCCGAACGCAATCATCGTTTCCGCCACCGACACCGCCACGACATAAGACAAACGCGGGTCGCGTTCATCGGTTGCAAAAATAAAACTGGCATACAAATTACCATGATGCGACACCCATGTGCGCCGATACCGACCGCGACCGGCGGATTGCGCCTCGGCCAGAATAACGGTGTGGTCGCGCGCCGTGCCCTGGGCCACCATATCCAATGCGTATGTTTGCGTACTGGGGATTTTATCGAACGAAATCAATTTATATCCGGCCAATTTTATATACCCCACCATCGTTTTGAATTAAATCGCGCCCGTGCGTCCGGCGCATTTGATATATGGCCGTGTCAACCGTGTGCGTTGTTGCATCGGGCGCGTATCCCAACGCCGCCTTTAATTCCGCACCGGTCATACCGGCCGATTTATACAGCAATACGATTATTTGTCGTTGCAATGGCGATAACGCAACATTTTCGCCAAATACGCGGCGAATAATATCCGAATTGTCATTTGCACCCAACACCAATGATTTTAACCGTACCAACCCACAATGTGGTGGAATTTCAATATCATCCAGATTCACGGCGGTCATATCTGGCGCATCCAACACCGTCGCATTCAAATCGGCCAGTATGCGGCGCCAAACAATGTCTGATGAATAAATTCTGATACCGCTGAACATATTTATATCCCCCAGGATAAAAGAATATGGCCCCCGTGTCCATAAAAAAGACCACGGAAAATTCACCGTGGCCAATGTATCCAAAAACGCGCGCTATTCGTGGGCGCCGCGGTCAATAAATTTGGTAAAATCTTGGATATTTGCGCCAGTTGACGACAAAATTTTTGAAATACTGTTGGTTGATGGCCATCGGGGCTGCCCCTCGCGCGACCAGCGTTTACTGCGATTAAATGTGGTTGGGTCCAAACCACTGCATTTTGCCAAACCGGAACATGACATACCATGTTCATCGGCAAATCGTTCTATTGCGCGCCATACATCTTCGTGTGTCATAATCTTTCTCCTTGGGTTGTGTGCGGTATAGGTTTTATTTATATGCCTATACTGTGATTCTATGCCAGGCGCAAAAAACAGCAACAAGGACGATTTCCTAGGAACATCAACAAGTTAGGCAGAAAATCCAATAAAAAATAAAACTAAAAAATATTGGCGAAAAAAATTTTTGACAATTTTCTTGACAAATAACAAAAATTGTATTACATTTCGAATCGTCAAAGGGGGCAACCCCAATGGCAAGGGGTTCAGGGATTCAGACTCCCTCCTACATTCTCTCTCCTCTGGACTCTGGGCCCCAACCAGATTTTTACAGTTTAGGATGCCCATTTCTTTTTCTCCTTTCCTTCCTTTCAGGGCATTCGGAAAACACCGCCGGGCAACCGACGGCGTTTTTTCTTTGCTTGTTTTTACGGCATAAACATTATATAATGCGGATGCAATGGTGGGTTGCCATTGTGGGGTGTAAGAGCCCGAATCTCGTTGTGTCCGCAGGGACATTAAAAACTCCAACCACGGGTTGGAGGGTTGCGAATATATTGAATAAGCACACTATCTCAACGAGAATAGCTCTTAACCTCCAACCACCTGAATTTTTCCGGTGGTTTTTATTTATAAATCACGGGGGGTATATCAAAATGTGGATGGCATTAAAGACGGCCGACGAACAAGATTTCGACCGCACAATTGGCGAATTTTTGCGCCGCACACGCGAATCATTATACATCAGCCAAACCGAACTGGGCCGGCGCGTCGGCATTTCGGCGCAACAGATACAAAAATACGAATGTGGTGCAAACCGAATGTCTGTGTGGCGATTGCGGCAAATTGCAAATGCGTTGGAATTATCGGTCGCGTCGTTTTTTGAAAACGATTTTCCAAATGCGCCGTGCCGAATAATGAATTACAACAAAACACGCGATTTGATTGACAGATTGACCCACGACATAAATGAACTGCGCCGGGAAATTATGCCAAATTGAATTATTTTTCAAACACGGCGAACAATTCCCAATGGGCACTGCCCACGAATTGGTCAACCGGTATCAATTGCGTCATTTTATACCCGCCGCCAACTAATGTTCGCGCATCGCGCGTAAATGTTGCCGGGTTGCACGAAATATAAATAACACGCGCAACATTCGATTTTACGATTTCACGGCACTGGGCATTTGCGCCGGCACGCGGCGGGTCCATAACCACACAATCGTACCCGTTTAACATTCCAACCGTCAATGGGTGCGTAAACAAATCGCGATGCACGCCGGTGCCAACAATATCAAAACCATCGGCATTCAATGCAAATGTAAAATTGCCCAGTCCACAAAACAAATCTGCCACACGGTGTGCGCCATGCGCCGCCCCAACGACCATTTGACGCATTGCATCGGCACTGGGGACGGTCGGCTGTAAAAACGCACCCACCGGATAATCAACCGTGTGGCCATCAAAATTTACAACCGGGGTTGCGGTTTGCTTTATCGTAGTGCCATTCCAAGTAATTCGTATTACCGGCAATTTGGCACATGCATTTCTAAATTCGGCCGAAAAATATGGTACATTTGATGAAATTGCGACATCAATTCCATTGTCGCACGCGGTGACCAAACACGCCCCCGCCCCATTCCACGGCAACGCCGCCAACGCCGGCAAAACATTATTTATTTCCGGCACCAAATTCGGGCACGCGTGCACGGGCACAACATCTTTGGTGGCGGTGGCATAAAACCCAAACGCGCCGCCCGCGAATGCAAAATCGGCACGCCGGCGCAGGCCCGGCGCAAACCACACAGCATCGGCGGTTGGCATCACGCCGCGCAATTCGGCCATTTTTTTATCGCGATAATCGGCGGCGGCAAAATCAAATTTGCACCCCCCACATACGCCAAATAACGGACACTGTTTCATTTATTTATTTCAAAAGTTTATACGCACACCGGCGCGCAATTGATGCGCAATTGGCGCATAGTCACGCATTGTTTTGAATTCGGGCGCGAACATATACATATAGCGGTACCCCAAATCAACCGTAAAATATTCACCCATTTCAATTCCAACACCCGCCATTGCCGCCGCAACCATGCTGGTTGTTTTATCCAATTCAACATCGGTTGCGTGGTTCCACGACAGCCCGCCGCCCACACCAACATACGGCACAAACAATTGATGATGGAACGCGCGGTACATACTGTCAATGCGGGCATCAAATATTGCATTTACCATCGCGGCGTTGCCCGTCAATTTGAACGCATCCCATTCGGCCGCTGTGCGAATGTAATTCGCCTCGATACGGAAAGTATCAAATGCGCAAACACCGGCAACGAATTCAAACGAACTGGTGTTTTTCCCGGAAATATGCGTCACATCGTCTGTGCCATCGTTCCATACGGAAAAATTATACATCCCACCAACATAAAACCGATGCGCGCGCGCAAACGATTCATCGTCGGTGGCGCCGGGCTGGGTTGGCATCCTCGAAACCTCGGCCCGATAGGGAATTGCCGCCGATGTCAACGATGGCATTAAACACATTGCACAAAACAGTAAACTTTTTTTCATTTTATCCCCCATCAGAAATTCATACGGAACGATGCGATAACATTGCTGACGTTATCAGCCCCGCCGCGCGGCGCGTTCCACCCGAAACCATTGCCAATCATCATTTGATATTGATACATTACATCAATACCCAACAATTCTGTCAACATAACATTAAATCCAAATGTCGCACGCGGCGCCGCAATAACGAAACCATCGGCACCACCCACGCCTTCGAACCGATATTGCCCCGCGGCCGCGCCCAGTCCCATAAATGGAACAAAACGACGACGATATGTGACATCGCCACTGTGCACATAGCGACGCGCAAAATCAAAATACAACATTGCCCCCGCCGTACGGTATGTTGCGGTGGCATCTGGCAAATCGGCAAATTCAAATGACGATTGTTGGAAATCCAGTTCCGTGCGAACATACGATGACAAATTCCACCCCAGCCCGATTTGCGTTGTCCACCCGGCATGCGTGTCGTGTTTTTCATCGCCAACGCGCGCCGCATCGGTTGCAAATGACAAATTTAATCCCGCACCCGCACGCATATACATAGATGTTGGGATAAAAACGCGCGTACCGTTCGATTCCAAAACGCGATCATATACATCCGCGCCCAATTCGCCCATTGGCGCCAGCGGCGTATCGTCAATAGTTTCGCGCACCGTCACAATATCCAGGCCGCGTGCAACCTCGCGCGTGAATTGTTTATCACTGTATGCGGCATGCGCAAACGATGGCACCATCAATGCCAGCAATGCAAAATACGATATTTTTTTCATGATATTATACCCATTGATTATTATGCAGAAATTTTATCATAAATTGAAACTTGATTCCAGCCCCTTTTATGCGTATCATTTGCCGTATGAAGAAAACAGACAGTGATAAAAAAATAGCATTGATTGCCGGCGCGTTGGATTTGCCATTCTTTACGCGCGACGCATTACAACGCGCTGGATGGGATATATATATTGTTGGGCTGAAAAATTTTGTAAACCCAAAATTAAATCCCGATTTGGTTGTACGATTGGGCGGTGCGTGGCCCGCCATTCGGCAATTTCGCCGCCGCGGCATTCGCAAATTGACATTTGTTGGCGCATTGGGGCATCCGAATTTTGCCGATATGCGTCCCGATTGGTGGTCAATCGGTTTATTGATAAGTATTATGAAACATCAACGGGGGTATGATTCCATGGGGGTTGCATTGAACAAGGCACTGGAAAAACGCGGTTTTGAAATCGTTGCCGCCCAAGATGCGGCGCCGGAACTGGCATTTGAAACGGCGGGGGTAAAAACCCGCACAAAACCCAGCGCACGCGACGCGCGTGACATTGAACGCGCCGTGGATGTTTCGCACACGATTGGCGCCGCCGACATCGGTGCATCGGTTGTGGTTGATAAACAGGTCATCGCGGTCGAGGCCGCCGAAGGCACGGCAAAAATGCTGGACCGCGTGGTTGAAATGCGTAAAAACAAACGCCGCGCCAGTGGCGTATTTGCAAAAATGACCAAACCGGGCCAGGATCTGCGTATTGATATCCCGGCCATTGGTGTTGATACTGTGCGTGCGGTTGCGGCGGCGCACCTGCGCGGAATTATTGTGAACGCAAAAACATGTTTCGTCGTGGACAAGGCGGCCACCATTCGCGCCGCAAATGATGCCAAGATATTTATTGTGGCGGTTGAATAAAAAAATGCGCAGATGGCGCATTTTTTATTTCGTAAATTTACCCGTACGCGGGAAACCCAATGGTACGGTGCGCCCCTGGGATGCACGCCGGCCACGCCATGGCGCCCAATCATCCAATTTGGTTGTGCCCCGCCCCGTTGTCCAACCGAAACCATCGGCCGCGTTAAAGAACATAACATCCAAAACGTATGTGCGTTCGGCATTATATTTTTGCAGAATTACGCCCTTGCCCCGGGTCATTTCGGGAATTTCCGCCGTATCAAATATCAACAGTTTATCGTTCGACCCCGACATGGCAATTGTATCACCCGTGACGGCAACACACATAATCGCCGGATTCGCCGCGTCCGTATTCATAACCTGTTTGCCATTTTTCGTCTGGGCCAGGCAATTTTCACCCGACACAATAAACCCGGTACCGTGCCGTCCAACCAACAAATATTTGGCCGACGCATCCAACACGAATGCGCGCACTATCGTTTCGGTTGCGCCAATGTCCGCCATTAAACGCACAGATTCCCCGAACCCACGCGCCGACGGCAATTCGTTCGCCGCCAATGTGAACATTTTGCCACCCGATGTAAACAAATTGATTTTATCGGTCGACATCGCGTGGAACGCGAATTGCAGTTCGTCGCCCTCTTTGAATTTCAAATCCAAATTGTTCAAATCCAATGTGCCCTTGGCCGCGCGAATCCATCCCATTGTGGACAGAATGATGGTCAATGGTTCTTTTTCAATGAATTCGTCCGCATTTACAACAATCTCTTCGGTTTGTTCCGCCCAGGTTGTGCGACGACGCCCCAATGCGGTCTTTTTATCATAACGCTTTTTAATGTCACTGAACCACGCCTTTAACTGGTCGCGTTGCATCTGGTCAGATGCCAGCAATTCCTGCAACTGTTTTTGTTCCGCCAATAACTCGGCATCCTCGCGCCGGATTTCCATTTCTTCCAATTTACGCAAACTGCGCAGGCGGGTGTTCAATATGGCCTCGACCTGAACCTCGGTCAATTTGAATTCCGACATCAATACGGATTTCGCATCATCTTCGGTTCTGATGATTTCAATAACGCGGTCCAAATTCAGATACACAATCAGCAATCCACCCAAAATTTCCAACCGGCGTTCAATATTGCCCAAACGCCAATTAGTGCGACGGATTAAAACATTTTTCTGGTGCGCAATAAATTCACGCAGAACCGCCCCAATCCCCATCACACGCGGCGCACCGTTGGTATCGATTACATTGAAATTCATATTGAATCGATATTCCAAATCGGTCATCGCAAACAGATGCGCCATCATTTTATCCAATGGAACATTGCGGCTTTTCGGTGTGATAACAATGCGCACATCGGTTGTTGATTCATCGACAATATCATCAACCAACGGCAATTTGCGCGCATCAATCAGACCGGCAATTTGTTCCACCAATTTTGATTTCAGCAATCCATACGGGATTTCGGTGATAACCACCTGCTCGGCCCCACGGTCCAGTTTTTCAATTTCCCATTTTGCGCGAATACGAAATGCCCCGCGGCCCGTTTCATAGTTTTTAACAATTGTATCAAAACTGTCAATTAAAACGCCGCCCGTTGGGAAATCGGGGCCAACCATCTTTTTCATAATCTGGGCGGTGGTCGCGTCTGGTTTATCCACCACCAGGTTCAGTGCGTCACAAACCTCGGCCACATTATGGGTCGGGATATTCGTTGCCATACCAACCGCAATACCCATACCGCCGTTGGCCAACAAGTTTGGAAACGCGCCCGGCATAACCACCGGTTCAGATGTTGTGCCATCAAAATTCGGCATCATATCAACGCTGTTTTCGTCAATACCCTCCATAATCAGCATGGCGGCATCGGTCATTTTAGATTCCGTGTAACGGTACGCCGCCTGGGGGTCACCGTCGATATTTCCAAAATTTCCCTGGCCATCAATCAGTGGATAACGCACGGAAAAATCCTGGGCCAGACGAACCATTGCATCGTAAACAGAACTGTCCCCATGGGGGTGATAGTGACCCAACACATCGCCAACCACCGTCGCACATTTACGAAACGCCGCCGACGGGGACAATTTCTGGCGCAACATAGAATACAAAATACGGCGATGCACGGGTTTTAACCCATCGCGAACATCGGGCAACGCGCGCGACACAATTGTGCTGACCGCGTATGACAAATAACGCTGGGACAATGCATCCGACAGCTGTTGTGATTCAATATTTTCAATAATTTCCTTACTCATTGCCCATAAAATCTAGAACATTTGAAAAAAAATAACAACAGAAAAAAACAGTCCCGAACCGGGACCATTATGCAATTTTATGTTTTATTTCACGAATTCGCGCCAAAATTTCACGCAAATCGGCCTCGGTCGCGGCGGGTGCCGGGCGGTTATGAACCTCGTCCGCCAAGACAATGCACAATGTTGCCAACAACGCATTTTCAGGCAACGGCCCAATTTTATCCAAAATTTCACGGGCACGTGCATCAACCATTTTGCCCAATTCAACCAGGCGTGGTTCTTGGCCATCCTCGCACCCCATGGGGTAATTTTTATTTACAATGGGTATTGAAACGACACTCATTTTAACTTCTTTAATATGGACACAGATTTATCAATCAATTGCACCGCGCGGGCATTTTTTTCCCGCAATGTTTTTACCTGTTCGGTCAGGATTGCAACCTCCAGATCCGTTTGTTTGCCGGCGGCAACCGCGGTTCCTTGCAGACGGGCGGTGGCATCGGCCAACGAATTCAGTTCTTGAAAAATCTGTTGTTTTATATCGGTCATAGTTTCAGTTTAAGATATTTTTTATATGCGTTCAACCCTAAAATGTGATATAATGCCAGCATTGATTCAGGGGCAAGTCACATGAAAACAAAAATCATCTATATTTCTGGCAGTGAAATTTTTGAAATGTCCGATATTCGTGCCGCTTTTGACGAGGTTCGCGCGGCATTAAGTCTGGGCAATGACACGGTATTATTTGGGGTTCCGGTTGATGCCGATTGCGCATTAGCGGACGTCCAACCGACCGAAGCAAATGCGCCAATTGCCGCAGTGGCAGATGACGCGCCCACGGCCACAACCACGACCGATGATGTGGCCCCGATTATTGATGACGCACCCATCGCCGACGCGCCCGCCGAAAATGCACCGGCGGCCCCGCGCGCGACAAAAAAGCCCCGTGCCACAAAACCCAAAAAGGCCGCCAAACCGGTCGAGGATGCGCCCGCTGATGATGTCGCACCCGCACCAATTGATGTGACGGACACCACAAATGCCGCCGATGATGCCCCGACAAATGTTGTTTCCATATTATCCGTATTGAAATCCAAGGTCCCGACCGAATCCACAGACATTGAAACACCGGCCCCTGTAACCACGGACGCGCCGGCCGCGCCCCAGGACGCCGTCCCAAATTTGACAGACGACGCCCCAGTTGACACTGATGTGACCGAAACAATGGCAGATACGCCGGTTGAAATTGACATTACACAACAGGTGTCCGTTGACGATATGATTACAGACGATGCGCCAACCGCCGCCCCAATTGACACGGATGAAAAATCTACACTGGAACAATTGCTGGAACAAATGGCCCCCCTGCGCGAGGATAAAAACGAAGAACACACCGCCACCATTGACAATGATGAAGACGCACCTGTCGACACGATTTCCGAATTTGACAGCACAAATATTGATGACGACATGGGCATATCCGACGATACCGATGCCACATTGGCACAATTGGCATCTGAATTTGCCGAAAACCAAGATAAAATCACAGTACCCCAGAAAACCGAAAAAGTTGGGAAAATCGGCAAACTGAAAAACATTTTACCATTCAAGAAAGCCCGTCGCGACGACAACAGTCTGATGGGCGATTTATTTGGATGGGCCGGCGTCGCCGCCAATGACGAGGATTTTGCAATGCCCGGATTCTTTACCGGTGTGGCGTCAAAAAAATAGGCGCTAAATTGATAGCACATGGAAACAGAAACGATTTTTAGACTGCTGACGAATTCAGGATTTCGAATCCTGGGGTCGGATGGCGCGTCAATATATCTGGAAGATCCGTCGTGCATTTTGCGCAGTTTCCAAACATTTGCCGAATATGCGTGGGTTATTATCACCTGTTTGACGGGCGTGTTGATTTTCGGTTGGGCCGTGTCTATGATTCGCGGTTCGAAAAACGACATATTTATAAACCTGCGAAATTTAACACTGATTTTCGGAATACTCTCGGCGGCGGGGCCGATTATAAATATGATTTATGGTGGCGATTTATTTGGGCGCGGATGCCGCACCATAACGGTACAAATATCCGACATAAATAAATTGTTGGAAACACGAAACCTGACCATGACGGCGCGTGACCAATATAATTTATACGAAGAATTAAACATATACGATTCTGGGGCGTCGTATGCGGAATCTTTTGTTGCGCCAGATGCCACAAACAGCGCCACCCAACCTGAACTGGTTGATACAACAATTACGACCGAAATTGCGGTTGCAATCCCATCACAGCAACAACCACCAACCCCGTCCGCCACCCATCGTGATGGCGCAACCAGCGCCAGTGGCGCGGGGCGTGATGTTATATACACACACGCCGATGGCACGCGCACGCGCCGCACGGGTGGTACGCGCGCATGGCGCAACAATAATCCCGGCAACATCCGATATTCGGAATTTTCGCGTCGTATGGGTGCCGTGGGCAGTGCTGGCGGATTTGCGGTTTTCCCGAACGAAGAAACTGGTATGCGCGCAATCACAACACTGTTGCGCAGTAATTCATACAATCGTTTGACAGTTGCCGGCGCAATCAGCCGATATGCCCCAC
>CAKQNS010000007.1 GCA_934255455.1 uncultured Alphaproteobacteria bacterium
CGATTGACGGTTCGCAGTGTAGTTGACCTACATAAGAACCGGGAATCGCGACAAGAGCCCACAGAATTTGTTTTTATAAAATTATCAGAGCATGCCAGATGGCAAAAACAACCCCGCCCAAATGGGCGGGGCTAAAACAAATTATGTGAGGTTATTGGAAGCGATTGACGGTTCGCAGTGTAGTTGACCTACATAAGAACCGGGAATCGCGACAAGAGCCCACAGAATTTGTTTTTATTTGCCGGTTGCGCGGCGTTTTACGGCAACCGTTTTCGTCGCAGTTGACGCCTTGGCGGCCTTTGGCGCTGCCTTTGTGGCCTTGACGGCGGGCTTTTCAGCCTTTTCTTTTTTAGCGGCTGGGGCCTCGGCAACGGCTTCATCAGCGGCGGCCGGTTTCACAACCTTTTTCGCGTTTACATCGCGGTCAACCAATTCAATAATCGCCATTGGCGCGGCATCACCATAACGGAAACCGGCCTTTAATACGCGGGTATAACCACCCGGGCGTTTGGCATAGCGTGGGCCCAAAACTGTGAACAATTTTTTCACGGTTTTATCCGAGCCATTGCCCAATTCAGACGCTGTCAAACGACGATTGGCAACTGTGTCAACCTTGGCGCGAGTAATCAGTTTTTCAACAACACTGCGCAAATCTTTTGCCTTGGGCAAAGTTGTTTTGATTTGTTCTTTTTCAATCAAGTTTTTCGCCAAGCCAACCATCAGTGCTTTGCGTGCGTTTGTGTCGCGGTTAAATGTGCGACCTGCTTTTGCGTGTCTCATCAGATTACTCCTTTATTTTTGTTTCTGCCCCGGGGTTCCGGGGATTTCATTGAGACGCCACACCCTGGGTTTCACACCAGCAGTGTGGGATTTGTGCCAAGAGAAAATAACAATTCTATTCTCCTAGCATATCGGGAAAATAAATTATGTGTGGTTATTGGCAGCGATTGACGGTTCGCAGTGTAGTTGACCTACATAAGAACCGGCAATCGCAACAAGAGCCCACAGAATTTATTTTATTTGTAAGGATCCTCGTACTTCTTGGCCAACTCTGCAATATTTTCTGGTGGCCAACCCGGTACTTCCATCCCCAGGCCCAGACCCATGGCTTCCAATTGAACCTTGATTTCGTTCAAGGATTTACGGCCAAAGTTCGGGGTCTTCAACATGTCGGCTTCGGTTTTCTGGACCAATTCGCCCAACCAGTTGATTTTATCGTTCTTTAAACAATTGTTTGCACGAACAGACAATTCCAATTCATCAACATGCTTTAACAATTTTGGATCAAATGGCAACGCGTCCTTGGTCTTTTCTTCTTCGGCCGGGGCGTTGATTTGTGCCGGATCTTCGAAATTGATGAATACAACCAATTGATCTGTCAGAATACGCGCCGCAAATGCAATTGCATCTTCGGGCGAAACAGCACCGTTGGTTTTGACTGTAATTTCCAATTTGTCATAGTCTGTCGACTGGCCAACACGGGTTTCCGATACAGCCGTCGCAACATTCAAAATTGGCGAGAAAATGGAATCGACCGGAATCACACCCAGTGGCAAACCATCTGCGTGTGCAGACGCCGGCACATAACCGCGGCCGGTTGCCAATGTGATTTCCATATCCAAATTCGCGTTTTTATCCAGTGTGCAGATTTCCGCGTCTTTGTTCATAACCTCGACCCCACCGGATGTTTCAATCATACCTGCGGTCACAACAGCCGGGCCCTTGACTTTCAGGGTTGCCTTGTGCTGACCTTCGGTCAATGCTTTGAAATAAACACCTTTCAGGTTCAAGATAATGTCTGTGATGTCTTCGCGAACACCCTGCAGGCTGGAAAATTCGTGTTGCACACCGTCAATCTTGATATAGATTGGGGCGCAACCCTGCAATGACGACAACAGCACGCGACGCAGCGCCGTGCCCAATGTCAGTCCAAATCCCTTTTCCAATGGTTCGGCAACCAATTTTGCCAAATTTGGGTTATGTTCGTCGACCGTGATATTCAGCTTTTTCGGCTTTATCAGGGTCATCCAGTTCTTTTCAATCATACCGTTTTTCCTTTGGGCTTAGTTTATTATTTTCACCGTTCGGTTGCGCAAAATTTCTTTCGCGCGTGCGCATTCTATACCCCACGGCCGCAAAAGTCAAATAAATATTGGTTTTTCCTGTATTTTGTTCGCATAATAAATGCGCCAATGGCGCATTTACTTAACGGGTTTTCTGGTTCACCGACGCGGTTGCAATATCGTGCCACCCGCGTTTTTGCAATTTCTGGTAAATTTCCATTGTGAACGCCATTTTTCCAGGTTGCGCCCACGCAGCGTTTTCGGGTATGCGCACCACAGATTCCGGGAACACCCCACGATAACTGGTATGAATACGCGGCAGGAAACCGTTTCTTTTCAATACATCGGCCACATGTGCAACACCATTGTCGTAGATTGGATAAAAATATAAATACCTGACACCATTATGTGCAACGACCCATTCACAACTGCGGCATATTTCCATCAACGCATCAACATCATTGCGCCAGTTTCGGGAAATCTCGCGATTGTTGGCACCACTTAACACATCACGCATATATTCAAAACCATTGTAAACATTCATAATCATTACCTTCTTTGTTTGACAAATATATAGCACCCAACATCAAATTTGTCAAGCACCATAAATTATCAAATTATTAAATCCCCAGGCGATGATTTAATTTCAGCATAAATATGGATTCATTGCCAAATGCATCCGTATGGTTCGGGTTTATACGGTAAATAAAGCCAATCGCCCCATCGGTAAACGCCCCCAGTGCATGCCGATATGCACCCGAAATACGATATTCACGCGCATCTGGTCGCAAATCTATGTCACGCACACCGGCATCAGATACACCTATGTCATACCGGCCCTCGGCCGTGTCGATAATATCATAGTCGGCATACGAATATTGCATTGTACCGCGTAAAACACCCAGGGGCCGCGACAATCCCAATGTGAAATGCCCCGCGTTCATTTCAAATCCAAACGCATCGGAATAAATGTCTGACATACCCAAAATGAAATCGCCGCCGGTCATATCCGATGTTGTGCGCGCAAATGTGCCACGCAATTTGAATGCCAATTCATTCGTTGGGCGATATGCAAATTCACTGTCGATATATGTCGTGTGCCCTGCCCCCATATCCAGCAAGCCACCTGTTTGCGCCCCCAATATGGTGTTTGTTTCATTTGCATTACCAATTGCCGTGGTCATTTCAAACGCACCGCGACGCCACTTGGCATGCGATTGCACACCCGATATCAGCCCCAATCGCGCCGGCGCATATTGCGATGAAATGGTCGGATCGTTGTCTAATAATTCTTCGCTGGTAATTGCGCCCGAAAACGCGCGCGCACCAAACGCCCAATTGCCAGCGCCATATTCAACATCGGTCGCAACCGCATTTGACGCCAACCCCAAAATCGGGTTAGACATACCGCCGAAACGCGAGGCGCCATCGGTCATATAGCGCTGGTACCCGGCGACAAAGTTCCAATTTCCCGTGTCATAATCAAAACGCATTGTATCCAACCCGCCCAGGTTATCGGCCCATGCGCGGTTTGATGTGGTCATTGAAAATCCCAAATTACCAATCTGGGTACGCGGCGCCGCAACATCGCGAACACGCAAATCACCCAAAACATCGCCCATATACAGCCCGCGACGCGATTGCGCGCCAACCGCAAATTCGTTTTTCCAAATACGCGGCATTGCCATTTCGCCATCAACACTTTCCAGTTTATCAAAGAACGGCGCACTGATAGTTGCCATACGCGGACTGAACGCCGACGATGTGCGGAATGTGGTGTTAGACGCCGCACGCCAATACGCATTGCCATTTGTACCAACGATTTTACCACTGTTGTAATAATACAATTGCTTGTTCGGGGTCAATGCCCGTTCCAGATTTATCAGCCCATATCCATAAACATCCTTGAACGCGGCCAGATATTCATCCGCCGTGCCGATTTTATCGTTATATTCCGGTGGCAAACTGTACATAGCGCGCAGGTACGCAACCAGGTTAGCCTTGGTCATGCTGGTGCCGCTGTCGGTTGAACCCAAATATGCCCCGTCGGCCGTCAATGCCAATAATGTAAATAATTTATCGTTTGTCATATATGGGAATGCGCCCTGGACCGCCGCAACCGCACCAGCGGCCGCCGCCGTTGCCATTTCTGTTGTTGGCCCCGCCGCTGCGAAGCACCATGGGTCAATACCACTGCCACCAGTGCCAGAACCCGCCACACCGCATTTGCGCGATTGATACATAACATCGTCTGTTGTTTCAGGTGTGCCACGCGTATCAGACCACGTTGATAAATACAGTGGCCCATACGAACTGCCCGTGCCATTACCGTACCCGCCAATGGTGTCAGCCGCAGACGTTCCATTGGTGTGACCAACAGCAACAACCGTCATAAACATGCGCTGTAAATTATTGCCATATAACAACGGCGCATAGTTTTCAAATGTTGCATCCAATACAGTTGGCGATTTTCCGTCCCCCACACCAAATTCAAATTCGCCCGCCGGGTTTACAATAATCGGCAATGTTGCGTTATACATACCAAACAAAGTATTGGCCATCGCACCCTCGGTCGTGGATGATGAATCCGCGCCATAATATTTATTTACCATATTTGCAAATACCGTTTTTTTATCGGTGCCAGAATTCAAATTAAACGCAACATTCAACCCATCCATAGCCAGGTACGACACCGAGCGCGATTTCGGGTTCAGCGCCGCATTTGCAATCGCCGCCCCACCCTGGGCACGCGCCAAGAACATCGCACTGTAATTCTGAATATCAGCGGCCTTGTATTCTTTTTGTGTGTAAATATTATTGTTTTTTACAACATACACGGCGTCTGGTCGATTGCCCCCCGTGGTGTTCACATAATAATATCCATCGGTTCCAACATATATTGCAATATCCGACACATTGGTACAATCATCGGCGTTTGACGATGTGCACGCGCCGCGCAACAGTTTACTGGCCGCCGACAAATTAAATTTTTTCCCGCCAACCGTAATGGTTGTATTGTTTTCGGTTGTCCCGGTTGTTGCCAGTGACAATTTGTATGTTTTTCCATCAATTGTGATTGTGTCGCCAATTTCCATTTGGTCGGTGGCGCTGCCCGTGCCCTTGGTTACTGTCCCCATAACCGTGCCAGATGTTGGGTCCGCCACATCGGTCCATTTATATCCGCCGCCGGTGCGCAACACCGCCAATTGACCATTTGGGACAAAACCATATAAATCACCCGTGCTGCGTGCACTGCCATTCCATCCGCCAATGATTTTGGCCAATGCATTTTGATTTGCCGACGCAAATGGATTCATCGCCGTACCGGAACCAGACAAATCAAAGCCCCCTTTTTCGCCCCCCAAAACCACCGTGCTGTTTTCACTGGTCGGATTATCATAGTTCAAATATTTATCCGTACGCGCCGTTTGCGCATCGGTTGCCGCCGTCAGACCGTATACAATCCCCTCGCCCCGGTCGGCCGAACCCGACGGATTTATACCATTTTCAGTAATCAGCGATACCAGTACAGGTTTTCCCTCGTACGCCGCCTTTTGTGGGTTGTTTGCCGTGTCACGGAAAGTTGTTTGCCCCAAATACCCGTTTGCAAACGACGAATACCCGTGCATCATCAGCAAATAATTCTGCATTGCAACCGTTATGCCGCCAGCGTCCTTATAATTATCTGGGTTATCCTCTGTACCAATTTTTAGACGGAAATAGTTAAAATCCCATTTTTTGACCCCACCGGCCGACGGATTCCACTGTTCCAAATTTGTGTTATATGCAGCCGTGGTGTAATTTACCTTGCCATCAGCTGTAAAAAACGCTGGGCCAACCGCTGTTTTACCCGCCGCCGTTGCCCCCGATGTATTGCCACCGGTATTGCCGCCGGTGTTATGACTGCCCCCGGTGCTGGCATTACTGTTATCGTTGCCCGGATCCAACACATCGGTCAATAAAAATAACCCACCAACAACAACGGCGGCCCCCGCCGCCGCCAATGTCATGCTCTGGGCGGACGACAGCCCACCAAACAGCCCGCCCGACCCACGGGTCGTATTTTTAGATTTATAATTTCGAATTTGACGGTCGCATTTTGATGCATCGGCACCATACATCTGCAAAATTTGTGCCGCCCGCACATCGTTGTTCATCAACGCCGTGCACACAATAGACATACCCGTTGAATCCACAAAGTTTACATCGGCACCATTGTTTATCAATAATTGTACCTGTTGAATATCGGCATTTTTTGCCGCCGACAACAACTGTGCCGCAACCATAAATTCCGACGAAGCCGCGTGCGCCGCGAATGGCATTACGAACAATGAAAGCAGTAAAATTCTGATGTATTTCATATCAATTTCTCTCTGTACGGATACCATAGCACAGATTAAAATTATATGTCTAGTAAAAAAAGTCCGCATCAATTGATGCGGAACTGTTAAATGCAACCGTATAAATTAACGGGTTTTAGTGCGTGTTTCAACAACATAGTAATACGCACCCGCAGATGCCTTGACATTCGGATTTGCCACCGGTGCCGTTTGACCACCGATAATGATTTTACCCGAATTGTTGGAACCCGGTTTCAAATGGATTTCGTTTTCCGCGCCCATCGATATAATCATATCGCCGCTGTTTGTGGTGCTGTCTTCCATAATAACGATATTTTTGTACCCATTTGGTGTCACGGGCGCTGGGGCCTGGACCGGTTGAACCAAAACAGTGTCGCGTACAATAATTTGTTCACGGGCAACCGGTTTTGCCTTTTTATTGCCGTTTTTGCAGCCACAGTTTTTCGCGCGTTTGCCGTTTTTGCAATCGGCCAATTTTTTCGCCGACGATGCCAACGAATCGTTCAAAACATCAATAGAATCATTCAGAACAACAATTGAATCTGCCTGAATTTTATTTTCAATGCCCAATTCACGATTTGCGTTGTACAAACTGTCCATACGCGCCGCATTGACTTTAATGATATTTGCCGCGTCGTTTAATTCTTGCTTGGCCTGGTCAGCGTCAGATTTAGATTTTTTGGCATTATAAACCAAACCGCCAGCCAACATCATAAATGCAATAGCGGCCGCCGAACATCCAATCAATACGCCCTTGTTTAACTTTGTGTTTGTCGTAGCCATTTCTGCTCCTTTTTGTTCTGATGACAAGAATATAGGACAAAATATTTGTTTTGTCAAGTATTAAAATCGTTTTTTGTTACATACATGCTATGCTGTCTTTTTCGCTTGGCACGAAGTACCATTTTTTGATATAATCGAGCCAAGAGAGAAATGAAAAAAAACACACTATTTTTTATTATAATGGGATTTGCCCTGCTTTCTGGCGGCGCGCACGCAGCGGCCAAATGTTCAATTGCGAATTTGACACGTTGTTTGGATTCTGTATGCGCGATAAATATGTCGTCTAATCCGGCGGCACGGTGCCAATATTGCGGCACATCTGGCGCCGGTGTGGCCCAGGCCACATCTGAAATGCGCGGTGTTTCGGTCGGCGCATCGGCAAAATACACCCTGACGGCCAAGGAATTAAAAAAGGCGCCAACCGATCCGGGCGCCCGCTATGTTTGGGCAACCGCCGAATGTATGAAGCGCGTTGACGGGTGCACCACCGACGATGTGACCGATAATTATGATAAATTGATTGAACAATCATGTCGCGCGGCGGGCATAACCGCCGAAATGGCATCTTTGCGTGCGGTCGCCACCAAACCGGCCAGCAAATCATCATGCCAAACCGACATTACATCATGCATTGTTGCCGCCACAAAATGCAACGCCGACTGGCGTGCGTGCAGTGACGATGCCGAATTCAATAAATTCTTTGCCGCATGCAGTGTCGATGCCACCGGTTGCGACGAATACACATCTGACATTCGCACAACATTGATTGCATCACGCGACAACGCAATTAAAAACGCCGACAATGCGCTGGCCGGGATTGTTGCGGCATATCAATCGGCGCGCGAATCTAAATTGAATGCCGCCCAGGCATCATGCCGCGACAACGCGGGACGCACCGCATGTATGAATATCGTATGTGAACGCAGTATGCCGAACAAATGCGCGGCCGGGTTTGAATCTGAAAATACGATGGCGAATGCATTGTGCAAATTTTACGATGTGGCATGTAATTTATTAAAGTGATGGTGCAAATGACAAAACTGAACAAAAATTTTAACAGTTTTATGCGCGGCACGGCTGTATCTGCGCTGTGTGCGTTTGTATGCGCATCGGCATCGGCCGCGGTGGTTCAACGCGGCACCGCATCACGCGCGGCGCCCGCCCGCACCAGTAATGCGGCCGCAATCAAAGCCGCGCAAACAAATGTTGCAACCACTGCATCGGTTGCCGCCGAACCTGCGCCCGCCGTTGCCGTCACACAACCTGCGACGATAGATACCCCGGTCACTGTTGAACCCCCGGAAACCGTTATTATTGAAAACAAGGCCGATCAATTTGGTGCATCGTTGCAATCGGCCAGCGTCACAAACGCCGCGGCAAATGACAATAATTTGGCCGAAATGATACGGCGCCAACGCGCGGCATTGGATGCCGCCGATGCGACCGCAACCGCGGCCGCCGCCACGGCGAAATCGATTGCCAGTGGGAAAAACGCGTGTGACGACGGGCTGCGCGCATGTATGCAAAACAAATGTGGTACCGATTTTACGAAATGCAGTGGTGACGACGACACAACATTTGGTATGAAATTAGACACTTGTCGTCGCGACACGACATGCACGGGCCACGAATATCAATTATTCACAACCGAAATTCGGGCCGACCGCGATATGAACGCGCGCCTGGCATCGTATAACCGCGTGTTGGATTGCGGCAACCGGTACAACGATTGCATTTTAACCGAATGCGGCGATACATATTCCAAATGCCTGGGCAAAACCGCGGGTGACGCGGCCATCAGCAAATGCGCAACCATCGCAAAAAATTGCACGGAATCAGACAGCGGCTTGTCCGCCCGCACGATGGAGGTTTTTGGCACCCTGCGCCAGGATGCCGAGGTTCAGGTTAAAAAAGACGAACAGCGTTTGTACGACATCCGCGACCAAATGGCCGATGTATGTCATCGTTTGGGCGCGGCGTTTGACGAACGCAGTTTCACATGTGTTTACACGGTCAATTTCTGGGCCGGAACATCGGATACGCCATACGCATCGAAAAAGGCGTATGCCGGCACAACATTCGATTGCACACAAAACTGGTTTGGCATTGATGTCACCACATTCAAAGAAAACGCATATCGCGCAACCCGCGAACAGAAATCGGCCACATCGGGCCTGATGGGTGCCGGTGTTGGCATGGCAGCGGGCGCGATTACATCGGGTGCAATTGGCCGCGCGATTGACACTAAAAAGGCCGAAAACGCCGTGAAAAAGGCGGAAAAACAAAATGCCGCGGCCGACACCGCGGACAAGGCCGATGCAGCAACCCAGGTCCAAACAGACACAACACTGCATATAGAGGCCCCAAAGATAGAAGCCCCCAAACCACAATTTGGTATAGAGGCCGCAGCAAAGGCGGTTTTGGGTGAACGCAAATTGTCCGCGCCAACTACAACATCGACGGGAACCCAAACACCCACGACAATGAATTTAACATTATCAGACGCGACAAAGTGATAAAATTTTTAACCGGTATTTTCGTTGTGTTTCTTTCCGCGGCACGTGCCGCCGGGGCGCCGTTCGCCGAAATAAACCCACTGGTTGCCAACCAAAACGAATTAAAATCAGATGCCGTGTCATTGGATGTTGTGGCCCAACCAACGACCACCGTCCCTGACACCTTAAAACCGATAGAGGTCAAACCCAAGGCGGGTGACTATTGCGTACCAAGCACCGACCCGACCGGCAAAGAAACCGCCAAATGGGAAAATAAAAGTGGAAAATTGGTCTGTGTTATAACTGAATGCGTTGATGGGTACAAACTGGACAAAGATGCAAACAAGTGTGAAAAAACAGACAAATTTGACAAAATAAACTGTGTTGCACCACGGTATGAATGGGACACAAACAAAGACAAGTGCATTGATAAAAACGATACCGCATGTGAATCTGGTGACGCAAACGTCAAAACCGCAAAGTACAATTGGGATGCCAAAACGAAAAAACTGAATTGCGTTATAAAAAGCTGCAAAAGCGGATATATTATTGACAATGGCAAATGTATCCGCAGTGACGGCGAATGCAGTGCAGAACAATTGGCAACATTGGAAAATGCAACCGCCGGTGAATTAAAGCGCGGCAAATGCCAACCAACCACATGCGCCGACGGATATGAAATCAGCCGCGATGGCAAATCGTGCGTTGCGGTTGTTGAAAAAAACGATACACAAGAAAATAACAAATCCACCGCAAACAAATTATTGGGTGCGGCTGGTATTGGTTCGGTCGGCATCGGCACACAAATGGCCGCATCGGCATTAGCCGAACAAAATGCAGATGATGCCGCACAACGCGATATAGCCACATACCTGGCAACATTCAAATGCGATTATGGCACGGGTATGAACATTACCGGTGGCCAAACCGATGTTGAATTACCCGGCGGGAATGATTTATTTACACTGGTCAACGAATATAAAACACTGGCGGCGGATTTAAAGGTTCGCAAGGAATCATTGGGGCTGGCCCCGGGGATAGAATCAGAAACGATAATAGATGCGGCGGAAACCGGGGTATATGACAATGCGGAAACTGGTAAAACTGGCGGTGCGTATGCATCGTTGGCGCGCGCGTTAAGTGACGAAACCAGTGACGACGCAAAACAAATTGCGGAACAAAAATCCGAAACGGCCCAGGAATTAAAGACTGGCGCGATAACCGCGGGTGTTGGTGCCGTGACAACCATTGCCGCCGATTTGGCCATTAATTCCAAGAATAAAAATAAAGTCGACGAAATAAAAAACAAATATAAAAATCAAAGTTCCGATGCGGCGGACGATGCCGATGATGGTGACGACGATGATGATACAACACCCGCACCCGAGATTGAATCGGATACGGCGCGCGTTGGTACGGATTGCAAATCAGACCTGAAAAATACCGAACATGTAAAGACCGCCGAATGGCAAAAGAAAAAAGTTGGCAAAAAATTGGCGTGCAAAATCACCGCATGCGACGACGGATACGATGTCAACACCACACTGAATAAATGCAAGGCGAAAAAAGTAAAAAACAATTCATCATCAAAAACTGTTGAAACAGGATGTGCTGCCGGTTGGGCCCCACAAACTCGCAGTCGTACATGTGTAGAATTAGGGAAACCCTGTGAAACAGACCTATATGTCCAAGAAGGTATCGCTACAAAATCTGAATGGACCAAGACCAAGTCCGGCGATGCGATATGTAAGTATTTGGCATGTGCCGATGGATACGAATTGAAAAATGACACCTGTGTTTCCAAGGGAATTGCCGACACTGGTTCAACAAACCAACCTGAAAAAACAACAACCAATGAAAAACAGGCTGGCGCGCCATGCACACCCGATAATCCCGACAATGTCGACACCGCCGTGTGGAAACAAAGTGGTCGCCGCATGACATGTACAATCACAAAATGTTCGACCGGATATAAACAAAACGGGAACCAGTGTATTGTCCAATGCGGCCAAAACGAAAGCCTGGTCAACGGGAAATGTGTTGCAAAAACCACACTACAAACAGCAACGAATAAAACCGCCAATAGCAACACCCAACAGATTGATACATATATTGCCGAGGCAACCCAAAGTTCCCGGGAAGCAGAACAGGATATGAGAATGGCCTCGTTATGGGCCAGACAAATAACAGACATGGCATTAGCGACCAAGGCCAAAGAACTTTTGGATGATGCAAAAAAATCGGCGGTCATTGCTAAAAACCAGGTGTCATTCCGTCCCCAAGATGTGGCCGCGGCAAAACGACAGGCGAAAACCGCCAAGGATGCCGCAGATAATGTAAAAAAGAATGCAGAAAAAATAAAAGAAATGATGGATTCTGCAAAATAGTGTTATCAGCATATCATTTCCGTATGCGGACATCCATCTGTTGTGATGGGAATTTGATTTTGCGTTTGGGCAATTCGTTATAAATCTGTTCCAATGTATCTGTGCCAACAGACGACAAATCCGAATATGTCGTCCAATATCGTACCGTCAATGTAATTGCATTTGTGCCCAAATCACCAACAACAACCGTTGGTTCGGGGGTTGCGGCCACACGTGGGTCACGCACCAAAATATCCAATATTGCACGACGCGCCATTGATATTTTCGTGCCGTATGCGACGCCAACGGTCAATTCGCCGCGGCGCAATGTATCGGACGATAAATTCGTAATTTCGCCATTTGCCAATGTGCCATTTGGCAAAAACACAACCTGGTTATCGGCAGTATGTATTTCGGTGGTAAACATTTTTATTTTCTTTACCATGCCACGCACCCCGGTGGCATTCGCAATGGTATCGCCCACACGAAACGGTTTCAAAAACAATATGATTATGCCACCGGCAAAATTCTGCATTGTGCCCGACAACGCCATACCCACCGCCAACGCACTGGCCCCCAGTACCGCCACAATGGATGTCATTTGCACCCCAACCGTGGTCAACGAAATAATTATTACCAATATGCGTAAAATAATATTTACAAACGAACCAATAAAACTGCGCAGCGACGCATCCAAATTTCGCCGTGCCATGGCGCGCTTTATCGAATTTGCAATGCGTCCCGCCACCCACAGCCCAAACACCAACACAAACACAGACATGGTCAATTTTATTGCAAAATGAACCGCGGTTTGTCCCAACGATGTTATAACAGATTCAAGATTTACATTACTGGCCAATGCGTGTACCTGGGGCATACTTTTATTCCTATGGTTAAAAAAAAACGGGTCATACGACCCGTTTTAGTTTTACATTGTTATATCCTCGCATATCTCATCGCCAACATTGGTCTTGCAATCAACCTTGCGGTTATTGTGGAACCAACTGACACTGCCGGATGTTTTGCAATCCTGTGATGTTGTCTGGCTGCAGATATGACAAATTCTGGTGTCACGGCTGAACACTGCACGCACGGTCTTGTTTGTGCCACCGCTGTCCAAAGAACCCGCGCCCAGATATCTGCCGGTATTGAATGTCACACCCTTGGTTGATATAACGCCGGCACCGCCCTTGGTCAATTCTTCGGCTGTCAAGCCCGCACCAACATCATAACTGATGGAATACGGAGCAACCAACGGTGTGGAAGCTTCAACGCCACTGCCCCCGCTGCCACCATTTTCGGCAATTTTCTGGCACATATACTGTGCAATATCTGCCGATGCATCTTTGGTTGCTTCGGAAATCGCCTCGTTCAATTTGGCGTTGTAATTATCCTGGGCCTTGCGCAATGCGGCAACCGCAATCTGCATTTTCACCTGGTTCAGTAAATTCGGGAAACGCGCCGATGTTTTGGCACCGGCCGCGCCCGTGATTTGCGACAGGTCACGTCCATTTACACAGAATTGGATTTTCGGGTCTTGTTCAATCATTGTAATTGTACGATTGATTGTCCCCGCAATGTTATTCAATTCTTCTTCAATGGACGAGAATATACCCTCGGCATTGGCGACACCCGCGTTGCGTGTGCGAACCTCGGCCATATAACTGTCGACCCCGATTTCGCCCGGCGCCAAAACAGTTTCTTTTTCACCAATCTTTTCAACTGTTTTGCCCGACGCATCGCCCATTTTGATGCTGCCAAATGAAATCATACCGGTCACGCGATATGTTGTACCATCTTTCTGGGACCGCAATGAACCCGTGCCGATTGTGTCGTCGGCCGCGAATTTATTACAGTCGGTTGTGCTGCCACAAATTTCGGCCATTTTTTCATCGACCAAATTCTGGCACTGTTCCATGGCACTGTTATCAATGTTCAGGTACAATCCCATCAACATGGAATCCAAATCATCCATCGAAAATTTCGGGTTGTTCGCCTTGCACACGACCAAGCTGTCAACTGGACAAATATCGTGGATGTAATTGTAATCCATACCGATACAGTTCGAGAAATCGGCCCCGCAACGCGTATCGGCGGTAAAGCAATCTTTGACCTCTTGGGTGCAGGCGTCAACACGCATAGCGGCCAATTTGTCGACAACATATCCCCAAATCAGTGGTTCCATACGTTCGCACGGGTCAATTTCAACCTTGCAGAAACTGCGCGCCATATCCGGGCGAGACAAACACGCATCCATTGTTGCAGTACCTTTGCCCACAATGTCGTCTTTACACGCATTTTGGATACATGTTGAAATGCTGTTCAAGCATGATTGACGGAATTTCGATTCAACCTTGGATTCCGCAATTTTGATTGTCGGTGCGGCCTCGCGCAGGAATGCCGGCCATACCTGGTCACGCACGGCGACGCATTGGTCCAAAACCTTTTCACAGATAATGCGTTTTGAATCCAAAATTTCCATTGTGGAATCGGTAATGTCATATTTGTTTACCGTGGCAACCTTGGTCTTGGCGGTGCTGACCGCGGCGTTATTTTGCATATTTTCAGATGCAATGGTGCCAACGCAATTGCCCCAGTCGCTGTCACAGGCATCTTTGGTTTGCATACATTTTTTGAATTCGACCATACATGTTCCCAAATCGTATTTGTTCGCCGATTCAAAGCTTTCTTTTAATGCGGTGCGAACCTCGCCCTGGGCGGCGGTCAGTTCTTGTTTCGCCGCGGCCATTTTTGTTGCCAATGTGTTTTCAAATCCCTTGCAATCCGACGCAATTTGGCGCGAATACATTTGTGTTAAAAACGGCAGGTCTTTGGCACAGTTATCGGGAACTTGGACCTCGCATATTTGCTGGGCGGCACTGTACAATTCGGCGCCGGTTTTATCACCAATGTTGCCAATGCCGCTGAAAACATCGCCTTCTTCGTCTTCGTCATCATATAGTGTAGAATTAAATAAATCTTCGATTGCCTTCTTTTTCTTTTCGGCCTGGGTCAATTCGCCGGCCGCCAATATGTTGCCATTTTCGTCATATTTACGGGTGCCGGAAAAAACAATATCTGCATCGGCGCCGGCCTTGACCTTTTCAACCTCTTCGGTACGAATACGCGCAGCCTCTTCCAGTATCGACTGAATTTCGGCAAATTGTTTTTCATATTTTGCACTGTCATCACTGCATGAACAACTGCCCCCGTTGGTGTTGTCGGCAATACAGAATTGGTCCATACATCCATAGTACGCGTCATAACACGCCTGGTCGTACAGGCCCGTCGCCTGGGTCTGGGTGCGAACACTGGTGCCCTTTTGTATGGCGGATTGTTTGCCCGATTTTGTCGACGATGTTTTCGCCGCCGCAAACGCGTCGGGCGCACCCAACATGGTTGCACCACATACCAACGCCGCACAAATTTGTTTCCAATACAAGTGCATATTCTCTCTCCTCTGCTCCGATTTTTTACATATTTATGTCTTCACAGGATTCTATTTCCTGGCAATAGTCTTTTTGGTCAGACGCCGCCATTCCGGCAAAGGCCCCACCAACCGCACCGACTACACCGCCAATGGCCGTGCCCCATCCCGGCGATATCATCGTGCCGGCCGACGCACCCGCCGCCAGACCACCCGACAATCCCTTGACCGCCGCGGTACCCTTGGATTCACCACCGGTTTCGCAAACCTGTTGCATACGGCACACATGGCAATTACGCAACGATGGCTCGAACGATACACTGCGGATATAACTGTAATTCTGGGACGATTTGTCCGGCGATTCAACCTTGTACATATTCTTGCAATTTTCTTCGGCCGCGGCCAAATCTTGCTTGCGCGACAATTCTGCAATCTTGGATTCCAATTCACGCATAGCACGATTTTCTGCACCAATTTGCGCAATCATCTTTGCCGTATTAAACACGCTGGTCCCCAATGAATCTTTGCCCTTGGGCTTTTCACCGTCTTGACATGCGGCAACCGTTTTATCTTGTTCGAATTGCTTAAAGAATTCATCCACCGATGCGGTCGCATTCGCACGAACCGTTTCACGCAATTCGGCAAGTCCGGCCTCGGTATCAGGAATTTCAACCAACGATGCAACTTTCGTATCAGTCGGCAGGCACGACATATCGGTTCCGCATACGCGCCCCAATTGTTCGCCGAAATAGTTTATGCATCCCTGCATCAACTGATAATCCATCTGTAATAAAACCGCCTGGACGATAATGTCAAATTGGGTTTCGTTTTTGCACGATGGATACATATTCTGGGGACATAATGCTGCAATTTCAGACGGCTTTTTCCCAACGCATTCGGGTGCCGTAAAGTTTTCACCGCATTTGTCTTGTAAACATTTATCAATATCGTTCTGGCAGAACCGTGTACGCAAATATCCCAATTTGTCATTTATGGTCGCCTGTATACCCGGGATTTTTTCTTCGCATTCGGTAATAACCGGGCAAATTCCGGCCGCGACATTGACATCGGTTAAACACGCCGAATTGGTTGCGGTACCGCACCCATCTTCTAAACACACCTGAATACGCGCCAGGCATGTTGCGCGGTAATTTTTATCGGCATATTTTTCGGCATCAACCAAAATGCTTTCCGATTCGACCTTCCAATCCTTTAACACCGTGTCACGCACCGCCATACATTGGTCCAGCACGTTTTCACACGCATTCGAACGACGCCCCAACAAATCGGCATCCAAACAGTTTTCAAAATGCGAACCACATCCGCCTTTGTCCGAAATGCACGATTTATACGCCAACAAACATTCGCCACGGTTATATTTGTTGGTTGTATCCAACATTTCTAATCTGGCCTTGCGCACAGCCGATTCGGCGGTGCGTTTGTTTGCGGTTGCATTTGTTTTCTGATCCGCCAAATATGAATCAAACGATTTACAATCGGCAATAATCTGACGCTGATATAACATTTCTTCCATTTCAGATTTTGTGCCACACGCCTGTAATGTGTCGGCACAATATTCCGACGCCATATTGTACAAACTGTCGCCAATGTCGACATCTTCGCCAACACTGCCGTCTTCTTCGTCGTCATTGCCACTGTTTAACCACTCGATAAAATTCACACCAGATGCCAGCGAAGTTTTCTTTGCGGCTTCACTCTCGCCAAAAACTAATTTCGCCTTGGCGCCCAGTTGTTCGCGCTCTACTCCTTCGGTATACAACTTGTCTGCGTCGGCCTGAATTTGTTGGATTTCTTGTATCAATGATTTTGAACGATTTATATTGTCCGAGCACGCGCAACGCAGCCCCTCGGATTCATCCAGCAAACAAAACGCATCCATACATTCACGATACGCGTCACGACAATTTGCATTGCCCGCGGCGGGTGCAGATGCCGCCGTTGTTGGTGTGGTCGTGCCCGCCGGCGCCACAATTTCCGTACCATCTGTTGCTGACTTTGCTGTGGGGGCCGCCGTCACAGCATTGGATTCCGTTGTTGCAGATACAGCACCTGAAACCGCTGTTTCAACCAGTGCCGCGGTATTTTGTTTGTGTGGTTCCTGGGGCGAGCGCCCGGCTGCCGCCGACATACGTGTCACGCCAACACGAACATTATTCGCATCACGCGGCGCCCCAAATGCCAGCCCCGGCACAGCACACAACAAAGTAAAAATAACACCCAATTTCATGGAATCCACCCTACATTATTATGTCTAATTTTATCAAATGTCGGTGTGCGGTGCAAGTGCTAAAAACAACTTGCAATTTTTTATGCAAACCGGTATTATATTCCCCAGAAAATCCAAGAATAATCCAAGGAAAAACCATGGCAAAAGATGATGTAATTGTATTCACGGGCACGGTCGAGGATAAATTGCCAAATACTATGTTTCGTGTAAAACTGGAAAATGGTCACGAAATTTTGGCGACCGTATGCGGCAAAATGCGCAAGGCACGCATCTGGGTCAATGTTGGCGAACGCGTCCGCGTTGAAATGACGCCATACGATTTGGACAAGGGCCGCATAACATTTGTTGAACGCAATCGTCCAACGGGCGATATCCAAAACCAATAAAAAAATCCCACAAACTGTGGGATTTTTATTTGCAAAAAATTGTTAAAATTCCGTTAAATATCCCTTGCCCTGAAAATCTGATTTTTGCTATCATCAATCAACAAGGATGAGAAAGATTTTGCTTTTTATCGCCACAGCGTGCGCGTGCATTGGCTTTGCCGATGCCGCTGTTCGTGATGCGACCAGTGTAAATCGCACCCAATCGACCGGTGCGACGGTTGCACGTACCGCAACATCGCCATCCGCCGCCACGTCCCAGCGCACCACGACCAACGCACGCACCGCCACAACAACAAACCGCACCGCCGGCACATCGGTTGCCGCCCGCGCCGCCGCGGCAAAAACCGTGTCACGCGCTGCAACCGCGCCCGCCCAATCATCACGCAGTGCAACACAACCAGCGACCAGCGCCCGCGCCACCGCAACCAAAACCGTGTCGCGCAGTGCCGCAGCCACGCCCGCGCAATCATCACGCAGTGCAACACAACCCACAACCAGCGCCCGCGCCACCGCAACCAAAACCGTGGCACGTGCGACATCAAACCCAACAGTATCGGGTACGGGAACGAAAACATTTGGCACGGGGTACAATGCATGTCGTGAATCATATTTCACATGCATGGACCAATTCTGTGCAAAGCAAAATGAAAGTTATCGTCGGTGTGTGTGCTCGTCCAAACTGACCGAAATAAAGTCACGCGAACGCGCCTTGGGCAATGCGGCCGATCAATTACAGAATTTTAAGGATTTGAACATTGACGCAATTACCAAGACCGGGGCCGAGGTCACAGCGATGTTGACCGAAACATCGGGCGAAGCCGTCGCCGCCAAGGCCAAGGATAAATCTGCATCCGCACAACAATTGGCCGGCATCAGCGATGTGTTGAATAAGACTAAAAAGTCGTCCTTGTCAACCGCTGGCACATTGGACATTGCCGGCGATATAAATGCAATATGGTCAACAACGGATTTGGCGGGCGGGACGAATATTGCCAATCTGACCGGTGAATCATTATACAACGCCGTCCATGCCCAGTGTGTGGATTTGGTGGCATCCAATTGTGCGTCACAATCTGTACTGGATATGGTTATTGCGGCATACGGAATGTACATTGAAAATGATTGTACCGCATTAGTGACCGCGTTGGATAAAAAATTGGTTAACGCAAACAGTACTATACGCAGCACCGAACGTGAAATGAACACTGCGCGTCTGGAAAATTACAACAATCACAATTCGTCATCAATCAACGATTGTATCGCCCTGGTTCGCGCCGACATAACCGCAAATACCGCATGCGGAACGGATTATGTGCACTGTTTAGATACAACGGGACGTTATTTGAACTATGACACGGGCGAACCGATTTATTCCGCAAACTTTTTCCAATTGGGCAATCAGATATCTTTATCGGGCGATGTACTCACCAATGCAACAAACCGCACCATCGTTTCTGAATTAAATCGTCGTCGCGATTTTGCCGCGGCCAGTCTGGACACATGTCGCGATTTGGCGGACGATGTATGGGATGAATTTATGCGCCAGGCCATCGCCGAAATATACCAGGGCCAACAAGAGCGCATTCGTGCGGTAAAGAATGAATGTCTGGAGGTTGTGAACGCATGCTATGACGAACAAAGCAAACAATTAAAAGATTTTAGTAATATCAAAGACCAATTATTGATTGGCTCGCGCCTGGAGTTATCCGAAGAATTATGCAGCGAAAAATTAAACGCATGCAGTAATTTGTATGGTGGTTCGTCCGATGGAATGCAATTGTTGTTAAACGCGATGCACGAATTGACCGATCAAAAGATTGCCAAGGAATGTCGCACCACATTGATGGAATTTGCCCAAGATATATGCCATGTGACCGGCAATGACACATTGCACAGTTATCCGTATGCATGCCGCACGTATGCGCCCGGCGAACAACAGTATGCAATGATATCCAAATGCAATTCTGTATTGTCCGTCGCCGCAACCAATGATATTTATGCCATTTGTGAACCTACTCTAAAAGGAAACGAGTTGTTCTGGGCCGATATAAATAAGACAGCGAAGTATTATGATAATTATTTTTGTCCGTCACTTAAACAGTATACATCATGTAAAGAACGTTATTTTCTGTGCAACAACAAGTGTAAACCATGCCCCGACGGCTACTCTTGTGCGGGCGGCACACACGCCCCAGAGCCCAACGACACCTCCGACACAACCGCGTTATTGGCACAATGCGGGTCCAGTTATCCGGGCAGTTTATATCAAAAAGTCGTACGTTATGCCATGCAGGTTTGCGTCCGCCCATCGGAATCAAGCGCCGATAATTATGTATTGCCAACAACCATTATGGCAGATGTGAATGTTGTAATGGATTCTGTACGCAGCGACATGTCAAAAAGCCTGGCCACCGAATGCGAGCGTTTGGGTGGTGTGTGGGTTGCCGATCCATGGCAAAGCGCGCCTGGAAACTCAAACAAACACGCCATCACAGGCGATGAATTATTCACAACGTTCTATACTGAAACCAGCGCCCACAAAGGATGGGGATACTGTCGCAAATAGCGCCCCACGAATATTATTTGCGATAGCGATAGAAATTTGATAAAATGCAAACGATACGAGAGATTTTGATATGAAAAAATTTTTTTTAATTTCAGCATTGTCAATGATATCTGCAAACGCGTTTGCGGCGATTCCATGGTGGCAGCAACCGACAATATGTCGTTTTGATCCAACAAATTGCTATCCATCAATGGGGGCCGGTTTTGACAAGGGAATGTGGGACACAGACAGTAAATGTTGGGGAATGAAAATGATATGCCCGGCGGCGTTGTCTGAAAATTCGTCTGCGCCAATGGCGGTCAATCGTCGTGATATTGAACGCGGCATTGGAATTAAACGCGATTTTGACGCGACCGTATTAAATGGTGATTGTTTTGGTGCGCGAAAAACTACGGGCAACGGCACAATGGCATCTGTTAACGGAAAATTTGTGAATGTTTGGTGCGCGGGTGTATTAGATAACGCAGATGAAGAATTATCCAACGGCGAAATCACATTTGGTGTCCAACCAACATGCGAAACATTGGCACGTGATGGGTATGTTGCGGTTGTTAACAATCGATGCTTTGGCAAATATTTTGACGATACCGAATATTATATTGAATGTGATAGCGGCACAATGGCGCCAAAACGTTTAATTATATTAAATGGCGCAGCCCCCAGCAGCGCCCAAGGTGCGACCCCGGTGGATAAATCTGCGGCCGATACGATGTTCAATAAAATGCTGGATATATCGCAAAAACAACATAAAAAATATTTCAAATAAAAATGCGCCACCGGCGCATTTTTTAGAGCATAGATAATAGATAGTGCGCAGCGGAGACGGGTGTCATAAAAAAAAACTTGTCCCCAAATGGGGACAAGTTTTTTTATCAGAATTCATATCTGAATTTTGCCATGCCGGTTTGTGATGTATAATCTTTGTGCAGATTCAAATCATAAACCAGCGAGATTTCCAGACCATTGTATTCTGCGGTCAGGCCAATTCCAAATTCCCCACCAAAGCGGGACAGACGGTCGCCATCAACCACATAGGACGCTGCGCCTGGCATTGTAACGGTGGACATTGCTTTGTCAGAAACAAAGTCATATGTCGCTGCCGCGCGCAGTTCTGGGAACCAGTTGATAACCGAATCGTTTTCAATTGCGAAACGATATTTCATACCGGCAATTCCAGTCAAGAAATCTGTATCATCGCTGCTGACATAGTTCAGGCCGTTGTTGTACGAATCCTGTGTCACATGCAAATAACGCAGACCGATTTCTGGTGTCAGGCCAGACGCGAAATCATAACCGGTCATAACCTGTCCACCGAACGCATCAGTATCGTGGTCTGATTTCAGACGAACACCAAATGCGTCAACGGTTTCGGTATATTTTGACATTGTGTAATTCAATGCCGCATTGACGAACCATTCACTTGGCTTGTACTGGGCATATGCAAATATGCTGTTGCTGTCAATTTCGGTATCGCGACCGCCATTGGCATGAACATCAGAATGTCCGAACGCATAACCCAAACCAATCGTGTACTGTTTGTCAATCAGCGCATCAAACCCAGCCGACACACCACGGGTGTATCCATTGAACTGGCCATTGAATTTGGACTTGTTAAACATACCCTGTGCCCACACGCCGTAATCAGCATCAGACAAATCACCACCGCTGCGGCCCATTGTGCCCGCCGATGGTGCGCCCGCCATACGATTCGCCGCCAGTGTCATGACTGCGCCCTGAACAGATTGCGCAACCGATTGAACGACAGGTTTATCAACTGGGTTTGCCTTGGCAGATTCGATTTCAACATAATCTGTATCGCCATTACGCAATGCCTGTTGCGCGTTCAGCGATGCAATATTTGCCAAATTGTTATCTGCATTTGCCAACGCTGCAACCGTATTTGCGGCAGTATCAGTCAGACCAGTTTCCTTCGCAATTTCTTCAACATTTTTGGTTGCAATTGTAATTGCACCATTATCGCCCTTGGTCACATCATAGATTGCGCCGGCATCAACGACAGTATATTCGTTCGCATTTTCACCAAATATATTATATGTACCTGTTGTTGCAACATTCAATGACACTTTGCCGTTGCCGTTGTATGTTTCTGCCAACAGTTTACCATAGTTGTTCGCCCCAATAATTGTTGCGCCAACCGTGCCGTCCAGTGTCAATTCTTTTTGTTGAACCGTTGTGGTACCGATATTCAGTGTTGCGCCATCAGCAATGGTCAATGCGCCATCGCCTGTGATACCGCCATCAATGGTCGTTGTGCCGTCCGATACAGTCAATTTACCCAAATTGTGAATATCGTTTCCGACGCCACCAGCCATATTACCGGTAAATGTATTTTCACCAGCCAGGGTAGTTTCTGCATCTTCATAGTTGTATATTGCACCACCAAATTCACCCGCCGTATTACCCGTAAATGTGGCGTCTGTAATTTGCATTTTCACGGTTCCTGCCTTGTCACCGTTTGGTTTCATGTTTGCAATCGCCCCACCCAAAGCGGCTGCTTGGTTTCCAACGAATCGACTATCTTTGATTGTAATCGCAATTTTATCGTCATCTGTTTTATTACGATTTGCAATCGCACCACCTTGTCCCAGTTCGCCACTCAGATTTTTCAATGTTGCTTTATTATTTATAAAATCAACATCGTCTATTACACCAACCTGCCCCAGTGAACCGTTCCACAGCGCGCCGCCTTCACCAGCAATATTTGAATCAAATACGGTCCCTTTAATTTCATCAATAATACCCTGATTGCGAATTGCGCCACCCTCGCTTTGTATTGCGCTGTTGTTCACAAAACGCGACTGTGAAATTGACTCTATTTTCGCAGCAAGTGTACCTTTGTCTTTGTTGCGCCATGCATTATTGATAGCACCACCTTGACGAGCAGAATTATTTTCAAACATAATACCTGCCAATGAATTAATAGTCGTATTATCTTCATTATACAGTGCACCACCAGCGAATGTGGCTTTGTTACCAATAAATTTTGTTCCTGCTTCAGCCTTCAATGTTCCTTGGTTCCAAACCGCACCACCAAATTTTGCGCTGTTGCCTGTGAACGAAACGCCATCGCCCAGTGTCAATGTGCCACTGTTAAAGATGGCCCCGCCCCATGTTGTTGCACTGTTTTCACTGAACACAGAATCGCTAATGGTCATAACACCACCGGCATTACCAATCTTGTCCTGGGCACCATCGTTAAAGATTGCGCCACCATTTTCGCCTGCGGAATTTTTGGTAAAATTACCGGCCACGGTCACACCATCGCCCAATTCCAAACCATTATTCGCATAAAACGTATTATAAATCGCACCACCATTGGCATCTGCGTGATTGCCGTCAAACGTTGCCGATACGTTTAATTTTGCCGCACTGTTATCCCCATCTTTGGGTTGACGCATAGAAATCGCACCACCATTTGTTTTTGAACTGTTGCCAGCAAATATAGTTTTATCTATCTTGGTCTCAGATTCAGAACCCAAGAAAATAGCACCACCACCTTCTATCAATCCTTTGTCATCAATACCAACTGTCGCATTGTTATCTTTAAATTCAGAACCAGTGACATTCAATATATTAAAATTAGAAATTGCCCCACCACTTTCTGTAGCACTGTTTCCAATAAAATGAGTGTTTTTTACCATCAATGTTGATGTGGGGTTGAGCTTTGGAGTTCTTGTTGCGAAAACAGTCCCTGAACCATCAAATGTATTGTTCGTATAACTAGAATCTTTGATATTTAATACCGTGTTGTTTCGATCAATAAACGCGTACCCACCATAACCTGCATTGTCCGAACCTGGGTCTTCTGCTGTTAAAAAATTTTGGTTGGAAATATTTTCGCCAGACACAAAATCCGTTTCCGTAATAAATTTACGTTCAACGGTATTTTCAGCCGATGCGCCACCGATAACGACCATTGCGCCCATCGCTGCAATAAATGCGTGTTTCAATACGGCACGATATGCCGCGGTTAGTTCTTTGATTGCTGTGCGGGACATTTTCATATGGATTCTCCTTTGTTCCAAATGATGGCATGTAACTGCCTGTTAATTTCATTTATACCATTTGTTTCGACGCTCGCAAGCGTAAAATGTTCCTATTCGGACACATATCAAAACAAATTGCAAAAAACCGCCAAAAATTATTTGGCGGTCGGGGATTTCAACAAATCATATATAGGAATGACCCCACCAGTTTTTGGGTTGCCCCTGTGGTATCACCGGTGGATCCCCGACCATAATGGTGGGGTACATACAATAAATGGCGCATGTGCGCCGCTTTACTGTGCGGATTTGACACGTGCATCGCGCGCGTCACCTATATACGGGCTTGTTGAAGGCCCCGAACCCAAATCCCTTTGGATTCATATTCAGTATAATCAACGAAAAATCAAATTTCAACCATAAAAAAATCCCATGGGGGGGCATTGCTCTCTGTCATAAAAAACGGGGCGATGCCCCGTTTTTTATGACAGTTTATGTATTACCAGACCACTGCGCAACTTTGGTTCAAACCACGTTGTCTTGGGTGGCATAATGTTGCCAGTATCGGCGATGTCAATAATCTGGCGCATGGTAACGGGATACAGCGCAAACGCCGCAACCATTTCACCCGAATCAACACGTTTCTGCAATTCCGACAACCCGCGAATACCACCAACAAAATCGATTCGTTTGCTGGTGCGCAAATCGCCCAGATTCAAGATTTTATCAAACACCAAATTTGACAATACCGTCACGTCCAGAACACCAATCGGGTCGTTGTCGTTATATGTGCCGGATTTCGCCGTCAAACTGTACCAATGGCCATTCAGGTACATGCCAAAGTTATGCAACTTCGTCGGCTTGTAAATTTCTGTGCCCATATCGGTAACGTCAAACGATTCGCCCAGGCGTGCCAAAAATTCGTCCGGCGTCAATCCATTCAAATCACGCACAACGCGGTTATAGTCAATAACATGCAGTTGTGATTCTGGGAATATCACCGCCAAGAAATAGTTATATTCTTCGTTGCCTGTGTGATTCGGATTTTGCGCACGTTTTTCCGCACCAACGCGGGCGGCGGCGGCGGTTCTGTGGTGACCATCGGCAACATACATCGCCGGTATGTTTTTGAATATTTCGGTTATATGCGCATTGATTGCGTCATCGGTAATTGCCCAGAATTTGTGACCAAACCCGTCGGCCGCAACAAAGTCATATTCTGGGGCGTGCGACGCAACCCAGTCCGAAACGATTTTGTTCATTTCATCAACATCAGGATACGCAAAGAACACCGGTTCAATATTCGCGTCTTGGATACGAACGTGAATCATACGGTCATCTTCTTTGTCCTTGCGCGTCAATTCGTGCTTTTTAATTTTGCCAGACATATAGTCATCAACATTTGCCGCCGCAACCAAACCGTACTGTGTGCGACCGTCCATTGTCTGGGCATAGATGTAATACATTTCTTTTGGGTCTTGGACCAACCAGCCGCGATCTTGCCACAGTTTGAAATTCTCGACCGCTTTGTCATAGACGGCCGGCGAATGCTCATCGGCAATCGGGTCAAAATCAATTTCTGGTTTAATAATATGCAACAGTGATTTTTCACCGGCCTCTTGCTTGGCCTCGACAGAATTCAGAACGTCATACGGACGCGACGCGACCTGCTCTGCTAAATCTTTTGGTGGACGAACACCGGCAAATGGTTTGATTTTCATATCAGATTTCTCCTTGGGTTATACACCCAAGGATTATATCTGGTTTATAATTAAATCAAAGACAAATATTTTTTATTCCATAAACTCGGTCACGGTGACATCTGTTTCCACCACAATCGGTGCAACATAGTCAATTTGTGCAGGCATAATTGTCGGACGCTTGTTCGTGTCCAGCGGATGCGTCTGGAACGCGACCGCGCCGAAATCAATCGCCGACATATCAATCGACCGCACCGTACGGTCATACATAGTATGATAATAAATTATCATATTTTTCAAATCGGTCGCGATTGTCCACTGGGTCGCCGATGGCATATTTTCTGGCGCGCGCCCAACCGCGAACTGAACGCCCGTCGGCACATCAAAGTTATTCAGAATATGAAACGCCTGCATTGCAGAATCAAATGCGGTTTTCTGTTTCAGTGAATATGACGATAAAAATGACGCACGAACGAATCGCGATGGCGGTGTAAAATCCCCCGGCAGACCGTGGAAACCACTGCCCGAACCAAACGCGGTCAATTGCACACCATTGACATCAATCGGCCCCGCCGTCCCCGGCACCAAATTCACATAATTATTCAGATTTGTTTTCTGCCACGGGTATCCCGGCGCATTAGTCAACACACCCAATGTACTGTCGTAAAACTGGGGGATGCCACCCACGATTTCCAAAACGACCTGGCGACCATTTTTCTCGGTAAAGCGCCAGTGAACCGTGTCGGCACGCGAATCAATATTTATCACGCGCACATTTTGCAGTGCATTACGCACATCATCGATTGTGGCGCAATTTGCCAATACCCATGACACCAACTGTAAATCACCAATGGACTGGTCGCGCAACGCATCATCATACGGTTTGTATTCGCCATATTTCGGGAAATAGAACAACGCCGCAGACAGCCCTGCCTCGTTTGTGCCATCTACGATAAATTCGGCTTGTTCCATCCCCAGACCAACATATCCGTATTTTGCGGTATATTGCATACCGCCCGGCGCATTGTTCGGCAATATGGCCGTCTGGACCTGGCCGCGTGGGACAACAATGTAAATATTGTCCATTTCTTCGCGGGACCAATCGATTGTACGTGCGACAACGACACCGCCGTCGTCGGATTTCAGCGTGATACCCGTACAGGCATCTGCACTGTTTGCAGCCACCAATGGCATTGCCACCGCCAGCGCGAATAATAATTTTCTCGTTTCCATACCCGCATTATGCGCCCGCCCCGCCCCCGATTCCACAGGAGTGATTTCTTACCCCCGCCCGCGGGTGGTCGCACGCGCATACGGGCGCCCGCCGCCGCCCCAGAAAATTTTTGATTGCAAAACCACAAAATGCATTATATAATGCGCACCGCATTGGGGCATAGTTTAATGGTAGAACTCCGGACTCTGACTCCGTCAGTGTTGGTTCGAATCCAGCTGCCCCAACCAAAAATTTAACCGGCCTCGCGCCGGTTTAATTTTTGGTTGGGTTTTCTGGAGGCAGAACCAGTTGGTTCGACTATGAGTTGACGTTCACAAGCGTAGTGCCGTGAACGTCATACGAATGCCCCACAGGCACAACCGTGCCGAGGGAATCAGCTGCCTACCGATAAGTGTATATATGATTTCAACGGGATATAACCAAGTATTTCAATCGTTATCTTACTTGTTTTAATGATTATATTTTTTATCTTATCCACTGATTTTATTACAAGGAAAATATATCGTTTACTTTTACAAATCGTTAAAGTATGATTCACATCACACAAGTAAAGGATTTATTGTGGCTAGAAAACATACAACAGACCCAGAAACCGAGAGAGCATGGCTCGCTTTTTGGGTTACAGTAATAATTGTTGGTATACTCAGCAAGTTAATATCGTTACCAGATAAATTACAAAGTTTTATATGGCTTCCTGTTATTTTTATGTGGTTGGGTTTTATTTGTTTATTTACTTTTATTGACAATCATACAAATAAAACAAAATCTCAAAATTTTCAGACAAAAAACTATTCACCCTCCTTGCATAACAATGACAATACATACAATAAGGAAGAAAAGAGCAAGATATTAAAGGACTATATATCAAAACAAACCAATAAAATAATAAGGGATAACAACTTGTCAGACATCAAAGATAAAGAAGCTGCAAGAATACTTACCATTAATAATGCAAAATATTCCCCGGAAACGATCGCCGATATTTATAATATTCCTATTACCCTTGCTAAAGAAGTTGAAGAATCTATAACCATTCAAGAAGAAAAGAAGGTTGCTAATCACATTACTTATGAAGGGAGAATATCTACTAAAGATAAAAACAAGCTAAAATCTATTTTGGGGTATAAATGTGAAGCATGTGGAACAGATATGTCTGCAATTTATGGAAAACTCGGCCAGAATTACATTGAATTACACCATAAAGTACCATATTCAGATATGAATGAGAATGAAGCCAGAATACTAACTGATAAAGAGTTTTGTGTGTTGTGCCCGAACTGTCATAGAATGATACACAAATTACCGAATGCCGGCGATATAGATTTATTAACTAGAATTATTAAATTAAATAAAATGGTATAAGTGTCTTAAAACGGTACGCTTTTTTTCACATTTGCGCCTTTATTATATTATAGTCAGCAAAACGACAGAGAGTCCCAGAACAGTCTTTGTGGCTGTGCTCTTTACTAGTATACAGTATGATAAAAAGCATCATTGCACAAACGCAACTTAATATTTAATGGCAACAAAAACTCATACATACTCAGAATGACTTGTCGTCTGTTGTATTCATGAGACGGTAGCTTTTTATCTATATATTCATTCTTATTTTCATTAAATGCACATATACACTCAAATGTTTCTATAGTATTATCGTCTCTAAGATATAACTCATACGATTTTGAAAATTTATCCACAAGCTCTCTCCTAATGTCTTCTCTGGAATTCTCAATAAACCACGTGAAGTTTTTAAATTCTATAAAGAAAATGGTATTGGCGTTTTGATCATAAATAGCGTCACAGCTTTTCCATCTCATACGTTTTGAAGTTTTAACAGCATCCCAATCAATAAAATACGGGAAAGACTTCAAGTTGTCTTCCGGAATTTTTCGTGGAATACAAAAATCTCGGCTATCACAACATTCACAATACGTTTTTCTATATTCTAAATAAGACGACATCTAAAACTCCAATAAATTAAACGTTTTTATTTCTATTAAGTACTTCTCTGAAAATATTGTTTATTGGAGTAGATAACTCGTCTAAAACTTCGTAGACCATATCTGTTTTGTCTTCAATAATCCCTGTATTCATATTCGCTAGATAAAATTTTGTCTTGCTAGAGATATTTTCATCTTCTTCAGAAAAAATCTTTAGTGCTTGTATAAAATCTGGGCTATGCGAATTTACCAAAATAGGGAAACCAGCACCCGCCAATTGCGTCAATATCTTGGCCAAAGCCAATTGCCATTCTGGATGTAAATGGTTTTCAGGTTCATCTAATATCAACAAATGTTCCGGACCCAAGAGACCGGATTTAACAAAATTTTGAAAGATGGCCAGCATTTTTTCACCGGAAGACATATTGTTAACGAATAATTTACCGTTATTGAATTCGTTTTTAACAAACACCATTTTTTGTTCATCGCTATTATATTCCAAGCTTCCACCAAGTAGCGAATTGACTTCCTTATATATATCCTGCAACACCCCCTCTAACAAAGTATTATTAGACTTAAGACCTGTTTTTATTTTCTCAATCAAATCAAGCCAATACGTCGGTATATTCTCTGTATCCTCGTTTTTCTGCAGTTGCAAAATTAACGGTGTTTCAATCAGAGTAGCGTTCTGAAATATTGTAGATTGGATATTAGGTTCAACTTTATTTATATATAAACGCTTAGAAAAAGATAAAACATCGGCATTATTTGAAACAGAATACGATAAAAAGTTATCAAACGTAATCTTTGATGTTTCGTGAGATACAAGATTATTTATTTGATAATTAAAAACTTTATTGTACATATAACTCAACGCAGCGTGAACATCATTTATAAAGTCTTTCGATTTTAATTGGTCTATCAGAGTTTGTAAAAAAGAACTTGCTAAGTTTTTAGTCTGAGTCCCAACTTTATCTGAAAATTCAGATATTATTTTGAGCCGCGAATAAACCAAACTCTGGGCCTCTTCTAGTTGCCCTTTATCGATTAACTCAATTAAAATACGTGCAAAAACATTTAATTCAAACTGTGTACGCAGTAATACCGCGTCATTATTGACATTGCCCCCTGTTATACCAACTCTAGCATCATAGTTTTTAATATCGTTTTGTAATGTAAAAAACGTTCTCATGCACAACATTTCGGCAGATTGCTTGCGTGTTTCTTCAAGGATTTTATCTTTTTCCTTTACCGCTTTAATAATAGTATAAACGGTTTTGCCAATAGTGCTTTTACCTGTACCGTTTTTACCAGCAATAATCGTCAACCCCGTTAAATTAACTGACGCTTTTTTTATGGCACCAACATTTTCTAAACGCAACATCATTGACAAATCCTATATTTGTATGAACTGTATATGGCTTTTATAACACAAAATACAAACATTTCAAGCTATTATACCATAAAAAACTGACACATTTAAGCCAAAAACGTGTCAGCACCCATAAAATACCAACAATTACACTTATTGTAATATATCATAAATAACAAATAAAATCAATCAAAATACATGCTGTTACTGTTTATACCCATAAGTTAACAACACTATACCACACAAAAAACACCTAATATTTTTGCAAGCGCAGCACCGTGAACGTCATACGAATGCCCCGCAGTCCATGCCATCCGGCATGGCGAGGGAATCAGCTGCCTACCGATAAAAATATAAAATCCAAACGCCCTATTCGGGGCGGGATTATTTTGTGCACCAGCAATCTGCGCTGTGACCGTTGATAACACCGATGGCCTGCAAATATGCATAGATGATTGTTGTGCCAACAAATCGCATACCGCGCCGGCGCAGGTCGCGCGAAATTGCGTCCGAAATTTCTGAATGTGTGCGTGCCACCTCTCGGATTACCGCCCCGCCCGTCGCGCGCCAGATGTACGCGTCAAACGAACCAAATTCGCGCACGATTTCCAAAAATACGCGCGCGTTTTTTATTGTCGCACAAATCTTTAATCGATTGCGAATAATCCCCGCGTCCGCCATCAATCGGCTGACATCGGCGTCTGTATATTCGGCAATGCGGCGCGCATCAAATTCATCAAACGCGTGGCGAAAGTTTTCACGCTTTGCCAAAATGCATTCCCACGACAACCCCGCCTGAAACGATTCCAGCACCAGCATTTCAAACAGCCGCGCGTCATCATGCACGGCGCGCCCCCATTCTATGTCGTGATATTTTATGTATTCTGGATTATTCGGATTTACCCACGCGCATCGATTTTTGCCATCTGCCCATTTTGTTGTCATTATGCGTCCCCAATTAAAAACGCCCAAGCGGGCGTTTTTTTATTTATTTTGCGAAAAATCTGTCGTAAACCTTGTGATTTATTTTCACGGGGTATGTACGAATCAGGAACGAATTATAATCGTCAGTGATTTCACGTGCAGACATATTTTGCAATTCTTTGCGCAAATCGGTCATTTTCTTGCTGTCAACCTTTGGTGCGACAAATTCGCCAACACTCAATACATAGAACGCATCATCACCCGACACGATTGAATTTGCATTCGCGCCCGAATTAAATGCGGCAACCAAAACATCCGTTGGTGCGCCCGATGTGCGCGATACAGTTGCCGATTTTTTGTTCGCCAATTTGCCGTCTTTGTTCAAATCAACCAAGATTTCGTTTGCACGGACATACGCCTGTTTGCGTTGGGCATCGCGCGTCCAATCGGCAACCAAGTTCTTTTTAACCGATGCAAATTCGGCATTGTGTTGCGGCGTAATTTTATCAACACGAACAATAACAAAACCTTGCTTGGTTTCGGTCAGTTCACTTTCCAGGCCGGCCTCCATATCAAAAATCTTGGCAACCATGGTATCGGTCAAAATTGCATCCACCGGGCGCTTTGCCGCCGGGAACGCATCCAACGCCACAAATTTCGCACCGTGACGTTTCGCCGCCACCGACATAGATTCACCCGCGATAATGTCATCTTCGACCTTTTGCGCGGTGGCGTACGCGGCATCATAACTGTCTGGTTTGGACATATCGGCCGGAATCAGCACATAGGAAACCGTGCGATGTTCCGGCACAATTTGCGGATGCGCGGCATAATATTCCTGTAATTCGGCATCGGTTGGTTTACCGGCCTTGAAATCAGAAAATTTCACCGTTGCATATTCAATCTTTTTCTGGCCATAGCGTGCGTTATAGGTCGCATCAACCACAAAATTTGGGACATTCATTGGCACCGACAGCGCGCCCAGCGCATACCCACGCAAAACCTGGTTGCGCAAAACATCGGCAAATTGAGCCTCGGTATAGCCCGAGTTCGCCAACACGACATCAAACAAATATGCCGAGAATTTACCATTTTGCTGGAATTCTGGGAATTCGCGAATTTCGCGTGCAATGCGCGCATCGGTCACGACAAAGCCCAAATCATTTGCACGGTTTTCGGCCATACGCTGGGTCGACAAATCGCCCAACACGCGTGCCGTAAACGCCGCCCCGGTTTGTGCATCAGTGTATACCGCCCGCTGTTGTTCACGGGTCATTTGCGCCATTTGACGTGATTTTTCAACATTAAACTGTTGCATGGTGACATCGGCATTACCGACATGAACCAAAGTACTGTCGCCGCGACTGCCACCGAAAATCCATTCAGCAACACCCCAACCAACGAACGAAAAAGCCAAAATAGCGATTAAAACTTTTGCCACTGGCTTGTCTGCTGCATTACGTAAATATTCTAGCATTTAATCCCCTTTTGCGATACCATAGCAAAACAGTATCAGAAAAATCAACGAAAAAAAGGGGAAAATATGAAAATTATTGCCGGAAATTGGAAGATGAATGGCACACGCGAAATGCTGAAAAATATGCTGAACGCATTGCGCGGCGTTGCGACCAAAAATCGCGTGATTTTATGCGTACCATACACTTTGTTAAACACGGAATCAGACACTGCATCCATTGGTGCCCAAGATGTCAGCGCCCACGACCACGGCGCATACACTGGGGAAATTTCGGCCACCATGTTGCGTGATACGGGTGCGAAATATGTAATTGTCGGACACAGTGAATGCCGTGCATATCACGGCGACACAAATGACACCGTGCGGCAAAAGGCCGCGGCCGCAATCGCGGCGGGATTGACCCCAATTATTTGCGTTGGTGAAACAATGGACGAAAAACAGGCCGGCAAAACCATGGCCATTATTGAATCGGGCGTGCGAGAATCGGTGCCGACCGATACAGACCACGAAATTATTATTGCATACGAACCACGCTGGGCCATTGGCGCGGGGCTGACCCCGACGGCGGACGAAATCGCCACGGCGCACACACTGATTGCAAACACCCTGACGGATATGGGATTGGACGGCACGCCGGTGCTATACGGGGCCAGTGTCAAGGGGTCAAATGCCGCCGAAATTATGTCTATTGCACATGTTGATGGGGTGCTGGTTGGTGGGGCATCCTTGAAACCGGATGATTTTATACCTATAATAACCAGCATAGAATAATTGTACAGTGCGGGACGTGGGGGCAAATCCGCCGCCCCCGCAACTGGCATAAAACACACAGGTATATATTATGGATGAACAAACAAGCCCAGAAAAAGAATTAAAAGAAGTCGCCGTGGAATCTGTATCGGTGGACAGTGGCGCCAAGACCCCCGATTCCGCAAATGCGCCCGACACCCCGACCCCAGACACCGACACCACCGCCGCGGAACTGGACGCGCTGAAAACCGAATTTAACGAATTAAATGATAAATATTTGCGTGCCGTCGCCGAATTAGAAAACACGCGTCGCCGCGCGACACTGGACATTGAATCAACCGCACGCAATCGCACTATGTCGGTTGTAAAACATTTCTTGCCGGTGATGGATGCCGTTGATGCCGCATTGAAACACGCGCCAGATGATGCGGGAATTCAATCGATGGCGCGCGCCATGGAATCGGCATTTGCCCAGATTGGCATTGTTAAAATTGAATCGGTCGGTCAACCAATGAACCCGCAATTCCATAATGCAATTCAGGTTGTGCCCACCCCAGCGGACGCCAACCCGGCACCCCAGCCCAACACAATAGCATCGGAAATGCAGGCCGGATATATGTTTGGCGACAGTGTCCTGCGCACAGCAATGGTCGCCGTGTACAAATAAAGAGCTCAAAGAGCATCCGTCTCCGCTGACGCTCCGCCGCGATAAAGAGAGCAGAGAGCAAATAAGAGTGCGCCGTCCGGCGCACTTTTTCATTAACGCCCCTGCGGGGCAATGGTGACCCTCCGAGAACCACCCATGGAATTTACCAATTCCGCGGGGCCCGGGCTCGGGGTGACAATAGCAAGCGCGCCGAATGGCGCGCAACATTGCTCTCTGCCCTAGTTGCCGACATAGAATATTTTTACACCGGTTGGTAAATTAAAGCACCCGTGATTGTCACAAAACTCGGTCCCTTCTGACCCACCCTCCATATAGCACTTGGTTATTGCATCCGCGCCCTTATCGCTGGTCGAGCCCGCAGGACACGGATTGCAGCTTTCACCATCGTTTTTCCTGTAATAACCCTCATTGCATGCCAGGGTATATTCACATTTTGCCTTGGTGATGGCATTATAATAAACCATTGACTCATCGGCCGTAAACTCACCATTCGTGGCCGGGGGCGTCTTGTCGCTGCACTGGGCATAACATTGTGTCTGGTCACCAGTTCCACCATCCGATTTATTCCAATAACCCGGCTGGCCGATACTGTCTGTCAGATTGCTGCACAAGTTGCACTTTCTGGTTTCGCCTGTGCCATAACCATAATAATTCTCATTACAATGCAGTCGTAAGTCCTCATTACACGGGAAATTCAGGGAACCGGCATACCTTTTGTCGTCTTCTGTGCCTTCCCAGCGCCATTTACCTTTCAAGCTGTCCCCGCCTTTATCATTCAAATAATCGGCGCGCTCTGAACAGTTAACATAACAATTTGTTTGGGCGGAACGCGGACCATCTGAATGAGTGTAATAATTATCCTTGTTACCGGAATATGGATCCTCTTTGCAATCCATTCTTTCCAGGTTTCCCACGGGGCTGTAAAATCCATCTTCGACTGGTATACATGCGGTTTTATCCTCGTTCGCATAGTACCCAGCGGCACACGATGTGACCGTGGTCTCGGCATTG
>CAKQNS010000008.1 GCA_934255455.1 uncultured Alphaproteobacteria bacterium
TTGCACACGTGTGTACACAACCACACCTAAAAAACCTAACTCGGCGCAACGTAAGGTTGCACGTGTTAAATTGGCCAATGGTCGCGAAGTGACCGCATACATTCCAGGCGAAGGTCATAATTTGCAGGAACACAGCGTTGTTATGATTCGTGGCGGCCGTGTAAAGGACTTGCCCGGTGTTAAATATCACATTATTCGTGGTGTTTTGGATACCAAGGGCGTTGACAGCAGAAAGCAGGGTCGTTCCCTGTATGGTGCCAAGGCTGGCAAATAATTATAAGATAACCCATGCACATGGCGCGTCCATGTGAGTAATCTGAACAAAAACAGATGAAGAAATAAAAGGAAAAACAAAAATGTCAAGACGTAAAAGTGCAGCGAAGCGCGAAATTCTGCCAGATTCCAAATATAACAATCTGGTTGTTGCAAAATGTATTAATATTGTTATGTGGGACGGCAAGAAAGAAGTTGCCGAAAATATCGTGTATGGTGCACTGGAAAAATTAAAGAAAGTTGCAAAAGACGGCGATGAATTGGCCGCATTCTTGGAAGCGGTTGATGCATTAAAACCATCAGTTGAGGTCAAAGGCCGTCGTGTTGGCGGTGCAACTTACCAGGTTCCGGTCGAAGTTCGTCCGGTGCGTCAACAGACATTGGCGTTGCGTTGGTTAGTGATGTTTGCGCGTAAACGTGGCGAACGTGCGATGGAAGATCGCTTGTTCGGCGAATTGCGCGATGCATTGTCGGGCCAGGGTGGTGCGTTCAAGAAAAAGATTGATACACACAAAATGGCCGACGCGAACAAGGCGTTTGCACATTTCCGTTGGTAATTTTATCAACAAAACAACAAATCGGGTTAAAACAAAACATAAACAAGGAAAGAATCTATGTCAGTCGGAAAAACCGCACCTTTACACATGTACCGCAATATCGGCATTATGGCCCATATTGACGCGGGTAAAACAACAACATCAGAACGTATTCTTTTCTATACAGGAAAAACATATAAAATCGGCGAAGTTCACGATGGTGGCGCGACGATGGACTGGATGGAACAGGAACAGGAACGTGGTATTACAATTACATCTGCGGCAACAACATGCTTTTGGCGTGACCACCGCATCAATTTGATTGATACCCCGGGACACGTTGACTTTACAATGGAAGTGGAACGCTCGCTGCGCGTTTTGGACGGCGCGGTTGCGGTGTTTGAATCGGTGTCCGGTGTTCAGCCCCAGACCGAAACCGTGTGGCGCCAGGCAGACCGCTATAATGTTCCACGTATTTGCTTTATTAACAAAATGGATCGTATTGGTGGTAATTTCTTCCGCTGTGTTGATATGATTCGTGAACGTTTGGGCGCAAACCCATTGGTCGTGAATTTCCCAATCGGTGCCGAAGCGGATTTCCGTGGTGTTGTCGATGTCGTTGAAATGCGCGCCATTGTATGGGAAGATGACCTGGGCAAAGACCCACATGTCAAACCAATTCCCGAAGAATTGCGCGAAAAAGCCGAAGAATTGCACAACAAATTGATTGAAGAAGTTGTCACATTGGACGATGACATTATGGAAGCCTATATGGAAGGCAAAAAACCAGATGTCGAAACAATCAAAAAATTGATTCGCAAGGGTACAATTGCCCAGAACTTTAACCCAGTTTTGTGCGGTACTGCGTTCAAAAACAAGGGCGTTCAGCCGTTGTTGGATGCAATCGTTGACTATTTGCCCAGCCCATTGGATGTACCGGCTATCAAGGGTACAAAAATGGACCGTGAAACAGTTGCCGAACGTCACCCAGATCCAAAAGAACCGTTCAGCGCGCTGGCGTTCAAGGTCGCAAATGATCCGTTCGTTGGAAATCTGATGTTCATCCGTATTTATTCTGGTAAATTGACATCTGGTTCATATATTTACAATTCTAACCGTGACAAACGTGAACGCGTTGGCCGTATGTTGTTGATGCACTCGAACCAACGTGAAGAAATCAAAGAAGCATCGGCTGGTGATATTATCACATTGGTTGGTATGAAAGAAACCATCACTGGTGATACACTGTGTGACGAAGCGAACCCGATTATTTTGGAAAACATTCACGTTCCAGAACCGGTTATCAGCATTGCTGTTGAACCAAAAACCAAGGCCGACATTGAAAAGATGTCGTTGGGCTTGCAGGCATTGGCCAAGGAAGACCCATCGTTCCGCGTGTCGGTTGACGAAGAATCTGGCCAGACAATTTTGGCCGGTGTTGGTGAATTGCACTTGGAAATTTTGGTTGATCGTTTGCTGCGTGAATTCAAGGTTGATGTTAATGTTGGCGAACCGCGTATTGCGTACCGTGAAACATTCCGTAAACCTGTCACCGAAGAATACACACACAAAAAACAGTCTGGTGGTTCGGGTCAGTACGCCCAGGTTAAAATTGAATTTGAACCGTTGGAACCGGGCAAGGGATACGAATTTGAAAACAAGATTGTCGGTGGTGCTATTCCAAAAGAATACATCCCGGGTGTCGAAAAGGGTTTGAAGATAGCCCAACAGACAGGTGTTCTGATTGGCTATCCGACAGTAGATTTCAAAGCTACATTGGTTGATGGTAAATATCACGAAGTTGACTCCAATGTATTGTGCTTTGAAATTGCGGCGCGTGCTTGCTTCCGCGAAGCCATGAAAAAAGCATCGCCAAAGTTGCTGGAACCGATTATGAAACTTTCGGTCAACACACCGGAAGAATATGTCGGTGACATTATCGGTGACTTGAACAGCCGCCGCGGACAAATCAATGGCATTGAAACTCAGTTTGGTAACCAGTTGATTTCAGCCTATGTTCCGTTGGCAAACCTGTTCGGATATGTCAAGACCTTGCGTTCTTTGTCCCAGGGCCGTGCAAATCCATATATGGAATTGTCGCACTATGACGAAGTACCGCAAAACGTCGCAGATGAAGTTATCAAAAAGCTGACGAAATAAAAAAATTAAAAAAAAGATTGTGATTTTTGATTTCTGGTTTATCATTGGGTTTGAAATCCAAAAAATCGGAAATCAAATTTCGAAATCATTTTAACAAGCCAAAGCCTAAGGAGAAAAAACTATGGCAAAAGAAAAGTATGTAAGAACCAAACCGCATGTGAATGTTGGTACTATTGGTCACGTTGACCACGGTAAAACAACATTGACTGCTGCTATCGTTCATTACTATGGTGTCGGCGCCGATAAAGAAAAAGGCGTTGATAAAATCGATAACGCACCAGAAGAACGCGCACGTGGTATAACAATTAACACCGCGCACGTTGAATATGAAACAGAACATCGCCACTATGCGCACGTTGACTGCCCGGGACACGCTGACTATGTTAAAAACATGATTACCGGTGCGGCCCAGATGGACGGTGCTATCTTGGTTGTTGCGGCGACTGATGGTCCAATGCCTCAGACCCGTGAACACATCTTGTTGGCTCGCCAGGTGGGTATTCCAAAAATCGTTGTTTATTTGAACAAATGCGATTTGGCGAACGATCCTGAATTGTTGGAATTGGTCGAAATGGAAATCCGCGAACTGTTGTCCGCAAATGATTTCGATGGCGACAAGGCTCCTATCATTCGTGGTTCTGCTGTTTCCGCATTGGAAGGCAAAAACGACGGTTTGGGCAAAGAATCTATCGACGCATTGTTGAACGCATTGGATGAATACATCCCACTGCCAGAACGTCCAGTCGACAAACCATTCTTGATGCCAATTGAAGACGTGTTCTCGATCACTGGTCGTGGTACCGTTGTGACAGGCCGTATCGAATCTGGTACAGTCAAAGTTGGTGACGAATGCGAAATCGTTGGTTTGCGTCCAACCCAGAAAACAACAGTTACCGGCGTAGAAATGTTCCGCAAGATGTTGGATCAAGGCGAAGCTGGTGATAACGTTGGTTTGCTGTTGCGTGGTACCAAGAAAGAAGATGTTGAACGTGGTCAGATTATCTGCAAACCGGGTTCCATTACACCACACACAGATTTCGAAGCCGAAGTTTATATCTTGACGAAAGAAGAAGGTGGACGTCACACAGCGTTCTTCAGCAACTATCGTCCTCAGTTCTACTTCAGCACAACAGACGTGACTGGTACAATCACATTGCCAGCAGACAAAGAAATGGTTCTGCCGGGCGATAACGTTCGTATCTCTGTGCAATTGATTGCACCTATTGCTATGAGCGAAGGCCGTCGCTTTGCTATCCGTGAAGGCGGACGCACAGTTGGCGCAGGTGTTGTATCCAAGATTATTAAATAAGGTAACCATCACGGGTCGGTGTAACTGGATAAATAAACGCCAGTGATTACCGGCCCGGATAAACATAAGGAAAACGGACAAATGGTACCAACATCTAAAATTCGTATCAAATTGACAGCATTCGACCATCGCGTATTGATGGAATCTGTTGATGAAATTGTTAAAACAGCCAAGCGCACGGGCGCAGATGTCGTAGGGCCGGTTCGCTTGCCGACACTGATTCAGAAATTTACAGTCAACCGTTCACCACACGTTGATAAAAAATCGCGCGAACAATTCGAAATCCGCAATCACAAGGCGGTTGTCGATATTGTTAACCCAACCCCTCAGACAGTTGATGCCTTGATGAAGTTGGATTTGGCGTCTGGTGTTGATGTGAAAATTAAATTGTAAAAATTGAAATGTTGTTAGCGTCGAGGGCATTGGATTCTGAACAAAGCATTTCGACCTACTGACAAAATAAAAGGCATAAAAATGAAACGTAGCGGATTAATTACAACAAAAATAGGAATGACGCGTCTGTATGATGATGCCGGCGTGGCGCACCCAGTCACAGTTCTGTCTGTGGGTGACTGCACCGTCATTGGAAATCGCACGCAGGAAAAGAACGGCTATGTCGCGAATATTTTGGGTATGCGCGAAGCCAAAGCAAAACATATTGCAAAACCCCAAGCAGTAGCAGCGGAAAAAGCAGGGGTAAAACCATATCGCAAAGTGGTTGAATTCCGCGTATCGGATGATTGTGTTATCCCAGCCGGAACACAATTGTCGGCGTCTCATTTTGTTGCCGGCCAGTTTGTCGATGTACAGGCGACCAGCAAAGGTAAGGGATTCCAGGGTGCTATGAAACGCCACAATTTCGGCGGTAAGGAAGCAACCCACGGTGTTTTGAAAGCGCATCGTTCGTTGGGTGGTACTGGTATGCGTGAATGGCCGGGCCGCGTTTTGAAAGGTAAAAAGATGGCAGGCCAAATGGGCAATGAAACTGTCACCGTTCAGAATTTGAAAGTATTTGGCACGGATGCCGTCGAAAACTTGGTTTTCGTCGAAGGTGCGGTTCCGGGTGCAAATGGCACATTTGTTCTGATTACCGATGCGATTAAAAAAGAACAGAAAGAATTGCCAGTTCCAACTGTTGCAAGCACAACCGAAACAGCAGCAGCAACTGAAACTGTTGCGGAATAATAATGGGTCAACAGAGTAAGGTGAATAAAATGCAATTAGACATTATAAATTTTGATGGCAAAGCGGTTGGCAAAGTTGAATTGGCCGACAGCATCTTTGGTTTGGACCCACGCGCAGATATTCTGCACCGGGTTGTCACCTGGCAGCGCGCAAATTCCCGTGCCGGCACACATGCGGTGAAAACCGTATCTGATGTCGAAGGCAGTGGTAAAAAAGCGTTCAAACAGAAAAAGACCGGTAACGCACGTCAGGGTGAAAAATACAATGTTCACATGCGTGGCGGTGGCGTTGTCCATGGTCCAGTTGTTCGTGATCATTCAATCGATTTGCCAAAGAAAATCCGCAGCTTGGGTTTGAAAATGGCTTTGTCGTCCAAGGCAAAAGATGGCAGCTTGGTTGTCATTGATTCTGAAAAATTGTCGGCGGCGAAAACAGGCGCGTTTGCAAAACAGTTGAAAAAACTGAATTTGACATCTGCGTTGTTTGTTGGCGCGGACGCGTTGGATGAAAATTTCAAAAAATCTGCGGCGAACATCGCAAACATTGATGCATTGCCAACGATTGGTTTGAATGTTTTGGACATCTTGAAACATGAAAAATTGGTTTTGACGGCTGACGCGGTCAAAGCGGTAGAAGCAAGATTGGCATAAAATAAAAGGTCAATAAGATGGCAGAAAAGAAAGCAGAAAAGAAAATCGTTGCGACCGCCGGTATGTATGATATACTGCGTCGTCCGATAATCTCGGAAAAGACAGCGAAACTGTCCGAGAATAATGGTATTGCGTTCGAAATCGCGGCCGATGCCACCAAAGAAGATGTGGCGCGCGCATTTCAGGCGATTTACAATGTTAAACCTGTCAAGGTAAACATTGTTGTTGCCAAGGGCAAGGTCAAATCCTTCCGTGGTCGCAACAGCGGCACACAACGCACAGTGAAAAAAGCGTATGTTTCTTTGCCGGCCGATGCGAAATTGGATTTGGCAACAGCAAACGCATAAGTAAAACGGTTTGGGCAGAGAATCCGAATCCAACGGACGTTATTGCCCAAACAGAAACAAAGGTAAGAAAAAAATGGCATTAAAGCATTACAAGCCGATGACCCCGGGAACCCGTGGTTTGACCCAGGTTGATCGCAGCGAATTACATCGCGGTGCGCCGGAAAAGGCATTGACAGTCGGCTTAAAATCCAAGGGTGGTCGTAACAATTTTGGTCATGTGACAGTTATGCACCAGGGTGGCGGTCACAAACGTAAATATCGTTTGATTGATTTTGATCGTAAAAAGACAGGTGTTCCAGCGACTGTTATTCGTTTGGAATACGACCCGAACCGTACTGCGTTTATCGCGTTGATTGAATACAAAGATGGTGTTCGTTCGTACATTTTGGCACCACGCGATTTGAAAGCAGGTGATGTTGTTATTTCTGGCACGCGCGAAGATATTAAACCGGGTAACGCGATGCCGTTGAAAAATATGCCAATCGGTACAATTGTGCACAATGTTGAATTGAAACCGGGTGCTGGTGGTCAATTGGCCCGCAGTGCCGGTTGTTATGCCCAATTGATGGGTAAAGACGGTGTTTATGCACAGATTAAAATGAACAGTGGCGAATTGCGCAAAGTTCATTCCGATTGTATGGCCACAGTTGGCAGCGTTTCCAACCCGGATCAACGCAATGTCAATTTGGGCAAGGCCGGTCGCGCACGCTGGTTGGGTATCCGTCCATCTGTTCGCGGTATGGCAATGAACCCGAACGATCACCCGATGGGTGGTGGTAACGGTCATTCCAAGGGCCACGAACCTGTGTCGCGTACTGGTATTCCAGCCAAGGGATATCGCACTCGCACTAACAAACGTACTGCAAAGATGATTATCCGCAGCAGACATTTGGCAAAGAAGAAATAATAAATAGCCCCACATCTATATGGTGTGGGGGAATACAGAAAAACGGAGTAATTGATGTCTCGTTCAGTTTGGAAAGGTCCTTATGTTCACCCATCTGTTTTGAAAAAGACCGCTGTGGCGAATGAAAAAGATGACCGTAAACCAATTAAAACTTGGTCGCGTGGCAGCACAATCGTGCCGCCAATGGTTGGATTGACTTTTGAAGTTCACAATGGTAATAAATTTATTCCTGTGTCAATTGTTGAAGATATGATTGGACACAAATTGGGTGAATTTGCGCCAACACGTACGTTCAAGGGTCATGCGGCAAACAAGAAAGCCGCGGCAGCCAAGAAATAATGATTTCTATATGGAATCCGCAAGAATATAAGGTAAACAATTATGACAACGACAAGATATGGAATCAAAGATAATCAAGTTCGCGCATTCAACAAAATGATTCGCGTAAGCCACCAGAAACTGAATCTGGTTTGCGACACTGTTCGCGGTTTACCAGTTGATCGTGCAATTGATGTCTTGAAATTTTCGAAAAAACGCGTATCTGGCGAAGTGTTGAAAACATTGTTGTCCGCCGTCGCTAATGCAGAACACAACAAAAACCTGTCGGCAGACAGTCTGTTCGTCAAGGAAATTTGGTGTGGCAAGGCGTTGACAATGAAGCGCATTATGGCCGGCCCACGCGGCAGTGCACGTCCGATTTTGAAACCATTTTCGAATTTGACAATCGTTTTGGAATCAGGTACCGCGCCGTCGAAAAAGACTGCAGAAAAAACTGCAAAGACAGCCACCAAGGCTAAATAATAAAACCGTGGCGGTGGTATGGGGCGACCCTGAATAAAACCTATATGGTTTCAAGAACACCGTCCACAAAAACAAGGAAAAAGTAAAATGGGACAGAAAGTATCACCAATCTCATTGCGCGAATTTATTAACAAAATTACTGACTCGCGCTGGATTGCAGGTAAAAAAGACTATGCGAATCTGTTGGCAGAAGACATCAAAATTCGCAAGTTCATTGAAAAGAAACTGAAAAAAGCCGGTTTGGCCAAGGTTGTTATTGAACGCTTTGCCAAGAAAGTTGTTGTGACAATTCACACATCGCGTCCGGGTATGATTATCGGTAAAAATGGTGCCGATATTGAAACATTGCGCAATGACATCAAAAAATTGGTCAAGAATGACCAGGTTGTTGTGAACATCTATGAAGTTCGCCGCCCAGATTTGAACGCGCAATTGGTTGCCCAGAACATTGCCCAACAAATCGAAGGCCGTGTTTCTTTCAAACGCGCAATGAAAAAAGCGGTTCAAAATGCCCAGAAAGCCGGTGCCCAGGGTATCAAGGTTATGTGCAGTGGCCGTCTGAACGGTGCGGAAATTGCCCGCAGCGAACAAATCCGCGAAGGTCGTATTCCTTTGCACACATTGCGTGCTGACATTGACTATGCGTCAATTCAGGCGAAAACAACATACGGTGTTATCGGTGTAAAAGTTTGGATTTACACTGGGGATGTCGTAAACAAGGAAAAGCTGGCTTCTGAAATGGCACGCCCAACTGAATATGCCGGCAGCAGCGAAAAAAGAAACAAATAATTTTTGCCGGCATCTATATGGTGCCGGGGAAACAAAAATTAGCAAAAGCAATAAAAGGTAGTTTATTATGTTGATGCCAAATAAAACAAAGTTTCGCAAACAGCACAAGGGCCGTATTCACGGCGTCGCCAAAGGCGGCAGCGAACTGGCATTTGGTTCGTTTGGACTGAAAGCCATGACACCAGAACGCGTGACTGCGCGCCAGATAGAGGCTGCGCGTCGTGCAATCACTCGTCACATGCGTCGTATGGGTAAATTGTGGATTCGCGTATTCCCAGATGTTCCTGTGACCAAGAAACCAGCCGAAGTCCGTATGGGTAAAGGTAAAGGTGCGGTTGAATATTGGATTTGCCGTGTAAAACCGGGCCGTATCATGTTCGAAATCGACGGTGTTAAACCTGAAATCGCGTATGAAGCGTTTGCCTTGGCCGCGGCGAAATTGCCGGTTAAAACCAAAATCGTTGAACGCAAAGCTAACTAATCTAAACAGAAAAGGTTTATAAAATGGCAGAAAAGAAAGTTGCAAAAGAATCTTTGACAGTCGAAGCTTTGCAGAGCAAACTGGCTGATTTGAAGAAAGAGCAAATGAACCAACGCTTTCAACATGCGGCGGGTCAATTGCCAAAATCGCATGTCATTCGTCAGACTCGTCGTGAAATTGCACGCGTCAAGACAAAACTGAATGCGGATAAAAAATAAAAATAATTATCGATTTTTGTTGAGATTTCTAAATTTTTAGTTATCATACACCGAAATCGGTTGAATAAAACCAAGGAAATCAGTTGCTGTTTTGCGCGTTTTAGTGTAAAATTAGGGCCGCAAAAACAGCACTGGCAAATGTATAAGGACACAAGTTATGCCAAGACGTATACTGCAAGGAACAGTCACAAGTACAGCGAACGACAAAACTGTCGTCGTCGAAGTGGAACGCCGTTTCCGCCACCCGCTGTATGGCAAGTTCGTAAAGCAGAACAAAAAGTATAAGGCGCACGATGAAAGCAACGAATTCAAAGTTGGCGACATCGTTGCAATAGAAGAACATCGTCCGATTTCCAAGACAAAATCTTGGGTCGTAAAGGGTCGCGTTGGCGTATTCAAAGACGATTCGGTTGAGGTCGCTGACTAATATACCGCCGGACAGGGCCTTTGAGGTCGGCATCGGTTCACCGATATGCGGACAGTCGGGACCTATAACAAAGCGTTGGGGGATTGCCCCATACGCAGGACAAGGAAAAAAGTTATGATTCAGAATGAAACAGTTATGACAGTCGCTGATAACTCGGGTGCGCGCAAAGCAATGTGCATCAAGGTTTTGGGCGGTTCACACCGTCGTTATGCGACCGTTGGCGATAAAATTGTTGTCGCCATCAAAGAAGCGATTCCACGTGGCAAGGTCCAGAAAGGTACCGTACAACGTGCAATCATCGTTCGTACAAAATTCCCGGTAAAACGTCCAGACGGATCTATTATCCGCTTTGACGATAACGCGGTTGTTTTGATAAACAAAAACAACTTTGAACCAATTGGCACACGTATCTTTGGGCCGATTGCACGTGAAGTTCGCCGCAAATACGATGTTCAAAAAATCGTGTCTTTGGCGCCGGAAGTTATATAGTCTGAGACAAAGGGTATAAAGATGAAAATCAAAAAAGGCGACGAAGTCGTAGTTATTTCGGGAAAGTACAAGGGTGTCAAAGGCAAAGTGCTGGAAGCGCGCCCAACAGAATCTCGTGTTGTGGTTGAAGGTGTAAACCGCCACAAATGGCATGTAAAACCAACCCAGGACCAGCCGGGTCACATTGTTGACCGCGAAGCGCCGGTTCACGTTTCCAATGTTGCGTTGGTTGACCCAAAGACCAAAAAAGCAACCCGCGTCGGATATAAAATGTCTGGCGACAAGAAAGTTCGTGTTGCTAAAAAGTCTGGGACAGAATTGTAAAAACAAACGGTTCCCGCTGTTACGGGGACATAAAGTGTAAGGATAAAAAAATGCAAAGCAGATTGCGTGAAATTTATGAAAAAGAAATTGTACCTGAATTGGTCAAAGAATTCGGATACACAAATACATTCGCAGTGCCAAAATTGTCCAAAATTGTTTTGAACATGGGCGTTGGCGAAGCGGTCAGCGATAAAAAGAAACTGGATTCGGCTGCGGCAGATTTGACCGCGATTGCCGCCCAGAAATCTGTTATAACACATGCGAAAAAATCCATCGCGACATATCGTCTGCGCGAAGGCCAGGCCATTGGTACCAAGGTCACATTGCGCGGTAAAAGAATGTACGATTTCTTGGATAAACTGATTACAGTTGCATTGCCACGCGTAAAGGATTTCCGTGGTTTGTCGAAATCTAAATTTGATGGTCGTGGTAACTATGCTTTCGGTATCAAGGAACACTTGATTTTCCCTGAAATTTCCGTTGATAAAATTGACGCAATTCGCGGAATGGACATCGTCATCGCGACAACAGCGAAAACTGACGACGAAGCACGTGCGTTGCTGACGAAAATCGGCTTGCCGTTGGTTTTGAAATAATAAAAAGGTATAAAAATGGCTAAATTAGCGTTGATAAACAAACAGAAAAAACGTGAAAAAATGGTCGCCCAGTATGCCAAAAAGCGCGAAGCGATCAAAGCGAAGATGTCTGTAAATGCAACACCAGACGAACGTATGGATGCAATGAAAAAATTGGCGAAATTGCCACGAAATGCAAATCCAACCCGTCTGCATAACCGTTGTTCGGTTACCGGTCGTGCGCGCGGTTTCTCGCGCTTGTTCGGACTGTGCCGCCAACAACTGCGCACTATGGCGTCCGAAGGTAAATTGCCAGGCGTACGCAAGTCCAGTTGGTAAAACAAGAACAACCCTGTTGTGGACAATGCAGCAGGGGGTAAACAAAAGTGCATGGGGCAGGGTGCCCCGTGTAACGAAGGAGTAAAAGATGTCATTATCACACCCAATCGGCGATATGTTGACCCGCATCCGTAATGGTCAGAATGCAGGCAAGGAAACAATCACCGTTCCAAACAGCAAACTGCGTGCCGCAGTTTTGGCCGTCTTGAAAGACGAAGGCTTTATTACTGATTTCCACAAAGAACAGATTGATGAACACCGCGCAAATTTGGTCGTTGAACTGAAATATGTTGGCGGCAATGGTGCAATCCAGGAAATTTCCGTCGTATCTAAACCGGGCCGCCGCGTTTATTCCGGCAGTGCCAAAATGCCCAAGGTTATGGGTGGTTTGGGTATCGCAATTGTTTCTACACCAAATGGCGTTATGACCGACCACAAGGCTCGCTTGATGAATGTCGGTGGTGAAGTGCTGTGCAAGGTAATATAATTTAGAATTAAGGATGAAGTTATGTCTCGTGCAGGAAAATATCCAGTAAAATTGAAAGACGGCACATCAGCGGCAATTGTTGATGATGTTCTGGTTGTCAAGGGCCCCAAGGGCGAAATTAAATTGCCGTTGGATACAAAGCATGCCGGTTTGGTTCATGTTGCAATCGAAGATGGGCACGTTGTTGTCACACCAAAAGATGCCGAAGACAAAGTTTCGCGCGCAATGTGGGGCACAATGACTCGCAATATTCGCAGCGCAGTCGAAGGCGTATCGGACGGTTTCTCGAAAGATATATACATGAAGGGTGTTGGTTATAAAGCATCTGTTTCTGGGAACAAATTGGTTTTGGTTGCGGGTTATTCGCATGATGTTATCATGGAAATTCCGGCCGGTTTGACCGTTGTTATGGGCGAAACCCCGACTGAATTCAGCGTCAAGGGCATTGATAAATGTTTGGTTGGTCAATTTGCGGACAAAATTCACAAGGTTCGCAAGGCTGATCCATACAAGGGCAAAGGTATCTTCTATAAGGGCGAACAAATCCGCCGCAAGGAAGGTAAAAAGAAATAATAAAATAGGGTAGTTCCCGCTGTTACGGGGATTGAAAAAAAGGAAACAAAATGTTGAAACATTTGTCTAGTGAAGAAAGACGCACATTGGCAAATCGCGGTGCGTTGAAAAGAAAGAACCCAGGCAAGATTCGCTTGTCGGTTTTCCGTTCGGGCCGTCATATTGAAATCCAGGCCATTGACGATGTTCGTGGTCACACCATTTGTGCGGCGTCATCCAAAGAAAAAGATTTCCAGGGCAAAGGCTGGAATATTGCTGGCGCAGAACTGGTTGGCAAGGCATTTGCATCGCGTGTAGTCGCGGCGGGCATTGCTGAAAATTGTTATTTTGACCGTGGTGCATATCGCTATCATGGCCGCGTAAAGGCACTGTGCGAAGCAATCCGCGCTGGTGGCGTAAGAATTTAATGGAATATACGGAGTAATAAGATGGCACGTTTTGATGATAAAAAATTGCAAACGGATAACCTGGTAGATAAACTGGTTTCCATCAACCGCGTATCCAAAACCGTAAAGGGCGGCCGCAATATGTCGTTCTCGGCATTGGTTGTGGTTGGCGACAAGGCTGGCAAAGTCGGCTTTGGTAAAGGTAAAGCATTGGAAGTTCAATCTGCGGTGCAGAAAGCAACCAAGGCAGCCAAGGCGAAAATGATTCGCGTTCCGTTGAAAGAAGGTCGCACATTGCATCACGACAGCGCGGCAAAATATGGCGCCAGCAAATTGGTTGTGCGCAGTGCTGTTCCTGGTACTGGTATCATTGCCGGTGGTGCGTTGCGTGCGGTGTTTGAATGCTTGGGCGTCCAGGACGTTGTTGTGAAATCCCAGGGTTCGAACAATCCAAACAATATGATTCGCGCTGCGTTCTTGGCGTTCTCGAAAATGAATTCGCCGAAAACAGTGGCCGCGCGTCGTGGTAAAACAGTTGCGGAAATTATCGCTGGCCGTGATGGCAAGAAAGTTGACGCCGCAGCATGCGAATGCCCAACCGAAGATAAATAATCGGGCGCAGTAAAAACGGAGTAAAAAATGGCAAAAATAACTGTAAAACAAGTTAAAAGCATTGTTGGTCGTCCGGAATCTCAGCGCAAGATTGTTGCTGCATTGGGACTGGGCCGCATCGACAAGACCAAAGAATTGGGTGACACACCGGCCGTTCGTGGCATGGTTGCCAAAGTTTCCCACCTGGTCGAAATTGTTGAAAAATAATAAAATGAAAACCGAGTATGCGGACAGTACTTGTCCGCATGCGAAAAAAGACTATATACTGGTCATAGGATAAAAGGAAAAAATTATGAAACTGAATGCATTGATGGATAATTTCGGCGCACGCGCGGACACAAAACGCGTTGGTCGTGGTATGGGTTCGGGCTATGGCAAAACATCTGGCCGTGGTAACAAGGGGCAGAAATCGCGCAGTGGTTCCCGCAAACAGGCAACATTCCAAGGTGGGCAGATGCCGATTTTGCGTCGTTTCCCGAAATTCGGATTTAACAATCCGTTTGCCAAGGAATATGCAACAATCAACCTGGGCGATATTGAAAAGTTTATCGCATCGGGCAAAATTGATGCAAAATCACCAATCACAATTGACACATTGATGGCTGCTAAAATCATCAATCGTAAAATGTCTGGATTAAAGGTTTTGGCCAAAGGCGAAATCAAATCGTCTGTGAACATCATTGCCGACAAATGGTCCAAAACGGCCGAGGCAGCGATTGTGAAAGCCGGTGGTACAATCACAAACAAATAATCCGTACAAATGTTCCCCGAGGCCGGGGAACATAATCTGGTCAAGGGTTAGCAACGCATGAAATTTTTGAAGAACTTTTTTGGGAACCTGTCTGATTTACAAAAACGTATTTTGTTCACATTGGGGGCGTTGATTGTATATCGTGTGGGTTCGTTTATTCCGCTGCCGGGCGTGAATGCGTCGGCGGTTTTGCATTTGTTCACTGGCGAGGGCAGTGGCATGATGGGAATGTTCGATATGTTCTCGGGCGGCTCGTTGTCGCGTATGTCTGTGCTGGCCTTGAACATTTTCCCGTACATTTCGGCATCGATTGTGTTGCAGTTATTGACCGCAACCAGCAAAAGTTTGACCGAATTGCGCAAAGAGGGTGAATCTGGTCGTGTAAAAATTAACCAATACACGCGTTATCTGGCCGTGTTTTTGGCCGTGGTCCAGGGTTGGGCCGTGGTGCGTGGGTTGGAAATTATGGCACCGGTCAATGGGGTTGCGGCGGTTGTAAACCCGGGCTTTGCGTTTGAATTGTCGGCAATTATTGCATTAGTCGGCGGCACGGTATTTGTTATGTGGTTGGCGGAACAAATTACCGCACGCGGTATTGGCCAGGGCGCATCACTGTTGATTTTCGCCGGTATCATCGCCGAAATTCCGGGCGGCATTGCCAAGATTTTCAGCCTGGGGTCGGTTGGTCAGATGTCACCAGCGATGATTATGTTGGTCATTGCGTTTGTTATCGGCATTGTTGCGTTGATTGCGTTCTTTGAACAGGCGCAGCGTCGCATCCAAATTCTGTATCCACGCCAGGTTATGGCAAACGGTGTTATGAATACAAATGCGTCATATTTACCGATAAAGGTTAATATGTCTGGCGTTATGGGACCGGTGTTTGCGGCCAGTATTATGATGTTGCCCGCGTTTGTGCAGCGTTTCGTACAAAGCGAAAATTTGTTTGTGCAACAGATTATGGGCTTCTTTACATACGGCACTTGGTCTTATATTATCACATACACGATTTTGATTGCATTCTTTGCGTATTTCCAAACCGCGGTGATATTTAATTCCGAAGAGACCAGCACAAACCTGAAAAATGCCGGTGGATATATTCCGGGCGTACGTCCAGGCGAACAGACCATCCACTATCTGGACGCGGTCGTGTCGCGTACAACAGCAATTGGTGTTTTGTATCTGATTGTGGTTTGCGTATTGCCAATTATTCTGAACACGCATTTCGGTATGCCATTGATGATTGGCGGCACCAGTGTTCTGATTGTGGCGGGCGTGGTATTGGACACAATGAACCAGGTTCAATCGTACTTGGTTGCCAAACAGTACGGCAGTGTCATTAAATCGGCACAAAAGAAAGGACGTTTCCGTTAAAGATGGCGGCAACGCAAAACAAGATTTGACTTTTGTCGCGTTGTGGATAAAATAACACGGCAAAATAAAATACCCGTGGTTCTGGACGGCAGGCCCCCGGGGAAACAGCAGAGCAGGGGCGTGCATACACGCACAACCCATGGTAATAATAAAAAGGAAAATAAAAAATGGCACGTATAGCAGGTGTTAACATTCCGACAGAAAAGCGTATTGAAATTGCGCTGCGCTATATTCATGGTATCGGGCCGGCCAAATCTGCCCAGATTTGCAAGGCATTGAAGCTGAAAGATGGTTTGCGCGCGAAAGACTTGACTGACGAGGATGTTGTTAAAATTTCGAATTACATTGAACAAAACTTCAAGGTCGAAGGTGATGTTCGTCGCGAGGTTGCAATGAACATCAAACGTTTACAGGACTTGAAAACATACCGTGGCATTCGTCACCGTAACCGTTTGCCGGTCCGTGGTCAGCGCACCCAGACAAACGCTCGTACCCGCAAGGGCAAACGCGTGGTTGTTGCAGGTTCCGCAACCAAGGGTAAATAAAATTTAATCTAATGCCTCGTCTGCTTGATGTTGGCGCGCTCGTGTAGCATTTGTACACTTCGCTTACCAACATCGGCGCATCCAAAGCATTATCTTAAATTTATCAATAAGGTAGAGATTAACACGACAGTTAATTGAAGACATCTAACAAAGGTTAAAAATAAAATGGCAGTAACAAAAGCTAAAAAGAAAGTGGTAAAAAAAGTATCGCACGGCATTGCACATGTTGTTGCGACGAATAACAACACACGTATCACCATTACGGATCAATCGGGTGCCGTGCTGACATGGGCGACCGCCGGTGCGAATAATTTCAAGGGCGCCAAAAAGTCCACACCGTATGCAGCGACCGTCGTCGCAGACGCAGTTGGCAAAAAAGTTGCCGAAATGGGTATGAAAACGGTTGATGTTTTGATGCGTGGCATTGGCCAGGGTCGCGAATCTGCTGTTCGTGGTTTGGCGAATGCGGGCTTGATTGTTCAGTCCATCACAGACACAACGCGCATTCCACATAATGGTTGCCGTCCAAAGAAAGTGCGCCGCGTCTAAGTTAAATATAATAACACATCTATGTGTCGGACGGGTTGCTCGTGCAGGTCTGCCGCACCACGCAATCCGTCCGTTCGCATATCTGTATCATTCTCTTTAATTTTGAACCGCCCCGTTTGGGGTGGTTGTTTTATGCATTATTCATCGCTATAAAAAAACGAAAATCGCGGTACGAAAAGGCTTGCAGTAGATTTTTGCGCCATATATAATATCGCCAAGGGTTTACCGCAATATACAATTTTTATCGGTAAATTGGGGGAAAAGTGAAACAGATATTAGTGATTTTGTCGCTGCTGTTAGGTGCATCGTTTTGCAATGATGGCGCGTATGCTAATATTGCATCCAAAGAATACGTTGTAAAATTATCTGATGTCAAAGAATCACTGAGTAATAAAACCGATACGTTGGATGAAACATCAACAACAGCACAATATCCCAGTGCAAAAAGTGTGTATGATAATTTAGCATATCGCGTTGATGTGCGCGACAGCGCCGATCAAACGTTGGCTGGAAAATACACGGTGTCTGGCGAATTTATTGTTCCAAACCAGCCATTACCCACAGTTCAAACAATAACGGAGACAGAATAGTATGCGTCGCATATTTGTGACCATTTTGTCTGCATTGTGTGTATTGTTCACAAATGTTTCTGTGTTTGCAGAACCGGGCAATGTTGTGGGTGGCGCGCCGATTGTCAATGTTAAATATATCCATGATTTGATTCAGCACGAGTGGGGTGTTCGGGTTCCGTATAACCCAGAATTAAAAAATCCGTTGGTGGCGGCAAATATGCGATATTTACTGACGGCGGTTGATGCCGCAAACAGTCACATGGGAACCAGTACGCAATATCGTGAAACCCAATATGCGACGGATTATGCGGCCAACACAAATGTCACAATCCAGGCGGTACGCACGTTGATTGTATCGTCTAAATATCATTTTACTGCGACGACAACCAGTGATACGACCGCGTTCAGTTTTGTGATAAACGCGGCCGGCAAATTTTCTGTGGATTGGGGTGACGGCACGGCGGAAAAAATCGCAAAATATAACACCAGTGCCAGGACGCTGACGCATCAATATGCCACGGCTGGGGTGTATGAAGTTCGTATTGGTGGGGTTGCGACCGCATACGCTGCGCCCAACGGCAAGAATACCGCGATTTCATTTGAATCTAATAAAAATCTGGCAAAAATTTCAGGCAGTTTGGGCCGTATATTTCCCATGGTCGGCACGGATATGCCTGTGTTTTTCAGAATGTTTCACGAATGCACAAATCTGAAAGGCGAAATCCCGGGCGAGTTGTTTTCGGGCCTGGTTGGCGCACCGGTCAAGGGAATGTTTCAAGATTTATTTAATCATTGCATTGGGTTGACGGGGACAATTCCCCCAGAATTGTTTGCCGGAATCCAGGGCGCGCCCGCAGAAAGTATGTTTCGGTCCACGTTTGCAAACTGTCTGAATTTGCGCGGTGAAATTCCAGGGACGTTGTTTTCGGGAATTGTGGGTGCGCCGGCCCCGTATATGTTCCGATATACATTTGCCAGCAGCAGCAAGTTTTCAAAAATTCAACCGGGATTATTTTCAGGAATTTCTGGTGCGCCGGCCAACGATATGTACCTGGGGACGTTCTATAACGGATACGGGTTGTCTGGGGAAATACCGGTCGGGTTGTTCGGCAATATATCCGGGCCATTGGCACAGCATATGTTTGACACAACGTTCTATCGTTGTCGTAATTTAACCGGGCCGTCGGCGCGAAATCCTGATGGTGTGCCGTTGTATGAACAGTTTTCAAATGCCCAGGCAACACATGTAATGCACATGTACACAGAAGACACCAAATTGTCAGACTATGCCAATATTCCAGATGCGTGGAAATAGAAAACGCCCCGACGGGGCGTTTTTATCAGAACTGTGTATCGGTACATGTTTCGGTCGGTTCGCTCCATGTTTTACAGTATGGTTCGCCAAATGCCGGTGTTTTTGTGTCGGCACATTGGGTGCGTTTGATACAGCGATGGCATTCCAGTGTTTCCCAATTATATTTTGTGGTCACATATTCTTTGAAATTCCACTGTTCTACTTTGGCCTCGCCCGACAAAGTGCGTTCCATAACATTGCGCGTACCAGGGTTGGAATTGTATCCGTTTATACCACCATTGACCGCCAGGCCGACGGCACCGGCCCCAATACCAACACCCGCCGCCGTGGCAATGGATGCACTGGTCGCCAACGATGCTGCCGTCGCCGCCGCCCCAGCCGCAGATGCCGCCGTAGTTGTGGCAGAAATAGTTGCCGCAGTTGTTGCTAATGCTGCCCCTGTGGCCGCACTGGCCGTACTGCCTGCCGTCAACGCCGCCGCGGCCGTCGCCGCACCGGCCGACATTCCAGTGGTGACCGCCGTGGTTCCGCCGGCGGCTGCAAATGCGGCAGTACCAGCCGCCGTGGCAATAGCGCCTGCACCCGCGGTAAATACACTGACCACAACAACCGCTATGGCAACGGCAATTGCAGATACAATCACACCACCCAGGCCGCGCGGTGGGGCCTTGGATTTTGGCAGCGTCGAAACATCAGCCAGGCCAACACACGATATACGACCGGCCTCGCGGCGGGCATCTTTGTCATTTTCATCACGAGCGGCACTCATACGGTCGGCGATGGTCACATAGTCTTGCAACATTTTGGTTTGCAACGCGTCGTATTGTTTATAGTAATTATCCTGGGCTGCTTTTAATGCACTGTGTGCGATTTTAATACGCGTAGATCTGGTCAGGTTCGGGAAACGCGCAACGCGTTCGGTGCTGACACCCTCTAATTTACGGCCGGCCACACAATACTGAACCGTTGGGTCTGATTCCACAGCCGCAATTGCACCATTGACGGTGCTTTGCAATGCCGCAATTTCATTTTCAATGCGCAGTCTTTGTTCCTCGTTTGCACCTTCGTCTTGGGCCTGGGCCAGATATTCATCAACCCCAATCAATTTACCATCGGAATCCAGATCCAGACTTTCCCAATAAATCACACCATCCAGCACACCCGAAAACGGTGTAATTGGTCCAACGGCACCATCGCCGGTGGCACCAACAACGCGCCCCAGTTCCGTGTCGCTAATTTGCGAAACATCCGTGCGACATTTATTATAATCAATGGCCAGTTCATTGTTGTCATTCAATACGTATTCGCAAATTCTATACCGCAGCGAACGTGCCCCAATATTATCAGACAACATAAAATTGTTGCAATTATCGGCATCGCCACATACGCGTATCATCGCCTGGTCCACGGCACTTTGGCATTTTGCCAACATGTTTGTATCAATATTCAACATAATACCCTGGGCCATGGTGGCCAATTGTTCATACACGGCATTATCGCGCACATTTTCGGTGCCGTATACTTTCTGGCACCCGGTCAGTTTGTCATACGGGCACATACGAATAATCGTGTCGGTATCCAGACCAACACACTGGGTATAATCAGATCCACACCGGTCCGCGGATTGTAAACATTTGCGAACCTCGGTCGTACAGGTATCAACACGCATTGCCGCCAGACGCGCCACAACATAATCCCAAATTTTTGATTTTTCGGCGGTTGCGATACTGGTTGGGTCAATGCCACATGTCGTCATTGGCCCGCGACAGAAATTCAGCATGGTACCCGGCCGTGTTAAACACATATCGTATGAGCCATCGGGGTCATTCGGGTCAATGTTATCGTGGCACGCGGTTTGAAAACATTCGGAAATATTTTTCGCACAATTTTGGCGGGCATTGTTTTCGGCAATCAATTCGGCCGATTTAATCGTTGTGGCAGATTCGCGCAAAAAAGTATCCCACACTTTGTCGGCGACATTCGTGCATTGTTTTGTCACGCCATCGCACAACGGTTTTTTACCCGATAATATTTCAAAAGTGCCTGCCGATATTTTAACACTGGTCGTGCCGGTACCAATAGAATAACCGCTGACCTGACCGCGACGCGATTTATTATCGTCGGTTGGATTGACTATTGAAACCGATGTGCATTTTGAAAAATCATCACCACATTCGGCGGTGGTCATCATACACTTTTTGAATTCAATCGTGCATTGCCCCAGGTCATATTTATTCGCATCGCGATATTGTTCCAACGCCGCATCACGCAGGGCCTTTTCCGCCGCCGCCAATTTAGTTTCGCTGGCACTGCGACTTTGTTTCAAACTGTTTTCGTACGCCAGGCAATCCGATTTAATGCTTTGCGTATATAAACTTTTCAGCATTTGAATTTGACCGGCACATTCGGGTACGCGTTCAATACATGCGTCGGTTGCGGTTCGGTACAATGCTGTGCCATATTCGCCCGCATCGGTTTCTGTTTGGGATGCCGGCGCATCATCCCATAATGATAAATCCAACCCAGAATTTGTGACACCCGATATGGCATCAAAATCATCCTTGACAGATTCAACACCGGTTGTTGCCAACGCATACGATTTCGCATCGCGCTTTTGAATTTCGGCAAATTCGGCATCCAACGTTTTTATTTTGTCATTGCATTGGCACCGCCCACCATTGGCGTTTTCCAGAATGCAAAAAGTATCCATACATCCATTATATTTTTGCTGGCATTCGGCATTGATAACCGAATTAGTTGCCGCCGCCGAAACATTACCACCGGCATTTACCACACGTTGGGTTGCACCGGCACGCGCCGCAACGGTTGGCGTTGCCGTGGTTTTAGATGTGGTGGTATTTTTTGCGGTGGTTTTCGCCGCGCGCGCTGCAACCGCCGGGACGCCGGAATTCGTTGCCTTGGGTGCGGACGCCGTGGCGGTTGCGGCACGCGCAACGCGTGCACGCGTTGTCACATTTTGGGCCGCAACGGATGAATCCATCAATACCCCAAAAACAAATAAAATCGCAATTATTATTCTTTTCATTACCGCCAAGAAAAATCTGTTATTATCGTGACGATTACAACAGATTTTTACCACAAAATTAACAGTACTTTATGACATCAGAACTGTGTATCGGTACATGTTTCGGTCGGATCATTCCATTCTTTGCAATAGCGACTTGATGTATTTGCCCGTTTAGGTGTTTTGCATGTTTGCGCCTTTATACATTTATGACATATCAATGTATCGCGATTGAATGTACTGGTGACCGTTTCTTTATAGTTCCATTCATTTGTTTGCTGGGTGCCGACCAATGGCAGGTTTTCTGTTGCCGCCAGGCTGGCATTTTGCAAGTCTTGTTCCCTTTTAATTAATTTCGTTAAAGTGTCTTCAGAACAGCGGACCAACCAATATTGGCGCGCACATAATACCGCCGTTTTTTCCAGTGCCGTGCTGGTACGTGGCAACGCCGATGCCTTGGCCAAACCAACACAGGATTTTTGGGCACTTGTTATATGTGCTTCTTTGTCTGCTTGCCCGGCCACAACATCCATACGTTCGCCCAGAGTCACAGCGTCGGCTGTCATTTTCTCGTTCAATTCATCATACTTTTTATAGTAATTATCTTTGGCCTTTTTCAATGTTGCATTTGCAATGGTCCTTCTCATTTGGCTGGTCAGCTGTGGGAATCTGCCTATAATCTTGCCATCTTCATCCTTCTCAACAGAACCAATGGTATCCCGTTTGTCGCTACCTGTGCGTTTTATGCCCTGAACCTGGCGCCCGGTCATACAATATTGTACCGTTGGATCGGATTCAATCGCCGCCACGACTGTATCAATATTCTTTCGTACTACTTCCAATTCTGATTTAATTACGTCTTCACCATTATCAGAATCCTTGGTCGATACGCCCAGAGATTGCAGATATTCGTCTGATGATGTCAAACTTCCGTCGGAATTGATGTTAACGTGTTCCCAATACATGGTGCCATTCAACAAGCCAGCAAATATTCTGCCGTCCTTTAAATCTGTATCAGAAATCAGACCAACATCATTTTTACATGCATTCATATCCACTTTATATGTTCCGTCTTTTTGTTTCTTGTATTCACAAATTTTGTATTCCAACGATCTGGCCCCCAGATTTTCATCTGTCGTCATACCTGCGCATGTATCGCTGTCGCCGCATACTTTAACCATTGCTGCCTGCGCCGCTTTTTGGCACTGCGACAACATATTGTTGTCTATGTTCAGTAACAAACCTTGGATCATGCTTGCTATCTTGTCGTATACCTCTTCACCTTTTATCTCTTCACCGTTATATATCTTCTGGCATCCTGTCAGTTTGTCATACGGGCACATACGAACTATCGTGTCTGTGTCCAGACCTATGCACTGGGTATAATCCTTGCCGCAACGGTCCTCGTCTTGCATACATGCCTTGACTTCCTTGGTGCACGCATCAACACGCATAGATGCCAAGCGGGCCACCACGAAATTCCATATAGGATGGCTTTCCGCCGCTGTTTCGCTCTCGGCACTGATGCCACAATTGTTCAACGGTATCTTGCATACATTCAACATTGTCCCAGGACGTGACAAGCACATGTCGTATGAACCTTCCTCGTCATTAGGATCCATATTGTCCTTACATGCCTTTTGAAAACATGCAGAAATGTTCCCTACGCAGTTCTGACGGTTGTCGTCCTCGACCGCTAATTCCGCCGCCTTTATCTGTGGCGCCACCTCTCGCAAGAATGTATCCCATACCTGTGATGCAACATTAGTACACTGTTTGGTCACGCTTTCACACAATGGTTTCTTTGCCATTAATGCATCATAAGACCCCGCAGCTATCTCTACTGTACTTGAAGCACCTTTAATTGAATAACTCGTCGCACTGCGAGCGCGTCGTGATGCTGTGGACTTGATATTGTCGGTGTTTTGGTTAGACAGGGATACACTGACACATTTTGAAAAATCATCACCGCAACCCGCCGTCGTGGTCATACATTTTTTGAATTCAACCGTGCATTGCCCCAGGTCATATTTATTTGCGCTGCGGTATTGTTCCAGTGCCGCTTCGCGCAGGGCCTTTTCCGCTGTGGCTAATTTGGTTGCACTGGCCGATTTTTGCTGTTTCAATGTGTTTTCATACGCCGTGCAATCCGATTTAATGCGTTGTGAATACATCATACGCAACATTGACATATCTGCCGAACATTCCGGAATTTGCGCACGACACAATTTGGTCGCCGCCGCGTACAACGCGTCGCCTTCTTTGCCATCTATTGTATCTTCATTGTCATTGGCAAAATCATCGAAAACATCGTCTTCGTCCAAATCAATTGGTGTATTCCACGCCGATAAATCCAATGCCTTGCGCACCGTCTTGTTTCCATCGGTCGAGCTTTGTTTTTCCGATGTTAACGATGCGGCAACGGCGTTAGCCTTGGCAATTGCGGCGTCGGCATCATCGCCCATTTCAATTTGTTCCACGCCGGTTGTTGCCATTTTGTATGATTGTGCATCCAATTTTTCAATTTCTGCCAATATGGAATTAAATTCAGCGTTTTTATCACTGCAAATGCAGCGACCGCCACTGGCGTTATCAATCATACAAAAAGAATCCATACAGCCCATATATTTCTGTTGGCATTCGTCACTGACCACTGTGTTTTGTGTTGCCGTCGCAACCTTGGTTCCGGTGCTGATAACCTTTTGTTTTGCACCAGCACGTGCCGTAACCGCCGGGGCCGCGCTATTGGTTGATGCGGTTCCTGTTGATTTTGGTGCCGTTGCAATAACCCTTTGGCGTGAACCTGCACGTGCCGCCACAGTTGGGGTTGATGCGGCCGCAGTTTTTACCGCGCGCGCTGCGCGGGCGGTACTGGTCGTTTGGGCGGGCGCAGACGCATTAGACTGTGTCGATTGCCCGCGCCGTTGAACCGGTGCCGCGGCATTTGCCATCCCCACAAATCCAGCAATTATCATAGAAACAAATGCTATTTTTTTCATTTACAATCCCTTTCCTGATGCACAAATTTTATCATATTCGGCATTTTAATAAAAGCGTTTTTTCTTTTCATATTGTGTTCAGAGAAAAAATTTACACATATTATTGACAAAAATTTATTTGTGTCTATAATTATCAGGATGATTCAGAAAGGATAATACTATGCCAGTGAAATCAAATAATCCTATGCAATATGCACCCGCGTATGTAATCACCAACGAAGATTGGCGCTGGGCGCGTGCGCAAACGCCACAAGTGACCGATGTTTTGACCGTCGCGGGCAGTGGCGACCAGGCGTTGAGTTATTTGCTGACGGGTGCCAAAAATGTTGATACTTTTGATGTGTCAAAATGCGCTGGTATTATCCAAGACATTAAAACAACTGCTATGCGTTTAATGCCGCGCGATGAATACTATTGGTTTATGGAGGAATTACATTACGTTTGGAATCCGCTGGAGTGTGATCGACTGGTCAAAATGATGGACTTCTTGCCACAGAACACGCAAAACGAATTGCGCAACAATAATCAGAAAATTCGTTTTAATTGTGGTCTGGGGCCCGATGCGTGGCCGAAAAACCAGTTTACGCGCTTGGAATACGGGCGTTTGCAGAATATGGCCGATCGTCGAATTAAATTTATAGACACCGACATTAAATATCTGGGTGTTTGTTTGAATAAACGATACGACCTGATTGATTTATCAAATATATTTGATTTTAATCGCTCGCAGACTGAACGTGATTGCATATTGGCGAATTTGATTCCGTATATCAAGGTTGGGGGCCGTATTATAATGTTGCCACAATCTGACACGCGCAACTATAAAGGCTTGAAGATTATATCAGGCCGTGGCGAAATGTTAGAGCACGAAAAAACATTGACCCCAACATTGCATAATAAAATGGTTATGTTGCAACGCACCAGATAAAAAACGCCCCAACAGGGCGTTTTTTATAGCATAGATAATAGATGGCGCGACCATTGGCGCATTTTATTTTGCCGTCGCAATATCTTGGTGCTTGCCCCGAGGGTAATTTTTTAATTCATCCAAATTTGTAATAACCATTATTCCATCAGATTCCCATTGTTCGCGTTTTTTGTCGAAATCCATTATGTTGGGGTGCGGAATATACATCACCGGTGCCACATTGTGCGCATCGGCGGCGGCGCGCACGGCAACAATGGGTGATGGTTTTGTTTTCCCGGATGCAAACCAATTTGTGTCGTCGGCGACCCAGAACGCCGCGTCGTCATGTGTGGCGATTGCGAATTTGTCGGTAATAATTATGTCGTTATCAATTGCGACAACGGGGATATTTTTTCCGTCCAAATATTCCAACGCCGGGCTGTTGTCGGTTGATGGCATCTTGACATCGTCGCTGGTGTCATCGGCATCATCGTCGAAATTTATTTCGGTAAATACCGGTGCGTCCATATTTGACATATCGTCGGCAATCGGTGTGTCGCCATCGCCCAGGTCAAAATCGGTTGGCAATGGTAAATCGCCAGGCGCGGTTGTGGCGGGTGTGATTGACGCATCCCCAGATGGCGCATTGGCACTGCGCATATTAAATGATGAAAATTGCTCGCGGCCGATGCCACTGCGTGCGCGCAAAAATGCCCCGCGCAGTTCGGTGGGCAACCCGTCCGGCAGGGCGGACGTGGCGTTGTCTGGTGCGCTGGGGGTGGGTGCGGGTTCCGCGGATGTGGTGGCCGGTTCTGGGGCAATCGGGGTTGGTGTCATCATTTCAATAATGCGTTTTATAACGCCCGGCACCGGAACGGTGAACATAAATGCATTGTTTCGCGCAGTTATAACGGCGGTTGCAATATATAGCGGCGCCGCCGCCAAAATCATAATGCCAAATGTAAACCCGGCAAAACCGCGTAATTCGGCATGGCACAGGTGCACCCACTGGTGCGATGAAAATATGTCGAAATTAAACATTACGCGAAATATGCACCACATTGCCGCAATGTAAAATACCGTCCATATAATGACAGCGCGTCGCGATGCAATAAAATCTGTAATCTTTTTCATGCTTAAAATTATAGACAATAATATAATTTTGTCAATATTTAATCATAATTATTAAAAAATATGTTGTTTTGGTTATGTTGCTCTAAAAAAGGCTTTTTTTTAGACCGTTTTTATGGCATAATAAAGCAAATCAAAGGGAGATGTTTTATGCAAAAATTGCTGAAAGTATTTGGTGTGTCGGGCGCGGTTTTCGGGCTGTTTGCCGGGTTTGTTGGTGCAAATGCCGCATCGCCGCGTGACGGTTATAATGTGCGCGCCGCGTCTAATTCGGGTGCGACCCAGCGTATGCCGTCTATGCCAATATTGCCGATAAATACGGTCGGAAATGTGTCGACTGATTTGCCGACGCCGGGAACAACGGTTCTGCCGAATCCGGATCCAAACCCGAATCCGAACCCAAATCCAGATCCCAACCCAAATCCGGCACCTGAATGCCCGGATGGTGGTGTGAAAAATTCAACATACACTGTTGACAGTTGTATGAGCGATATTTTGTCCTGTGTCGACAGTGGCGCATTGCCGGGTGGCATCAACGATTTGTTTAACGAAGATTTGCGTAATTCTATTATGAATGGTATGAACCTGTGTGCGGCCCAGGTCGATACATGCATTACATCGGTGCGTCGTGATTGCGCTAATGTTTACCGCACAACGGCCGACGTTTGGTTGGATTTCAATTCGCGTAAAATTCAACCCGAATATTACAGCTTTGTTTTGCGCAAGACGGGTTTAACACCGAACCAGGCGGAAAACACATGTATGTTGTTGGATAAAAACACATACGGTTCGTCGTTCAGCGCCGTTGCAAATAATGGTGTCGTCACATCGGAATACAACAACCGTGTTGGCGCATACAACAGCCAAAATGGCAACTCGTTGATCAAGGGCCAACCCCAGGGTGCAACCGTGAACAACAATAATTCTGGTGTTGATGGACAACGCGGGCACTATGCGCGTTGGGATGCAACAACTGCGGAATGCTGGATTCGTGTTGCGGCATATAACAAAGATTCCCAGATTAAAAACAGCTGGCTGTTTGGTGCCGCGGGCGACGATAAACCGGCCGAGGTCTGGAAAGTTGCCGGTGACACATTCACATGCAACAAAGATTTATTCGGATTTTCGTTGATGAAACAGACCAGCACCGCCGCGGTTGTCGGCGTTGGTGGTGGAACCGTGCTGGGCGTTGGTATTGGCGCGGCGGCGGGTCATGGCGACCGTGAATTCGATTGCAGCAATAAATCCCAGGTCAAAGAATTGTCTGAACAATTGCGCACAGGTGGCAATATTGCGATTTTGAATGAATATTTGGATTCGTCAAACCGCATATCGTCGACCGGTGGCACATTGACCAAGGCACAATGCGAAGAAATCATAAAACTGAACGATGTTCGCTATCAATTGTCAACGGCCATGGATAATTGCAAGGGCGGCGCGGGCACAACCGTGACAACGGTCACTGTTGCCGGGGCCGAGGTCAATTGTTCCAACTATACCGATATTGAACAGTGCTTTAATTCCGTTGCGGAATTGAATGCCTGTGCGGGCCAGGGCTTTACCACATTGTCACAATGTGCGGCGTTGCTGGCGCGTAATGGCGTGACAACGGCACAAAACACCGTCACCACAACGGAATTGGCGGCGGGTTGCTCGTTCCATCCAATCAACAAGGCCAAAGAAATGGGCGAGGGCATTTACTGTACCGCCGGCGGCAGTGACTGTATGAGTGCCGACGACATTCGTGCGGATTTGAATCGCCTGTCGCGCGTTTTGGATAACTTGGAAATATTGGAAGGCCAAGAATCCAATATGGGTAAAAGCATTGCCATTGGTGCGGCGGCTGGTGCCGGCGCGGGCGGTTTGGCAACGGCTATCACGGCATTTGTCGAACGCAGCAACATCAGTTGCCATGTTGGCGATGGTCTGGAACAGGTCGGATTTGGTAAATCGTATTCAATTGGTTCGCTGAAAGATTTCTATGTAAAATGGAATCTGCGCCTGCCGGATACAGTTGCACCAACGGCCCAGGTCACCGATTGCGATACATGGAAAGCGGCATGTGGCACATTGAACAGTTCGTCACAATGTAACGCCGCCCAAATAAATTATAAACCGGCGGGTGCAAATACCGTGACATTGGTCAAAACGGCATGCAAAATGTCGGGCAGCACCTGTATAGAAAACACTGCGGTTGCAAAATCGCGCGGTGCATGCAAATAACCGGTTTTGGGTTTATAGTGTTCTCCGCCGCCCCACCCGGGGCGGTTTTTAATTCCCCGCCAGGAAACCACCCACGGAATTTATCAATTCCGTGGGGCCTGGGGAGGGGTGTCCGCGTAAGCGGACGGGGTAGTGGTAAATATGTCCCCGCAGGGACAAATAAAAAAATCCCATAAAAATCCGCGCAATGCCGCGGTGGGTGTGGAGCATAGCAAAAAAAGAAGTGCCGAAAAAAACGGTGGTTTTTCTGCGGCACTTTTACGCGGATATTATACCCAGAAATCCGCCATTTCGCAACACTATTTTTATGCCGTAAAAAACCACCGTTTTTTGCGCAATGTGGGGAAGGGAATGAAGCAATTACGCATTATGTTTTTATTCGCCGTGGGTGTGCTCTGTATACATCGTGGTTCTGTGGCGGCCAGTGTCGCATCCAGGGCGTATGTAGACGGCCTGTCGGGGGGCAAGGAATCATTGAGCAATAAAACCGACACATTGACCGCGGAATCAACATCGGACCAGTACCCCAATGCCAAAACCGTGTACGACGGTCTGTCGTATCGTGTTGACACCCGTGACGCCGCCGAACAAACATTGGCCGGTAAATATACCGTGTCTGGCGAGCTGTCTGTGCCGGACCAACCATTACCAACGACAGAGGAATAGCGCAAATGATACGCAGAATATTACGTGTATTGGTATGTGCGTTGTGTATTGCGGTATCGGGCGCCACAGTGTCAAACGGTGGTGGCACATCGACGATAGTAAATGTAAAATACATCCACAGTTTAATAGAGCAAGAGTGGGGCATAAAGTTGCCGTATAACGCGGAGCTGAAAAATCCATCTGCGGCGGCGAATATGCGATATTTATTGGCGGCCATTGATGCGACGAACAGCCGCATCGGCACCACTACATCGTATCGCACGAGTGAATATGCGACGGGTATGGCGGCAAATGTGAACACCAGCGTCAAGGCGGTGCGCACACTGATAAAACCGACATACCATTTTACGGCAACAACGACATCGGACACAACCGAATTTAATTTTACAATCAGCGCATCGGGTGCATTTTACATCAATTGGGGCGATGGCACGGCGATGCAGAAAGTAATAAAACCCGCGACGGGCGCCCAGACCATCAGCCACACATACGCCACCGCCGGCGCACACGACATTCGCATTGGTGGCCGCGCCACGGGGTATCCGTCGGTGAATAATGGAAATTCGTCAATATCATTTTCTAATAATACAAACTTGGCCCAAATAAGCGGCAGTCTGGGACGGATATTCCGTAACGTTAATAACAACAAAAATGATTGGAGTAGTGTTCCAACTTTTTTTCGGACATTTAGTAATTGTACAAACCTGAGTGGCGAAATACCAGAGATATTGTTTGATGGTGTCCCATGGACGCGGGTACACATGTTTAATTCCACATTTTGGAATTGTAAAAAATTAACTGGTTCCATACCGGAAAAATTATTTGCCTCTATCCAGGGAATGCCCAGAGAAATGCTATTTGCATCAACTTTCGCAAACAGCGGGGTAACTGGTTCCATACCTGAAAATTTATTCGCTGGAATCGGTGGTGGCACATCTGCGTCAACATATTGGGGAACTTTTTCTGGTTGTTCGGGGTTGACCGGTGAAATTCCAGAAAAGCTGTTTTCCGGGTTGCGCGGTCCAATGCAAGCAGGCATATTTGCAAATACTTTTCGTGGATGCAGTGGTCTGACAGGTGAAATCCCGGCGGGACTGTTTGCGGGTATAACAAGTGGCTTGCCCCAGGGATTTACTGGTACTTTTTATGGTTGCAGCGGGCTGACAGGTTCCATACCTGAAAATTTATTTGCGGGTATATCTGGTGCGCCACGTGGCAACGCGTTCGAAGGGACATTTTATGGTTGCAGTGGATTGACAGGCCCTATACCCGAAAATTTATTTGCGGGGGTATCGGGCGCCCCAACCCAGAGTCTGTTTAATGGTACATTTCGTGGTTGCAGTGGATTGACAGGTTCCATACCTGAAAATTTATTTGCGGGGGTATCGGGGGCGCCAGCACCACAAGTGTTTCGGGAAACGTTTAGCGGTTGTAAAAACCTGACCGGTGAAATACCGGCAGGGTTATTTTCTGGTATTTCCGGTGCGCCGGCAAACGGTATGTTTTTGGGTGTGTTTTCTGCGTGCAGTGGTCTGACGGGGGAAATCCCATCGGGGTTATTTGCTGGTATATCCGGTGCGCCGGCCCCACAAATGTACCGAAATGTGTTTTATCAATGCAGCGGCCTGACCGGTGAAATCCCATCGGGTTTGTTTGGCACCTTTGATGGCGCCCCGGCGGAATACATGTTTGACGCAACATTTTACTCTTGTCGTGGATTGACCGGCGAAATACCCGCAAATTTGTTTGCAGGTATATCGGGCGCACCTGCGGCTGAAATGTATCACAGCACGTTTAACGGATGCCCAAACCTGAGTGGTACAATACCGGAAAACCTGTTTGGTAATATCAGTGGCGATACGAAATCAAATATGTATAACGCTACATTCCAAAATTGTTCGGGATTGACGGGCGAAATACCATTAGGATTGTTAGGCAATTTATCTGGCACGGTTGAAAGGCTGGCGCTGAGTCGTACATTTAATGGATGTAGTGGTCTGACCGGGCCATCTGCCCGCAACCCCGATGGCACGCCACTTTATGATGTATTCCCAGATGCAACAATGGCAAATGTGCAATATATGTATAAAGGCGCAACTGGGTTGTCGGATTATGCAGATATTCCGGCGGCATGGAAATAGGGCCAGTGCCCAAGTCCTATTAGATTGCCCCGCAGGGCCATATTTACCACTACCCCGGCACTTCGTGCCACCCCTTCGCCAGCGAAGGGGACTT
>CAKQNS010000009.1 GCA_934255455.1 uncultured Alphaproteobacteria bacterium
AGGCCGAACCATGTCCGGCGGGCTCGTACTGTCCTGGTATTCCAGATTCTTTGGCAGATTCTATTTCTGGTCTTGACACGGGTAACATACCAGACAGTTGGCCAAAATGTGGTGATGATACAGAATACACGGATGTATATAACAAGTATGCATGCCCAACCCCATATCCAAACAGTGCGGCAAAATCGAGCAAGATTGAGCAATGCTATTTGACCACAACGGCGGGTAAGTATGTTGCGACCGCGCGCGCGGACCAAGTTCAGTGCCTGGCAAACAATTACTGTGCCGGCGGTACCCAGGTGAACTATGGCTCAACCGGTGGTATGCAATCGTGCGCCACGGGGTACGAAAGCGCGGCGGGTGCATCCAGTTGCAGTGCGATTACATACAGCATCACATATAACCTGAACGGTGGAACGAATGCGTCAAGCAATCCAACCAAGTACACCATTGAAACCGCAACAATCACTTTGGCGGCCCCGACCAAGACGGGATACACATTTGGTGGTTGGTATTCAGATGCGGCGTTCACAACCCGTGTGACACAAATTGTCAATGGGTCGACCGGGGACAAGACTTTGTGGGCTAAATGGACCATCGATACATATCATATCAACTATGTATTGAACAATGGTACAAATGACCCGCGCAACCCGACCACATTCACTGGCACCGATGCCACATTGCATATATATCCGGCAACGCGCACCGGGTACGCCATGGACGGATGGAATTCCGTGGCCATTGGTGAATTGTTCGCGCCAGATGTTGATATTGAAAACCCGTACATGGATTTTGATTTGCAGGCACAATGGACCGCGAATACATACACCATTACCCTGGATGTGAATGGTGGGACCGGTGGTCTGGCCAGTGTGACGGTTATATACGATGCGGCATTGCCGACGCTGACGAAATTGCCAACCAAGGCCAATTGGATATTCCAAGGGTACTATGATGCGGCAACGGGTGGCGTGCAATACTATGATGCATCGGGGCATCCGACCAGCACCGCAAAATGGAACAAGACAAATGGGATGACATTGTATGCGCACTATGCCCAAGATATTGTTTCATGCGCACGCGGTCAGTACTATAACGGGACCAGTATGGTTCAATGCCCGGCGGGTATGTATTGCCCAGGCACGGGCTCGGTTGATGCGGGTGTGGCCGGTTGTGGCACACAATGCCCAACATCGCACGCGAATTCTGCAACGGGCGCGGCCAGTGCGAACGAATGCTTTGTATCGTGCACGGAATACAGCCTGGTTGGCGGTACCGCTATTCCGACATCCCCACGCGCCAATTACCCAATGGCATGTACATTCAACGGCGTGTCTGATACCGGCAACCCGTGCGACATTGTCGATGGGCAATGCAAAGAAACATCGTGCAAGGGCGATTATGAAATGATTAGCGGCCGTTGCACACCGTGCGACCGCGAACATGCGTTGTCGTATAAAACGACCGGCAATTGCGTGGTTGCATCATGCGAGTCCGGATTCCACCCAGATGGTCGCCAATGCGTTGAAAACGCCATGGAATGCGACGCACCGAATGCTGTATCGGCCGTGCGCGAATGGGATTCACGGACAAATTCGTTCACTATATGTCGAATCACCGAATGTGAATCTGGGTTCCATATAATGTCTAATGCGTGCATATCCGACATTCAGCCGTGCACACTGGAAAACGGCAACGGAACCAAAGAATGGAATCATTCAACCAGTGCATACGGCGAATGTGTGGCCAGCGAATGCGCCCCGGGGTATACCAATGACCCGTACGACAGCCACAATCCGGGTGTGCAATGCGGTGAATGCAAAAACAAATATGACGCCGCGGGCAACCAGGTTGCCAGCACGTACGTGCGCGGATGCGAGATTGCATCGTGCGTGTACCAGGGCGAAAAATACGCGCTGGATGGCGGCGAATGTGTTTCAATTTGTGACGATCATTCTGATGAAACAGGTTCCATGAAATGGAACGGCAAAAAATGTATCCGCACCTGCAATGACGGATATATGCCATGGTAATTAAATCAAACACATTTGATGTTGTTATTATCGGTTGTGGCGCCGCGGGTTTGACCGCGGCGCGCACTGCATTGGCACGCGGCCGGCGCGTGTGCATTATTGATATGGCCCCCACCCCCGCGCGCAAGGTCGCGGCATCTGGTGGCGCACGGTGCAACTTTACAAATGCCGACGCAAATCGTAATCGATACTTTGGCGAAAATCCCGATTTTGTGCGTGGCGCATTGGCGCGCTTTTCACCCGCAGATGTGTTGAATTGGGCGCGCGACCGCGGAATAAAATGGGTTGAAAAGGCCCCCGGGCAATATTTCTGTGCGGATGGTGCGGGCGCAATCCTTGATGCATTATTGCGCGACGCCCGCGGTGCAAACATGGTTATGAACACCACCGTGACGAATGTATCACATACCGATGGCATATTTACAATAAAAACAAACAGTGGTGAATATTTTGCAAAATCGGTAATTGTTGCCAGTGGCGGCATATCGTTCCCAGATTTGATTGTGTCGGACATTGGATACAAAATTGCGCGCGCGTTCGGGCACAAAATTATACCGCCCCGCCCCGGACTGTGCGCGATTGCAACCGATGCGTTTTCGCCCGAGATGGCTGGCATATCAATACCGGTACAAATCCGTGTTGGCAAATCGATGATTGACGATTCAATGCTGTTTACACATTTTGGAATTGGTGGACCGGCGGTCTATCGCGCGACCGTACGCGATGCGGCGGGCGACATTTTCATTGATATGGCGCCGGGCATTGATATTTTATCGGTATTACAGGCAGCAAAAAAATCCGATGGTCGTAAAACAATGGCATCGGTGTTGACCGCGTATTTACCGGCACGCGTTGCGCGATGGATTGCCGGCGACGACACGCGTCGCATTGCCGATGTGCGCGATGCCGATTTACGAGATATTGATGGTCGCATTAAACGCACAATCATTCCACACAATGGGTATAAATACCACGGCCTGCGCAGTGCCGAGGTCACGCGTGGCGGCGTATCAACCGACGAAATATCATCAAAAACAATGGAATCAAAATTGCAACCGGGTCTGTTCTTTGCAGGCGAGGTTTTGGACATAGCGGGCGACCTGGGCGGGTTCAATTTGCAATGGGCATGGGCCAGTGGCGCCGTTGCGGGCGACGCGGCATAAAGTGCCTGAAAACAAACCTATATAAATATCAGTTTATGTTATGTATCATTTTCCCCGTACAACCACAGGGGTGTTTCATGACAACTGAATTTTTCGTGGCGCGCGATGGGCGCCGGCTGGTTTGCACGCTGTGGGACAATGTGACGCGGCCCATTGGCGTGGTGCAAATTGTGCACGGTATGGATGAACATGTCGAACGATACAATCGGTTCGCGCGATATATGAATCAAAATGGGTACATCGTTTTTGGCGACGACCATCGGGGGCACGGGCGCACCGCAGGCGCCGCAAAAAACATTGGCAAAACCGGGGGCGATGCCGATATGTTTATGGCAATCGTTTCCGATGAAATTGAAATTTTGAATTACTTGCACAAAAAATATGATTTGCCAGTGTTTTTGTTTGGGCACAGTTATGGCAGTTTCATTACCCAACGCGTATTAATGCAAACGGATTTATGTGCGGCTGGCGTCTGTTTATCGGGCAGTGCCAAATACCCGCACTGGATGTTAGATATTGCGACCGCCGCGACATGGATTGGTCAAAAATTATTTGGCCCAGACGCCCCCGCCCGCGCCATAGAAATGTTTTTACCAATTCGCGGTGCACATGCAGCGAAATATTTAACCCGCGACCCACACCAGGCGGCACTGCGCGATGCCGACAAAATGCGAGCGAAATATTTTTCATACGGATTTTATTATTCACTGTTCAAAAATTTGATGACACTGGATGGCGCTGCAAACCGCAACACACCATTGTTGATAATCAGTGGCAGCCGCGATATTGTCAGTCTGAACAGTCGATTGGCAATGTCATTGTATCGCGCATATCAATCGCACAGTTTGGATAATTTGACCATAATCATATATCCCGACACGCGACATGAATTGTTGATGGATATAAACTATGCCGATGTCCAACGCGATGTGCTGGATTTTTTCAATTCGGTCGTGACCGCACAATACTAGACACATATTTCCGCAAATTTCATCGGAATTATTTTTTCCAATATGCGGGGATTGGTTTCAACCTGGTACCCTATTTTGCCAGCACTGAAAATAATAGTGTTAAAATTTTGTGCCGACGCGTCAATAACCGTTGGGAATTGTTTTTTCATACCGATTGGACTGCACCCGCCATGGACATACCCAGTCAGGCCCAACAAATCGCGTTGGTGCAACATATCAATTGATTTTTCGCCAACGGCGGTGGCGGCCTTTTTCAAATCCAATTCCGCACACACTGGCAACATAAAAACATAATATTTATTTGAACGCGCAACCGTCACCAGTGTTTTGAAAACCTGGTGCGGATTTTGGTGCAACGCCGCCGCAACTTCAACGCCCGACAGTGCCGGCGTATCCGCATAACTGTAATGGTTGTACGGCACGGCGCGAGCATCTAAAATGCGCATAACATTTGTTTTGAATTCGTTTGTTTTTGTCATGCACAAATTGTTGCGCACAGGTGGGATAATTGTCAAACCTTTTATGTTTGACTTGGGTTGTAAAATTATTCTAGAATTTAACCGTATGGAATGTAGATTGATATGACAAAGTCCAATGTATCTTTGCCATCGGCGACCGCCATGTGCACTGGCGCATTTGATTGCGTGGGCGCGTGGACCCTGCGAATGGCGGATAAAACACGCACCGGGTTGCAATTTTTTGGCGATGTTATGGCCAGCTTTGGCCGCCTGTTGCGTGGGCGCGCGGTGTTTCGTGGAATTGACCTGTGGACCGAATTGGAAAAGGCCGGCATTCGCGCCGTTCCAATTACCTGTTTAATCAGTTTTATGATTGGCATCATCATTGCGTTTGTTGGCGTGATGCAATTGGAAATGTTTGGTGCCGAAATATATGTGGCAGCATTGTTGGCAATTGCGACGACACGAATATTGGGCGCAATTATGACCGGCATTATTATGTCTGGGCGTACGGGCGCATCATACGCCGCAGAAATCGGCTCTATGCAGGTGAACCAGGAAATCGACGCATTGCGAACAATGGGCGTGCGCCCTATGGATTTTTTGGTATTGCCGCGTATTTTGGCATTGACCATGACAATGCCGATACTGACGATTATTGCCGATATTGTTGGAATTCTGGGCGGTGCATGCATTGCAATGACATTGATGAATGTTTCAATGAATGAATATTGGGCAATGACTTTTGATTGGATTACATTTAACAATTTTGCAATTGGCGTCCTGCATGGTTGGGTATATGGATGGGTTATTGGAATATGCGGGTGCTATTGCGGAATAAACACCGAACGCAGTGCCGATGGCATTGGTCGCGCAACTACGCGCGCCGTCGTGTACAGCATTGTTTGGTGTATAGTTATGACGGCAATTTTAACAGTGATATTTAATTGGCTGGATATATAGCGAATGCAGAATAAAAAAGAACCTTTGATTACCGCCACCGATTTGACCATTGCGTATGGCCCGCGTATCATTGTATCGCATATTGATTTCACCATAAACCGCGGCGACATATTCGTTATTATGGGTGGCAGTGGCAGCGGCAAAAGCACCATTATGAAAACGCTGATTGGGTTAAAGGCGCCCCAGACCGGACGTGTTTTGGTTGGTAAAACGGACCTGTGGGGCGTGGATGACGCAACGCGAAACAAAATATTGGAATCGTTTGGCATATCATTTCAAAGTGGCGCATTGTTTTCATCTATGACCGTGGGGGAAAATGTTGCATTGCCCATGGAATTGCAAACACATTTGACGCGCGAGCACATTGAACAACGCGTGCGCGAAAAATTGGAAATGGTGGGGCTATCTGACGCATACGATTTATACCCAACCGAAATCAGCGGCGGTATGATAAAACGCGCGGCATTGGCGCGGGCGTTGGCATTGAACCCCAGTGTGGTATTTTTTGATGAACCGTCGGCCGGGCTGGATCCAATTCGATCAAAGCAATTGGACGATTTAATTGTGAAAATAAATCACGCGGGCACAACCATTGTCATGGTGACGCACGAATTGGATTCTATAAAATCAATTGCCACAAATTCTATATACATTGACGCCACAACGCACAGTATCAGCGGCCGCGGCAATCCAAACGAATTATTAAAAACAACCAAAAACCGCGAGATTATTGAATTTTTAACACGCGGCAAACCACGGGGGAAAACATGTTAAAACCAAATAAACGCTTGGTCGGCGGATTTATGATTTTTGGATTTTTACTGGTGATTTTATCGCTGGGATTCTTTTTTGGCGGTCAATTGACCCGCACAGAATTGACACCAGTATTGTTTTTCGAGGGCTCGGTCAGTGGTCTGTCCGTTGGGTCCCAGGTATATTTTCGTGGCGTTCCAGTTGGCAAGGTTGAAAAAATCCAACTGATGCCCAACAGCGAGGATAAAATTATCATCCCGGTATACATCACTTTTGACCCCAAGGTCGTGACCAACGCCACCAAAGCCGCGGTTGACACCGTTGGTGATGCCAAATGGTTGGATGCGTTGATAGCGCATGGACTGAAAGGGAAATTGCAAAGCCAAAGTGTTTTGACCGGACAAATGATGATCGAATTAGATTTCTATCCAAATTACCCCGCCAGATTCCAGGCGAAAAAGTATGGCATTGATGACATTGAAATTCCGACCGTGCCATCAATATTTGATGAACTGTCACAAAATTTGCAGAAAATCCCGCTGCAAGATATTTCAAACAACACAAATGCATTGCTGCAAAATCTGAACAGCACAATCCCCGATTTATTGCACCAGACCAGCACGGCGGTTGCCGGAATCAATCGCGTGGTGAATGCGTTGGGCGAACCGGTGGCAACCAGCATTACCGATTTTAACAAAATGGTTCGTGATGTCAGCGAGGCGGCGCGCGCTGTTTCCAGACTCAGCGATTATTTGGAACGCCACCCCGAGGCGTTATTAAAAGGCAAAGGAGGATATTGATATGCGCAAAAATATTTTGATTATTTCTGTTGTTGGGTTGGCGTTGGCGGGCTGCTTTGGCGGCCATACCAGTCCTAAATCGCGGTTTTATGGTCTGTACGCGCCCAGTGTCACACAAACACGCGGACCAGTCAAACCAACAAATATTGTGATTGAATCAGTCACGGTTCCGCAATCGGTTGCGCGCCCACAGATGGTTGTGCGTCAACCAGATTCCACCGAAATTACGGTTGCCGAATTTGACCGCTGGATTGAAGGATTGGATAATGCCCTGCCCGTGATTATATCTGAAAATATGAATGCGTATGCGAAAAACATCAGTGCCCGTCCATCGCACATTGGCACACGTCGGGCCGCAAAATATACCGTATCGATTGAATTTGTGCGATTTGACACAATTTCAAATGGCGACATAGTATTGGCCGCATGGTGGATGGTGACGGACGAACATGGCGATGTATTGGTGCAAAAGAAAAATACATTTACCACCGAAACACCGATGAAATCTGCCACGCCTGATTATGATGAAATTGTTGCCACGCAAAGTCGCCTGGTTGCAAAATTGTCGTACAGAATTGCCGACGCAATCGCAGAATTAAAGTAATAAAAAAAAACAGTTATTACATCGGGTGCTATTTCCCACACAAATCACACGATTTGCCTTGTGTGGGAATGAAACCAAATCAAACTAATATATAGCCTTGGTGTACATGTCCCATTCGTGTTGTCGGCGGCGGATTAGACCGTTTGACACCGCACCATTATAACGATTCCACGCCTTCCATGCAGATTCCAATGTTGGGTATCTGGAATCGTGAAAATTTGAATCGTTTATATATTTAACCACCGTTGAATCGGCAAAGTTTTTTGCACCGATATTGTATGCAAATATCACCAAGGCATCGTATTGATTTTGTGCCACGCTTGCCGTGATGTTTTTTTGAACGGCGCGCTCTGCAATTTTGATGTCTTGGCGTAGCAGTTCATTTGCCGCACGCTCGGTCAAACCGCCCGTGAAATTCTCGCCATTTTTTATCAGGTGACCATAACCAATGGTTGCGCCGCGCGGCAATGGTTCGTTTTGGGCAACGGGTTTGCCAGTCGCATCGTCATAAATCACATGCCGGCCGAAAATTTTAACCGCGCCCTCCATCTGTTTCAATTTATCTAATCCGTAATTACTGATTTGCATTTTTTACCCCCCTGTAAATAAAAAAATCCCGCGGATGCGGGAAAATAAAAATGACGGTATAATGCCGCCCGATTTATACGAAACACAATATGAATGGCGCAATACAAAAGCACAACCCGCATCCAACGACAGGTATCAACAACACCCAATATTTATATCGACCGAATAATTGTAATACAGCAAGCACAAAAACAACCAAAGAAGCTAGTATTCCAACCACATCCGCATTAGCCATCAATACTGCACAACGGTGTGTAGCGCCACAGTGATTTTGATACGCGATTTCCCACACACTGCACATTTTGGCAACACGATCAAACCACGCCAGGTCAAATAAAAAAACAAAAAACGCGGCAACCGCCAGTATGGCAATTATCGCAATAATAATGTCTAGATACTTTTTCAACTATATATCTCTTATTCATATTTTACTTTGATTATTAAATCTTTTTTGTTAGTTGTAAACCACTTTGTAAAATCGTCCATAGCCGATGTTAAATCAATACAACCTTTTTGTTGTATAAAAAAATCCCGCGCGACGCGGGGAAAGAAAAAGGCGGCATAACGCCGCCCGATTTGTGTTCTTATTATACCACAAAATGCGATAAAAAAGCCACGACATAAAATTATCAAGCTATGTAACAACAGATGCATTTTTGTTTTAAAATTGATAATCAACTCACGTCCACTGTTTAAAATATTATATAAAAAGTTAGTAAATGTAACATCATCAGCAATAACCATGTAAGGCACGCCAAAAAGGGAACAGCTAAAAACTTCCATTTATATATTTTTATTGCACGAATAGAAAATAATACAAACATGGTACCAAATAATACTAATGCTATTTTATCAATAAGTATAAGGCATTTGTGTTCGCATATAAAACACAACAAACCATCCCACTTGCTATTATTTAAAAGACCATTCAGATCATTCAAAAAGAATAACACGAATGTCATAGATAAAAAACTGCCTGTTAAGCTCATCTTTGATATTTTACATTAATAATCAAATCGTGTCCATTATTTTCAAACCATTTTGTAAAGTCGTCCATTTGTGATGTCAGGTCAATACAACCATTAGAACCAGGTTCCCAACCGCCATGAACATAAAATCCTCCTCTGCCAAAAGTGTTAGTTTCTTTTGACGCTTCTAGCGCTATTCTGGAACTGCCCCAAGAATATAAACTGCCTGGCCACGTCCCTTTATTTAAAAGTCCAACCACTAGCCCGTATGAGGTTATATATTGTAATTTTTCTTGTCTGGCCACATATGTGCCCTCTGGAATTGTCCCTTTCCCTTTTACATTTTGATATTCCGGGGTTTGAAATCCATCTTTTCCAGACACAGCTTTCCATGAAGCAGTCACTTTACCATCTTGATATATTGTTAGACTTTTGCCATCAAATATAGCATATTGACCCTCTTTTATGCTAACTGCTCTTTCAAAATTTGCATCTGTCTTACCATTACGTTCACGTTCCATTTTTTGTAATTCCCTGTATCTTTTCTGTTTATCCGGATTTATACCTCCAAATCGTTCTTGAAAATCTGACCAAGGCAACAAAACCGCATAACACCCACAATTTGGATGCAAGGCTGGCACATCATTAGGCCCATCTACAACTGTTCCAGCCATTGCGGCACAGGCAGTGCATTCGCCACTGTCACACCATACATATATAGATTTATCCTGATCAGGGTCCATCTCTGACGGCTCGTTTTCATCAGAGTTCTCTATGACATCCAACCCATATATTTTCAATTGTTTCATAACAATTAAATTCTCTGCCACCTGAACCCTAACATTCAATAATTCTTTTACGACAATGCGTACAATAGAATCAGAATTTTCTTCATCATCTTCATTGTCTGCATTCTCACTTTCTGTTTCTTTATCAGATTCATATTCTAAACTTTTTTCTAACTCCTTTTTTGACCGCTGTATTTCATAATCAATCTGTCTTTGGGCATATTCAAATTCCTCTATTGTCATATCGTATTCTGGTTGAATCATTCTGCCTGTGACATCAAAACTAACCTTGCCCGGATACAGTAATTGCATATACCGTGTTGCTTTGGCATATTCCTGGCTGTCTTTATCTGCATAGGCCGGTGACGACATCAATTTTTGTAAAAATTTTGGTATTTGCATTAAAACTCCTTTTATAAAAAAAAATCCCGCGGATGCGGGAAAATAAAAATGACGACATAATGCCGCCCGATTTGTGTTTTTATTATACCACAAAATGCGATAAAATGCAATCGTGCGAAAACCCTCCCCGTTTTTATGCGCCGCATAAAAACACCCCTCCGTCGGAGGGAAATTATACTGGCGGAGACGAAGGGATTGGCTGACGCCGACCTGGCAAAATCGCCTGCGGCGACCGGCGTTATTCCGCCTTTTTGCGGCGGTTTCCTCGACTGCCGGATTGAAAATCCGCCACGCCTGCGGGGCAACCGTAACGATTTGACTGCGCATAGCTTATCAAATCTACTTGTTGTCGAACCAGCAATCACAGATTGCAAAACGTTCGTCCACGCTTTCGTACCCACAGGTTATAATAAAAACGCCCATTTTGGGCGTTTTTATTATAACTGGCGGAGACGAAGGGATTCGAACCCTTGATACGGTTGCCCGTATACTACATTTCCAATGTAGCGCACTAGACCAACTATGCGACGTCTCCGAATCTTGAACTTCGGATTACTCGGCCGACAATTCAGCGGTATCTTCGGCCGCGGCCGCATCAACACCACCCTCTTCGACCAATGTGTTTTCCAATTCCGCGTCAATTTCACGCAGCAATGGATCCTCGGCCGTGCCAACTTCCAATGAATCTTCGCCTTCGGCAATTGATGGGGCATCTTTGTACGATTGAATAAATTCATGACGTACATTGTTCACATCCAATTTGCCACTGGCAATTTCACGCAATGCCACAACCGTCAATTTGTCGTCGTTTTTATCCACGACGGGGGCCGCCCCACCGTTCAAATCACGAACGCGCTGGGATGCCAACATGCCCAGTTCATAACGGCTTTCCACAAATGGTAATGTATCTGAATTAGTTGTGCGTGCCATCATTAAATCCTTTGTTGAAATCGTTTTTAACCACGCTATAATGCCCCAAGGACGGTAAAAATGCAAGCAGAAAATAATAAAAATAACATTCAGACCATATCTATGGGGTGCCGGTTGAACGCACTGGAATCCGAAAAAATCCAGAATATGTTGGCCGCCGTTATGCCCGCGGCAATTGTGGTAAATACTTGTGCCGTCACGGCCGAGGCCGAGCGTCAATCCGGTCAAACCGTTCGCAAACTGGCCCGCGAAAACCCAGATGCCCCTATTTTTGTGACTGGATGTGCGGCGACGCGTAATCCGGACCTGTTTTTGCAAATTCCAAATGCGTTGGTTGTTGACAACCGCGATAAATTGAATCTGAATTCATACCTGGATGCGATGGCGGGCGCACCATGCGATTTTGACAGTCCGCGTATCACCCCATTGGCACACGCTGATGTGGCGCTGTCCAAACAATTTATACAGGTACAAAATGGATGCAATCACGAATGTGCATATTGCATCACGCGCGCACTGCGTGGGCCATCGGTATCATTTGACTATGCCGACATTTTGGCCGATGCCCGGCGCGCCACCGGCAATGGGTTTAATGAAATTGTGTTGACGGGGGTTGACACCGCATCGTACGCACGCGACGGTCTGCTGATTTCCGATGTATGCACGAATTTGTTGCGCGATGTGCCGGGGATTCGGCGCCTGCGCATATCATCAATGGACCCGGCATCGCCACAGATATTCAAAATCATAGATTTAATTCACCGTGAACCGCGTATGATGCCGCATTTGCACCTGTCGATGCAGTCGGGATGTGACGCGATATTAAAGGCTATGCGGCGGCGGCACAATGCCGAAACAGTGCGCAAAATTGTTGCGGCGGCTGGCGACGATATTACATTCAGTTGGGACATAATTTGTGGCTTTCCGGGTGAAACCGATGAATATTTTGAACAAACAATGGAATTAGTACGCGCGACGCATCCGATAAAGATTCACGCATTTCCATTTTCGCCCCGCCCCGGAACACCCGCCGCCACCATGCCAAACCAGATTGACCGCCACACCAGCAAGGAACGCGTAAAAATCATTACCCGCGCCGCCGATGAAAACCGGGCCGCATTTATGGCACGCCATATTGGCCAGGTCGTGTCTGTGTTGGTCGAAGAAAAAAATATGGCGCGCACACCGCACGACATCGATGTTGAAATCGTTGGCGCCACAATTCCATCACGCACAATTTGCGATATTGTGTTGGATGGCATCAATGGCGACAAATTTATTGGCCATGCGGCATAAAAAATCTGTTGGCAATGGGAATTATTATTGCTAGGATAACAGCACCATGGTAAAGAAAATATTTGCACTGATTATAGGATTGATTTCAACCGCGGCGCACGCCGAATTTTCAACCCGCGCGCGTTCCGCTTTTCTGATAGATTACGATTCCGGCGCGGAAATTGTCGCAAAGAATGCCGACACACTGATGCCGCCATCGTCAATGATAAAACTGATGACGCTGACCGTGTTGTTCGACGAAATACGCGCCGGCAACATTGGTATGGACGACCGCATAACGGTTGGCCCAAACGCCGATTATCAAAACTCACAATGGTATCCCGCCAGCAAAATCTGTCTGGTTGCCGGTCAAACGATTACTGTGCGCGATTTGATTTTGGGGCTGATTGTGTTGTCTGGTGGCGATGCGTCGGTTGTTGTGGCGGAACACTTGGCGGGGACCGAGGACGCATTTACAAAAAAAATGACGGCCAAGGCACGCGAAATCGGTATGCCACAATCAACATTCGGGAATGCCAGCGGCCTGCCAGACCCAAATAATTTAATGACCAGTCGCGAATTGGCCACATTGGCGACACACATTATTTCTGATTATCCAGACATATATCCTATGTTTGCGACAAAACGTTTTGAATTTGGCGAACATAAAACCGATTGGTGTCGCGATTGGGGACGCACCCACACGGTGAATTATAACAAATTGCTGTTCATTATGCCGGGGGCCGATGGGCTGAAAACCGGCCACACCGACGAAGGCGGATATGGCATGGTTGCCAGCAGTCGCGTTGGTGGGCGCCGTTTAATTGGCGTTATAAACGGATTTCATGGCAAGGGTCACGATGCATTGGCCGCCGAAATGAAAAAGTTGTTGAATTACGGATACGAAACAACCCGCAATCATACTTTCTATCATGCCGGGGATAAAATTGCGAAAATTCCGGTGTGGTATGGTCGCGAACCGTATGTTATTGCCACAATAGATGCGCCTTTTGCCATTACTTTGCCACGCACGGGGAACCTGGCCGGGGTTCGCGTTTTGGCACGATATGACGACCCACACCCCGCCCCAGTTCGCGCCGGCGATACGGTTGGTGAAATTATTGCCGAACGCAATGGCCGCGTTATTGCGCGCGCCCCGCTGGTTGCCCAACACGATGTTTCAAAAACGCAATTTCTGGGCCGCATAATTAAAAATTTGTCGGTAATATTTACGGGACATTGATGAGGGCAAAACAATATGGCACCAAAGAAAAAAGCACCACTGTATAATTTCCCCGCCCCAATGGATAACGATACATTGGTCGGGCACAGCGATGTTATGCAACGATTTATGGACGCATGGGCGGCGCGCGACGCGCACCCCATACACCCCGTTTGGATGTTGACCGGGCCGCGCGGCATTGGCAAGGCCACATTGGCGTACAGAATTGCAAAAATGGTTTACGGCAATGTCGGCGATTTTTTCATTATTGATATGGCCCATAATGTTGATGACAAGGGAAACATTAAAACCGACGGCAAATCAATAACCGTGCACACCGTACGCGCAATGATAGATAAAATGCAAATGTCGTCTATGTCGGGCGGATGGCGCGTAATCTTGGTGGATTCTGTGGATGAATTGACGCCATCGGCATCAAACGCCATGTTAAAGTTATTGGAAGAACCCCCGGCAAAAACCCTGTTTTTATTGGTGGTGCATCAATTATCAAATGTTTTGCCAACGGTTCGTTCACGCGCACGCGTTGAAAAAATGCGCCCACTGACAATTGCGCAACTGCGCGATTTGTGTGTGCGTTTTATGCCCGATGATGAAATCAGCACGGAAACGCTGAAATTATCCAACGGCAGTTTTGGCCGCATTGCCGCATTAAAAAGTACTGGTGGCGACGCAATATACGACGAATTGATTGAATTGTTGGAAAACCCACATACAAATTCGTCTGATGTTATGAATATTGCGCGTAAAATTGCGACCGATGGGGCACTGTATGAAATATTGTTGGATGCAATTGCACGGTTTGGATTGGCGGATATTTACCCCATGGCGACGCACGCCATTGCCGATATTCGAAATGTCAATTTGGAACCAGAAATTGCAATATTCAAAATTATTATGGAAATCAAAAAATGTTTATAGATACCCATTGCCATTTGACCGACAATTATGTGTCGGGTGATTTGGCCGCCGTTATTGCGCGCGCCGCAACCGCCGGCGTAAACAAAATAATATGTCCCACCGCCGACCCGACGGATATTGAAAACGCCGTAAATATTGCAACCACACACGACAACATTTGGGCAACGATTGGTATTCACCCAGAATATCACGGCACCGATGCGGCGCATTTTTTAACCCGCGAAATTATGACAAATCCGCGTGTGGTTGGCGTTGGCGAAATCGGGCTGGATTACCATGAATGCGGCGGCAATACGCGGGACGAGCAAATTAAATTATTTACAACCCAATTGGATATTGCGCGCGAATATAATATGCCGGTGGCGATTCATACGCGTGATGCCGAACGCGACACCATGGATATACTGTGCGGCAATGTGCGCGGGGTTATGCATTGTTTTACCAGTTCATGGGATATGGCGCGCGTTATGCTGGACCGCGGGTTTTATTTTTCGGCCAGTGGTATTTTAACATTCAAAAACGCCGCCGAAATTCGTGAAACATTTGCGAAAATTCCAACCGACCGATTGGTCATTGAAACCGACAGCCCATATTGCGCCCCGGTTCCGTATCGTGGCAAGCAATGTGAACCATTTATGGTTGTTGAAACGGCGCGCGTCTTGGCGGAAATTCACGGTTTAACATTGGAACAAATGGCCCCAATTTTGGAACAAAACACATACGCACTGTATCCGAAAATGAATGCACAATAAAAAAACACCCGCATTACGCGGGTTGTTTTTTTATTGTTTTTTCACACCGAATACCATATCCATTTCTATGTTGCCCTCGGAATATTGGGCACCACCAACGGCCTCGGTCGGGTCAAAGAATTTCTCTCCGCCCTCTATTTTGCTTGGTTTACTTTTACTGTCGTAATAGTTCACATTGAATTCGGCACCAGGGCGGAAATTTTCATCATCTGAACTAAATTTATATGCCGCATCCCCGGTAAAATCCTTGAAGCTGATGTTTCCATCACTGTTTACAACAACATTGTACCAGTTGTCAAAGGTTGCATTAAGTTCACTGAGAGAGCCATTAAAAGTTAATTCGGCGTTACCATTTAATTTTTGTGTATTTTCGCCATTGGCAACCGTGCCGATTGCGCGTCCCTGGAATTTTGCAGAAGATTCACCAACCAGTGCGATGTTGCTTGTTGCTATTTTCTTGGCGTCATCGTACCCGGCATAGAATAATTGCCGTGTTGTCGTATTTGTGGCCGTGTCGGTAATGACATATTCACCAAAATCAGAATACAGCAACGGTTGTGTCCACCCGGCCATACCCGACGAGTATGTCAATTTTTTAGTCCCATTTTCAAATGTGTTTTTATTCCGCTCGTACGACACACCATCAACGGTGACATCAGTAATTTTACCAGCCGCATTTATTGTAAATGTCAACGTATCGTCGGTACCATCACTTTTATGGAAATTCAGTTCGTCTGCCGTCAATCCAGATTCGGTATTCAAATATACCTGGTTTACTTTGCTGGCGAAATCCGTACCGCCACTGAATCCCGATATACAGGCATTGATAGCCTCGGCATTGCCCGCATCGGCACACGCACCCATATCCGCCATAATAACCGACAATGCCGCCCGCAACACATTGTTATCAGTCGGCAGCGATTTTGTCGTGTCGCCATTTATAAATGCGGCAATATCAAATGCTGCATTGGCAATCGCCAACAAATCCGTTTCTTCGGTTGGGGTGTTTTCATATCCGTTCAGGTTCAATCTGTATTTCACAAAATCTGCGCGCTGGGCATCACTGCGCGACATAACCTGGGTGATGTTATCGTTGCTTTCTTTGGCCTCGTTCGGGAATGCCCCAACCTGGCCGCGAGTATGATAATTAGACCGTATGTTGCCGTTGCCGCTGGGGCTGCCGTCACTGCCGCATGCTGACAACGCCAAAACCACCATTAAATATGCAAATTGTTTCATGTATATCACCCTTCCTTTGCCGGAATTATAGTTCATATATGCGCATATATTCAAGGTAATTATTTTCCCTAAACATTTGCAATTTGCGCCAATGTATGTAAAATATTTCCATTATGACACGCAGAACTATTATTAAATCAGGCCAAGTTTCCGAAAACCGCAAGGCGCGGTTTGCGTATTCTATTACCGACACAATCGAGGCCGGCATTTCCCTGACTGGGGCGGAAATAAAATCTATTCGATACGGGTTGGTGACCATTGTTGATGGGTTCGTCCAACGCCGTGGCGATGATTTGTATCTGGCGGGAATAGAAATTCAAAAACTGCCCACGGCGGCACGCATTGTGAATTTTGACGAACGCCGCCCGCGCCAGTTGTTATTACACCGCGCACAAATCAACCGTATGATTGGCAAATTGCAAGAACGCGGCGCAACGATTGTACCGTTAAAATTGTATTTCAATAATCGCGGTAAATTAAAGGTACTGTTGGGCATCGGTTATGGTAAAAACCGCGCCGATAAACGCGAAACAATTAAACGCCGCGAATGGGATAAAAACAAGGCCCGGATATTAAAGGGCAAATAAAAACGCCCCACGGGGCGTTTTTTATTAAAGAGCAATGCGCAGAGAGCAATGACAGAAAACACAGATTGTCATCCCCGCGTAGGCCGGCATCCATTGCCCCGCAGGGACATATCTACCACTACCCCGGCACTCCGTGCCACCCCTTCGCCAGCGAAGGGGACGACGGGGGTCCAGAATACATAATAAAAAGAATTGTCATCCCCGCGTAGGCAGGAATGACAATAAGGTAGTCGCGTTCCGCGCACACATCATTTGAACTTTGAACTCTGCACTCTGAACTTTTTATCACAGCGGAGCGCAGCGGAGACGGATGCGCTTTGCTATCTAACAACAATTCCCCCCCCTGGCATTTTTCATCACTTACCCACTTTATCACCATAAAAAACGCGTTGCCGAATTCGACAACGCGCCATATAAACAAAATCAAACGATTTAGTTCAAAGCATCTTTCAAAGCCTTGCCCGGTTTGAATTTAGGCTGGGTCGAAGCTGGGATTTTAATCGCAGCACCAGTCTGTGGGTTGCGGCCTGTTGTCGCTTTGCGTTTTGCTGTTGTGAATGTTCCAAAACCAACCAAGCGAACTTCGCCTTTCTTTTTCAGAACTTTGGTAACAGTGTTGATGAACGCATCCAAGCAGCCAGCGGCTGTGGCTTTTGTGACTTCAACTTCGTTAGCGATTGCTTCAATCAATTGCATTTTGTTCATGTGTTTCTCCTTTCATATTTTTAAGGTGTCCGGCAGTTCATAGGCAATGTCGCCAGAATCTGAATCCCCGCGGATATGCGCCGTTTTTGTGTTGGGTGCAATCGCAACTTCTTGTATTCTGGGGACATTGCCTGTCCTGCTTGTTCGAATCGTAGAGAATTCGGGCGTTCAAGTCAAGAGCATATTTAATTTTTTGCAAATTTTTTATAATGTTGACAAATTTTGAAAAATCAGTTATGCACCGCGCTGGCCCGCACCGCACGTGCGCCCGGCGTATTATTTTCACACAAAACCCATTCGCCATTGGCGCCGGTGATGTGTACGCGACGAAAATGATTCGGTGTCATTGATGCCATCAATACAATTACGCCCGCCCAGAACAGCATCTTGGTAAACGCCCACGGGTTCTTGAAACTTTCGCGTTTGAATGAATCCTTTAATAAATTCTGGTACAGCGCCCAACCCCAACTGAACATCAAAATCATTGCGGCAAAAAAGAACGCCATTATTATCGACCGACCAAATGGTGCAATCGAATGCGCCACGGCATCCCATGTTGAACTGGCCGCCGGGCATACATATAAAACCGCCCCCTGCAACCCCGCGGGCACCGCAACCGGTGTCGTTGCCGACATGTGCAGGCCAAATGATGTAATCAGCACAATTGCCGTCAACATCACAATAGCAAATAACATGGTTGGTTTCATTTCGTATCCTGGTGGTTTTATTATAGCACAAATAACATTGCAATTCCAGAAACATTGAATTACTATTCATTATATGTTGGGGCAAAAGAGTAATCTTGTTGTGGGGCTGACCACATTTAATAATGAAATGCTGCGCATTTCGGTGCCAGCACTGGGGCGGCTGCGTCGACATTTCATATTGATTATTCATAATGACAACCCGGCAACCACCATTACAAAACGCCAGATTCGCGCGTTGGGATACCATGGCGATTTACATATTATAAACAGCACCGAAAATATGGGCACAATTGCCGCACGGTTTAATATCGTATCCGTCGCCACGCGTAATGCGCCATCGGCAAAATGGATAACATTTGTTGATGACGACGATATACTGATGGACATTGACACCCCAAATGTTTCGTCTGACAATTTTGCCATTGTACAAAATATGGTTGTTGTGCGACATTCTGTGCGTGATTTGTTGCGTGTTATGGCAAACCCGAACGATTATTTAATCGATGACGAAAATGTTGTGCTGGTGCGGCCACATATTGGCTTGGTTGGTACATCGGTACGAATGGAAACTATGGTTGGGTTGATAAATACGCTGAATGAATATATGGGAAAGATTTCCGAAATTGACGCCAGCATTGATTACCGCCCGCCATACGATGCGATAATGTGGGCAATGCTGGGCGAATATGCAAAATCTGTAAATCCAAATGCGGTGCCAATATATATGGACCGCGTGGGATACATTGCAATAAAACTGGATTCGGCGCCAACGAAATATGGGCGCAACGCAATGCCGGCGCGCGCGACGCGCGACCACTATGCCCGCACGATTGCCCGGTTTGTTGATGTACTGCGCGTGGCGTTGGCCGCCCCGGCGGGGCAGAATATTTAATTTTTTCACACTTTTTCAAATAATATGTATTGCAAGGTCGCAATAATGTTTATAAAATTGCACCGAAATTAAAACAGGACAACCACAATGACATACAACGAAATTCGTAAAACTTTTTTAGACTATTTTGAATCGCATGGGCATAAAATCGTGCCATCTGCGTCACTGATTCCGAACGACCCGACATTGCTGTTCACGGTCGCCGGTATGGTTCCATGGAAAGGAATTTTACAGGGGACCGAACCTGCATTTGCCCCACGCGTTGCCGATGTTCAGAAATGCATCCGCGCGGGCGGCAAGCACAACGATTTGGACGAGGTTGGATTTGACGGTCGCCACCACACATTTTTTGAAATGGTTGGAAATTGGTCTTTTGGCGATTATTTCAAGGCCGGCGCGATTGAAATGTCGTGGGATTTTTTGACCAATGTATTAAAACTGGACCCGGCAAAATTGCGCGTGACAACCCATACATCGGACGAAGAAGCAACCGAATTGTGGCGTAAAATCGCCGGCAAAGAGGCAATTCGTCTGGGCGACCATGATAACTGGTGGTCGGCGGGCGACACCGGTCCATGCGGTCCGTGCACCGAAATATTCTACGACTTCGGCGATGAATTTGCAAATGATGATGATCGCTGGGTTGAAATCTGGAACAATGTGTTTATGCAATTTGATCGTGATGCGAACGGAAATCTGACACCACTGCCGAAACAGAATGTTGATACGGGGGCTGGATTGGAACGCTGGGCCGCGATTATGCAGGGTAAAACAGATAACTATGACACCGACCTGTTTGTGAATCTGAAACGCGCGGTCAGCGATGTGACACATGTCACCGAAACGCCGGAAAATGTTTCCAGTTTCAAGGTTATTACCGACCACCTGCGTGCGGTTGGTTTTGCGGTTGCAGATGGTGTGATTCCATCTAATACCGACCGTGGTTATGTGATTCGTCGTATTCTGCGTCGTGCAATGCGTCATGGCCAATTGTTGGGACATCGTGGGGCGTTGCTGTCGGAACTGTATCCGGCGCTGGTGCGCGAAATGGGCGGTGCATATCCGGAATTGGCGCGCGAACAGGCACGCGTGGTTGAAATTATTCGCAACGAAGAAAACGCGTTTGCAGATATGCTGCAAAACGGAATGAAGTTGTTGGAAAATGAATTGCCAAAATTGAACAACAATGTATTGCCGGGCGATGTTGCATTCAAACTGTTTGATACATACGGTTTCCCATTGGATTTGACGCAAATGATTCTGCGCGATAAAAACATTGATGTTGATGTCGCCGGGTTCGAACGCGCCATGACCGAACAAAAAGAACGCAGCCGCGCCGACACCAAGGGCACGCGCACACTGTGGGAATCACAGAATTTGCCCGCAACGGACGACAGCACAAAATACGCACCAAATGCGGAAATGACATCAACCGTGTTGGCAATTTTGCGAAATGGCGAATTTGTAAAATCGGCCGTCGCCGGTGACGCGGTCGAGGTTGCGTTGGACAAAACCAATTTCTATGGCACCCAGGGCGGCCAGGTTGGCGACAGCGGTGAAATCGTGCGCGCCGGTGCATCCGTTATGACCGTGGTCGAGGCCGCACGCGCCGACAATGTTGTTATTCACAAGGGAACATTGACGGGCGACCTGGCGGTGGGCGACACGGTTAAAACCGCCATCAATGCGGCGGTGCGCGCCCAGACTACACGCGCGCACACGGCGACACATTTGTTGCAGGCGGCGTTGCAACACGTTTTGAACCAAGATGTGCATCAGCGTGGGTCCAAGGTTTCGCCAGATTCTGTGCGTTTTGACTTCTCGTTCGGGCGTGCAATGACCGACGACGAAAAGAAAGCAGTCGAAGACCTGGTAAACAAATGGATTGCGGCCGATATGCCCGTCACGCACGAAGAAATGTCGCTGGATGCCGCCAAAGAGAAAGGTGCAACCGCACTGTTCAATGAAAAATACGGTGACACGGTCAAGGTTATTACCGCCGGTGATGTGTCGTGTGAATTGTGCGGTGGCACACACGTCTATCATACGGGCGAAATATTAAAGGCCCGTGTGAACAAGGAAAAGTCCATCAGCAGTGGTATCCGCCGTATCACAATGTCGGTTGGAACATTGGCCGAATAACAAATGGGGCATACGCCCCATTTGTTATTAGAGAGCATCCGTCTCCGCTGACGCTCCGCCGCGATAAAGAGAGCAATGAAGTGCGCCGAATGGCGCACATATCATTTTTATCACGGCGGAGCGTCAGCGGAGACGGATAAACTTTGCACTTTGAACTCTGAACTTTACACCACCCCATTGCGGCACAGGTTTGCAAACACCGGCGCATCCAACCCCAACATTGGAATCAACACACTGGGGCGCGCATCAATATGAATGTCACGGGTGTGCGTAATGCCATTTTTGATTATTTTGATAACCGCACTGGGCAAATCGCCCCGCCCTATACATGATGACAGATACACAAAGCATTCATCGTTATCGCCCAGGTTTTCCACCGCCAAACGCCGCGCATACATATTCAATGTAACATCGGCCTTGGACGCGTCTTTGGTCCAGGGGCTGCCCCCGCCAATGGGACACGCGGTGGAATAAAAATCACACGCCAATTTACGCCCAGTAATGCCACAATCCGCGATTGATGCGTGGTATGTGTATCGACCGGTGCCATTTATGATTATGTGCCGCGGACGCGCGCCCAGTGCGTGCACCACAAATTCTGTTAAATCGGCATCGCGCCGCATTGGAATTGCAACAATCGCGGTATCAATCGTGCCATCATCCGACAATGTGATTTGCGTTTTTATATCCAATCCCAAATTATCTGATGCGCGCGCAAAATCATACAATGCGTGGTTTAATTTCCGTGCCAGGTATAATTCGCGGTTGATATTTCCATCGCCCCGACATGCGTATCCGACAAAGACACCTTGGTCGCCCCATCCGTCGCATACAACACCACGATTTATATCGGGCGATTGAACGCCAATCATATTTATGATTTCGATTTTATCCGGATTGATGGTGCAGCTTCCCCATCGCGCGGCGTATTCACGCGTGTATCCTATTTCCGCCAATGCATTGATGACATATTGGCGTAATTCGTGCGCGTTGCAATGCCCGGTGATTTCGCCGCCCAATGCAACGGTGTTGTTTTTTATCATAACCTCGACCGCGTATTTAACGCACGGGTCTTGTTCAATCATTCGGTCCAAAATATAACTGGAAATATAATCGGCAATTTTATCAGGGTGTCCCAAAGACACCGCTTCCGCAGTTTTCTGCATTTTTCACTCCTTGTTTAGTCCGCTGTTGTGGGACAAGTCAGGTTAAATCCACATCGCCACACCCGTTATTGGTTGTGACAGTGTAATGTTTTATCTTTGTGTGAAAAAAGTCAAGTATCAAAAAATTACTTTACATATTTTTTAATATTTTCTAGAATCAAACAGTCAACAACAAAGGAAGGAAAAATGGTTCAAAAAACAGTTAAAAAAGCACCTGCCAAGAAAGCGGCGGTTGTAAAAAAAGCCCCGGCGAAAAAAGTCGTTGCGGCCAAAAAGCCTGCCCCGAAAAAAGTTGCCAAGGCTGCAAAACCCGTGATGGAACCAGTTGTGGTTGCACCTGCGCACGAATGCAATTGTGGCGCAAATTGCACATGTGGTTGCAAATGCGGATGCCGTGCATGCCGTTTCATCAAAAAATTGTTGGTAATCTTGATTGTGTTCGCATTGGGTTTTGTTGCGGCAAAAATGTGCTGTGGCGGTCCACGCGTTCACTTTAACAATGGTTGCCTGGACGCTGCATCGGTTAAATGCCCAAAGATGCAGGCCGAATTGCCGATGATGGACGCAAATGGCGATGGTTGCATTTCTCGTGAAGAATTCCGTGCATATAAAAAACAAATGCACCACCAGAAAAAATCTGAACCATCAACAGTTCAAATCGAAGTATACGAATAACAAAGCACCCCGTTCGGGGTGTTTTTTTAAGGCACAGAAATCGATAGTTTCCCCTTGCAATTGCGATAAAACGCACTATTATATTATGCGAGAAGAGAATCTGGTCTGAATTATTTTTAGATTAGAAAAAACTATTCCCCCGTGCTATAATTGTTATGATTTCAATTCCACATGGGGATTAAACCCACGCCGCCACAGATTCACTACAAATAAAGCCGTTTGCTTTATTGGCAATGGATTTGTGTGGTGGCGCGAAATGTTAAACATAAACAAAGGATAAATATATGGTTAAAGTCAGAGAGAAAAAAGTGGCGCCCGCCCCTGTTGCGGCGGAGCCCAAACGCGCACCCAAAAAGGCTGATGCGCCCAAGAAACCGGCGAAAATTTCCGGTATGAACAAACACGAAACAGATGCCAACGACGACAAAATGTATTTTATGGCGTTGGGGGGTCTGGAACACATCGGCCAGAATATGTACCTGTATAAATATCGTGGTAAATATCTGGTTGTTGATTGCGGTATGGGATTTCTGGAAGAAGAAATTGGCGCAGGCGACGTTCAGTACTGCGATACAACCTGGTTGGAAAAGCGCAAAAAAGATGTTGTCGGTTTCGTTATCACCCACGGCCACGAAGACCACATTGGTGCATTGAAATACATTTGGCCGAAATTCAGAAAGCCTATTTATTGCACGCGTTTTCCGGCGGAAATTCTGCGCGAAACATTCCGCGGAATGGAAATAGATTTCAATCCAGAAAAAGATATTGTCGTATTTGATCACCACGGGGCAACATTGGAATTGGACCCGTTCACGGTTGAAACATTCCATGTTTCGCATTCTGTACCCGAGGCCCAGATGTTGATTATCAAAACCCCAGCAGGAAAAATCTTGCATACGGGCGACTGGACATTCAACGACGATAACCCGATAGAAGAACCGACAGATTTTGCGCGTCTGCGCGAAATTGGGTCTGACCCAAAATTGTTGGCATGTATGTCGGATTCAACATCGGCATCGCGCCAGGAAAAACAGACCACAGAAACCCAGGTTCGTGATACTTTCACCAAATTGATGAAAGACGCGCCAGGCCGCATCATTGTGACGGGCTATTCGCGTTCAATTGCGCGTATGAAAATGTTTGCCGAGGCCGCACATGCCGCCGGACGCGTTGCAGCAATCAAAGAACGCAGCAATCCCAACCCAGTGCCATACGTCGGTCTGCCCGAATTTCGTGAAATGGGTATGGAATTTGGCTATCTGGGCAAAGACGATGTATATCTGCACAGCGAAATCAAGGATTTGCCCGCAGAAAAACAGGCGATATTCTTGACCGGTTCACAGGGCGAACAATATGCTATGTTGACGCGTCTGTGCCGTGGCCATGTAAAGGAAATGAAACTGATGCCAACAGATACAGTGTTGTTCAGTTCTATTATTATTCCAGGCCGCGAACAAGATGTATCGTTCCTGTACAATAAATTGGCGCGTATGGGTATTAAAACGCATACTATATTTGATACCGACCACCTGCATGCGTCGGGGCACGCGGGTCGTCCGGAATTTGAACGTTTCTATGATATGGTTCACCCCCAGGTTTCGGTGCCTATGCATGGCGATTACATCAATGAAATGCTGAACGGTAAAATGGCAATGGAACGCGGTGGTGCAAAACATATGATGGTTGTGCATAACGGCGAAATGATTGCATTGGCCGACGGCGCGGAACCGTATGTTTGCGAAACAATCGAAACGGGCTTTGTCGTTATGGAAGGCGAAACAGAACGCAGTGCCGACGACCAGGTTTACAAAAACCGTAAAAAGATTGCGACCAACGGCGCGGTGTTTGTGACACTGCCGGTTGATAAACGCGGTTTCTTGAAAGGCGTGCCAGAGGTTTCCAGTGCCGGTATCTTTGAAACCGACGATACCGGATTTATGAAACGCCAAATCCAAATTGAAATCACCAAGGCGATTGATGCCCTGACCAAGACCGAACGCAAAGACCGCGATAATCTGACCCGTGCGGTTCAGGTTGCATCGAACAAGGTTGTACGTGCGGCATTGGGTGCGGACAAAAAACCGCAATACAGTGTGCACTTTGTGCTGAAATAACAAACGGGGCATCGCCCCGTTTCTTATAGAGGGCAATGTTTTTTACTCCGTCATACCGACGAAGGTCGGTATCCATTGCCCCGCAGGGACTGATAAAACCACTACCCCGTCCACTGCGTGGACACCCCTTCGCCAGCGAAGGGGAACTTAGACCGCAACGGTAAAAAACAAGTGCGCCGATGGCGCACAATATCTATTATCTATGCTCTATTTATCTGCCAATGGGTGGGCGTGATTATATATGTTTGTAATTTCGGCCATATTGACCCGCGTATATAATTGCGTTGTGGACAATGACGCGTGTCCCAATAATTCTTGCAAACTGCGCAAATCGGCCCCACCCGCCAGTAATGCCGTGGCAAATGTATGGCGCAACGCGTGCGGCGTCACATAATCGGGCAATTGCAAATATTTGCGGACACGCTCTATAACCTTTTCCGCCATACGCGGTGACATGGGCAGGCCGCGCACACTGCGAAATAATGGGTCGTCGGGCGAATTACCAAATGGGCGCACCGATGTGTATTTATCAATCGCGTCCCAGACCGCCGGCAGAACGGGAACGATGCGTTCCTTGGCCCCCTTGCCCATTATGCGCAAAACATCGGGGTGCGTGCGCACATCAGAATTGGTCAACGATAACGCCTCTGATATACGCAGGCCGCATCCAAATATCAAAACCACCAGTGCCCAATCGCGCGCGGCAATCCATGGTTCTGTGTCGTCAATATTACGAATGGCATCGTGCATATTTTCAACATCGGTGACTTCGATTGCTTTGGATAACTTGCGCGGAACCTTGGGCGAAGAAATCAATCCGATTGCGTTGTTTTTTATGCCGTGGTGTTTGGCCAAATATTTATAAAACCCACGCAATGATGACAGTGCCCGCGCCGTCGATTTATGCGCCAGATTGCGTCGCGCACGGTCCGCCAACCACGCACGAAAACACAATGTGTCGGCGCGCGCCATATCGGCCAGCGTCGCCACACCACCAGCATAATTATCCCAGAATTTTATAAAATCGTAAATATCTGTTTCGTATGCCGTGGCCGTATGCGACGAATAATTTTTCGTATTCGTTAAATATTCTATAAATTCAGCAACGATTTCGTTCATATTGGATTTGTGTCCGCAAATGCGGACACGTTTTTACATTTATCTGATTTCAAATGTTGCGGTTACAGTGACCGAAACCTCGGTATCCTTGGTTACCAGGCCACCGCCAACATACGCGCCGGCGTCCGCAGTTTCCATTTTTGCACTGGCACGCAGGAAATTAGATGCCAATGGCTGGTACATACCACGCGTAGTGGTGTCATACGATACGGCCAGCATTTTGCCAGCATGACGCCGATCGCCCGCCGCCAATGCGTCCGCACGCGCGCGCGCATTTTCAACCGCTGCGCCCAAGCATTTTTCCATAATTGGTTTCATGGTTTCACTGCTGGTGTACATGCGCAGGTTTTCAGAATACACGTTTTTCTGGCCCGCAAATTGGGTCAAGATTTTTTCAATTGTGTCAATGTTGTCGGCTGAAACCTCGACCGCGATGGATGTTTCAATGCCCAGCGTTTCAGATTTTTGCAATTCGCGATTCCATTCGGTCTTTTCATACGAATTGAAATCGGTGGTCTGCATCTGGACATCTTGCTTTTTCAGATATTCTGTGATTTCGGCAACTTTCGCCGTGGCCTGTTTCATCGATACGGCGGCCGATTGGTCCAAAGTCGTCACGCGTAATGTGATTGCGGTTCTGTCCTTGGGCGCGGTGGTTAAACATTCGCCAGACACCGAAATGGTGCGAATATCACGCGGCTGTTCCAGCCAACCAGTGACCAGGGCCAACACGGCCCCAACGCCGATTACACTGCCCACCCAGACGAATGATTTTTTCATATTTCTCTCCCTTGCTGTGTTTTATCTAGTCAAAATAGTTCAGTTTCATTGCGGCCTTGACCCGTTTGACGGTTTCAGCCGCCGCCGCACGCGCATCCATTGTGCCACGACGCAAGATTTCCATAACCGATGCGGGGTCGCGCGCCAATGCCTCGCGACGTTCACGAATTGGGCGCAATGTTTCCTGCATTACGTTGTTCAAGAATTTCTTGACCTTGACATCGCCCAGGCCGCCACGTTCATAGTGCGCCGCCAATTCGGCATAGTTCGCGTATTCTGGCAAAAACGCCGCAAAATGTTCCGGTTTTGCAAAAACCGACAGGTATATGAACACCGGATTGTCCGTCGTGTTTCCTGGGTCTTCTATGCGAATATGATTTGGGTCGGTGAACATTGTTTTAACCTTGGCCGCGATTTCGTCCGCAGAATCTTTCAGATAAATGCCGTTGTTCAAACTCTTGCTCATTTTCGCATTGCCGTCCGTCCCCGGCAGGCGCGCCGCCGATTTAGATTGCGGGACAACCGCGCGTGGCATGGTCAATGTATCGCCATAAATACTGTTAAATTTGTGCACGATTTCTGACGCCTGTTCCAACATTGGCAACTGGTCATCGCCCACGGGCACAATATTCGCGTCAAACGCCGTGATGTCCGCCGCCTGTGATATCGGGTATGTAAAGAATCCAACCGGAACGCCACCGTTAAATTTTTCTTTTTGTGCGATTTCGGTTTTTACCGTTGGGTTGCGTTGCAGGCGCGCCACCGTCACCAAATTCATATAATAGAACGTCAGTTCGGTCAGTTCTGAAACCTCTGACTGAATGAACATGGTTGTTTTTGTTGGGTCATAACCCGCCGCCAACATATCCAGTGTGATTTCCATCACGTTTTCACGAACCCGCGTCGGATTGTCAAAATTATCGGTCAAACCCTGGGCGTCGGCAATCATGGCGTACATTTTGGCATAGCCGCCGGCATTCTGGATTGCAATATTCGGCATCAACGCGCCAACCATGTGGCCAATATGCAGCGGACCAGTCGGACGAATACCTGTTAAAATAATATCTTTGGACATCATAATACTCTTTATAATTTTGTTGTGTTTAATGATACAATATTTGCGCAAGAAAATCAAAATTAAAAACGCGCCAAACGGCGCGTTTTTCGTATCTGTTTCGATTCCTATTACCATTAACGAGAATAGAATTCGACGACCAGTTCTGGGAACATCTGAACCGGGTACGGAACATCTTGGAACGATGGTACACGGACAAATGTCGCAGTGAAATTCGCGCTGTCGACATTGATGTAGTCTGGCCAGTTGCGTTCCGCCGATTCCAATGCCAAAACAACCAACGGCATCTGTTTTGCTTTTTCGCTGACGGTGATGACATCGCCTGGTTTTACCTGGTACGATGCGATTTTAACGCGTTTGCCATTGACATAGATGTGACCGTGGCTGACCAATTGACGGGACGAGAATACGGTTGGCGCCAATTTTGCACGATATACAACCGCGTCCAAACGACGTTCCAGCAAACCAATCAAGTTATCTGGGGTATCGCCCTTCATATTGTCGGCTTCCAGGTAATACGCACGGAATTTCTTTTCACCGATGTTGCCATAATAACCCTTCAGCGTCTGTTTTGCGCGCATCTGTTTTGCGTAATCAGACGAATTGCCACCACGAGATGTTGGCCCATGCTGACCAGGTTTGTATTTACGTTTGTTAAATGGGGATTTTGCCTGGCCCCACAGGTTCACGCCCAAACTGCGGGCGATTTTCAATTTACGAGTGCTGCGTTTCGCGCCTGCTCTTGCCATAATATTATCCTTTGTTTTTGGTTTTTAGGTGCCAGGCTTGTCACAGATTCCTTATCGCGTGCGGGACCAAAAATCACCGCCGCCGTAATCAGTTCTGATTACCCAGCGTGGCCAGTTTATAGTGTTTTGTCACGAAAATCAAGTATTTTCTGCAATGTCAAAAAATTTTCCACACCACAATCGCGCGCAAATGTGTCCCCGCGCGACCAAAAGCGCCCTATTTTAGAAACCTCGTGCGCATCGTCACTGAAAACAATGGGAATATTGCGTGCAACCGCCATTTTTACAATGCGCGCCGATGGGTATGGTGCATCGCCCCGTTCATAAAAACTGGTATTTATTTCAATTGCGCTGTGCGATGTCGCAATTGCATCCAATGCCGCCGTTTCCAATGGAATCCATTTCGCGTCAATGCCCAATCCGACCTTTTTCATTAAATCCAAATGCGCCATCCATGTAAACAGGCCAGACGCCGCCGCGCGCGTGACCCCGCGCCAATATTCAGCAACCATTTCATCACGCAACCACGGCGCGGCATTCGCCACATCATGCGCGTTGCACAGTGTGCCACCCGCCGTCACAAAATGCGCCGAGCCAATTATATAATCGGGCCGCAATATTTTCACCGCCCGCATAAAACCATCGTGCCATTCGGGATATGTGAAAAAATCAGCCTCCATCCCGCGATAAATTTTTATATCTGAATTTTTTGCCAATGCATCCAGTTCGGCATAGTGCGTGGCGAATTTATCAATAGCCTCGGCAAATGAAGACGAATACATTCCATTGTATCCACCGCGCACCGCATATTCGTACATTTTGGTATTTTTAATGTCCGGATGCACAATGAAATGATTAGACACACCAATCGCCCGGAATCCCGTTTCAGACGCACGCGCCACCATATCGGCCGATGTATTTTTGCCGTCAAACTCAACCGTATGCGTATGCAGTGTGAAATCTTGCATTGTGTGCTCAGAACTTTACCGCCGGGGCATTGCGTTGTTGTACGTCGTCTATTTCAAACAGTTTTTCGTGCGTTATGCCGAACGCGTGCGCGACCATATTTGATGGGAATTGGTCTATTTGTGTGTTCAATCCCATAACCACGGTGTTATAGAATTGGCGCGCGGCCTGAATTTTCGTTTCGGTATCGGTAATTTCGCGCTGTAATTCCAGGAAATTTTCATTCGCACGCAATGTCGGATAATTTTCAGACAACGCAAAAATACTTTTCAATGTGGCCGACAATTGATTTTCCGCCGCCACGCGCGCATCACCCGTGGCATTCATTGCCGCCGTGCGCGCCGCCACCACGGCATTCAATGTTTTGCGTTCATGCGCCGCCGCCCCACGCACGGTTTCCACCAGGTTTGGAATTAAATCATACCGGCGTTTTAATTGTGTGTCAATTGTGGCGAATGCCTCGCGCACCTGGTTTTTGCGTGCAACCAAACCATTATATACCGCAATGAAATACAACATTAAAACCGACACAACTGCAATTGCTGTCCACATTATTCGCCCCCTGGGTTATTATTCGTTACCATTGTAGTGCGCATACCAGAAAATACAATAAAAAATTTACCGCGACAAGCACAATCCAGGTTCCCCTCCGGGCCCCACAAAATCGTCAGATTTTGTGGGGCCCGGGCTCGGGGTGACAATAGCAAGCGCGCCGAATGGCGCGCAACATTGCCCTCTGCCCTAGTTGCCGACATAGAATATTTTTACACCGGTTGGTAAATTAAAGCACCCGTGATTGTCACAAAACTCGGTCCCTTCTGACCCACCCTCCATATAGCACTGGGTTATTGCATCCGCGCCCTTATCGCTGGTCGAGCCCGCAGGACACGGATTGCAGTTTTTACCATCGTTTTTCCTGTAATAACCCTCATTGCATGCCAGGGTATATTCACATTTTGCCTTGGAGATGGCATCATAATAAACCCTTGACTTATCGGCCGTAAACTCACCATTCGTGGCCGGGGGCTTCTTGTCGCTGCACTGGGCATAACATTGTGTCTGGCCACCAATTCCACCATCCGATTTATTCCAATAACCCGGCTGGCCGAGAATGTCTGTCAGATTGCTGCACAAGTCGCACTTTCTGTTTTCGCCTGTGCCATAACCATAATAATCCCCATTACAAGACAGTTGTAATTTTTTTTCACACGTCCCAGAACCGGCATACTTTTTTTCATCTTCGCCTAGCAAGTTCCATGTACCGTTGCTGACCTTTCCATTCAGCTCTGTCACTCGTTCAGAACATTTAACATAACAATTTGCTGCGTTGGAACGCGCACCATCTGAATGAGTGTAATAACCTGACGCGGGAACATCTGTACAGGCAAACTGTTTCAAATTACCCGCGGGGCTGTAATATCCGTCCCCGACTGGTATACATGCGGTTTTATCCTCGTTCGCATAGTACCCAGCGGCACACGATGTGACCGTGGTCTCGGCATTG
>CAKQNS010000010.1 GCA_934255455.1 uncultured Alphaproteobacteria bacterium
CCCGAACCCCCACCCATTTCCGCGCCATGTGCCATTATTCATGGCACATGGCAATTACCGGTCTATCAATCGCCGAGCGACCCGAACACGGCCGACCGGAAACCGGAGTTGTCCCGGACGCCCTTACCGCAGAGGCTCGCGCAGCCGGACCCGCAACCGCCAACCGATCCGTAGGCGTCCTGGAACACCCAACGCGACCGCGCGGGATGGGTCATTTGGCACCAACAATATCGGCCACTGCGTTCACCACCCGTGGCAACCGTTCCATCCGACGATTTTAATTCCGCGACCACCTGGTTGGACGAGCCCGCCGTATCAACGCATGTGGCAATGCCAAACACGGTGCCGTATGAAAATGTGGTATTCCATTCAAACAAATCGGCATTATATGAATTGCTGCTGCCATTAATCATGGGGTCCAGAACAACCGCAATTGTGTCATCGGTCGCGCACATTGTGGTGGCGTGCGCCACCATTGGCACGACAATGGCGCACCAACCCACCCACAAACACAATTTTTTTAACAATCCCATTTCCACATCCTTTTGTTTTTATTCTAAAACCCTATCGTTTTTTCCCCCGCCCTGCGGGGCGGGGAAAACAGATTACCATATCGCCAAATACACCCCACCACTGCGGAATTTATCGGTATCGTTTGCGATTGCCGCCGCACAATCGCGCGCGCACGATGACGCACAGGTGTCCTCGTCATTGTATGTTTTCAAAAACGTCCACCATGATGTGACCGGCCCCGTCAGCGAGCACCAGCAATAGTTCCCAACATCCGCCATCGACGACCGCAAATGTGTATTTGCGCCGCCCATTGTAATTGCGCCACCGGCGGTGTCGGTTGAAACCTCGTTACATGTTGCCGCGCCGGTCAAACTGCGGTACGACGAATTATTCGGCACCAAATCATACCCGAAATTCAATGTGAATGTGTTTTCGTCGGTATCGACACTGTGCGATGTGGCGTTTTCGCCCTTTTTAATGGTGAATACCGCCGTGCGCGTATGAATGCATGTGGTTGCGGCAATTGCCGGCGCCACCATCAAACACATAATCAAAAAACATATAATCCGTTTCATTGTTTTCCCCGTATTTAATCCACCAAATAATACACGCCGTCGGTGCCCCGCATATTTATCGCCCCCGGCGATTGTCCCGGCACCAAATTGCCATAGCACACGTCCGCCCCCAATTCGACATTCAATGCCGGCGTTGTTTGGCGCGCATCATACAATGGTATGCGCAACCCAGTACTGGTACGCAAAACCGTTGCCCCATGCGTGCAATACGCGGCACATGTTCCAACACCGGTGTATGGCACACCCGCGTCACATAACATGGCGCACATTCCGCCCGACTGCGCCCCATCGGCGCAATTTGCGACCAAGAAATATTCACCATAATTTTTTGCACACACGCCACCCGTGCGCGGCAACAATGTTTCATCGTTCACGGTTATGTCGTGGAAATTTTCCGGGCATTCACCGCGGACAATATCGGCGCATGCGCCGGATTGCATCTGTTGCCCTGCCCCACACAATGTGGCCCCAAAAGACACCAAAACACCATTGTATATCGGCGTTAAATATTCCGGCAATTCGTATATGTCGTATGTGTTCATACACTGGCTGTTATCGACCGTTGCGGCGGAAAAAGTGGCCTGGCCGATGGCCGTTTTATGTGCACCATCGGGGCATTTGCCACGTGACCAATCCACACATTTGCCGTTTTCCAACTGGGCCCCCGCGCCACATAATGTGGCACCAAAACCGACCAATACTCCGTTATATATAGGATAGAAAAAATCGGGCATTTCAACCATATCGTATGTATTCATACATTGCCGCGTTTGCACGGTGGCGGCCGAATATGTCGCGGCCCCAATTACCGTCGCATAATATCCGGCGGGACATTTGCCAGATTCTTTGTCTGCGCATTTTCCGTTGGTCATTTGTTGGTCTGGGCCGCACAGCGTCGCGCCAAACGAAACCACATTGGCCCCGTGTACCGGGCACATTGTCACAGCCAATAAAAACAATCCGATTTGTCCCCTCAACCTGAATTTCCCCAACGGTGCGTAAAAACAAAACCACCAAAAAACAACGGTTCAAGGTGGTTGGAGGCTAGAAACTATACAAGAAGAAATAGCGGGCTTATTCAATATATTCGCCGCCCTCCAACCGAATACACGGATTGGAGTTATTTTTTGTCCACCACGGACACTTCTTGTACAGGTTTCTATGCATGGTTGCCGTACGCACTGGCAACGATGACATTATTGCCCGAATGGCAATTTTTTGCAAGTAAATTCACTTTGCGTGAAAAAAACTCTTGCATTTGGATTTGCGACAGTATAATATATGCCTTGCTCTGGGGTTGTAGCTCAGCTGGTTAGAGCGTCTGCCTGTCACGCAGAAGGTCGAGGGTTCGAGCCCCTTCAATCCCGCCAGATAAATGAAAAACACATCGGAAACGGTGTGTTTTTTTTCATAGAGAGCAAAGAGCATCCGTCTCCGCTACGCTCCGCCGAGATAAAAAGTTCAAAGTTCAGAGTTCAAAGTTCAAAATACCACTCTTGTCATTGCGAGCGCGGCAATCCATAGAAAAAACACCGCGGGGGGAATGAAATAAATTCAACTCTGACCGCCGGGGTGCCGGCATTACCCCCCCCTGTTATGGAAATCTTGGGAATACAAACGCATTGTGCGCAGTTGATTTTATTGGAAATAATGGTATGGTATATCCAACGAACAAAACACACCAAGGGAGAAAACAATATGACTTTCAAAGTATTTACATTGGGCGCAACACTGTTGGCATTGGCCGCATGTGGCGATAATGCACAAAACCCGGCCGCATTACGCGGGACTAATTTCATTGCCAACGGCAATGGCACAAACATTACACTGGCGTTCGACGCAAATGAAATGCGTTTCTATGGCCAGGTGGTAAATCTGTACAACGGTTCGTACACCGCCCACGGTGACAGCATCAAATTTGACCAAGGCGCAACAACACTGATGATGGGGCCACGCGACGCAATGGCGACCGAACACGAATATTTCGAATTCTTGGCCGCGGTTGAAAAATATAACCTGAACGCGGGCACATTGACATTGACGGCAAACAACGGTCGTAAAATGATATTCAAACAGGTCGCAGAATTGCCAGACGACACCACCATTGTCGAAGACAGCGAAATCATCACTGTTGATGTACCCGCCACCACCGCGGAATAATATTCGCCGCCACAATACAAACGCCCCCACGGGGGCGTTTTTTATGGCAATACACTAAAAAAGGTGACCTGGTTTATCCGGACACCCCACAAAATGAAAACCACCAAAACGGTGGTTTACTATTTTGGCAGCCCCACTCGGATTGTTCGCGTTGCTCACCACACGTAAGGCGCGAACGGCGCGCAAAGTGTTGCGCTTGTTCTTGCCAACTATCGTGTCGAACCTGCGGTTCTCATCCGGTGCCTGACGCAAAATAAAAAGACCACCTTTCGGTGGCCATTTTATTTTGGCAGCCCCACTCGGATTCGAACCGGGATTCTCGCCTTGAAAGGGCGGTGTCCTAACCATTAGACGATGGGGCCAAAACTTAAAAATTGCCGGCAAATTATAACTGGCAAAATATAAATTGTCAAGGATAATATAACGCCCCCGTGGGGGCGTTTTCTGTGCTCTACTCTCTATGCTCTATATCAATCCTTCTTGGTGCATCAATTCGGCGATATATGTGCCGCGCACATGTCTCACCCCCGCCGCCCCCAGCAATTTCATAAACCACGGCATTTCTATATCGGCCAGTTTCTTTTTATCGTTCAGGTAATACACGCTGCGCATCAGGACGCGCGCATCAAAGCATGAATCAAATACCTCGGGCACGCCACGGTCAACATTCAGCAATGTGTACACGGCCTCCATCGCGGTGCGAACCGAATATTCGGTTGTAAACACCGTGTCGCGTTCGGTTTCGGCATAGTTCCCAATGAATGCGAAATTGACCGCGCCCTTTGGCACAACCAATGGGCGATCGCCCAATGCACGTGGCATAAAATATGTCGAAATAAACGGCATGTGACACGGTACGGTGTGCGATGCGTTGTGCGCAATGTCTTCGATTTCGGCCATTGGAACGCCAATATGGTACAACCATTCCGCGCACAGTTCCGCGCCCGTACAATCGGCGATTTTCTTTTTCACATAGTTGCCTGTTGTATCCGACAGCAACCCGTATGTCCACACCACGATTTCGTTTTTCTTTTGTGCGCGGAAATGCGGCTGGCGCGAAATCGAAAATCCATACAGCCAATTCGAATCGCGAATTGTGACGGGCCCGCTGGATACAATGGAACCACTGTGCGGATCTTTCTTGCAAATCTTTTTGATATACGGAACAACGCGATCATCGGTCAAAGTAATTGTTGCCGACATAACCCAATTTGCCGCCGGGATATTTTCGCAGAATTTTTCAGGTCGCCCAAATTCGGCGTTTTGTGCCGCAATGTTTTTCCATAAATCCCAACTGGGGCCAACGCCGGTGGGCTTTGGTGCGGGCGTATCATTGTCGCCGTATGTGCTGTTTTCAGTAATAGAACCATTGGTAATGAACACCAAATCGTCTGGCGACAGGTTGATTGTTTTCTTGCGACCGCCATGCACCATTTCAATAGATTTCGCAACCTTGGTCGATGCGCCGGAATCAATCACAACATTGGTCACACGCGTGTCATAGTGGAACACAACCCCGCGCGCCGTCAACCATCGCACCAATGGCGTAATCAGCGATTCGTATTGATTATATTTTGTGAACTTTAACGCAGACATATCGGCCAAACTGCCCACGTGATGGATAAAGCGCAAAATGTACCGGCGCATTTCCATCGCGCTGGACCATCGTTCAAACGCAAACATTGTCGCCCAATACATCCAGAAATTTGATGCAAAGAATTCTTCGCTGAACACTTGATCAATTTGAACATCTTGCAATTTATCTTCGGGCGTCATGGCCAGGTCAACCAATTCACGAATCGCCCGCGGTGTCAATGTCAATTTGCCATCGGTTGGAATTTGTTTGCCGCGCTTTTCAATTATACGCGTGTGCGAAAAACTGGGGTCGTCTTTGTTCAGCCAATAAAATTCATCCAGGACCGACACTTTTTCATCTTCGAGTGACGGAATAGACCGAAACAAATCCCACAGCGTTTCAAAATGCGCCTCCATTTCACGACCACCACGAATGATATATCCCAATTTTGGATTTTTTATGCCGTCCATACTGCCACCTGGGACGGACAGTTCTTCGAAAATGTGAATTTTTTTGCCAGACATTTTTGCGTCGCGAATCATAAAGACCGCCGCCGCCAATCCGGCCAGGCCGCCGCCCACAATATATGCCGATTTTTTATCTGCGCCGGCCGGTTTGCGCGCGTCGGCAAATGCTTCGTAATTGCCACTGGTGTGATACATAATTTTCCCCTTTGGTTATAAAATTTATGTACTACATCATAATGCGTGTGGGCGCGCCATTAAACAGGACAGTAATCCCCCACCCCAAGAAAATTTATTGATTATGCAATACCACCAGCGCAATCATCAATCGCATATCGCACGAAAATCTGTTTTTTTACCGTGGGAATCATAATCTGGCATTTTATCATAAAAATCCCATGAATAAAAACACGCATCCCAAATATTTGACTATTCCATCGGCAACGGGTATAATTGCCAGTATGAACAAGGTATTTATTGGATTTTTATTGATAGCAACAATGGCCATCGCCGCATGTGGCGTGAAAAGTGACCTGTCGCATCCGGATTCGGCGTATCCCCGCAATTATCCGGTATATTAAACAAAATCTAACTACGGAATTTAATTGGTGCGGGCGAGGAGACTTGAACTCCTATGGGTCACCCCACTGGAACCTAAATCCAGCGCGTCTGCCAATTTCGCCACGCCCGCACGATTGACAAAAACAAGGTTATGATAAAAAAGACTTGATTTCCAGTAATTTTTAACATAAAATCGGCATCAGAATAATTATAAAGGGCAATAAAATGGCATCTAAAAAAGGCAGCAAAGAAGTTGTAAAGCTGGAAAACAAGGAAACCGGCTATTATTACACAACCACTAAAAATACCAAGTCTGAAAACACTGCGGGAAAAATGAAGTTTCGTAAATATGACCCGAAATTGCGCAAGCATGTGGTTATGACCGAAGGTAAAATGTCTCACTAATTCAAAAAGCCGCCGATTGGCGGTTTTTTTTATAACTTATTTATTACAATTTGCCGTTGTTAACGGCCATGGACTTGTAATTCTGCCAATGCGCGCGCAATACTGCGACGGGCCAAATCATCCATAGGTCCCGGCAATACCGCGATATTTTGTTTGCCATTATTATCAACAGTGGCGAAACCCTGGATTTTTTTGTGAACATCGACATATACAAATGCCGACAAATGGTTTTTATTTATCGCGCGTGCATCAAATGGAACGCCCGTCTGTTTTGCAATATCACGGCATACACCGGAAATTTTCGGCAACATTTTGAATACCGGTACCGTTGCGCATTGCGGAATTGATGCAAATTTTTTTACATACTCGGTCAATGCATCACTGGTTTTTGAATATAATGTTGAATATCCGTTGCGTTCATAGAATTTTTCCGCATAACGCAGCGCCACCAATCCCATAGACGATGCAAATAATTTATTGGCATTTTCGGCGCGTTGCAATAATACCCGACCAATTTTCTGGGATTGATATTCCGGTAATACATACAACCCCTGAATCACGGATTGCCCAGATTTATAATCGCCATTTACATACCCAACCATATCCGCGCCATCGTACGCCGCAAATGCAAATCCAAATGTGCTGTTTTCCCACGAATCACGGAATTTGTCCATTTGGAATTGTTTGGCCGCGGCGGATACAACGCATTTATAATCTGCCTCGGTCGCCACAACATTGATATGCAAAAAATCATCCCAAATCTTGGGCGCGGTTTGATTAAAAATAGGAGTGTAAGTTATTTCTTTCATATCCATATATTTAGCACAAAAATATTATTTGTCAAGCCTTGTTCAAAATTATTCTATCAAAATATCGCCAAAATCGCCGTGTGTGGCATTTGGCACAATAACAATATCACCGGCCCGCGCCCATTCGCGTGCCAATTTGGGCGGTACAACCGTATCGCGCCCGCCAATATAGTGCGTTTGGGGAACATCTGGCAACGCGGACATATCCATCGATTGCGACAACGGATTATCCCCAAAATACGCCGTCCACGCGGCGTGATTTAATACCCCACCTATTGTCACCCACCGCCGAACCACTATTTCCGGGTGTGTTTTTATAACCAGCCCCGACACCATCGCACCACCCGAATATCCAACCAGCACAACCGGATGCGATGCGGCGGCGGTCTTTATGGCGGTCGCCATCGCATCAACTATTGCGGGCGAAAAACGCCCGTCGGTCCAATCGTGGCGATTGCATGTGTCGGACATTATATATTGGCACGGCCGCGCAATGTATGCCACATTGGCGTGCGTATCACGCGCCACCATATCACGCACCAGCGTCCCACGCGGGGTCGGATTTGTGGTTGTCCGCCCCCTGGCATTAAATGCGTGTCCGTCGCCCTCGATATAAATATATATTGGGGCGCCCGCGGAATAGTCGGTTATTTTTTGCCATGTGGCAATTTCATATTTGCCCGCCACAATTGGCGCATATTCAAAATCAGCCGGCGTCACCCACCGTGCGCCCGCACACCCCGCCAGAATAATCAGCACAAATACATTTAACATAAACCGCATACCTATATAATAGCCCCCAAAACGATGACACGCCACATTAAAAAACTTTGACAAACATAGTTGACAAAATACTTGACAAATAATATTTTTAGTGCATAGTTGTTATAAATTTAACAAAAGGTGAATTCATGTTCAAAGAATTAAAGTTAAAATTAGCCACACGCCGCATTGAACGCAAAAAGAATGCCAAGGCAGCCAAGAAAACAACACCACGCAAGTCGTTGCGCACAAAAAAATCTGTGCGTAAAATATCGTGGGCACACATTTGGAACATTATTTGTTGGCCATTTCGTGCGATTCGCAATTTGTGCGTTCGCATTTGGGCATGGATTCGCAGCATTGATTTAATCGGTCTGGTCAATATCACATTGTTATTTTCTATTATCGTGTTGTTTTCAATGCTGATTATTGACATTGTGAAATGCAATCGTACGCCTGATGTAGTTGTTTTGGCAACACCGGCCACAAAAACCGTTCCGGCCCAGGGAAAAATGTCAGACACAAAAACAATTGCGCCCGCCCAGGTTTCGACATTACCAATTAAACGCGATGCGGCACGCAAATACGCAACCCGTCCGGTAAATGTTGTGTCCGTCCGCCCATGCGCGGCCACCGCACGTCAAACCGCGCGCACCCGCAACACTATGTTCGGCGATGTCATTATTGACAGTCGTGGCGCCACAACAATGTTACACAATGGGGATAAAATCCGCGGCAATTTGTACCTGCAAAATATGCGTAAATATACATTGCCATGTGGCGTACATATCGATGGGCATTTGTTCCTGCGCGATATGAATATGGTGCAATTCTGTGGCGATTTCACGGTCACCGGCAATATTTATGTCAGTCCGAAATCATCATTTGGCCCATTGCCCCGCACCGCACGCATTGGTGGCCAGGTAATTTTGTAAACATATAACATAAAAAATACAGACCGCACGAACGTGCGGTCTTTTTTCATATATTTTGGTCAAATCTGTGATATAATGTACCGTGTATAACACAAAAGGAAACATGATGAAAACAGCCGAAAAAGTTTTGAATGTGTTGGCTAAGAACCTGGGGTATACCGTTGTATTGGTTGCGGCGATTATATTGTTTGCAATCTTTTCCGATGGTTTAATTGCCGGGTTGATTACCGCCGTGTCTGCTGTAATCGGATACACTTGCATTGTTATGCTGTATCGCGAATTTACCAAATCGGCCAAGCCTGCCCCGGTCAAAAAAACGACCCGCAAGGCACCAAGCAAACGCAAATAAAAAATCGCCCGTTTGGGCGATTTTTTTTTAATATATATTCAATTATTTTTCTGGCTGATTTTGTGCCGCGTCCGTCGCCGGGGTTGTTGTCGCGGCCGATTCCTGGATCACAATTTCCTGGCGCAATTCGCTTTGCTGGCGCGCCATATCCGATTTAGATGAAACCAACGCCAACGCTGCGCACAAAATAAAGAATATTGTCGCCAACCACGCCGTCGCACGGGTCAAAAAATTACCAGCCGCCGCACCCGTCAGCGCACCACCAAACATAGACGCCGCCGCCGAACCGGACATACCACTGCCCTCGGATTTCTGTAATAAAATAATGCCAATCATAAATACTGCAACAATTATCAACAATACCAACAAAATAGAAAACATTTTTATCCCCTGTTATCTGGTTTATTATGCCGTGATTTTATCCATCAATTCCCTAAATTGCAAGGATTTTCAACAACGCATCCGCGGCGTTTATGCTGGCCACCTTTTTTGATGGACCGGCGGCCGTGGCGGTGTGTCCCATGGCGGTCACACGAACCCGAAAAACCGGACTGTGCGATGCGCCGGTCTGTTCCAGAAATTCATACACAGGCAATGCACCATCACCGTTTTTCTGGACCAATTCCTGTAATGCGGTTTTGGCATCTTTGGGCGCAACGGCATCCGCCGCCGCCAATTCACGCCAATGCGCCAAAATTACCGCACGCGCCGCATCAAACCCGCCATCGATAAATATTGCACCAAATATAGCCTCCATCGCGTTGGCCATAATGTGACGAATGCGACCGCCCGTCATGTGGCCATGGCGGATATGCGGGGCCAAATTCAATTTGTCGGCGACCGATGCCAATGTTTCGGTCGACACCAACATCGCATGGCGACGCGCCAGTTCACCCTCGTGCTCGGTCGGGTACATTTCATACAGCAATGCCGCCACCGTCAGCCCCAACACGCGGTCGCCAATAAATTCCAGACGTTCATTATTATGCGCGCCGTCGGCCCCAGATTGCGTCAACGCCAATTCCAGCAAATTTGGATTTTTGAAAGTATAATTCAGTTGTTCCAATTTATTTTACCCCCATGCCAAATCTGTTCCAGCGCATTTTATTGCCCCAATTCCACACCGAAATCATCGGCGCATAATAGTTGTGCGAATACCAAATAAACCACGCCGGCCCCAAAATATTGTCACGCGGCACATACCCAACATCGGCGCGGCTGTCCGCACTGTTGTCACGGTTATCGCCCATAAAGAAATAGTGTTTTTCCGGCACGGTAAACAGCGGTGTATCATCCAGTGGCGCGTTATCCGATGCCTCGATAATACTGTGTTGGACACCATTTGGCAATGTTTCGGTATATTCGGTCATTTTGAACACGCCACATGCCCCATCATACATACGGCACAGACGATCATCCTTGTATTCAACGGTGTAATTAAAATCTGCGGGGGCGTTATCAATCCAAATCTTGTTGCCCTTGATAGACATATTATCCTGGTAATATCCGACACTGCGCAGCGATTTCGGCAAATTCGCCACAATGTATGGGCGCGGGTTTTCACGCGGAACAATTGTGCCATTTATATACAGGCGCCCATCAACCATTTGCACCGTATCACCCGGCACGGCAATCAGACGTTTAATATAATCCTGGGATTCATTGACAGGATTGCGAAACACAACGACATCGCCAACCGCGGGTTCATGCCCCAGCACGCGCCCATTCCACATTTTCCACGACCCAAACGGGAACGAATAGCGCGAATACCCATACGACCATTTTTTGACGAATATATGGTCACCAACATGCAGTGTCGGTATCATTGAACCCGACGGAATATTAAACGGTTCCAACAATAAACTGCGAAAAACAATCGCAATCAGTGCGCCATAAAATATAGTATTAAACCATTCGCGTGCAGCATTCGTATTTTTCAGTGGCATATTCACAATCCTCTTTTGTCGGGGGTATTTTATAACTTGAATTGATTCAGCGCAAGTTTTAATATGCGGATATGATTTCATTGAACTCTGTTATATTTAACGGTATGGACGCAACCCGCATTGATGTCCAGGTGCAATTGTCGGCGGGTCTGTCCAGTCCGGAATTTAATATCATCGGTCTGGCCGATCGTGCGGTCAAGGAATCGGCCGAGCGCATAAAAAATGTGCTGGGCGCGCTGAACATATCATTACCGCCCAAACGGTTGACGGTGAATTTATCGCCGGCCGATGTGGAAAAAACCGGTTCGCATTTTGACCTGCCGATACTGTGCGGCATATTGTGTGCGCTGGGCATATTACCCCAGGATGAATTATCGCATTACCTGATATTGGGCGAGGTTGGCCTGAACGGCACCATCGTTCGTACCGATGGTGTTTTACCGGCCAGTGTTTGGGCCAATAAAAATAACCTGGGCATAATATGTCCGGGCGCCCAAGGGGCCGAGGCCCGAATGTCCGGCCACACCAACATATTGGCACCAAACCATGTTTTGGAATTGATAAATCATTTCAAAGGCACACAAATTCTGCCTATGCCCGAATTTACACCGACGGCGGTCGCCACCGTATCATGTGGCGACATGGCCGAGGTTCACGGCCAAGACGCCGCCAAACGCGCACGGGAAATTGCCGCGGCGGGTGGTCACGCCATGCTGATGGTTGGGCCCCCGGGGTCGGGCAAAACAATGCTGGCATCGCGTTTGCCCGGAATAATGCCGGAAATGACCGCCGAACAGATATTGGAAACATCAATTATATATTCCATTGCGGGACAATTGGACGGACGCGGTTTGATGCGTAATCGCCCATTTCGCAGTGTACACCACACCGCGTCCCAGGTTGCATTGGCGGGCGGCGGCGCAAACGCGCACCCAGGCGAAATTTCACTGGCGCATAACGGTGTTCTGTTTTTGGACGAATTGCCGGAATTTAATCGCACAACACTGGAAATTTTGCGTCAACCGATGGAATCTGGGAAAATTATGATTTCGCGTGCGAAAAACACCGCAACATATCCGGCGCAATTTCAATTGATTGCGGCAATGAATCCCTGTCCGTGCGGCCATTTGGGCAATGCCGCCCTGTCCTGTTCCCGCGCGCCCCGCTGTGCCGAGGCATACCAAAACAAAATCTCGGGGCCGCTGTTGGACCGAATTGATTTGCATGTCGATGTTGATCCGGTAAACCCGTGGGAAATGAATAATACAGAAAACACACCGCGCGAAACCAGCGCAAAAATCCGCGCCCGCGTTGTTGCCGCATACAATCGTCAAATTGCGCGCCAGGGATATTTGAATGCGCGCCTGGATGGCGCCGCACTGGACGCGGCCGCCCCATTGTCCGATGAATTGAAAAACTTTCTGAACACCGCCGCGGAAAAAATGGGAATGTCGGCGCGTGGATACAATCGCGTTCGCCGCATTGCGCGCACAATTGCAGACCTGGCGGGACGCGACGAAATCGAAATCGGCGACATTGCCGAGGCTCTATCATACCGCCCCATAAACCGTGGAAAATATGGCGCCAAAATATAAAAGTTCAAAGTTCAGAATTCGAATCGCAATCCCAACATTATGTTGGCATATATTAAATTTTTCGCACTGTACCAATCGCGGGTACGCGTATCGTCGGAATTGGTCAACACCCATTTTACACGCGGCACATACGCAACGCGCGCCCCAAAATCCAAAAACATTGTTTGGGTTATGCCATACGACACGCCGGCCGCCACAACCCCCGCAATATTCGACGAACTGTGTTCCGAACGATAGAATTGCAAAACATCGTATGAATCCAATTTTCCAAAATTCTGCAAATCAACCGATGTCGACAAATCGCCATACAAATCTGACAAATTCAAAACGGTTTTGCTGTCGGCGTATCCAACACCAAAACCAACATACGGAATTACCGTTTGCAACGGTTTCTGCAACCCATCAAAGAAATCATAGAACGCCATCGCACTGACAATATCAGTTGTGATGGTTGACTGCACGGCGCCGCTTTGTGCAAAAATTGAAATTCCACTGGTCAATAACAAATCACCCTCGAACAACGGGGATGAATTATATTCGCTTTCGCTGATATGATCCCATCCCAATTCCAGGCGCCATTGCGGATGATTTGGCAATGTCCAACCAATTGACGCACCCGCGGCAAATGCAACCTCGGAAAAATTTTTCTTGGCGGGCAAATCACCAATCTCGCCCACACCGGCATTAGTAAAATCACCCTTGTTGGTCAAAGAATCATAATACTGTTTTGATATAACATCCCCCGTACTTGGGCTGTAATAAAATTCGGATGTCAATGCACCCACGTCATTCTGAATCTTGGCCGAGCCAAATGACATTCCGCCACGAACCGAAATTACAAAGCGCGAGCCATCGTCATTGTACCAACCATCGCCAATATACGTGCCATCATATTGCCAATTTGCCGCCACCGGCGCCGCATACAGCGCGCCCAACACCGGCAATAAAAATAAAATCTTGCTTTTCATACCGCACATTATATCACAAATCGCACCCTGATAAAAACAGATTTTATATCACTGTGCGACAATATCGTGGAAAATTTCGGCCGGAATTGTGCCCCCCGTGACACGCGACGACATAGGTGTAAAATCATCGTTGCCAACCCAGATTCCAATAACCAAATCATTCGCCGCACCAACAAACCACGCATCGCGGTTGTTATTGCTGGTGCCGGTTTTACCGCCCAAAACGCCCGGCGCATTTGCACGACGCCCGGTACCGCGTACCACAACATCGGCCAACAATTCGGTCATATATTCAACCGTTTGTGGTTGCAAAATTTGCAATGCGTCTGATGGATTGCGTTCATATAAAACATTCCCCATGGCATCTGTGATTTTGGTAATAGAATATGGCCGCACCGATGCACCGTTATTCCAAATTACGGCATATATGGTTGTCAAATCGACCAGCGACATTTCCGACGCACCCAACACCGTCGAATATTCACGCCGCAGTTTTGTTCCAACACCCAACCGGCCCGCCATATTCAGCACGGAATCAATTCCATACAATTCGGTCAATTTCAGTGGCACCGAATTCACACTTTTTGCGAACGCGGTCGCCAATGATATATCGCCATAATATTTTTCATTGTAATTTTTGGGATTATAATCGCCGATTGCAAATGGTGAATCATTTACATACGATTCCGGCGTCATTCCATTTTCCAGCGCAACCAAATACACCACCGGTTTGAACGAACTGCCGGGTTGGCGCATTGTCGTTGCGCGGTTGAATTGACTGGTTTGGTAATCGGTGCCGCCAACCATAGCCCGCAATGCGCCATCGGTGTTCATGGCAATGGCCGCGCCCTGGTATTCGATCGCCCGCCCACGCAAAGCCGCGGCAATTTGTTCCTGTAATTTCATATCCATGGTGGTATAAACCATCAAATCAGATTTCAATGTGCCAATGCGGGATTCAACCTCGTCCATGACAAAATCGGTCCAATACCGGTAAATGTTGGTATCGGGCGCGGGTGTTGCCGGCCCCAGTTGTTTTGCGGCGGCGCGCGCGGTGTTTATATCAATGTATCCCTGGCGCACCATTTCGGTCAACACAACGCGGGCGCGTTTTATATTGCGTTCCGGATTTTTCAGCGGACTGTACGATGTTGGCGCCTTTAACATTGCGGCAATTTGTGCCGCCTGGGCCACGGTCATTTTATTCGCCGGCGTTTGAAACATAACGCGCGACGCGGCATCAATTCCGCGCATTCCGCCAACCAACGACACGCGATTCATATATAAATCCAAAACCTGATTTTTATCAAATCGGTTTTCCAACCAGTACGACAAAATCAGTTCTTGGACCTTGCGCGAAATCTTTTTTTCACGCGACAAGAATATGTTTTTTGCGGTCTGTTGTGTTATAGACGACCCGCCCGCCGCAATTCGCCCATGAATTAAATTAGAAAAAACCGCACGCGTAATTCCACGCATATCAATTGGGCCGTGTGCAAAAAATCGTTTGTCTTCGATGGCAATAATCGCCTGCCATACATGGGGCGGCAAATTGTCGACCGATACCGGCGTGCCCATAATGCGCCCAGCACTGCGAATTTCATCGCCATTTTCATCCAGAAACACAACCGCCGCGGGCCGCGTTTCGTGCAATATTGCATCCAAGGACGGCATTTGCAGAAATATAACCGTCACATACATTGCCACCGCCGCCACCAACGCCAGGCACAAATTAAATCCCCACACAAACAACCGCCACCGCATTGACGGCCGCGTTTCGATATTTGTTTTTTTATTATCAATCGGTTTGCGTGGCAATAAATCCCCCTGTGTCATCAGTAATGGAATTATATCACAAACCGCTTGCGTTGCGCCAGATTTTATAATTATAATTACCGTGGTTAAAAACAGGGATGGAAATATGAGAAAAATATCAGCATTTATCATCGCGTGCATCGTATGCGCCCCCGCCATGGCGGACGATTGGTACGGCACAGAAAGTTTGGATTCATCATGCAATTGTGCGACCACCGCACGCCGCGATAACTATATCGGATTGCGCCTGCATCAAAACGAACACATGGCATTCAAATATGCTGTAAATGGCGGCGGCACAACCACGCCGCGTCGCGATAATACCGGTTTTGGAATGTATGTCGGCAACCGTTTAACCGACCATGTAAAAATTGAATTTGAAACCGAATACAATGGTGCAAAATTCGATCGCAACGGCGCGCGGCATGATTATGACCTGTGGTCAAATATGCTGAATATGCATCTGTATGAAACATTTGGTGGTGCGGTTGAACCCTATGCGGGAATTGGCGTCGGTCTGACCGGAATGTGGGGCACCGTAAAAGTGCCGGGCAACCACATATCCGATTCAAAACTGTCGTTATCGTTTGCGGCGATGGTTGGCGTGAATTTTGCACTGAACGACCGTATAGATTTGAACATGGGGGCAAAATACCACAATTATGGTAAATTGTCGTATGAAACCGGCGGCAATGAATACGCCACAACGCGAATTGACGCAACCGAAATATACATCGGGGCCGCATACAAATTTGGAATGAAGTAAAATCCATCAAACAGAAAAACAAAAAGCGCGCCACCGGCGCGCTTTTTGTTTAGAAAATCCACATCATTTTCATCCTACTCATAAAGCTCATCATCATCCCCAAAAAAGTACCGTTCATGCTTTGGCACAAACGTTTCCGCCGCAATCAGTTCATCAATCGCCGCTATTTTCGTCTCTAAAACACCTATTTCTTTCTCTAGCGCACCAACATCATCTTGATTTATATATTTGGCCACATTTGCAGGAATGTCTTGCGCCTTTTTGCGCTCTGCCATCAGATCATGCTGACATTTTTTCAAGCGCGCAGCTGCATCTCCTCTCATATTTTTCAACCAATTAACCCTATCCGCCTTTTTCAAATTCATATATTTCGGATTATTCACAATTTCTACCTTGGCTCTACGTGTATTCATATTTGCAGTAGCAAAATACACCACCAAAGCCCACACAAGAGAAATAAGATATAAAACCACCCCAAACGGCAAAAAGCATAAGACCGATAGAGCGATTATCCAGCCCTTGTTTTTCGTCTTGCTATGCTGGACCAATGCAATGGGAATAGATATTAAAACAGCAGATACCGCAAGAACTGTGAAAAACGCACTCCAATATCCATCCCAATACATTCCATTCAGTGCCAATAAATCCCCACTAACAGATATTGCCAAAAACAATGACGTTGGCAACGCAAATAAAATTGATTTCATGCTTATGCTCCTTTTGGTTAAAAGTTAGGTAAAATGTTTGTAAAGTTTTTATAATCTGTTTGGACTGCAAAATCAGCTTGTTCTTCCATCATTTTACAATATTGATACCTAGAAAAATTTTTCACCCCATCCTGAGCGGCCATATGTTTTACAGCTTGATAATCATTTTCTATTTGGGTGTGTGCAGCTTTTATAAAATCAGGATTTGATACTAATGCATTAGCGAACTCTTTCGCCCCATTATTGCCAAAAGCCTTGTTTAATATCGTTTCAGCTTTGTTTTTCTTGGCGCTAAAACGAGCATCATGTTTTTTCTTCAGGTTATTTACAGGATAATAATTAGAACAATATTTTACCAGCTTATAATCATTAGCTATAATAAAGCCATACGCTTTCGACGCTTGTGCAACAAGTTCTTTGTTCTGCATCTGATATAATTTTTGAGCCGAAGAAGTATTGTCATAGGTCGTTTTTAATTTTTTTGCAGAATCTGAAATATCTACATTATAACTATGCACTTTATTTGTTCCTATGTCCCGCTCTTTCACGCTGACATTGTTGTTTTCTGTCTTCATAGAATAACTTTTACTTGCCGTATCAACATGATAGGCATTCGGCAATGCATATGGTTTCGTCACCTTCTGTCTAACAATTGTATGCGTAAAACCACCAATAATAGATGCAAAGCCAAATATCAAAAAAACAGTGACTATTGCAGAGGCACTTCTTGTTTTCATTTTGTATCTCCATTTTTGAACACTGAAAAACCGTCAACAGAAATTGACGGTCGGGCATTTTCAAAATCATAAAGCGAATGATCCCGTGGCTTTTGGACAACCTGTTATATAACCACAGATACCCGACCACAGGTCAGGCAAAACGGTGCAAAAACACCATTAGACAGATAACGATGCTCTCGCACCGCGCTTTATGGGTTTTGAAAGACCCGAACCCAACTCCCATTGGATTCATTTCACAGTATACAGAAAAAATTTAGAAAAATAAATATAATTATTCGTAATATACGTAGTGTGCGTACCGCGCAACATTATTCACCTGGATTCCGGGGAATTGATAAATTCCGTGGCTAGTTCCGCCAGATGGGTATTTATTACGTTCCCGCCACAGGGCAAGTTCTCTTACTGTGACATTTATTCAACATTGCGGGCTCTCAAGACCACCCCGTCCTGGCGGACACCCCTCCACCGGAGGGGAACTTAGACCGCGACGATAAAAATAAGCGCGCCACCGGCGCGCTTCATTGCTCTCTGCCATCCTTGTCGCGGCGGAGTGCCAGCGGAGACGGATGCTCTCTAATAAAAAAAACGGGGCGATGCCCCGTTTTTATTATTCGGCGTCAGCCGCTTTTTCTGCTGGCTGTTCAGCAGGTTTTTCTTCCGCTGCCGGTTTTTCTTCGGCAACTTCTTCTTCAACCTTTTTCGTGCCAAATGTCAGAACCTTGCCCGCAACCAATGCGTCAATTTCATCCTGGGTCTGGGCAACATATACCTTGACCGGAACGATAACATCTGGGTGCAACGCAATTTTTGTATCAAATGCACCGATGGATTTGATTGGACTGCCCAACAGAACCTGAGACGATTCAATGTTGACATTTGCAATTTCTTTCAACATGCGCGCAATATCGCGTGTGGAAACCGATCCATACAATTGACCAGTATCACCCGCCTGGCGAATCATGTGCAGTTTTGCGTTCTTTACCGCATCAACATGTGCTTCGGCGGCTGCCTTGGCGGCTTCTTGACGCGCGGTCAATTCGGCCTTTTTCGCCTCGAACAACGCAACATTTTCACGTGTCCAGCGCATAGCCTTGCCGTTTGGCAACAAATAGTTGCGCGCGAAACCAGTTTTCACTTCGACTGTGTCGCCGATATTGCCCAAGTGTGTAATTTTTTCTGTCAAAATAACTTTCATTTTATCTGTCCTTTTTCAAGTTAGGAATTTTTAATTCCAGATGTTTTTTATAAAAATTAAATTATGTGAGACGCATGGCAGCGTTCATTTCAGTTCCGACGTGTATTAGACATACACGAGGAACTGTGAACGCCACAGGCGTCCACAGAATTTAAGTTTTTAGCCCAAGTTGTTGCGAACAAATGGCATCAACCCCAAATGACGGGCGCGTTTGATGGCGGTTGCCAATTCGCGTTGGTCTTTCTGGGAAACACCACTGATGCGTGATGGGACGATTTTGCCGCGTTCTGTGATATAATGCGACAGTGTTTTGATATCTTTGTAATCGATAACCTTGCCCTTTAATGGGTTAGATTTTTTACGATAAATTGCTGCACGTACTGCCATTATTCTGCCTCTTCGTTATTCTTTTTCATCATGACCGATGGTTGGTTCGACAATTCTTCAACGCGAACGTTCAAGAAACGGATAACATCCTCGTCAATGCGGGCACGGCGTTCAAATTCAGCAATTTGTGCACCCGGCAATTCGATGTTCAGCATGACATAATGTGCCTTGCGATTTTTACGGATAACATAGGCCAGATTTTTCAAACCCCAGAATTCTGTGGATTTTACATCACCGCCCAATTCCTTGATAATATCGGTGTATTTTGCCGCTTTTTCTTTTACCTGCGGTTCGGTCAAGTCCTGGCGGAAAACCAAGACGCTTTCATAGTAAGCCATTTATATTTTTCCTATGGTTTAATCAGCCGACACCCCATTGTGCCAGCAGGACATCGCCAATTATGCCGATTTTTTTAATAAAATCAAGTAATTTTTCATTATAAAAATGTGCGCATTACCCGCTTGACTTTATTTTGCAAAATTTACTATCATTTGATTACAAGAGAGATTATATGACACACCAGTTTCATGCAAATCTTAACAGAATGGCGGCGTTGACTGCATTGGTTGCGGCGGGGTTGATACTGTTTCACGACCAATTTTTGCGCGTTGCAACATCTAATATATGGTTAAATGGCGTCATTATTGGAACGACACTGTTTGGTATTGGGCTGGCATTTGTGCACATGTTCAAGTTATTGCCGGAATATCGTTGGTTGCGCGCATATTTGACCGGGCGGCGCAATATGCCGCTGCCGCCGGTGTTGCTGCGACCGGTTGCGATGATGCTGCGTCTGCGGCCAATGCGGATATCATCGGCAACATTGCGTGATATGATGGACACAATATTGGTGCGGTTTGATGATGCGCGTGAATCCATTCGGTATATAACAAATACACTGATATTTTTGGGGCTGCTGGGCACATTTTGGGGACTGATTTCAACCATTGGTGGATTTGCCGATTTAATTGGCAACCTGGATTTCACCGATGTGAACGCCATGACCACTATGCAGACGGGGCTGGCAAAACCGTTGCATGGTATGGCAATTGCATTTACCGGCTCGCTGATGGGCCTGGGGGGCAGTTTAATTGTCGGCTTCTTGGGTCTCCAGGTGCAATTGGCGCAAAACGCCATATTCCGCGAACTGGAAGATTACTTGGCGGCACACACCCATGTGGCGAATGTGCCCGATATGACAATGGACGAACAATAGTGTTCGCACAGAAAAATCGAGAGAGGGAAAACAATGTTAAATTTACGCTTTCGCAATGGAACAAATACATGGCCGGCATTCGTCGATTTGTTTTCGAATTTGGTCATTATATTGATATTCCTGTTGATAGTGTTCGTGTTTCTGTGGACAACGACCAGTGTATTCAACACCCAAACCGGCGCAAAGACTGTGGCCGATTTGAAACAGGCAAACACCGAACAGGCCCAGAAAATTCAACAAATGGTCGCCGATGACGAGGAAGCCAAACGTCTGTTGGTGTTGGCACGCGCGGAATTGGAAAACCTGGAAAACAATAATTCACAATTGACAACCGAATTGGAAACTATGGATGTCAGCACCAATGAATTGATTGCCCAATATGAATCCAAGGTTGCCGAATTACAGTCACACGGCACCGAATTACAGGGGCAAATCGCCGAATTGGCCGCTCAATTAAACCAGGCAAAAATAGACAAACAGAAAACCGCCGAACTGGAACAACAACGTCGCGAATTGCAAACCCAAATGGATGCCCAGCGCGCCAGTTTGACCGAACAATTGTCAAACCTGCAGGCGGCATTGGACGCAGCCGAGGCAAAATCCCACGCCCAGGAAATTCAGTATGTTGAAATGTCAACCCGACTGAACAAGGCCCTGGCTGACAAGGTTGCGGAATTGAACACGGTGTCGCAATACCAATCTAATTTTTACCGTGCAATTAAAACCGCACTGGGCGATCGCACCACGGTGCAACCTGATGGCGACCGCTTCATCGTGTCCAGCGATATTTTATTCGGCAGTGGTTCATTCAAATTATCGCCCGAGGGAAAAAACCAATTGCGACTGATTGCGAATGTTATCAAGGATATGGAAAACAAAATTCCATCTGACATAGATTGGATTATCCGCGTCGATGGCCATACCGATAAAAAGGCGGTTGTACCGGGCACCCGTGGGTACAAAAATAACACGCAATTGTCATTGCTGCGCGCAACAGCGGTTGCCGACGAATTGGCGAAAAACGGTGTGTCCAAACGCCGCCTGGTGCCCAGTGGTTTTGGTGATTTGCACCCGGTTGAATTGGGAAATGACGCAACCAGCCTGCAAAAAAACCGCCGTATTGAATTGCAATTGACCAATCGTTAATGGCGACGCGTGGCATTTGGGTTTAACCCATTGCACAAAATAGTATATAATACGCGCATATAATGTAGGCAGAAATTAATGCAAATTACCAGGAAATTTTTGTTGTAGCGGCATTGACCATGATAGTGACGGCAAATGCCCATGGTGCGGATTCGTTGTATGTCGCATCACAAAGTTATGTTGACGGTGTAATTGAAAATGTGGAAAAAACGACACAACGCGTGACGGTCATAAATTCTAGTTCTGATAATAATCATTACCCTACGGCTTTGGCGGTTTATAATTTATCAGAAACACATGTTAAAACGGGTGCCGATGCCACGCAAACACTGGCGGGTGCATATACGGTGACGGGCTCTATGACAGTTCCAGACCAGACGATGCCCACCGCAGATAGTACAATTGAATAAAAACTGCCCCACCCGGGGCGGTTTTATTTAGAGAGCAAAGAGCAGAAATCAGAGAGCAATGAGTTCACATACACTGCACGCAAATATCTATTCTCTATGCTCTGTTATCTATGCTCTAAGAAACCCCGCCAACTGGGCGGGGCTAAAATAAATTATGTGCGGTTATTGGAACAAGAGCCCACAGAATTTGTTTTTATAAAATTATCAGAGCATGCCAGATGGCAAAAACAACCCCGCCAACTGGGCGGGGCTAAAATAAATTATGTGAGGTTATTGGAAGCGATTGACGGTTCGCAGTGTAGTTGACCTACATAAGAACCGGGAATCGCGACAA
>CAKQNS010000011.1 GCA_934255455.1 uncultured Alphaproteobacteria bacterium
GTGCGCAGCGGTGCCGCCGCAATGGGTATGCCGGTACTGTGCATCCCGGGGGTCGAGGCCGACGATGTAATCGCCACAATTGCGCGCCAAAATTGCACTGGGGCGGACGCCACCCGCATCATCACCGGGGACAAGGATTTGATGCAATTGGTATCCGATTGCGTGTTTTTATACGACGGCATGAAACAGCACGAAATTCGCGCCGCGGGCGTTATGGAAAAATTTGGTGTTGCGCCAAATCGTGTGGTTGATGTGCAATCACTGATGGGCGACGCCACGGACAATGTACCGGGCGTGCCGGGCATTGGGCCGAAAAAGGCCACGGAATTGATAACCCAATTTGGCTCGCTGGATGAACTGTATGCAAATCTGGATGCTGTGAAAAACGAACGCATTCGCAATTTGCTGCGCGACAATCGCGAATTGGCGTATGTTTCGCGCCAATTGGTTCAATTAAAAGATGATGTTGATTTATCGGGGCTGGAAATTGCGCCATTTCATTTCAATACGCCCGCCGCATTGGATTTCGTTCGCACAAAATTGGAAAGCAATTCATTGGCGGTAAAAATTGAAAAAATGTTTCCAATGGCCGATTTTGACGAAACAAAAATAGCACCGGAATTCCACTATGTTGGCAATGATTGCCCGGTGGATATTGCCGCAGAATTGGCAACCGATACCCCCGCCCCGGCGCCATCAGAATACCCCGAAATCACATACGAAACCATTACCACGCCAGCGGCATTGGACAAATTTTTGATGGGCGTTAAATCGGTCATTGCGATTGATACCGAAACAACCGGTCTGAATCAAATCAGCGATAAAATCGTTGGTATATCATTGGCCACAAATGGCACGCATGGCGCATATATTCCAATTCGCCACAAAAACCATTCTGACGATTTGTTCGGTGCCGATGTGCCCGCCCCCAACCAATTACCCATTGATTTGGTATACGCAAAACTGCGCCCGATATTTGAAAACCCAAATATTATAAAGGTCGGACATAATTTGAAATACGACCTGCACATAATGGCGAACGAGGGTTGGAATACCACAAAAATCGCCCCAATTGATGACACAATGCTGTTGTCGTATGCGTTGCATGGCACCACGCACGGGCACGGATTGGATGAACTGGCGCTGAAATACCTGGGGCATGCCAATATTCATTTTGCGTCCCTGTTCCCACCCAAAATGCGCAGTGCCGACATGCATTTCGATTTGTTGCCGATTGACACCGCCGCCCCATACGCGGCCGAGGATGCAACCATATCAATGGCACTGTATGCGCAATTTCGCCCACAATTGAATGCAAATGAAAAATTGCGCAAATTGTATGAAACATGCGATTTACCATTGATGCCCATATTGATGAATATGGAACGCACTGGTGTTCTGGTGAACCGCGCCGGATTGCAACAATTGTCGTCGGCGTTTCACAATGATTTGGAAAAAGTCCAATCACAAATTTGGCAATTGGTCGGACACGAATTTAATATTGCCAGCCCCAAACAATTGGCCACCGTATTGTTTGATGAACTGGCATTGCCTGGCAACAAACGCCGTTCAACCGATGCCGACACATTAAACGAATTGATTGATGCGCATCCAATCATCGAAAAAATTCTGAATTGGCGCTCTGTGGCCAAGTTGGCGGGCACATACGCGGACGCATTGCCGCACCAGATTGCCCCCGATGGTCGTATTCATACCACCTATTTACAAACCAGCACCAATACCGGGCGCCTGTCCAGCCGCGACCCGAATCTGCAAAATATTCCAATTAAAACAGATTTGGGCGAACAAATTCGAAAATGCTTTGTTGCGCCATCGGGCCGTGTGATAATTTCGGTCGACTATTCACAGATTCAACTGCGCCTGTTGGCCGATGTTGCTGATGTTAAGACATTCAAGGAAACTTTCCACGCCGGCACCGACATTCACGAACAAACCGCGCGCCGCATATTTGGCATTGCGCCGGGCGCGCCCGTGCCACGCGAAATGCGCCGTGCGGCAAAAACCGTGAATTTTTCGATAATATATGGAATTTCGTCATTTGGCCTGTCGGGGCAATTGGGCATTTCGCGTGCCGCCGCCGCCGAATTGATAAATTCATATATGGCCGGCCTGCCAGAAATCAACGAATATATGGAACGAACCCGCGAATTTGCATTGAAAAACGCATGCGTTTATACCCCGTGGGGGCGCCGCATTGAATTGCCCGAGGTTAAAAATCCCCGCCTGCGCGGGTACGCAATGCGCGCCGCCGTCAATGCCCCAATCCAGGGGTTCGAGGCCGATTTAATGCGTCGCGCCATGGTTGTGATTGACGAAAAACTGATGCGCCCAAATGCCGACAAAATAAAAATGATTATGCAGGTTCACGATGAAATGGTATTTGAATGCGACGCCGCCGTTGCCGACGAATTTGCCCGCCGCATAGAATTTGAAATGGAAAACATTGCCAAATTATCGGTGCCATTGGCCGCTGAATATGTAATTGGCCCGGTGTGGGGCAAATAAAAAAATGCGCCAACGGCGCATTTTTTTATTTCCGGTTAAATTTATGATACGGATTGTCGTGATTGCATGTCGGCAAAACCGAAAATATAAACATAACCACACTGACCATTATTGATAATAACGGCACCCCACATAAAATGTACAGCATCATCCACCACGCGGACAGCCCCGCATCATGCAAACGGCGCACGCGCATAGATATTGCCGGAACAACCGCCGCAAAACAATAGATTATTGGAATGACCAACATCATGCCGGTCATAACGCCGAAATCGCCCGCCAGCACATATTCCATTGCGGCAACCATACATCCCAAAAATCCCCATGCAAAAATCAGCAAACAATTGACCAAATATGTCCACCAATATTCCGAACGCGACGAAGTGCCCGCCCATTCAGAAAACCCGCGGCGCCAAAACGCCCCGTATGCCAGAAACATATTCGTGTATGTTTTGCTGGTCTGAACCACTTGCTTTTTCGCGCCCGACGCGCGTTTAGTATTTTTAACGGTTGTTTTTGTTGATGGCATATTTTCCCCCCTGTACCACGTTATTATATCACATTTCGCCGGCAATTGAAATGATTATCACGCCGCACCCCTATTTCCACGTTGCTGGAATATCCGCATAGTCAGATAACTCGGTTGCGCCACGGTACATATATCTAACATTGTTCGTTGTTGCATCAGGAAAAACCTTGTATAACGGTGTGCCATCTGGATTTCTGGCCGAAGGCCCCGTCAAGCTGCCACATCCATAGAACGTATAAACAAACACACTGCTAGCCAGAGTTCCACTCAAATTTCCAAACACCCCCACCGCGGCGTCGCACGAATTTTTATATTTTTTGAAAATACGAACCTTGTTCCCGTAGGATGGGTACATTTTCGCCCCCCCATTTTGCAAGTTAAAATTTGGTCAAAAAATCCCCTGGGCACGCCCAGGGGATTTTTCTTAATACGATTTCGCAACGAACACGTATGTCGGGTCGTTATCGTCCAGGCACCGACGTGTGATCTTGTATTTTTCCATCAGCACATCAAATTTGTCATTTGTGGTTAAATCATATTTAATGCGGAAAAATCCGATTTCGCCATTTGCCAATGCCGCGTCCAGCGTATCTAAATCCGCAACATCGCGTATCATTTTCGCATTGCGGGCGCGCGCCGCGTTTAACATATCACGCTGCATCTGGGTCAACATATCGCGGGCACCGGCGACCAATGTGGCGGCGTCAATCGTCTGTTTAGACACGCGTCCCAAATCACGACGCGTGACCGTCACCTGGTCCGCCGCCATTTCACGCGCACCAATTTCAACACGCAACGGAACGCCACGTTTAATCCATTTCCACATCTTGTCCGGGGCGCGCATATCCGACGTATCAACCAACACGCGAATGCCCGCATCTCGCAATTTTTCCCCCAGCGCATCGGCATATTCGTTCAGTGCCGTCGCCGTATCTTCGCGTGTGATTGGTATAATCACAATTTGATATGGCGCAACCGCGGGTGGTAAAACCAATCCATCATCATCCGAATGCGTCATAAACAGACCGCCCATCATTCGTGTTGATGTGCCCCACGATGTTGTCCACGCGTGCGATAATTTGCCATCAGCCCCTAAATACTGAATGCCAAATGATTTTGCAAAATGCTGGCCCAGGTCGTGCGATGTGCCGGCCTGTAAAGCCTTGCCATCCTGCATAATCTGCTCGGTGGTGTATGTGTGGTCGGCGCCAGCAAAACGTTCTTCGGGTGTTTTTTCGCCCATTATTACCGGAACCGCCAAAATCTGTTCCATAAAGTCCGCATATACGCGGTGCATTTTACGCGCGTCGGCATTTGCCTCGGCATGGGTGGCAAAAACATTATGACCTTCTTGCCAATTGAATTCAGACGTGCGCAAGAACATACGCGGACGCATTTCCCAGCGCATAACATTCACCCATTGGTTCAATTTCATCGGCAAATCACGATAGGATTGAACCCAACGGGACATAGCCTCGCCGATAATGGTTTCTGATGTCGGGCGAATGACATACGGTTCGGTCAATTTTGAATCCGGGTCCGGTTGTAATGTGCCATCAATCATCTTTAACCGATAGTGCGTGACAACGGCCGCCTCTTTGGCGAAACCGGCGACATGTTCGGCCTCTTTATTAAAAAATTCAATCGGTATCAACAGGGGAAAGTTAGCGTTTTGGACACCGCACGCCTTGATGCGTTTATCCATTTCATCGCGCATCAATTCCCATATTGCCCAACCATACGGTTTTACCGTCATACAACCACGCACAGGTGAATTTTCCGCTAAATCCGCCGCCACAATCAGGTTTTGATACCATTCACTGAAATTTTCGGCCCGCGTCGGGGTAATTGCTGTTTTCATTTTTTATCTCTTTTATTTATTTTCTGTCTTCTTGTCTTTTAATTCCATATATTTATCGGATACCATTTTTTGCAGGGTTTCCGCAATCTGCTTTCTGTCCATGCCCGCGGTCGCGGGTGGTGGCATTACCGTGATTTCAACACGAAATCCGCCCAAAATCATGATATGAAAAACCTGCATAAATGCACTGCGTTCACGCGCGGCACGCGGGCCCATATCAATTTTTTTATTATCAAAATATGCGTAATGATTTGCCAAATCCGCGTCACTGATTGGCGTACCATCACGAAACCGATAATGCACCGCCATAGGTTGCACCACAACATCGGAATTTTCAACAAAATTAAACAGTGTACTTTTGAAAGGCTTTACATACGCACCGTTTGTGGTTGTGCCCTCGGGGAACAAGAACATTGGATATTTCACATTTTTCACGCGTTCTTGGACAATTTTTAACGCCTCAAGTGCGTGCGACGGGCGACGGTCAACAAACACAACACCAAATTTTTCGGAAATCCACCCGACCAGTGGCCAATTGCGAACATCTGCCTTGGCAACAAAACTGCCCCCGAATGCAACCGGGAAAGTTGCAATTTCAAACAGTGATATATGATTAGACACAACCAACAGCGGTCGGTGTGACGACAATTTTCCATGCACGCGCACGCGAATTCCCGCCAGCATCAGCAATATTTTCATAAATACGCGCATAAACCAAACCGATGCGCGTCCATGCGGCAATAAAAATATAATCGGCACCTGAATCACAACGCCAACCCAAAACGCCGCGAATTTCAAGGTTCCAAACAATATTTGAAACATGTTTGGGCGGCACACACGGCGCATATCGCTATTCTGCATTTTCGTCATCCCTTGTATCTTCGATAAATTCGGCGTCGGCCGCATCCTCGCGCAACAAGAATTCAACAAACGCGCCGATGACCTTTAATGGGCCGGTCACCGGGAACAACATAATTTTGCCTAATGTTTTCATGGCGCCATCTTTGACCTCGAAATCATCCAAGGCGTCTTCGCGACCCAAGAAATGTTTCTGGTACACGCGGTCAATATTGCGCGTTTCCAGCATTACAAAAACATCATACGAATGGAACGGTTTATCAATAAACACCCCGCGTCCAAATGTTGCCCCCAGACGCAGATAGCCCTTGATAAGCGGTGTCATTTGTGCACGCGCATCGGCGGCATCGACAAACGCACGCGGTAAAATATTCATCTGGGACATTTTTGGGTTCACGCCATCGGCAAATTTTTCCGGCAATACCGTTGCGCGCAGGCGCAATGGTGACAAATGATTATAATACAGGTACGAAATGGCCTGGGCCGAATTTACAGGCTTATCACCAGCCCATGACGCAACGCCGAACAAAACCAAGATTTTACGACGCAACACATACTCGGACAACCCCGCCCACAACATACGCATAACCAATGCGTTGTCACGATATTCGCGATCAACACACGCACGCGACATTTCGGCGATGTTTCCATTTACCTTTTTAATTTTGGAAATATTAAATTCATTTTCTGTATAAAAACCACCCATTTTTTCGGCGGCCGCACGATCAATAATACGATATGTACCAACCACGCGACCATTGTGAAACACCGCCATATAATCAGCAAAGCGGTCGTATGCATCATATTCTTCGCGCAGATTTTTTTGTTCTTCGGTGGCGGACGCACCCTCTTCTTCGACAAATGCAGCATAGCGCAACTGGCGCACCTGGCGGCGTTCGTCTTTATTTCTGGTTAAACGGACTTCGTAATCGCGAACCTTGATAGCCATAAATACATCCTTTTATATCAACATATAACAGGAAGAATATCAAACAATGGCCACATTATCAATTGTTTTATTTTTCACGCAATTCATCAGACAATTCGCCAATTGCAATCGCATACCAATTAGAATTGTTCCACTTTTTAATTCTGTAAAAATTAGGATATGTCAAATACGCCGTTATCACGGGCTGGGGCGCAATATCGGTATCGACATTATTTGGATTATTTGCGTCAACTATGGCCGCCAATGTCGCATTTGCGCGCGCATCGGCAATGGCGCGCGTGTCGGCAACCAATCCCGCCACCATATCAGACGCCGGCAACGGTGCACCATCAGCGTTCAACACACCCATCGCCGCCCATTCATAAACGGTCTTTTTTGTTTTACCATCCAAAATAGTTAAATCAAAATCCGCGGGTAATATGACACGACGCACAATGCGTTCATTTTGGTTCCACCCCAATTTATTCAGGTAATTTCCCGCCGACATCATGGCATCGCCAATACTGTGTGCAATGTCTATTTTGCCGTCGCCATTGCCATCAACACCATATTGCGCCAGTGTTGTTGGTATAAACTGGAAATGCCCCATGGCACCGGCCCAACTGCCCCCCATGGTGGTAATATCATCACCGTTTTTATCGGCAATTTTCATCAGGGCCAACAACTGGTTGGTAAAAAAGGTTTGGCGACGTCCATCATATATCAATGTGATAAACGCATCACGCAACGGGTGATCGGCCATACGCGCACCATAGTTGGATTCCATACCCCAAAATGCTAAAATCACATGCGGTTGCACACCGTACCGTTGTTCAACACGATGCAACAGTGTTGGATATTTTTTTGCCATTTTGTGGCCGTTTTCAATGCGCGATGGCGCAACAGTGCGACGCAAATAATCATCCAAGGTCATTTTGAATTCTGATTGGTTTTTATCCTGGTGCACAATACGGGGAATAAACGCCGGCGATTTAAGTGTCGCATCAATTGTTGATTTCGATATGTTTTGTGCCGCCGCACGCGTGCGAATATCGTCCAGCACAGATTCCCAGCGCGCCATATCAAATGCGCCGCGTTCAGCAATTGCAGATGCAACATCGGACACGGGCACCGTTGGCGCCCCTGACGCCGCAAATCCATTATTTATACCGACAAACACCGCCACAACGGCGTACGCCAAAAATCGTGTAATATTATTCATGGGAACCCCACTTAAAATGCGTATTTCAGCCCCAGATGCAAACCAAATGATTGCCACGCCGCGTGTTTCAATTGGTTGTCTATCTTTTCTGTATGGGCGGCAATTGTTTCAATTACTGGATTGCCATTAGTATCCAATACATATTGCCCATTTTCATCCAATTGGAATCGCGAATATGACGCAACATACAATTCACCACCAATTGCGCCAACATAGAAATAATTGGTATCAACCTTTAATCCCAATTGCAACCGGTCAGACAATTTCATATTGTATTCCATTTCGGCGGTGTATGAATACGCACCGTTGTCGCCCTCGTCCAAGAAACTGGGGTTCTGTTGCCAATCGTCACGGTTGGGCCAAATTCCCTCGGACGAATATTTTGGCAAACTAAGTTGGACATAGAAACGCAATTTATCGGTTAATGTCATCTGCTTTTCCATTTCCAGACCAATGTAAAATCCAGACCATGTCGTGTTGTATATGTGTGTTGTACCAGAAACCATAATGGCACCATCACCGCCGATAATAACACAGTCACCCTCGGGCACGCCCCACGGCACATTGCCCCACGCTGGGTCATAATTGATTGTTGTGAACGAAGTCCCTAAATTAACACCACTGGCCGACGTGTGAACAACCTTTAAATCCTCGGGGGACATACATACTTGGTACCAATCATCAGGCGCTTTGAAATCCTGGGGACGAGAATAATAATTACCTTCGGCATCACCATAGACATAATCGCCCTTGTCTGTCATCAACGGCAAATAAATTCCTGGGTTCGGATATATGTGATTCGCCATTTCCAGGTTATGTTTGAATATCTCGTATCCTATTGATGGCGACAATTTCCACCCACCAATGTCCCAAACATGACGCGCACCAATGCCAAAACGAAAATGATTTGATTTCCCCGACTGGTCCCCCATGGAAATAGTAAATATCCCCTCGGTCGGTTTTGATTCGTCAAACGGCTTCAAATCGTAATCCATGGACAGACCGCCATGCGACATAGACCCATACGAATATTCTGCAAATGCGAACATATCAAAATTGCGCAACGAAAAATTATGTTGTAGCGTGACACCAATTTCATTAAAAACCATATCATCCCATTCCAGAATGGAATTTACACCAGTTTCAAACTCAAAATCTGCAAAACGACGAACATATTCCGCACGCAGGCTTGTTGCGGGCTCATCAACTAACGCTATACCATTCGCGGTCATTGTTCCGGAATAATTTGGCACGTTTGTAGTTGCACGCGGCACCTGGTATGAATAAGACCGACTGCCCACCACCTGTTTATTGCCGGACTGTCCAACATATTTGGTATAACCCCGGGATTGATATTGCGAATACCCAGTTTTATTCGAACCCGTGGCTGCATTTGTTTGATAATATGACGGCACCCCTTCGCTGGCGGCAAAGGCCGCAACAGACGCAAAAATACCGGTTAAAAAGGTTATAAACCCTGCTTTCATTTCCTAATCTTGGGGATATTATATCATAATTTTTTCATATAAAAAAGACTTTTCATTTATTACTTGCGCTGATGACCGCACGCGATACAATGATGCACATGAAAATTGCACATAACATATATATTCATACGCCTTTTTGCATGTCAAAGTGCAATTATTGCGCATTTTTTTCGGCCGCATGCACAAATCCGGATTGGAACGCATTTGCAAATGGAATTATTTCTGAAATAAATTTTTGGGCGGAAAAAATGGGCCGAATTTCTGTACCAACTGTGTTTTTTGGTGGTGGCACACCATCACTGATGCCGACACGCGTGTTCGCGCGAATTATGAACGCGTTGCGCACAAAATTTAATTTGTTGCCCGATTGTGAAATCACACTGGAATCAAACCCAAAAACACTGGACGCGACGCGGTTGCGTGAATTTATGGACGCCGGGGTAAATCGCCTGTCGGTGGGGGTGCAACGCCTGGATAACCCAGAACTGGAATTCTTGGGCCGACGACACAATGTGCGCGACGCAATGCAATTATTGGACTTGGCAATGAAAATGGGCCTGCGCGTGAACGCAGATTTTATATATGGAATCCCAGGTGATACAGTGGATACCGTCACACAAATGTGTCGGGATATAAATGCATTGGGGCTGGGCCACGTGTCAATGTATGAATTGACCATTGAAAAAAACACCCCTTTTGGCCAAATGAATTTAGCAATGCCAACAAACGACGCGATGGCCGATATGTATTGCACAATTGGCGACACATTGACTCTGCCCCGGTACGAGGTTTCTAATTACGCGCGCCGTGGCTGCGAATGTCGTCACAACCAGAACGTGTGGGATGGCGCGCCGTATATTGGAATTGGTCACGGTGCGGCGGGTCGACCATATATTGACGGCACCTGGTATGAACAAACGGGTGGCGACGATATACAAATGCAACCACTGACGCCAGCGTCACGCGCCACAGAAAAAATTATAACAGGTCTGCGCACTGTGCGTGGTGTGCGTAAATCAGACGACGTTATGCGCGTAATAAACACTGACTGGCTGCGCGCAAATCCAGAACTGGTTTGTGATAACAATGACCGAATTTGCGTCACGGAAAAAGGTATGTTGATTTTAGACGATTTGTTGCTAGACTTGTGCAACTGGGACGGAAAATGAAAAACAAATTACTGAACATAATCGGAATAATCGCGGTTGTCGTCGCGGTTGCGATTGCGCATTATTTAACAAAACCAAAGGATGTAATTATGAACACTGGGATACGACCTGAAAATATGGATACAACTGTTCGTCCAGGCGACGATTTTTACGCGTATGCAACAAACGGTTGGCGGTCGGCGCACCCAATCCCAGACGACTATACACGATATGGTGTGTTTGATGTTTTGCACGATACCAACCTGGTGCGTGTGCGCGAAATCGCCGAAACAGATACCGGGAAAATCGGGACGCTGTATAAAATCGCGATGAACACAGAAAAATTAAACACCGACGGCGTGCGCCCGGTTACCGCCCAGATTGCAGAAATTGACGCAATAAAATCGCGCGATGAATTGCCCGCGTTTTTGGGGCGTATGCACCGCATAACATCCGCATTCTGGGGTGACGGCGTTGCACTGGACGAAACAGACAGCACGCATTACCTGTATAACATTGGCCAGGGCGGACTGGGGCTGGCACGTGATTACTATTTTGACACAGACAAAAAAACAATCCAGATTCGCAAAAAGTATCTGGAATTTATCGCGAAACAGATGGCGAACTTTGGCATTTCTGTGGACGCAAAAAAATTATACGATTTAGAATTACGTATGGCGCGGTCTTTTTATCCAAAGGAAAAATTGCGTGACCCACATGCGAACTATCACAAAATGACACTGGACGAAATCAAATCACGTTTCCCAGGATTTGATTGGGACGCATACTTGGCCGCGCGTGGCGCAACGCGCGCGACGCAAATCAACATCGCCCAGCCCGAGGCAATTGCAGAATCAATCGCAATTATGAACGATACTGATTTGGATTTGATAAAGACATATCTGAAATATCGCATTGTCAGTGCCGCAGACACATTACTTGACGACGCAACATACGAAATATCATTTGATTTTTATAACCGCACAATGGCCGGCCAACGCGAACAAAAGCCCCGTTGGAAACGCGCGGTCGCATTACTGGACGGCACCCTGGGCGAAGAAATCGGTCACCTGTATGTGAAAAAATATTTTTCCGCAGACGCAAAAAAACGTATGCAAGAATTGGTGAAAAACCTGCAACGCGCATTGGGCGCGCGGATTGAAAACCTGGAATGGATGTCCGACGAAACTAAACGCCAGGCATTACATAAACTGGACACGTTCCACGCTAAAATTGGATACCCGGACAAGTGGCGCGATTATTCTGAATTGCACATAGACCCGAACGCATCACTGTGGGAAAATATGTTGATTGTATCAAAATTTGAAGATGATTTTTGGCTGAATAAAATCGGTCGCGAAAAAGACCCAACACTGTGGTATATGAACGCACACGAAATCAACGCGTATTATGACCCATCTACGAACGAGATATGTTTCCCGGCGGGAATCCTGCAATATCCGTTCTTTGATATGAACGCAGACGACGCATTTAACTATGGCGCAATCGGCAGTATTATCGGTCACGAAATGACACACGGCTTTGATGATTCCGGGCGTCATTTTGATGCCAACGGCAATATGACCGACTGGTGGACTGTGCGCGATGCCCAGGGATTTGAACAACGTGCCGATGTCCTGCGTACATATTTTGATAAAATTGTGATTGCACCCGGTGTGCACGCAAATGGCACATTTACATTGGGTGAAAATTTGGCGGACTATGGCGGCATAACCGTGTCATTTACCGCATACAAAAATTTTGGTGTGCAAACCGGCGACGCCAATGGCTTCAATGCCGATCAACGGTTCTTTATCGCATACGCGACCAGTTGGGCACAAAACAGTCGCCCAGACGAAGACCTGCGTCTGACCAAGGTTGACGAACATTCCTTGGCACGCAATCGTGTGAATGGAATATTGCCACATATTGATGCGTGGTACGATGCGTTTGGAACAAAGCCCGGCGATGCGTTATACATTGCCCCCAACGCGCGTATACGGTTGTGGTAAAAAAACGCCCCCAACGGGGCGTTTTTTTATTTAGAATCCGAATACCATTCTTTGTTTGGACTGGCGTTTCTTTTCGTTACGCACGGCCTCTTCTTTCAAACGTTTGCGCTTGGTTGTTGGTTTTTCATAACGCTGACGTTCTTTCATTTCGCGGTACAGACCTTCTTTTTGCGATTTACGTTTTGCAACGCGCAGAGCCTGTTCAACATTGTTGTCGCGAACCAGAACTTTCACCATAATGCATTCACCCCCTTTAGCGTGACATTTGTATCAATTTTTTTGGTGGAGCCAATCAGACTCGAACTGACGACCCCCTGCTTGCAAAGCAGGTGCTCTACCAACTGAGCTATGACCCCAAAACTTTACGCCTTCATATTCTGAAAGCCCACGCATTTTATACACTTTTGCGCGCGTTGTCAATGCAAATCTTTCACTGGACAGAATTTATTCAGACATTTATAATATACGCGCTATGTCTATAAAAATATCTGAAAAAATCAAAAAGTTGGTCAAGGGCGACGCGTCCAATGGCCGCATTAAATGGTCATTATATGCGCGTGTGTGGCGCGAAATTGGTGTTCCACAATGGAAATGGTTGCTGGCTGGCGTATTGGCCACAATCGGCGCATCTGGGGCCGAGGCATATACCATCACCCTGGTTCAGCGCATTGTCGATAACGCGTTTATTGAACGCAGTATGCAATCGATATACCTGTTCGGGCTGCAAATCATCGCCGCGTTTGGGTTCAAGGGCGCATTCACATACGCCAAGGCGTTATTGATGGCCAAAGCCGGATTATTGGCCAGTGCAAACCTGCAACGCCATATTTATGACCACATGGTTAAAATGGGTATTTCCAAATTCTATGGCGACGGAATTGGCAAAAATTTGAATTACTTTAATGTCCAGGCCAGCGCGGTTTTAACCCTGGTGACCAGCACGATTGTCAGCACGATTCAACAAATTGCCACATTGGCCATGACATTGGGACTGATGGTGTACTATGCGCCACAAATGTGCGCTGTGTTGATATTCTTGGTTCCGGCAATTATGGTTCCAATGGTGTTGATTATGCGCCGCCGGCGCCGCCTGTCGCGCGAATCATTTGGCATTGCAAACAATGTGGCACAACATTTAAACCAAACACTGCGCGGGATAAAGACCATCCAAGCATTCGCGACCGAGGATTCTGAATCTGAAAAATTCAAAAATGTTTTGGATTCATCGATGTGCAATTCGTACAAAACAACCCAGGCCCATGCGTTGCAATCGCCACTGTTAGAATTGATGATTTCAATTGGTCTGTGTATGGCATTGATTATCGGGGGTCACTTTATCGTGACGGGCGCGATTTCAACCGGTGATTTCACGGCGTTCTTGTTGGCGTTGACCGCAGCATATAAACCGGCCAAGGGCATTACCGGCACCGGGAACACCATCCAGCATGGTCTGTTGGCGGCCGAGGTTCTGTTTGATTTCCTGGACAGCAAGCCCGAAATCCAAGATGCCCCAGATGCCCGCGAATTAAAGCCCGGCAAAATGTCGGTTGATTTTCGCCACGTGAATTTCGCATACGACCCGGCCGAACCCGTATTACACGACATAAACCTGCATGTGCCAGCGGGACGCGTGTGCGCGTTGGTTGGACCATCGGGTGGCGGCAAAACGACAATGTTCAATTTGCTGGAACGGTTTTATGAACCCCAATCGGGCAAGGTCGAAATAAACCGCACCGACATCAAGAAATACACTTTGAAATCTTTGCGTAAAAATATTGCCGAGGTTTCCCAAGATGTGTTTATGTTCAATGGCACAATCGAGGATAATATTCGCTATGGTCACCCCGATGCCACCCTGGAACAGGTCCAGGCGGCGGCGCGTGCGGCAAACGCCCACGATTTCATTATGGGATTCCCGAAACAATATCAATCCCAGGTTGGCGAAGGTGGCGCATTACTGTCGGGCGGTCAAAAACAGCGCATTGCCATTGCCCGTGCGATATTAAAAGACGCCCCAATCCTGTTATTAGACGAGGCCACATCCGCACTGGACACACAAAGCGAGAAATTAATTCAGGCCGCATTGAAAGATTTGATGGTTGGGCGTACAACATTTGTGATTGCACACCGCTTGTCAACCATATTGGATGCTGATATAATATGCGTGATAAAGGGTGGCCATATTATTGAACAAGGAACCGACGCCGAACTGTGCGCGTTGGGTGGCGAGTATAAAAAACTGCGCGACATTCAATTCAAGGCGACCGACAAAACCGCAACCACACGTCGCACGAAAAGCAAGGCTAAATAGAATTGGAACCAAATAAAGACATTTTGAAACGGTTTACAAACACCTCGGGAATGGGGCATTGTTATCAATTGAAAATGCGCACACCCGACGGGCATATTGTTTCAATGCCGGAACTGGGCGCATCGCACAAGCCATTTCAATTGGTGGCGACATTCCCGGGGCAACCATTTGCCGCGATAAAGCGTACATTGAACACGCCGCTGGGCGAAATGAATGTGCTGTATTTGGTAAATACGAACACATGCACGGTTTCAGACAAAACGCCATTCGGCACAGATATGATTGTATATGACGCGTTGCGTGCCCAATTCTATTGTTTTGATCGTGGACAATATGACGCGGCAAAATTGGCAAAAATTATGGCGGCACACCAAAATACGGCGGTTGCGGCCACGGATTCTATGTTTGTATCGCCAATGTTTCAAAACATATATTCTGATGCGGTTGGCATTAACATTCCAATGGCGGACACGGAAAAAGTGGTATATAAATTGCAAATGCCATATACACTGAATGCGAACAATTCGCCCCGCCCTGCGACATACGCAACACGCAAGCGTAAAAAGTCCAAAGCCGTGCGCCGTCGCAAACACCGTTTAACGGCAAAAATGCGGCCGAAACCACGTCGTTCGAAAAAATTGCACTATCAAATTCAAATGCCGTATGCATTGCGCCAGAAACCAAAGATAAAATATATGGCGCCCAAACTGCGCACATTGCATCACCCAAATATTCGCGGAAAATTGCGTCCCCAGCATTTAATGACGTCCCAACAAATATTGATGCACAATCTGTACGCATTGCGGCATCAGCAGACAATGTAAAACCCGCCCCGTTTGGGCGGTGTTTTTTTACTTGAACAATGTTGCATTGTGGTCACCCAGAACATTTGCCCAGCGATGACGCCCCCACAAGTCACTTCTTCAATTTATCTATGACAGGTTTGTTTGCACGGGAACCCGACCGTTGGCTCTTGTTTTCCTTTATCATTTCATCCAGTTTCCCATTAATAATGGTATTACCAACCGCACCACAAACAGGCAAAAGTTTCTATTCCTATTCACATAAATGGTCGTGCATATTACGAAACAGTGTGTTATTATCAACAACAGAACAAAAGAAAAAAAGGAAAAAAAATGAAAAAAATATCTATATTGGTTATTGTTGGCATGTTGGCATCCCCAGCGTTTGCCGGGTTTATTGCTGATGCACCTGTGATACCCCAGAATGCTGATACGATTGTCAGTGTTGCACAGGCAAAAAAAATGCGCGATGACGCCCCGGTCGTTATCCAGGGCAATATTATCCAGCGCATGGGTGATGAAAAATATTTGTTCAGTGACGGAACAGATTCTGTGATTATTGAAATTGATGACGAAAATTGGGGCGGCGTTGATGTTCGTGCAACCGACACTGTCAAATTGTATGGCGAGGTTGATTCAGGCCTGTTCAAAACCGAAATCGATGTTGACAGAATAGAAAAAATTGAGAAATAAAAATGCGCCGGTGGCGCATTTTTTATAAAGTTCAAAGTTCAAATAGTGTTGCGTGCAATGTGGCAAAGGGATTGCATTTGTTCTTGCCAACTTGCATGACGAACCGACGGTTCTCGTCCGACCCAGAAGAACGACACAATGTTAAATAAAAAAACACCCAAACGGGTGTTCTTTTATTTAATCTGGTGGCCCTGGTCGGACTCGAACCGACACTCCTTGCAGAACTTGATTTTGAGTCAAGCGCGTCTACCAATTCCGCCACGGGGCCAAAACCGTGCGATTATTTCGCGACCGCTTTCTTGGCTTCTACTTTTTTAACCAAGCGAGCACTGCGCACAGGTTTATGAGCCGGCTTTTTCGCAGGTGCGGCGGCCTTGCCCTGTTTCTTTTCAATCGCTTTCTTAATCGCGGCCATATCGTCGGTCAAACGCGACACAGGTTTCGCCATTACATACGCGTCCAGACCGCCGTGTTTGGTCAGCGTACGCAGACCGGCCGTCGAAACACGCAACGAGAAATCACGATTCAAAATATCGCTGTGAAACTTTAATTTTTGCAGGTTTGGCAAGAATGTGCGTTTTGTATGACGCATAGAGTGGGAAACATTCATCCCAACTTCAGTTTTCTTACCTGTAACTTTACATACACGTGGCATATCAATAATCCTTTAATAACTGGGGCATAATTTATACTAAATTTCCAGAAATGTCAAGTAATGTTTTACTTTTTTGTTTGTGCATTACCGTATTCCACCGCGACATTGCGCCGTTCCACGGTTCCGCCGCCAGACCGCGATTTTTTTCTTTGTTCAATATCTGTATTGGAAAATTCAGTAATACTTGGTAATTCCTTGTGTTCACGCCCAGAATAATATAAAAAAATTAGTGCGCAATATATTCCTGTGCCTTGAAAATGCGACGCATGATATTATATATTCATCAACGAAAAAACATAATCAGGAGGATTTACAATATGAATCCAGAAGAAATGCAAGAAACGCCGCAACAGGCGATAGAAAAATATACGACAGATTTTACAAAACTGGCGTCCGACGGCAAATTGGACCCGGTTATTGGTCGTGACGAAGAAATTCGCCGCACAATCCAGGTATTGTCGCGTCGTACCAAAAATAACCCGGTGCTGATTGGTAATCCGGGCGTTGGTAAAACCGCAATTGTCGAGGGGCTGGCCGAACGAATCGTTTCGGGCGATGTGCCAGAGAATTTGTTAAAGAAAAAACTGTTATCACTGGATATGGGTGCGCTGATGGCGGGCGCAATGTTCCGTGGCCAGTTCGAGGCGCGTTTCAAGGCAATATTAAAAGCGGTCAAGGACGCCGATGGCGGAATTATTCTGTTTATTGACGAATTGCACACGTTGGTCGGCGCCGGCAAAGGCGAAGGCAGCATGGACGCCGGCAATTTGTTAAAGCCTATGTTGGCGCGTGGCGAACTGCACTGTTTGGGCGCAACGACACTGGACGAATATCGTCAATATATTGAAAAAGACCCTGCCCTGGCGCGTCGTTTTCAACCTGTCTATGTGGACGAGCCGACCGTTGATGACACGATTTCAATTCTGCGCGGTCTGAAAGAAAAATACGAAGGCCACCATGGTGTGCGTATTTCTGATTCTGCGTTGGTGTCGGCGGTAAAATTATCGAATCGGTACATCACCGACCGGTTTCTGCCGGACAAGGCAATCGATTTGATTGACGAGGCCGCCGCCCGCGTTCGTATTGAAATTGCATCCAAGCCCGAAAAATTGGACGAGGTTGATCGTCACTTGATGCAATTGAAAATAGAACAACAAGCATTAAAGAAAGAAAAAGATGCCGATTCCAAAAAGCGTTTGGGCGAATTGGATAAACTGATTGCCGAATTGCAAAACGAATCGGATAAAATGACCGCCGATTGGCGCGCCGAACAGGGAAAAATGCGAGCACTGTCCGACGCAATGGCCGCACTGGACGCCGCCAAGGCCGAGGTTGCAACCGCCATGCGCAATGGTGATTATGAAAAGGCGTCTGCCCTGCAATATGGCAAGGTTCCAGAACTGGAAGAACAAATCCGCAAGCTGAACGCCGATGCACGCGAGTATAAAACGGTTTTACCGGAACATATTGCCGCGGTTGTCAGCAAATGGACCGGCGTACCGGCGGACAAATTGACAATGGAAGAGCAATCAAAATTGTTAAATATCGAGGACGAATTGCGTCGCCGCGTTGTGGGCCAGGATCACGCATTGACGGTTGTCGCGCGTGCAATCCGCCGCAGTCGTGCGGGTCTGTCCGACCCGCATCGTCCCGCGGGCAGTTTTATGTTCCTGGGGCCGACCGGCGTTGGTAAAACCGAGGTTGCCAAAGCCCTGGCCGAATATCTGTTTAACGACGACACGGCCATGACCCGAATTGATATGAGTGAATATATGGAACCGCATTCGGTATCGCGCCTGATTGGCAGTCCTCCGGGATATGTCGGATATGAACAAGGCGGTGTTTTGACCGAATCGGTACGTCGTCGCCCATACCAGGTGTTGCTGTTCGACGAAATCGAAAAGGCAAATCCCGATGTGTTTAATGTGTTTCTGCAAATCTTGGACGATGGTCGTTTGACTGATGGCCAGGGTCATGTGGTGAACTTTACAAACACAATCATTATTATGACCAGCAACCTGCCGTCTATGGATGCGGTAAAACGCCAATTCCGTCCAGAATTCATCAACCGTATTGATGAAATCGTGTTCTTTAACCCATTGGGCAAAGATGTAATGGCGGGCATTGTGAAAATTCAGTTGCGCAACCTGGAACGCCGTCTGGCCGACCGCCGCATTACATTGGATGTGTCGGACGCCGCAATTAAATGGTTGGGCGACAACGGATATGACGAGGCATTCGGTGCCCGCCCGTTAAAGCGCCTGATAACATCGGCGGTCGAAGATAAAATCGCAGACCTGATTTTGTCTGGCACCGTTGGCGAAGGCAGCACAGTCTATGTTGATGTCCACGGCAAAGAATTGACCGTAAAATAAAAAATGCCCCCCCGGGGCATTTTTTAATTCCCCTCCACCGGGGGCCACGTGGCGGACGAGGTCGGGGTGCCGATTTGGCACTAGAATTCATAGTCCACAGCGGTGGCAACATTGTCCCGGTATGCCGATTGTTGCAACGAATTCTCTGGTTTTCCCTTGGCCGGGACGCTGCTGGTTTTGCCCTTGCCGCCCAATTTACCCAATTTATCAATCAGCCGGAACTTGCTTTTACCGGCCGCATCAGAATCATATTCCGCTGGGTCAATATTGCACGAAACCAAAACCTTCTTGTCTGATTCTTTTAATTTGGTTGGCGGGTTGCGAAAGAAATCCAGACAACGTTTGAATCGCGTATCGGTCGGGCACGCATAGCACGAATCAAACATATCGCGCGAGTATTGTTTCGCCGCCGATTTACTGACACACTTGCCACTTTTTGGTGATAAATATTCGGTGCTTTTGCATTCTGTCGTCTCGGGCTCTGATTCATGTTCCGTTTCTTCAGATGCAGATTCCTCTTCCTGGGGTTTATCCTTGCATGCCTTGGTGCCACTGTCCCAAACTTGGCCTGACGAACATGTTTCTTCTTTGGGTGCCTCGCACCGCGTACCATTCCATTTTTGCCCGCCGGTACACACAACACACACTTTGTTAGTGTCCACACCGCGGTCGGTACCGCTGCATGCTATACACGTGTTGGATGTAGTGCTTTGAAATCCCTGGCCACTGGGACATAATGTCGCACAATCGTTATTGCGCAGTATTTTGCCACTGGGACACTTATCTGGCACCGTGCACGGTGTGCCTGTGTCTGCATCATCACAGATATCATGGGTTATTTTATAGGTACAGGTTCCACCGCCAGAACCAACCTCAATCGTTTTATCATAGTATGTTTTTTGCTGGGGTCCCTTTATCCATTTTCCCTGCACGGATGTACTGCCGTGGCAGCATATGTATGTCACGCCATCTAATGTCAATGATTTCCCATGGTAATAGTCGTGTTTTTTCATACTTTTTGTTCGCACTAGTCCACGACAGGAATCCGCTGTTTGTTTTCCACAGTTCCAATAATGTACATTACTGGCCCCTGAACCATCCTTTGTTCGAAAACATTCATCTTTGTATCCTGTTGTTATGGCCATTGCGGTGTTGGCGGTCAAAACGGCACAAATTACAACC
>CAKQNS010000012.1 GCA_934255455.1 uncultured Alphaproteobacteria bacterium
CCCCGCCCCCGGTGGCACCAATGGAAGAGAGCAATGGGGTGCGCCGGCTGGCGCAATGAAAAGTTCAAAGTTCAGAGTTCAAAGTTCATCCGTCGCCGCTGACGCGGCGCCGAGATAAAGAGAGCAAAGAGCAGAGAAATCCCCTTCGCTGGCGAAGGGGTGGACGCGCAGCGGCCGGGGTAGTGGTATAAAACAAGTGAAAGAGTGAATAAGTGATAGAGTGATAAAGTTTTAAGAATAAAAAGAACCGTCACCCCGACGCCCGGGCCCCACGAAATTGAAAATTTCGTGGGTGGTACCAGGTCGGGGTCCATTGCCCCGCAGGGACCTTATTAGATTGCTTCACTTCGTTCGCAATGACAATGATTGTGGAATTTGTGTTTGCGTCATTGCGAGCGCAACGTGGCAATCCAGAGGGCCCCAGCGGCCCAGGTGGGGAAAAAATGGACAATAAATGGAGTAGGTGATAAAGATGTAAAATTTATAAAAATGGTGCGTGGCACCAAAATAAAAAATTCCCGGCCAAAACCGGGAATCAGGGTGTAATGCCGTTATGACGGTTGTTTTCCTGTATCCCGCGCGGTCGCGTTGGGTGTTCCAGAACGCCAACGGATCGGTTGACAATTGCAGGTCCAACTGCGCGAACAACTGCGGTAACAACGTCCGGAACAACTCCGGTTTCCGGTCGGCCGTGTTCGGGTCGCTCGGCTCCTTGGGGAATGGGACTTTAACATCCAAGGTTAAAGTTTGGCCAACCTGTGGGACAAAGCGTATGAAACGCTTTTCAGGCAATGATTATGTTGTCTGTTTATTTGCCTTCCCTATCAAAGGCGGGGCGTTATATCCTGGGCGGAATGCGGCGACGCATTTGCCGAACAAATAACGCAGGGAACATTTGGGCTGGTAATTGGGGAAGTCCCGATGAACGTCCGAATGTTCAATTGTTTAACAAAAATACAATGGTTGCGATTATGACACTGGATGATATAAAGAAAATAGACAAAACCAAATGCCAGAAATTTTCCGTGTTCGCACGCGATAAATTGCCCATGCCCGGTACCAAGAAATTTATGAACGATATTTTGAATCGCGAAATTACCGTGACAGATTTTCGCATAACTGGGTCAAAAAAACGAAATGGCACCGATTGTCTGCAATTGCAATTCGTGATGGGTGATGATGTTTGTGTCGTGTTCACCGGCAGCAGTGTTTTAATTGACCAAATTCAATCGGCACGCGAAAATATGCCTTTTTCGACAACTGTTGTTAAAATTGATAAATACTATTCTTTTTCATGAAAACATATAAACATTTGTGGGACGAATTTGTGTCCATGGAAAACCTGAACCGGGCGGCGGACAGTGCGTTGCGCGGCAAGAAAAATCGCAAGTCGGCCCAACGATTTATGGCGCGGCGCGATGAATGCCTGGGGCGGTTGCACAATATGTTGGTGCGGGGCGAATACAAAACCGGTCGATACCATGTGTTCAAAATTTTCGAACCCAAAGAACGCCAGATTTACAAATTGCCACTGTATCCGGATCATATCGTGCATCATGCATTGATGAATGTTTTGGCGCCAATATGGCAGAAAATGTTTTGTCGTGACTCATACGCATGTATCCCAGGGCGCGGGTTGCATGCGGCATCGCGGCGGTGTATGCAATTTGTGCGGCGCAATCAATATGTGTTGCAATGCGATATACGAAAATTTTACCCCAGTATCAATCATGATGTGATGATGCGCATTATCGCTCGCAAAATATCAGATGCCCGAATATTGGCCGTCTTGGGCGATATTGTACGGTCAACGGGTGGTGTGCGGGGAATGCCAATTGGAAATTTGACCAGTCAATGGATGGGCAATTTATACCTGAACGATTTGGATACTTTTGTAAAACAACATTTGCATGTTCGCGACTATATTCGGTATTGTGACGATTTTTGCCTGTTTGGGGATAATCGGGCGACGCTGTGCGAATACAGGCAACAATTGCGCGATTTCCTGGGCCAAAAATTGGATTTAGTGTTTTCTAAATCGTTTATTAAACCGGTGGCTATTGGGGTGGATTTCATAGGATACCGGCATTTCAAAAAATATGTGGTGCTGACCCGCGCCGGGGCGCGAAAAATGCGACGCAAAATGCACCAATTGTTGGCGCATTACCGAATTTCGATGCGTATGCGGTGTCGATTGGTGGCGTTTGCCGGATGGATGCGGTGGGCGTGTTGTTACAATTTGCACCAGGTTTTTCGCCGTTGGGCGTGCCAAATACCCAACGCGGCATTCACACGTTTTTTTAATTTATGCTATAAATAGTGATAGAGTGATATTTTGAACTTTGAACTTTTTACTTCCCTCTAATAAAAAACGGGGCGGGGCCCCGTTTTTTATTTAATCAATTTTCCCATCGCAACGGCGGTGTCGCCCATACGATTTGAAAATCCCCATTCATTATCATACCACGCGGTCACATGTACCAGGTTGTCGCCCAATACCTTGGTCTGGGCCGCGTCAAATATGGAACTGTGCGCGTCGTGTGTGAAATCGATGGAAACCAACGGTTTGTCATTGTATCCAAATGTTTTCGATTCTGCGGCGCGCATTGCGGCGTTGACGGCGTCCACCGTCGCCGGTTTCTTTAAATTCACAACCAATTCAACAACCGAAACATCTGGGGTTGGCACGCGGATTGCCATACCGTCTAATTTGCCCGCCAGGTTCGGCAGAACCAGACCAATCGCCTTGGCCGCGCCGGTGCTGGTCGGAATCATGGACAGGTTTGCCGCGCGTGCGCGACGGAAATCCTTGTGATTTTTATCCAGCAATTGTTGGTCGCCGGTGTATGCGTGCACGGTTGTCATCCATCCGGACGCAATACCAAATGTGTCGTCCAAAACGCGCGCCACAGGGGCCAGACAGTTTGTTGTGCATGACGCATTCGAAACAATCAGGTCGGTTGGTTTCAATGTATCTTGGTTTACGCCATATACGATTGTGGCGTCTGCGCCCGCCGACGGGGCCGATACCAAAACGCGTTTTGCACCCGCGTCCAGGTGAACGCGTGCCTTGTCCGCGGCGGTAAAGATTCCGGTGCATTCCATTACAATGTCGATGCCCAATTCGCGCCATGGCAATTTTGTTGGGTCTTTTTCGGCGATGCATTTAATTTTCTGATTACCAACGATAATATATTCGTCGTCCAGTTTAACATCCATTGGCAATTTCCCGTGCACAGAATCATATTGCAACAAATATGCGTTCTGTTCCGCCGGGGCCAGGTCATTTACGGCCACAAATTCAATATCATCGCGTTTTGATTCCAACGCCGCGCGCAATACCAAGCGGCCAATGCGTCCGAATCCGTTTATAGCAACTCTGATTTTTGACATATTATTTCCTTTCGTTTTTGTCGGTTAGACGACTTTATCATAGCCCGTGATTGACAAGATTACAATGGAATTTTATACTTGGACAAAATGAAACATTCGTCATACATCATTACTGGGCCAACCGCATCGGGAAAATCTGATTTTGCCGACCGGCTGGCACGCGAAATAGGTGGCACAATCATAAATTGCGACAGTGTTCAGATTTATCGCGGAATTGAAAACATTTCGGCGAGTCCGTTTGCTGGTCGCGAAATTGCCGATGAAATTGATGGCGTGCCGTATAAACTGTTTTCCATTTTGCCATTGGACAAACAAATCAGTGTGGCGGATTACCTGGATATGGCGCGGCGCGCGTATGATGCGGCGGTGCGCGCTGGGCGCACGCCGATATTCGTCGGTGGCACGGGGTATTATATAAATGCGATTATAAACGGCATTTCGCCAATGCCAGATATTGATGATGCGGTGCGCCGCCGCGCGCGCGAATTGGTGGCATCGGATATTGATGTGGCGCGTCGTATGTTGCCGCCCGAATTTACCGCGACCGATCCGCAACGCGTTGCCCGCGCGGTAGAGGTGTTTTTGCAAACTGGCCGCCATATTACGGAGTTTCAAAATATGCCACGCACCGGTGCGGTTGCGCCTGATGCGTTCAAGATTTTAATCAACCCACCATTGGACGTGTTGCGTCACCGCATTGCGGCGCGCGTGCCAAAAATGGTGTCCGGTGGCGCAATTGACGAAGGGCGCGCGGTCATTGATGCAAAATGGGATGCGCGGCGTGCAATTGGTGCGGCGCAAATGGTTGCGTACCTGCGTGGGGAAATTGATATGGACACATGTGTCCAAAATTGGATTACAAAAACAAATCAATATGCAAAACGGCAGCGAACGTGGTTTCGTACCCAGTTCGCCGCCGACATTGTTTTGGATAATTCCGACGCGAAAATTATCGTTGATTAAACAGGGTTGAACTGGCAACCCAACCCGGAACCGATTTCATTCGCTTGAAATGTTTGGCGGCGTCTTGGCGCATACGGCGTTTTTCTTTGTACTTTTCGGCCCTTTGTTGGCGCAGTGCGCGTGCCGCGGCCTGTTTCGCAGCCAAATATTTGATGTATGCAAAATCGTCGTATAATGCGGCCTCGATGCGCTTGCGCGCCATATTGCGGTTTGCAATCGCTGGATTACGATGTGTGTATGCGGTCAGGTAATCGGCCATCATTTTGGTCAGCAATTTTAAATACGACAGGTTTCTGGAATTTGAATCCTGGGGATCTAACATACGAATGTATGTGCGGGTTTGCAGAATCAAGAAATCTTCGGCATCGACACTGTATGGGGCGGTTTTGCGCCATGAATTGTGGATTTCTTCGGCGTTGATATACGATGGACCGAATTTTTCCAAAAATAATTTGGTAATGTGGCGGCTGTATACCCCCAGTTCATGTGTTGCGGCCGTCGATGCATTGCGAAATACTGTCATAATTTATTGTCCTTTCGTTATTCTTGACGAATAATTTATAGGACAAAATATTATGTTTGTCAACGCTAATGTCGCTTTTTGCGTTGCATTTGGTAATAATCCCACATGGCAATTGGTGCAATGTCGGTTTGACGCATTTTGCGGCGCACCCAGAATATGCCAAAAAATTCGCGTTTCAGTGACCCGTAACCCGAATATTCCCAATCAATAATGCCGGAAATATCCATAGTGTCGGGGTTGACGATAATATTACTGCACATATCGCCGTGTACCAATCCACAATCGTTTTTGTCGGCGTTTTTGGGTTTCAAATCCGCCAATTCAGGCGCGTCAAAGTGGAACAGGCTGTTGATTATTTCGGCCAATTGATGTCCCAATTTTTCGCGGTGTTTGCGTATCTGTTTCAATGGTAAATCAACCAATACGCGCCCCGGGATGAATTCAGTCTTGTAAAATAAATATTCGCCCATTTGAACCAAATCTATTTGCGGAATGCGCACGGGTACCGCCGGACGAATTGCGTCGGTTAAACGCTTTTCGTATGTAAATCGTGATGCGCTGTCGTCGCGGTGGGTGTATTTGCGAACCTTGAATACGGTGCGGCCATTAAATATAAATGCCAACGAACCACCACCCTTTTTCATGGTCATGTGCCACCAGTTATATTCCGGCCAATTTGCCCGAATGGCATTCAGTTTACGCCGATAATCAAACAGATAATCCCGCTGAAACGCACGGCGCAGACGGCGCACTGGTATTAAATAACTGCACAAATTCCATATTTCAAAGCATATTTTCCACATATATATCCCCAATAAAAATTCGTAATAAATGGTATTGAAAAAAACGAAAAAAACAAGTACTTTGTGGGTATGTTTAACGCGGGCGATATTGTCAAAGTTTTAATACCGAATGTTGTGAATGCCGGGTACGATTACCGGCTGACGGCGCCGGCAACACTGGGGCAATTTGTGACGTGCCGTGTTATGAACCGACCGTATATTGGTGTTGTGTGGGGCGTTGGTGATTCTGGGTTGCCGGCGGAAAAAATCAAAAATGTATCAGATGTGTATGACGCGCGTCTGTCTGTTTCGGATTTACAGTGGATTGCCAAAATGTCGGCGTGGACGCTGATGACGCCGGGCGCGGTGTTGCGTTTGATAGTGAATGTGCCTGATGCGTTTTTACCACCAAAGATGGAACAGTTATATGGCTTGAATATCACGGATGTCGTACGCATGACTGCCCCGCGTCAGGCGGTGGTTGATGCATTCGCGTCAAACGATGGCGACCCGATGTCGGCGCTTGATATTCAAAATATTGCACATGTCAGCGCGTCTGTCGTCCGCACAATGATAGGCCAGGGGTTATTGATACCAAGAGAGCAGAGAGCATCCGTCTCCGCTGCGCTCCGCCGCGATACAATATATCATGATTGTGGTAATATAAAATTAAATGCCGAACAGCAATCGGCGGCGTATGCGATTGGTGCGGCGATTGATGCGGGCGGATTTTCGGTGTTTCTGTTGGATGGCATCACGGGCAGTGGTAAAACCCAGGTTTATTTTGATGCCGCATGGCGTGCGTATTCGCGTGGGGCGTCTGTGTTGCTGATGATGCCAGAAATCGCACTGACGGCGCAATTTATGCACCGATTCGCCGCGCGATTTGGTGCCGCCCCCGTTGTATGGCACAGCAATTTAACCGCCGCCCGCCGGCGTGAAATCTGGCGTGGGGTATTAAATGGCGAAATTCGTATGGTTGTCGGCACACGCAGTGCGCTGTTCTTGCCGTGGCAAAATTTGGGGCTGATTGTCGTGGATGAAGAGCACGATACATCATATAAACAAGAAGATATGGGCAACTATCACGCTCGCGATATGGCGGTCTTGCGCGCGAAAATTGCGGGGTTCCCGGTTGTGCTGGCCAGTGCGACGCCGTCGGCGGAAACATTACAGAATGTTATATCTGGCAAATATAAATCGCTGCATTTAACATCGCGATTCGGTGGTGCACAATTGCCAACGATTGAAACGATTGATTTGCGCGAAAATCGACCCGATGCCTATCGGTTGCCGACCGACGAACCGGACGCCGCGCCGCGGGCCGGGTCGTTGTCGGCGGCGCTGTGTGCAGCAATTGCAGAAACAATCGCGGCACATCGCCAGGTAATGCTGTTTATAAACCGACGGGGTTTTGCCCCAATTGTTCAGTGTAAAAAATGCGGGTGGGTTGCTGGTTGTCCGGATTGCAGTGTCGGTATGACATACCATAAATCGGTTGGCAAATTGTTGTGCCACATTTGTGGTCGCACCGCGCCAATGCCAATCAAATGCCCCGAATGTGGGGGCGATGTATCGACGCGTGGGGCGGGACTGGAAAAGATAGCCGAAGAGGTATCAGTCCGTTTCCCCTCGGCGCGCACGGCATTGGTATCCAGTGATACGATTTCATCGCGCCAGTCGTTGGAGCGTTTGGTTGCAAAAATGGAAAACGGCGAGATAGATATTGTTATTGGAACCCAGATTCTGGCCAAGGGTCACCATTTTCCGAACCTGACGTTGGTCGGCGTTGTGGACGCCGATATGGGACTGTTTGGCACCGATTTTCGCGCCGCCGAACACACGTTTCAACAATTATTCCAGGTCGCCGGTCGCGCCGGTCGTGGTGAATTCCCCGGGCGGGTTTTGCTGCAAACATATCAACCAGACCACCCCGTTTTGCGCGCAATATGCGCGGGCGATCGCGATGCGTTTATGGCGGCCGATATGGTGTCGCGGCGCTCGGCTGGAATGCCCCCGTTTGGCCAGCTGATTGCCATTGTGGTCGAGGCCGCGCGCGAAGACACATTAAAAAAATATTGTGCCACGCTGGCGGCGGCTGCGCCGAATGCCACGGGCGTAAAAATTATGGGGCCAATTGCGGCGGGGGTGTATCAAATCAGAAATTGGTATCGTATGCGATTTTTGGTCGCGGGCGGTGCAACGGCATTATTACAACCGGTGGTTGCCCGGTGGTTGCAATCGACCAAGGCGCCGGCAAATGTGCGCGTTAAAATTGATGTAAACCCACAAAATTTTATGTGAAAAATTACCGCTGGTGTGTGCGCATACTTGCATATAACGCGTGCATTTTGTCAATACAGTCCAAAATTTTATCGGTTATGCATGGTGCGTCGAATCGTTCCTGTTCGCGGCGGGCCGAATGTTGCAACTTTGCCGCGGCATTTTCGTTTAATTGACGCTGAATTTCAATTGGTGATTTTGTCATGTCGGGATATACGACAATTTCATTTTGATACATATTTTTGTCCATTATTTTGTTTGTGTTATCTGGTTATACAACCTGGGTCACGGCGCGCAGTGCACCATCACGCGACAATTGCACAACACGGATTTTCTTTTTCATTTCGGCGATTAAATCCGTGCGGTTATACGCGGGTTGTGTGTGTAAAATTCGGTCGGCAAATGCGGCGTATGCGGCGTCGGCAGATTCGGCGTGAATGGTCGTATAGAAATGGTCGTGTCCAGTCCCCAACATTTCCCACAGCACGGCCGCATTGTCGGTTGAAATTTCGCCGCCAATAATAACATCAGGCGTCATACGCACCACCAAATCCAATAAGCGGGCATAATTAAAATCATTTGTTTGTTCCGTACGCGACAGAACAAAATGCACACGGTTTGGTTGCGGCACACGAATTTCACGCGCATCTTCAACCGTGATGACGCGACTGTTTTGGTCAATCAGTGTCAGCATGTGGTTCAAAAATGTTGTTTTGCCGGTTGCTGTTGCGCCACTGATTAAAATAGGGCTGCCGTCATTTATGGCGGACATTAAACGGTCGTATGGATCATCGGGGCGCACGGTTTCGCGTGGTTTAATTTTCAACAGTGCCTGGCCCCGGGCCAAACCATAATTTGCAAATGATGTGTCGGTCGCGCCCGTACCACGAATGTTCAATGCCACACCCCCCGTGACATCGTTGTCGTCATATTGAACATTTGGGCCCGCAATTGCGGTAAATCGGTGATTCCCGGGCAATGTTGCATATACAACCGGCATACCGTGAATTGGGTCAAATGGTTGCTCGTATATATTCGCAACCGTGTAAATCAAATCAACCAAATATTGTTTTGATAACACTGGGGCATCGTATGCCACCCACGGCACGCGCGCCCCATGCAGGCGCATCCAAACCTGGCCTGCGTGATTTATGGCAATTTCCTCGACAAATTTGGGGCGATAAAATTCCGCCAACGGTTTCAGCAAAGATTCCAATACTACATTCGACATTATGATTTAATTTTATCATAAATCCGCCCTTGAATCAAAACGCTTTATTTGATAAAATTGAATAAAATAGAAAGAGAGACAATATGAAAAAATCATTGCTTTGTTTGTTGTGTGGTGCTGTAATGTTGGGCGGATGTGTGAACGATGACGCGCCATATAATGAAAATGATTTCGCAAACGGTGGGGCGGATGCACCGGTCTATAACGAACGCACCAGTACATTTATGCAATCTGATAACCAGTATTCAAACATTGATTCGTATAAACCAAAAACCGCCGCGGAAAAGGAACAGTCTAATAACAAATGGAACACATCGCGTATGGAAACCCGGTGGCAGGAATACAAGGGCGCGATGGTGCGTGTTCAAATATTATTGGGCAATACCGATTTGCGTGAAATGCGTTTGCGCTTGGTGCAAAATGCCGACGGTATGGATGTTGATGGCGATGCCCGCACAATTTTGGGACGCGTTGCCGACTATGAAATGAAACGCGTGTGTGGTCGCAATGCGGACAGCATTGTCATGGTGTACGACCATCCGTCGTTTGATGTAATGCGGCCAACACCGTATTACGATTACAGGATAGAGGCCGAAGGCGCAACCATGCGTGAATACGGTTTCAGATGTGTTTACAATAACTAGAATCCAGGGGGTATGAATATGAAAAAAATTATGTCTGCGGCCGTGTTGGCCGGTGCGGTTATGCTGGGTGCATGCGACAGCAATGCAAGCGATGTTGCAAAAAATGGCGATACAGTTGTGATTGATTTCGCCGGATTCAAGGACGGCGTACAATTCCCGGGTGGCACCGCAACAGGATATAAACTGACATTGGGCAGTGGCCAGTTTGTTCCCGGATTTGAAGAGCAGGTTGTTGGTATGGCGCGTGGCGAAACCCGTGATATAAACATCACATTCCCGCAGAATTATTATCCAGAATTGGCCGGTGCGGATGTAGTGTTCAAAGTCACCGTCCAAGACATTATCAAATAAAAAACGGGGCTTGCCCCGTTTTTTTAGAGCATAGAGAATAGATAATAGAGAATAGATAGCGCGCCATCGGCGCGCTTGTTTTATTCCCGTCGCGGTCTAAGTTCCCCTTCGCTGGCGAAGGGGTGTCCGCGCAAGCGGACGGGGTAGTGGTAAATATGTCCCTGCGGGGCAAATAAAAAATCCACAAAAATCCCCGCAATGCCCCGCTGGGTGGGGCGCGGCGCAAAAAAAGAAGTGCCGAAAAAAACGGTGGTTTTTCTGCGGCACCTTTATGCGGAAATTATACCCAGAAATCCGCCATCGGGTCAAGTGGTATTTACTGCGCAAAAA
>CAKQNS010000013.1 GCA_934255455.1 uncultured Alphaproteobacteria bacterium
CCCTTGGGCCGGCCCAGGTGTGCACAAATGGCAATTTTTGCACCACCCGCGCGCAGGGCGTTTATGGTTGGCATACTCTGTTCAATGCGGAATGTGTCGGTAATTTTCCCATCAACAATTTGAACATTAAAATCGTCGCGCAGCAAAACAAATTTGCCGCGAACATCAATATTTTCAATCGTGCGCAGTTTCATTTTTTATCCTTTCCTTGATTGGACCAAAACTTTTTCGATAATGTTCGTTTATACCATATTTTTCGATTGCTTGCAAATGTGCCGGGGTTGGGTATCCTGCATTTTTATCCCACGCGTATTCGGGATATTTTGTGGCCAATTCGTGCATAATTTTATCACGCGTTTCTTTGGCAATAATGGATGCGGCGGCAATTGACAGCGATTTTGCATCGCCATGCACCACGGACGCGCCGTTCAAATCGCGCGGTACGCGGTTGCCGTCAATCAAACAAAATTGTGGTGTCTGGGTCAGTTTTTTTACCGCGCGGGTCATTGCCAACATAGACGCCCATAAAATATTTAATTCATCTATTTCGGTGGGACTGCATTGGCCGACGCCCCATACGGTGTTTTTTGTAATCCAATCGTATGCGATGGCGCGCGCATGTGGCGTCATTTGTTTTGAATCGCGAATGACAACCGGAATTTTAATGTCGCGGTTTGGAAATATTACCGCCGCGGCAACAACCGGACCACACAGGGGGCCGCGCCCGGCCTCGTCCACACCGGCGACAATTTCAAATCCGCTGTCGCATTCGTATGAAAAATCAGGTGTTGTTCGCATATCGGCCCCGATGAAAATTATACACCCATACGATTTTCAATCTGGTGACGGACATATTCGTCTTGGGTATTATACAGTGGCCATACGCCGTTGGCCAATTCCTCCATCGATGTCAGGGGCTGGTTCAACCGGGCGCGGTACAGCCACATATTTGACATAACGCGCTTTATATAATTGCGGGTTTCGTATGCCGGAAAAGATTCTATGTACAGCAACGGGTCGTATGTTGAAAAATTCTTTTCAAATTTTATCAATGTGCCCATGCCTGCATTATATGCCGCCAACATTTTTATAATATTGTTGTTGATGTTCGGATGTGCCAGCAAATCAACGATGTATTGTTGTCCCAAAAACATATTGTGTTCTGGGTTGGTCATATCAATGTCAGACATTGCCACATTGTTGCGACGCGCAACGCGACGCGCAGTACTGGGCATAATTTGCATCAAGCCATTTGCGCCAGCATTTGATTTTGCATTTGTTTTGAAACCACTTTCCTGTTTGGTAATGGCCAATAACAACGCGCGGTCAATTGACCACCCGCCCATAGGTTCCCAATCGGGCAGGGGATATTGCGCCGAATAAATGATGTCGTCGTCAATTTCCAAAATGCCGCGGTCACGAATGACACCCGATGCCTGAATTGATACCCGCGGCAGGCCGTATGCCGTCGCAATCGAGTTCACCGCATGCAATGTGCGGTCTGATGCGCGCGATGTTATCAGATATTTCAGATATTGTTCCGCGCGTTCTTTTTGGTTCGTTTGAATCAACGCCAATGCCATGCGGCCATATTTTGTTTCGCGCAGTGCGTCAATATCGTCGTCGGTGTAATCTTGTTCAAAAAATTCATATTCAGGTGTTTCGCCCAGCATAACCGCCGACAATGCACCATAGAATGCCATTGGGTGTGCGGCCGCAATTTTCCAATATTTTTTCGCAGCGGCGGCATCGCCATTTGCATCCGCGGCGCGGCCGGCCCAAAATGCAGCCTCGGTTTTGCGGGCGTTGTTTATCTGAGCCAACTGTAAAATCTGGCTGAAATATTTTTCACTTTCTTTGAATTTTTCTTCCTTGAAATATAATAATCCCATTGACCACAGGCCGTATTCAGATTTTGCATCCGCCGCAACAAAGCCCCATTTTTTTGCCAATTCAAATTCGCCGTTTGTATAGTATATGAACGACAATCGACCCGCCAAACGGCCATAGTCAGATTCAGTCAATTTTTTCTTGAACGCCGGGTCTTGTAATATCAATCGGGCGGTTTTAGTACTGCCACTGCGGATGGCGCGTTTGAATTTTTTTATGCTGGCATCTGTGGCGCCGGAATATTGTTTTGCCGTCCATGTTTCTGATTGGGCGGTTTCAATGGAATCAGTGCCACTTATCATTTTTGGTACCGATGCTTTGCGCACAGTGGTCTTTTTTATTTGTGCCAATTTTTCCATACGCGTCGCACCCGGCATATCGTAATATTTGTTCATCCACGCGTTGATTTCTGCGCCGCGTGTGCGATATGTTTTGGATGTATAGCGTTGATATAAAACCTCGTTCATCAGCATTTTGTCGGTCAATTGCTGTTCCAGTTTTTTTGCTGCATCAATTTTTTCGTTTTGCTGCATGACAAATATTTGTTCATATAAACTGGCGTCGTTATCCGTTAAAATCATCGGATTATTTGCGGCCCGCGCAGCGGTCGCAAATAAAATCGCTGTTAAAAATATGAATATTTTTTTCATGAATTTTTATATCAGAACAGTGATGTTTTTGGCAAATGGCACACCACGGCATTGTCATCAGGTTCCGGTATTTGATCAATGATTTTTTTGAAATCGGAAATGCGCGAAAACTTGCGATATACCGATACAAATCGCACGAATGCAATCGGGTCCAGGTTTAATAATGAATCCGCAACCATTTGGCCAACCATAACACTGGTCACCGTATCGTCGGCGGTTTCTGTTTCCAGACGGCGGTGTATAGATGTGACCAATTTTTCAATTTGTTCGTCGCCAACCTCGCGATTGCGGCATGCCAACTTTATGCTGCGACGCAGTTTTTCGCGGTCAAAAGCCTCTAACTTGCCACTGTTTTTGCGCACCATTAAATCACGCATTTGCACGCGTTCAACGGTTGTAAATTTCGCGCCGCATTGGTTGCACACGCGACGGCGCCGAATAATTGCATCTTCGGTGTCGGGGCGGGAATCAGTCACGCGGCTGTCGGTTGAATTACAATATGGACATCTCATGCCGTACAGAATAGCAATCTATTCGCGCCCCCGCAAGCATAATTTGCATTTTTTCGCGCGACTAAAAATGCTGTTTTCATAAAAATCAAGTCTTTTATTTATATGAATATGCTTGCGTACATGTTTTTTTATGCCCCGATTTGTGGTAAAATGATATTCAGAGCAGAGAGATGGAAAAATACCTGAACCAAATTTTATCTGGTGATTGTATCGATGTTATGCGTGGCATTCCAGACGCGTCGGTTGATGCCGTCTTTGCCGACAGTCCATATAATTTACAATTGGGTACCAAAACGCTGTATCGGCCCGAGGATCAAACCGCCGCGCGTGCCGTGCGTGACGCGTGGGACGCATTTGACAGCCCCGCCGAATACGATGAATTTACACGCGCATGGATGCGTGAATGCCGGCGCATATTGAAACCTGATGGCGCAATGTGGGTCATTGGCAGTTATCATAATATTTTCCGTTTGGGGGCAATTCTGCAAGACATGGGTTTCTGGATTCTGAATGATATTGTGTGGGTAAAAACAAATCCCATGCCGAATTTCCGTGGCACGCGTTTTACAAATGCACATGAAACATTGATTTGGGCAACCCCGCGCAAGACCGGAAAATATACATTTAATTATGAAACAATGAAGAAATTAAACGGCGGCAAACAAATGCGGTCGGATTGGAATATCAACATTTGCCTGGGCGAGGAACGTATCAAGGGTGCCGATGGCAAAAGTTTGCACAACACACAAAAGCCAATGGATTTGCTGCGCCGTGTAATTTTGGCGTCGACCAAGCCTGGCGATATTATCCTGGACCCATTCGTGGGCAGTGGCACCACCGCGGCGGCGGCGCACGAGTTGGGGCGCAATTTTATCGGAATTGATCGCGACGAAAACTATGTGGCCGCGGCGCGCGGGCGCGTGCAAAATATAACACCAATTGATTTATCGGGGATAGAGGTTGCCGCCCCAAAACGGGACGAGGTTCGCGTTGCGTTTCGCGAATTGCTGGATGCGGGGTTGTTGTATGTTGGTCAAACTTTGGTCAGCCCACGTGGCGAGCGCGTGATGATTACGCGTGATGCGCAGTTGGCACATACCCTGCACGGCAAGGCGTCAATCCATGTTATGGCGGCGCGCCTGCAACACAGCGTCAGTTTCAATGGTTGGGATTATTGGTCGGCGGAAAAGCGTGACGGAACATTGGTGCCAATCGACGAGTTGCGCAAATATGTACGGGATATCAAACGCGGTATTAAAAAAGCCGCATAGCCGTTTTCAATTTCGCGTTCCATGCGAATGCGCTCTAAATTATAAAATCCGTATGTATACATTTTTTTCTACCTTGTTTTTTGATTGATGGCATAGCACTAAAAATCATTTTGGCAATTGTTGTTGCAGGTTGTATTTTTTGCAGATTTTCCTATATATACACCAGTATAAATTCGCGAATCGGATTTTTTATGGTATAATTCAGTGGAAATAAAAGGATGTTTTAATGGCATTGATACCAATGGTTATCGAAGAATCGCCCCGTGGCGAACGTTCGTTTGATATTTATTCGCGCCTGTTGCGTGATCGCATTGTTATGATAAACGGTCAAATTGAACCGACAATGGCAAACAGTATTGTGGCGCAATTATTGTTTTTGGAATCTGAAAATCCAAATGCGGAAATTTCGGTTTATATCAACAGTCCTGGCGGTGATGTTTCTGCGGGCTGGGCGATTATGGACACCATGCAGTATATAAAATCGCCGGTGTCGACCATCGGTATGGGTTTGGTTGCGTCAATGGGTTCGGTTCTGTTGGCGGCGGGTGCGCATGGGAAACGTTTTGTTTTGCCAAATACCCAGATTATGATTCACCAGCCATTGGCCGGGGCCGAAGGGCAGATTACCGACATGGAAATTCGTATGACCCAATATCAAAAGAATAAACAGACATTGATTAAACAAATGGCGGCGTTTACTGGGCGCAGTGAAAAAGAACTGTTTGATGCAATGGAACGCGACAATTGGATGACCCCGACCGAGGCCAAAGATTTCGGTCTGATTGATGGAATTTTATTGCGTAAATAATTTATGTGGGATGGCAAGATATGAGTGACGACAAAAACAACAACACACCGTCAACCGACGCAAACCAGAACAATACCCAGTTTTGCAGTTTCTGTGGCAAGGCCGTGTACGAGGTTAAAAAACTGGTTAGCGGACGCAATGTTTGCATTTGTGACGAATGTATAAATCTGTGCAACGACATTATGGCGGACGATATGCGGACCGAGGTCAGCAAAGATGCTGCGAAATTGCCAACCCCGTCCCAGATTTATAATTTCTTGAATGAATATATTATTGGCCAAGATATGGCGAAACGCACATTGGCGGTGGCGGTGTATAACCACTATAAACGGCACAGCGTGGCGTTGTCGTCAAATGTTGAAATTCAAAAATCTAATGTGTTGCTGATTGGACCGACGGGCACGGGTAAAACATTGTTTGCGCAAACATTGGCGCGCATTTTGGATGTGCCGTTTGCAATTGCCGATGCCACCACTTTGACCGAGGCCGGATATGTCGGCGACGATGTGGAAAGTGTTTTAACACGTCTGTTGCAAAATGCGAATTTCGATGTCGAACGCGCGGGTCGTGGCATTATCTATATTGACGAAATTGATAAAATTGCGCGTAAATCTGAAAACCCATCGCTGACGCGTGATGTCTCGGGCGAGGGCGTACAGCAAGCATTATTGAAACTGGTCGAAGGCACCGTTGCGAATGTCCCGGCGGGCGGGGCGGGGCGTAAACACCCGGGCGAGGCCACCGTTCAATTGGACACATCGAAAATTTTGTTTATCTGTGGTGGGGCGTTTGATGGCCTGAATAAAATTATTGGTGGTCGCAAATCCGAACGCGCGGGCATCGGTTTTGGCGCAAATGTGCAATCGAAAAAAGAACGCGAATCTAGAAATTACCTGGACGATGTTCAACCCGAAGATTTGGTTAAATTCGGCATCATTCCGGAATTGGTTGGGCGTTTGCCGGTAATTACCACATTGCAAGATTTGGATGAAAATGCGCTGGTTAAAATTTTGACCGAACCGAAAAACGCAATTGTGAAACAGTATGTTGCAATGTTGGAAATGGACAATGTGAAATTGAACATTACCGATGACGGATTGCGTGAAATTGCAAAAATGGCGGTGGCGCGCAAAACTGGGGCGCGTGGCCTGCGCAGTATTTTGGAACGCATATTGTTGGCACCAATGTTTGATGCGCCCGATAACCCCGAATTGGCGGAAATTGTAATTGATAAAAATGTGGTGCTGGGCAAAAAACAGCCCGTGCAAATCCTGCGTGACGCCAAAAAAGCCGCATAAAAAGGCCCTATTAAAATCCCCTTCGCTGGGGGCAAAGGGTGGGCTTTGTTTGGTAACGGGAATAAACTAAAATCCCCTTCGCTGGGAATCACCCACAAAATCTGACGATTTTGCGGGACCCGGGTCGGGGTGTCCGCGCAGCGGACGGGGTAGTGGTAAATATTGCCCCGCAGGGACTTTAATAAAAAAAGGTGCGCCGAATGGCGCACACATTATTTTTATCACGGCGGAGCACAGCGGAGACGGATGCACTTTGAACTTTGGTATTTGAACTTTGAAAAAACGCCCCGTGGGGCGTTTTTATTATCTTTGGTTTTGTTGATTTACCGTCCAACCCTGTTGAACCAGCCACAGGCTGTCCGCTGGGGCAGCATGCCCAGGATAAAATACAAAATTGCCCTTGCCACGAACACGACCCTTGCCCATTTCAATGCGCGGCCCCAGGAAATTTTCACGCATAAATTTTATATTGTTTTCATAAGCATGTCTAAAATCACCACCGTTTACCAAAGCCAAGTAAACCGTGTCAACCGTTGGATCATCCAAATTCTTTTGAATGTTTTCTGGTGTAATTTCTTCTTCGTAATTCCAAAACCATTTCAAATCCACACTGTGTTTTTGTGGCTCTGGTTCATTTTGCCCCCCGCGGCATGCCGGCAACAATGTCGCGCCCGCAATACCCAAAATAGGCAATACGCGTTTCAGGTTGTATTTAACGGTTTGGTTGAATTTCATAATTGTACCCCTTGGTTGGTTTTACACATCAAATTGTAATACAATAAATATATTTTGTCAATATTTT
>CAKQNS010000014.1 GCA_934255455.1 uncultured Alphaproteobacteria bacterium
TATTTGCAGACTATGGCATTTTGGGTAAACCACCCCGGGCCGAGGATATATACCAGCATCCGTTCTATGGCACGCGTAAAAACAAAATCGATTCCGATTTGCGTACATCGGTTGGCGTCGGTGTATATTGGAACACCCCGATGGGCCCCATGAATTTCAGTTGGGGATGGCCGTTAAAAATGAACGAATACGACCGCGAACAGCGATTTCTGTTATCATTTGAAACACAATTTTAATAAATGCCTCAACGGGGCATTTATTAAAAGTTCAAAGTTCAGAGTTCAAAGTTCAAATAAATAAAGCGGTGCGCCGAATGGCGCACACATTATTTTTATCACGGCGGAGCGCAGCGGCGACGGATGAACTTTGCACTTTGCTATTTGAACTTTTACTTGACCGGGGGGCGCAAAATTTCTTATAATTTGTGCACAAAGCTTTGAAAGGGGGAAACCAGACATGAAAAAGATATTTCTGGGATTATTTATTGCAATTGCATTGGCCGGATGTGGCCAGGTTTATGACCGCGAACCGGTTGGTGTGGGGTATGACAACAACGAATTGAAACTGAGTCCATGCGCATGTATCATGGTATTCCAGGCATAGTCTGAACCAAACGCGTGGGGGATTATAATTGGATTATCCAAACAGTTTTGAAACGCCAGCATTCCCGGCGGGCAAGCGCATTGCCGTTTCCCGCGTGTTTTCGGTTGGCGTGGTGGCGCTGTTTTTTCTGATAATTTGTGTTTGTGGTTTACTGATGTGGGTGCGCGGTGGCGCAACAATCGAACCATTTATAATTTCAATTGATTCCGTGACGGGCGCATGGTCTATTGTGGGACACCCGCATGGCCAAATGGCATATTCCGCAACCCGCACAATGCAGGAATCGGTTATTGCGAATTTTACCCGCGATTGGTTCACAATTGGCACAGATGCGGAAAATGACGCATTATGGAAAACGTGCGAGCGCGAGTCGCAATGTATGTCCGACAACGCACCGGCACGCATTGATAAAACATGTGCAATATACTGTGCATCTGGGGACGAGGTATTTAATTCATTCATATTGAATGTTGTACCAACCTGGGTTGATATTGCCGACGCGTCGGGTCGTATGACAGTTGATACCACATCTATTCAAATTTCGCCAATTGGACAAATCAGTACGAATGGCGGCATGTGGACGGTTCGTGCGAAATTATCAACATCGTTCGGCGGCGATATGCAAATAATCGCTTTTGCCAAGGTCGCACGTCGCACATCGGTATATCCGCGAACCCTGGGGTATTACATTGTGGATTTTAACGCATACAGATTAAATTGATGAAACGCATTGGAATATTTTTATTTGGAATTATAATGCTGGGCTTTACATTTGCGGCCCTGTATTTGACGGGCGCAATTTATGATGCGGGCGATCGTACAACCATTGATACATATTTTTTCCAACCGAATAATTTATCCACCGACCGGCCCGGTGAAATTCAAACACCCGACGAAATGGGCGATATGCGAATAATGAATTTATTGGTTGACCGTTATATTACGGAATATTTCTATGTTGTGCCCGATCGTGAAAACATTGCGCGCCGCACACGCAACAACAGCATATTGGCACAGATGTCCAGCGCACCAGTTTTTACCCAATGGATAAACACCATGGCCGATGAAATTGATAAAATGGCCGGTGAAAAATCTATGCGTACCGCCGCGGTTATAAATGATATTACCCGACCCGCGGGCGGCGATTATTGGCAGGTTGATTATGAATTACACACATGGCGCACACCGAACGATTTGGATATGCCGCCGGAAATTTCGCGCGGAACACTGTTTATGAAAATACGATTTGAACCTGGAATTCGCGATTTCGTTGTAGAACGTGGTGTGCATAAATATTTGGACGCAGGTGGCGATCCGGCCAGTCTGTTCAAATTCCGGGTTTACGAAATAGTGGCAAAATAAAAATTGGGGAACACTATGAAGCGTATAGTTGGTATTTTATTTGCAATTGGAATTATCGGTGTGGCGCCATGCGTCATGGCAAACGATGACCCATTTGATTTTGAAAATTTCGCCATTACTGACAGTGGCGATGCCGACATCACCACCACCGATGTCGAATTAAACGACGATGCAACGCCGGCACCGGTGGCATCATTTGATATTGCGGGCATTATGCTGGGGATGTCATTTGACGATATACATACCCTGTTTTTCCGCGACAAAGGATTATATGCCCCGCGCAAGGATAACAGCATAATATACACCATTGCCAAGGATTGGAAATACAACCTGGATTATGAATGCCGCCAGGGTGGCTCGGTTGCACCAGCCGAATTGGCAAAATGCATAAACAGTTTGGCGCGCGGACGCGGGCTGATGTACGCATCAGAATTACATCTTGTACGTGAAAACACGGGCGAGACAATTACCGTGTATTTTACCAGCAACGCGACCGACAATGTCGTGTGGCGCGTGGTGTACAAT